>NZ_JBFREW010000012.1:0-236144 GCF_052114505.1 Labrys sp. KB_33_2 | reverse complement strand
GCCCATCTGAGGGCGGCTGCCGCTCGAACTTTCGAACAACTCTGGAACGCAATCGGCGATATCTGCGATCTCTTCAGCCCAAAAGAATGCTGGAACTATCTTAACGCCGCTGGATATGCGTACGATTAAATGTCCGATGCTCTAGAGCAAAGCGCGTCTAGCCGGAAACGCTTGTTGCTCTCACTCTTTGGTTCCAAGCCAATCCTACGGATTGGCTGGAGCGTCTTTGCGATTCTTGGCGATTCCGCCAAATCGTAAAACGCTTCAGCCTTCTTGCCGCGACAGGTCGGGCATGCGTACCGTGCCGCGCCAGATCAAGGGCACGTCGAGGCAGGTTCGCGTGCCCCGGCCGATCGTGCCGTCGGAGCGGCTGATCATGCCGCCGTCGCGCACCAGTTCGGCGACCTTGTCGGCGATATGGTCGATGGGTTGGGCGAAGGTGGTGAGGTCATAGGCCCGCCAGCCGGCCTGCTCGATGTCGTCGAAGCCGATGACGCACAGATCCTCCGGCACGCGCAGGCCGAACTCCTTGCGGGCGGCATCGACGAAGCCGCAGGCCATGAGATCGTTGATGCAGAAGGCCGCGTCGGGCGTGACCTGCCGGGTGAACAAGGCGCGCGCAGCCTCGGCGCCGGCCTCATAGCTGGTGCGGCCCTGGTGCCAATGGATCGGTTCGAAACCGGCTTCGCGGGCTGCATCGAGAAAGGCCTTCTCGCGTTCGGTAAGGCTGGGCGTGCCGGCTTGCGAGGTGACGCAGGCCAGCCGCCGGCAGCCGGCGCGCTGGAAGGCCAGCACGGCTTGATGGGCTGCATCCTTGTTGGCGACCGTGATGGTGTGCGCCTCGTCGAAATCCTGGTCCCGGTTGATCAGGATCAGCTCCTGGCCGTGGTCGAGGCAGGTGCGGGCGATGGCCCTGTCCGGCGTACCCGAAAGCACCACCGTGGCGTCGGCCCGGTAGTTCAGGGTCTGGCGCACCGCGCCGGCCACGGCCTCGGGCGAGCCGGAGGAATTGATCACCATGGCGACCTTGCCCGTCTGTTGCAGCCGGCCGATCAGGTTCCGGGCGAGGCGCGACTGGAAGGGCGTGTCGACGTCGGAGACGATCAGGCAGACGATGCCGCTCTGCTGGCGCATCAGGCCACGGGCGAGATGATTGACGTGGTAGCCCAGATTCTGGGCCGCCTCCATCACGCGTTTACGCGTCTCCTCGGAAACGCTGGCCCCTGGCGTGAAGGCGCGGGACACGGCGGAACGGGAGACGCCGGCCAGCCTGGCGACTTCCTCGGCGCTGACGAAGGAGCGGGCTGGTTTCATGACGGGAGCCAGTCGAACATTGACAGGGAGGTTGCACGCCCTTGCAGTCATGTGCAAGCGCTGCTGTTGGTTTTACCCAGTTCGGGTGGATCGCTCAGTGAATTCTCGCATGGAATTCTTGATTGACAGCATGATCTCGCTGATGCAGCTTTTGCACACGTGTGCAATACAAGTAAAACAGCATGCCGCCCGGAGGAAACCCATGAAGAAAACACTCGCTGCCGCCGTGGTCATGGCGGCCATGCTGCCCGCCGCCGCCCAGGCCGAAGGATCGCTCAACCTGATCTGTGCGGCGGATGTCGCCGTCTGCGAACTGTTGAAGAACAAGTTCGAGAAGGATAGCGGCGTCGGCGTCAACATGGTGCGCCTGTCCTCGGGCGAGACCTATGCCAAGATCCGGGCCGAGGCCGCCAATCCCAAGACGGATATCTGGTGGGCCGGCACCGGCGACCCGCATCTTCAGGCCGCCCAGGAAGGCCTCACCCTCGAATACAAATCTCCGCTGCTCGATCAGCTTCAGGATTGGGCCAAGCGCCAGGCCGAGCAGTCGGGCTACCGCACCGTGGGCGTCTATGCCGGGGCGCTCGGCTGGGGCTATAACACCGATCTCCTCGCCCAGAAGAAGCTGAAGGCGCCGGGCTGCTGGGCCGATCTCGCCGATGCCTCCTACAAGGGCGAGATCCAGATGGCCAACCCCAACTCCTCGGGCACGGCCTATACGGCGCTGGCCTCGCTGGTGCAGATCATGGGCGAGGACAAGGCCTTCGACTATCTCGCCAAGCTCAATGCCAATGTCTCGCAATATACCAAGTCAGGCTCGGCCCCGGTGAAGGCGGCGGCGCGCGGCGAGACCACAGTCGGCATCGTCTTCATGCATGACGCGGTGACGATGACGGCCGAAGGCTTCCCGGTCAAGGCGGTGGCGCCTTGCGAGGGCACCGGCTACGAGATCGGCTCGATGAGCATCATCAAGGGCGCGCGTAATCTCGACAATGCCAAGAAATTCTATGACTGGGCCCTGAAGCCGGAGATCCAGTCGCTGATGAAGGATGCCAAGTCCTTCCAGATTCCCTCCAACAAGAACGCCGAGCTGCCGCCCCAGGCCCCGCGTTTCGAGGACATCAAGCTGATCGACTACGATTTCAAGAAATTCGGCGATCCCGCGACCCGAAAGGCCTTGCTGGAGCGCTGGGACCACGAGATCGGCGCCAACGCCAACTGAATTCGGCTCGCTCCTTAAGCGGAGCAATCGCTCCGTCGTCCCGGCGCCAGCCGCAGTGGCGCTGCCGCCGCGACCTGCATCGCAAGTCGTGGCCGGGGGATGACGACCACCATCCACCATTTCCAAGAGGCCTGCCATGAACAGGCGCAATCACCGCCTCGACTGGGTGCTCGCCTTGGCCGTTCTCGGCCTGGCGATCCTGCCCTGGTACAGGCTCGAATCAGGCCTGCTTTCGACCGGCTGGCTCAGTGACTATCCGCTGGGCGCCAAGGCAGGCCCAGGTCTGGTCCAGCTCGCCCTGCAGGGGCGCGGGTGGCTGTGCCTGCCCCTGCTGGCGCTGCTGCCGGCGGTGTGGGCACGCTTTGCCGCGAACCCGGTGCCCCGCGCTCGGCTGCTGGTCGCCTCGGGTCTCGCCGGCGCGGCCATCATGGTCCTCCAGGGCTTCGCTATCGCCTATTCGGGCTGGCGCTGGCCGGTGTTCGAGGTCTGGTTCGGTGCGCTCGGAACGGGGCAGGAGGCTTTCGGCGCCGGTGCGACCGCGCTGCTGACCGCGTTCCTCCTGCTGTTCAGCTTCGGCCTCGCCGAGCGCGGCGTGCTGCGCGGCGACGCCTTCGTGGTATCGGCGATCACCATCCTGATCGCCATGGTCGCCACCTTCGTGTTCTATCCGGTCGGCATGGTGCTGGTCGGCGCCTTTCAAGGCATCGACGGCGGCTTCGATCCCGCCGGCTTTCTCAAGACGCTGACCGATCCCTCGATCTGGACCCTGCGCTGCCTGTCCGGCAGCGGGCGCTGCGGCGTCGCCTGGTCCACCTTGACGCTGGCCATCGCCACCGGCATCGGCTCGACCTTGCTGGGCCTCGCTTTCGCCCTGGTGGCGACCCGCACCCGCTTTCCCTTCAAGCGGGCCCTGCGGCTGCTCACCATTCTCCCGATCATCACGCCGCCCTTCGTGGTAGGCCTCGCCTTGATCCTGCTGTTCGGGCGCTCCGGCGTGGTCACCCAGGGCCTCGCTTTTCTCTTCGACATTCCGCCCGGCCGCTGGCTCTACGGCCCCGCCGGCATCTGGATCGCACAGGTACTCTCCTTCACGCCGATCGCCTTCCTGGTGCTCATCGGCGTGGTGCAGGGCGTCAGCCCCGCCATGGAGGAGGCAGCCCAGACACTCAAGGCCGATCGCTGGCGCACGTTCGTCACGGTGTCACTGCCGCTGATGCGGCCGGGTCTCGCCAATGCCTTCCTGGTCGGCTTCATCGAGAGCCTGGCCGATTTCGGCAATCCGATGGTGCTGGGCGGCAGCCATGGCGTGCTCTCCACCGAGATCTTCTTCGCCGTGGTTGGCGCGCAGACCGATCCAGCGCGCGCGGCCGTGCTGGCCCTGATTCTGCTCTCCTTCACCCTCACCGCCTTCGTCGCCCAGCGGCTCTGGCTCGGCGGCAAGAATTTCACCACTGTTACCGGCAAGGGCGATTCCGGTCAGCATGCCGGGCTCAGCCGGGGTGTCGCCGCGCTTTCCATCGGCGTGGTCTCCGTGTGGTCGGCCTTCACGCTGGTGGTCTATGCCATGATCCTGTTCGGTGGCTTCGTGAAGACCTGGGGGCTCGACCACAGACTCACGCTGGAGCACTACACCCGCGCCTTTGCCGTGACCTTTGATCACGGCACACTCTTGTGGAACGGTGTCGCCTGGGGCTCGTTCTGGACGACGATGGAGATCGCCCTGATCTCGGCGCCGCTGACGGCGGTGGTCGGCCTCATCACCGCCTATCTGATCGTGCGCCAGAATTTTGCCGGGCGCTCGGTGTTCGAATTCGCCCTGATGATGAGCTTCGCCATCCCCGGCACCATCATCGGCGTTTCCTATGTCTTCGCCTTCAACCTGCCGCCGGTGGAGATGACGGGAACGGCACTGATCCTGATCGTCTGCTTCGTCTTCCGCAACATGCCGGTGGGCGTGCGCGGCGGCGTGGCGGCGATGAGCCAGATCGACCGCAGCCTGGACGAGGCCTCGCTGACGCTGGGGGCGAACTCCTTCACCACGGCACGGCGCGTGATCCTGCCGCTGCTCCGGCCGGCGATCGTCGCCGCCCTGGTCTACAGCTTCGTGCGCTCGATCACCTCGATCAGCGCGGTGATCTTCCTGGTGAGTGCCCAGTACAACATGGCGACCGCCTATATCGTCGGCCTGGTCGAGAATGGCTCCTATGGCGTGGCCATCGCCTATTCCAGCGTGCTGATCGTGGTGATGATTGCCGTGATCGGCGGCTTCCAGGCCTTGGTCGGCGAGCGAAGGCTCCGCCGCGAGGACCGCGTCGCTGGCCTGTCGGCCAAATCCGCAACCAGCCCCCAAGACAATATCCAGCCTCAGGAGAAGGCGGCATGAGTATCGATATCAGGCCGGGCTCGGTCACCTTCCAGAATGTCCGCAAGGATTTCGGCGCGGTGACCGCCATCGCCGATCTGTCGCTCACGATCGAACCGGGAACGCTGGTGACCCTGCTCGGCCCTTCGGGTTGCGGCAAGACCACGACCCTGCGCATGATCGCCGGGCTGGAGCATCCCAGCGCCGGCCGCATCAGCATTGGCGGCAAGGATGTTACAGCCCTGCCGGCCAATGAGCGCGACGTCTCGATGGTGTTCCAGTCCTACGCCTTGTTCCCGCATATGAGCGTAGCCGATAATGTCGCGTACGGCCTGATATCATCAGGCCTGCGCAAGGCGCAGGCGCGCGAGAAGGCGGCCGATGGCCTCGCTCTGGTGGGACTGGCCGGCTATGGCGAGCGCCTGCCGAGCGAATTGTCGGGCGGCCAGCAGCAGCGCGTCGCCGTGGCGCGCGCCCTGGTGGTCGAGCCGCAGGTGTTGCTGCTCGACGAGCCACTCTCCAATCTCGATGCACGGCTGCGTCGGCGAGTCCGCACCGAGATCCGCGAATTGCAGCAGCGCCTGGGCTTCACGGCTGTCTATGTCACCCATGACCAGGAGGAGGCGCTGGCCGTCTCCGATACGGTGATCGTCATGCATCAGGGCCGGATCGCCCAAGCCGGTACGCCGCGCGAGCTTTATGAAGCGCCTGCCTCCGCCTTCATCGCCGATTTCATCGGCGAGGCCAATGTGGTGCCCTGCGAGGTGACACGCGTGGCCGACGGCCGGGCCGAGATCCGGGTCGGCGAGGGCGGGCATGCGCTGGCGGCGCGGGGCTTGGCCGTAGGCCCCGCGAAACTCGCCATCCGCCCCAACGCCATGACTCTGCGCGAGGCCGCGGGGGCAATGCTGTCGGGCAAGGTATTGCACGCCGCCTATCTCGGCGACCATGTCGAATATGAGATCGAGACCAAGGCCGGCCCCATCTTCCTGATCGATTCCGGCACCGACCGCATGCTGGAGCCGGGCAGCCCGATCGGTGTCGACCTGCATGACCGGGGCCTCGCCTTGGTGCCGGAATGAGCCGCCGTTCCGCTCCCCTCCCTATTTTCGAATGTTGATACCGGATTGCCCATGACATCGCCTGCCACCGCCGACATCGCCGCCCGCCTCGATCTTGCCCGGGACGTCATCCGGGAGGCAGGTCTCCTGGCGCTGTCCTTCTTCAACGATCGCGATACGCTGGCGGTCGAGACCAAGGCCAATGCGCAGGATGTCGTCTCCGCTGCGGACAAGGCCAGCGAAAGGCTGCTGCGCGAGCGCATCCATGCGGTTTTCCCGGACGACAGCCTGCTTGGGGAGGAATATGGCTTGAGCGAAGGCACCTCAGGTTATTGCTGGGTGATGGACCCGGTCGACGGCACCAGCCCCTTCGTCTTCGGCCTGCCGTCCTGGTGCGTCTCGGTCGCGGTCATCCACGGCAGTGAAACGGTTGTCGGGGTGATCTATGCGCCCGTACGCGACGAGCTCTATGCCGCCGCCCTCGGCCAGGGTGCCAGCCTGAACGGCACCACCCTGCGGCTTTCCGACAAGAGAAGCCTGGTCGACGGCGTGCTCGGGGTGGGTGCCAATCACCGCGTGGCGCCCGAGATCATCACCGGCTTCCTCAATGCCCTCCTGCACGAGGGCGGCATGTTCATCCGCAACGGTTCGGGCGCGCTGATGCTGGCCTATGTCGCCGCGGGTCGTCTGGTGGGCTATTACGAGCCGCATATGAACGCCTGGGACTGCCTGGCGGGCCTGTGCCTGATCAGCGAGGCGGGCGGCAAGGTCGAGAATTTCCTTGCCCATAGTGACCTCGCCCGCGGCGGCCGGGTGATCGGCGCGGCTCCGGGGGCCTGGGAAGGCCTGATGCGACTGGTGGGGCAGGCCGAGGCTGTGGCGGCGTGACGGGAAGAGGCGGACGTCCCGTCCGCTTTTTCTATGCTCCTGACAAAAACTGGCAGGGCGAGGCGCTAGTCTTTCCTCATCGCAACCGAGGAACATGACGATGCCCGATCCCGCCTTGAAAGCCAGTTTTGCCCTGCTGATGGTCGACAGCCCGCGGCGCAGCGCTGCCTTCTATCGTGAATTGCTGGGCCTCGAGCCCGTCGAGGAGCAGGTCACCTTCGCCATGTTCGCGCTGCCGACCGGCCTGATGCTGGGTCTGTGGTCCAAGCATACGGCCGAACCCGCGCCCAGCGCCCCGGCCGGCGGTGTCGAGATCGGTTTCGAGGCCGTGGATGCTGCCGCCGTCGATGCGACCTATGACAAATGGATCGAAACGCGCGATGTGCGCGTATTGCAAAAGCCCGTCGATCTCGATTTCGGCCGTACCTTCGTGGTGCTCGATCCAGACGGCCACCGGCTGCGGGTGTTCGCGGCGGCGGGGTAACAGCGTCTCCCGGGTGCACGGGCATCCTGCCCGTTCTTCCTTTCTGCAAGCGCTGAGCTTCCAGGAACGGGCATCGTGACATGCCAGCATGTCACGGGATGCCCGTACAATCTGAAATGGTGCTACTGCGCCCCCACCATCTCCTCATGCGGCATCGGGCTCGGGGCCATGTCGCGGCGCCAGGGCGTGCGGCCGGCCAGCACGCCGGATTCATGCACGATCTCGGCGACATATTCTTCCTGCCGATAGGCCATCACATGCACGCCGGCGACGCCCTTGATCTCGCGGACCTGCTGGATGATGTCGATGCACAGCCGCTTGCCTTCCTCCTTCTGATCCTGCGCGCCTTCCAGGCGCTTGATCACCTCGTCGGGCACATGCACGCCGGGCACGTTGGAGCGCATCCATTTGGCGGTGCGGGCGGAGGCGAGCGGGCCGACGCCGACCATGATGAAGCATTTCTCGTGCAGGCCCATGTCGCGGATGCGGGCCATGAAACGCTCGAGCAGCGGCACGTCGAAGCAATATTGGGTCTGGATGAATTGCGCCCCGGCCTGGATCTTTTTGGCCAGGTTGATCGGGCGGAAATCATAGGGTGGCACGAAGGGATTGGCGGCGGCGCCCAGGAACATGGCGGGTGGCGTGGTGATCTTGCGCCCCGACAGGAAGCGCTGCTCGTCGCGCATGGTGCGGATGGTGGAAAGCAGGGCTGTCGAATCGAGGTCGAAGACCGGCTTGGCCTCGGGATGGTCGCCGCTCTGCACGCCGTCGCCGGACAGGCACAGCACATTGCATACGCCGAGCGCGGCGGCGCCCAGTACATTGCCCTGGATGGCGATGCGGTTGTAGTCGCGGCAGGAGATCTGGAACACCGGCGAATAGCCGACACGGGTGAGCAGGGCGCAGATCGCCACCGAGGACATGTGGCAATTGGCGCCGGAGCCGTCGGTGGCGTTGACGGCGTCGACCCAGCCCTCGAACGGCTTCACCCGTTCGAGCACGTCGTCGGGATTGGCCGAATCGGGCGGGTTGAGCTCGGCCGTGACGGCAAACTCTCCGCGGCGCAGCACGCGTTCGAGACGCCCGCGCGAGGTGTGGCCCGGCAATTCGGGCAGGGGGGCTGCCGGGTGAGGCCCGAAATCGTCGGGATGCGGCAGCCTGTTATCGATGCTCATGGCTTGCCTCCGCTGGCCGCGGTTGCATTGGATTTGGCTGCTGCTGCCTTGGCCTTGGCGGCGGCCGCCGCTGCTGCCTTCTCGGCCGCGATCCTGGCATTGTAGCCCGACTTCTCGCGAGCGACGGAAAGCCAGGAGGACTGCCCTTTCAGGCGGTGATCGACCGGCCCCTGCGGCGCCTCGATCGCACTGCCAGCAGCCATGTTGCGCGAGCCCTCATAGGCCTTGACCCAGACGCAGGGCATGTCGGCATAAACCTCGCAATTGCCATTGGCCCGCACGCCGCCGCAGGGGCCATTGCGCAGGCCCTTGGGGCAATTCATCGGGCAGGACATGCCGGTGGAGGACAGCGCGCATTGGCCGCACATCTTGCAGTCGAACAGGGTCGACTTGACCAGCTTCTCGACCTTGGCCACCGGCTTTTCCAGCCTCTCCCAGCCGATCGCCGTGAACAGAGGCGAGAGCTTGACCAGCGTCCACTCGACACCGTCATAGACCCGCTCCATCGCGGCGGAATGGCGGATGGCCCAGAAGCGCAGGGCGAATTTCTTCGCGTCGCGCGGTGGCTTTCCGGTGGCTTCGAAGGCAGCGGGCGTGCGCATGGCTCGTGAGCTCGCATTGAACGGATCAGGAAATTTCCCTGCCGCCATTCTTGGCAAGAGCCGCCAACCGTTCCTTGTCGTATTCCGCCTCGATCTTGGCCGCCGCCGCCGAAACTTCCGCTTCGAGGTCGTCGCCGCACTCGATCGGGGGGCTGCGATGGAATTCGGAGAGATAATCGTCGGTGCCGGCGGCGCCGCCACGCATCGCCGCCATGTCGACGGCCTCGCCGAAGCGAGAGCCCAGTTCGCGCTTGGCGCTGGTGCGGCCCTGCTTGGCCACCACCATGGTGGGAATGTCGCGCCAATAGGTGATGATGAGCTGGGGCATGGTGGCTCCTTGGAGCGCGGACATCCTGTCCGCTCTTGGAAACATTGCATTTCTGGTAAGAAAAGAGCGGACACCGCGGCATGCAAGCATGTCGCTGAGATGTCCGCGCTCCTACCTCAAAACGGCGTCCGGCTGCGGATCGCGGCGGCCAAGGTGCCCTCGTCGAGATAGTCAAGCTCGCCTCCAACCGGCACGCCATGCGCCAGTTTCGTCACCTTGACGCCCGTGGGTGCCAGAAGATCGGTGACGTAATGGGCGGTAGTCTGGCCGTCGACCGTGGCGTTGAGGGCGAGAATTACCTCGGAAACCCCATCCTCAGTGACGCGCGCGACCAGCCTGTCGATGGTGAGGTCCTCAGGACCTATGCCGTCGAGCGGCGAAAGCGTGCCGCCGAGCACATGGTATCGGGCATTGACGACACCGGCCCGCTCCAGGGCCCAGAGATCGGCGACATCCTCGACCACCACCAGCAGCGTGTTCTCCCGCCGGGGATCGCTGCACAAAGTACAGGGGTCGGAGGTGTCGATATTGCCACAGTTCGAGCAGACCACCACGCGCTCGCAGGCGATTTGCAGAGCCGATGCCAGCGGTACCATCAACTGCTCGCGCTTCTTGATCAGCGTCAGCGCGGCCCGGCGTGCCGAACGCGGCCCGAGCCCGGGCAGGCGGGCGAGCAACTGGATCAGGCGTTCGATTTCAGGGCCGGTAACGGATGCCATGAAGCTCAGATAGGTGATTTGCGGCTGAGGCGCGAGGGGAGAGTGCGGGAGTGGTCGTTTTGTACATGGCTTCCTGGGAGCGCGGACATCCTGTCCGCCTCTTATCATCCTGCAAGCACCATGTTTCCAAGATGCGGGCAGGATGTCCGCGCTCCCAGGGGCGCTGCGTCCTTTCGTACCTTGAATGCCGACTGCCTAAGCTTTAAGCACCTATCGCTTCGCGATATATCGCGGTGGGCGGAATCGCCCTCTTTGTCTGCCGGGTGGGTCCATGGCGCTTCTTCCCTTCAAGCTGTTCTCCCCGATCCTGGCCGGGGCCACCTTGCGCGACCGGCTGTTCGCCAGCCTGGGCGCCATCGTGGGCATCGGCTTGACCGGCCTGGTCTGCACACTCGTCTTTGGCCGCGATCCGCATCTTCCTTTCATCGTGGCACCTGTCGGCGCTTCGGCCGTGCTGCTTTTTGCCGTGCCGGCCAGTCCGCTGGCCCAGCCCTGGTCGATCATCGGCGGCAATACGCTCTCGGCACTGTGCGGAATCACAGTCACCCAGTTCGTGCATGAGCCGATGCTGGCCATCGGTCTGGCGGTTGGTCTTGCCATCGCGGTGATGTCGCTGACGCGCTGCCTGCATCCGCCCGGCGGGGCCGCTGCCCTGACGGCAGTGATCGGGGGCCCCGCAGTGGCCGCCGCCGGCTTCGGCTTTGCCCTGGTGCCTGTTTGCCTCAACTCGGCGTTGCTGGTGGCGCTAGGCTGGCTGTTCCACCGCTTCTCCCGCCACCCTTATCCGCACGTGCCGGCTTCCGTCCCGGTCAGCACGCATGGTACCAGCGACCCCGTACCCTCTCTGCGCGTCGGCTTTGGCGACGAGGATATCGAGGGGGCGCTGACCGATCTCGGCGAGACTTTCGACATCGACCGGCAGGATATCGACCGCCTGCTGCGGCGGGTCGAACAGCGGGCGCTGTCGCGCTCCCATGCCGATCTCACCTGCGCCGACATCATGTCGCGCGACATCGTCACCATCGAGCCCGAAGCCAGCGCCGAGACGGCGATCAAGCTCCTGCTGGAGCATAATGTCCGCACCCTGCCGGTGATCGACTTCCACGACCGCGTGGTCGGAACGGTGGGCCTGCGCGACCTTGCCGGCCCGGTGAAGCAGGTAGGGGACGTCATGACCCTGCCCACTCTCTCCACGCCGGGAGCCCCCGCGCTCGGACTCGTTCCCGCCCTCACCGACGGCACTGCCCATGCCGTGGTCATCGTCGACGACGACAAGCACATTGCCGGGCTCGTCACCCAGACCGATCTGCTGGCCGCTCTGTCGAGCCTGTCGGCCCGCGAGGGATGGGGACAGTAGAGGCCCTATGAAAAAAGGGGGCGGCTTGTGGCCGCCCCTGATGTTCCATCACTTATCGTGACAGTACGATACCGTCTCAGGACAGATGATGCCGTTCCTGGATCTTGTAGACCGGTGTCGGGATCGCCTCCTTGCGAGCCTTGAGCTGCAGGGACAGGTAGAGCGAGTAATGGCGGGACTGGTGCAAATTGCCGCCGTGGAACCATAGAGCTTCCTGCTGCGTGGGCTTCCACATATTGCGCTGCTCACCTTCCCAGGGTCCGGGGTCCTTGGTGGTGGCAGAGCCCAGTCCCCAGCACTTGCCGACCTTGTCGGCCACTTCCTTCGAAATCAGATCGGCAGCCCAGCCATTCATCGAGCCATAGCCGGTGGCATAGACGATGAGATCGGCCGGCAGTTCGCGGCCATCCTCCAACACCACGCCGCCTTCGCTCAATTCGCGGATGCCGACGCCGCTGACCAATTTGATCCGGCCATCCGCCACCAGGTCGCAGGCGCCCACATCGATGTAGTAGCCTGAGCCCCGGCGCAGATATTTCATGAACAGGCCGGAATCGTCGTCGCCGAAATCGAGCATGAAGCCGGCCTTCTCCAGCCTCTTGTAGAACTCGGCATCCTTCTCGCGGATCTTGTCGTACACCGGCACCTGGAACTCGTGCAGGATGCGATAGGGCAGCGAGGCGAAGATCAGATCGGCCTTGCGGGTGGTCATGCCGGCGGCCACTGCGCGCTCCGAATAGAGGTCGCCGAGCCCGATCTCCATCAGCGAGTCCGATTTCACGATATGGGTGGAGGAGCGCTGCAGCATGGTGACGTCGGCGCCGCCCACCCACAGGGCCGCGCAGATGTCGTGGGCCGAGTTGTTGGAGCCGACCACCACCACTTTCTTGCCGCGATAGGCGTCCGGGCCGGGGTGGCGGGAGGAATGCTGCTGCTCGCCCTTGAAGATATCCTGGCCCTTGATCTTCGGTATGTTGGCCTTGCCCGACATGCCGGTGGCCAGCACCAACTGCTTGGGCTTCAGCGTGATCTCGCGGCCGTCCCGCTCGACGATCACGGTCCATTCCTTGGTTGTTTCGTCGAAGCTTGCGGATTTGCAGGTGGTGGAGCTCCAATAGTTCAGCTCCATCACCTTGGTGTACATCTCCAGCCAGTCGCCGATCTTGTCCTTGGGCGCGAAAACCGGCCAATTGTCGGGGAAGGGGATGTAGGGCAAGTGGTCGTACCAAACCGGGTCGTGCAGGCAGAGCGACTTGTAGCGCTTGCGCCAGCTGTCGCCGGGACGCTCGTTCTTCTCGATGATGATGGTCGGCACGCCGAGCTGCCGCAGCCGGGCGCCGAGTGCGATGCCGCCCTGGCCGCCGCCGATGATGACGACATAGGGCTGCTCGCTGAAGCCGAGTTCCGAGGCCTCGGATTCGCGCTTTTCCTTCCAGGTCTTGCGCGTCGGATCGCTGCCATGCTCGGCGCCCATCGGACGGCGGAAGCCCTTGGGTTCCTCATGGCCCTTCAATTCGCTCATGGTGGTGAGCAGGGTCCAGATCAGGCCATTTTTCAGGCGGATATGACCATAGCCGCGCGCCGCCTGCGTCTCGAACTCGAACCAGCCCTCGGTCACGCCATTGCCATCGCTGGCGGCTTCGTTGGCGTCCTGGCGGAAATGGCCCGGCTTAATGGCGGCCAACTGCGCCTCGAGCATCTCGCCGATGGCCTCGCGCCCTTCCAGGGTGCGCAGGTTCCAGGTGAAGGTCACCAGGTCGCGCCAATAGCAATCTTCCTGGAACAGGTTGACTGCAGCCTCGATGTCGCCGCTGGCGAGCGCCTGTTCGAGCTTGGCCAGGACCATATCCACCCTGGCCTGCGGACTTTGATCGAGCATGGAATTTCCTCCGTTTTATCTTGTTGTTCGAGACTATTGCTTCGGACAGAGAACGAACGCTTGCTTGCTCCAACTCCTTATTTTCGAATCGGGCTTGGTTTTCGAACCAGACTTGTCGCGATCCGGCGTTATCGAGCCAGGTCGATCAGGATCTTGAGCTGTTCGCCGGCCGGATCGAGCAGGGCGTCGAAACCATCGGCGACGGCCTTGTCGAGCGTGATCTTGCGGGTCACGACCTTGTTCGCCGGCAGCAGGCCGGAACTGATCAGGCGGATGACGCGCGGCCAGTAATGGGTGGGATAGGCCCAGGAACCGCGAATATCGACATCCTTGAAGGTGACCTGGAACCAGTCGAGCGGATTCTCGTGCGGATGCAGGCCGGTCTGGACCACCACGCCATGTTTGCGCACGGCGTCGAGGCAGGCCTTGAGGGCGTGCTCGTTGCCCACGCATTCGATCGCCACGTCGCAGCCGACCTGTCCCTCGCTGAGCGCACGCACGACCTCGCCGGGATTGTCGTGCTTGGGGTTGATGGTGATGAGATCGGGCAGGGCCGCCTTGGCGAAGGCGAGGCGCTTGTCGTTGATGTCGGAGACGAAGAGCTGGGCTGCACCGGCAGCGCGGGCCGCCAGCAGCGTGAGCAGGCCGATCGGGCCGGCGCCCGTCACCAGCACGCTCGAACCGGCGGTGACGCCACCGCGGTCGCAGGCATAGACGGCCACCGCGCTCGGCTCGACCAGGGCCGCTTCCTCGTCGCTGAGCGTATCGGGGATCTTCTGCACATTGTAGTCGTTGAGCAGGGCATAATCGGCCATGCCGCCCGAAACCCAGCTCAATCCGGCCAGCGCGAGCTGGGGGCTGAGGTGGAAGAGGCCGCGATCGGCGAAATAATCGCCCGAACGCGGCATGATCAACGGCTGCACCGAGACCCGATCGCCCGGCTTCACCGCTTCGACCCCCTCGCCGACCGCCTCGACCACCCCGCCGAATTCATGGCCGAGGATCTGCGGGCCGCTGGTTCCGCTGAAGGGATGCGGTTCGACCGGGATGAAGATGGGGCCATAGGCGTATTCGTGCAGATCCGTGCCGCAGATGCCGACGAAGCGATTGCGGATCAGAACCTGTCCCGGTGCCGGTTGGTCCGGCTTGGGCAATTCTTCGAGCCGCAGATCCTTGGCGGCGTGAAATCGCAGGGCCTTCATCCTTGTCTTCCTCCCGTGTTGCATGTTGTTGGGCAGGAAGAGCAATCGCCGTGCCAATCGGCGGGACGCCGTGGCCTGGGGCGGTTTCAGCCCTCTTGGGCGTAGGCAACCGTTGCATGGCGCGCAACAGATGCCACACCTGTGGCGGGGGTGCTGCAACAGGTCAGTTGCGTTGACTCAGGCCGTGGCGTTTCATCTGGCGATGCACTGTGGAACGATCGACGCCCAGGTTGCGTGCTGCCTGCGACACGTTCCAGTTGCAGCTGGCGAGCACGGCTTCGAGAGCCGACCTTTGCGTGTGCGGCTCCTCGGTTCTCGGCGGCAGCGCCCGCCTCAGCAGGGCTTCGGGCAGGTCGCACAATTCGATGACGCCGTTCTGGCACAAGACGGCAGCGACCGAGACGATATTGTCGAGCTCGCGGATGTTGCCGGGCCAATGATGGGCCTTGAGCGCGAGCAGAGCTGCCGGCGCGACCGCCAGCGCCTCGCCGTTCACGCGATGCTTGGCAAGGATCTTGTCGAGCAGCCAGACGAAGTCGGATCGCTCGCGCAAGGCCGGCACCACGAGCGTCGCGGCATTGAGCCGGTAGAGCAGATCCTCGCGAAAGCCGCCATCCCTGGCGAGCGCCTCGAGTGGCCGGTTGGAGGCGGAGACCACCCGGATGTCCAGCGGCTTGGACCGCGAAGCGCCCACTGGCGTCAGCTCCCGCTCCGACAAGACCCGCAGGAACCGGCTCTGGAGCGCCAGCGGCATGTCGCCGATCTCGTCGAGGAAGAGCGTGCCGCCATTGGCCTCCTCGATCAGCCCGATCCGCCCCCTTGGCGCCGCGCCGGTGAAGGCCCCCGGCAGATGGCCGAACAATTCGCTTTCGATCAGCGGTTCGGGGATAGCCGCGCAGTTCACGGCTACGAACTTGCCGGTCCGGCCGCTTGCCTCATGGATGGCGCGGGCCAGGTATTCCTTGCCCGTGCCGGTTTCGCCCTGGATGAGGATCGAGACCGGCCTGGGGGCGAGCTTGGCGACCTTGGCCTGCAAGGCGGCGAGCTGGCCGTCGCCGCCGCTGAGATTGCGCAGCGAGGCGGGAATGTCGTGGCGCGTCCCTGCCGGCGAACGCACGGCGATATCGGGTTCGATGGCATGGGCAAACAGGGCGTTGCCGTCCCGTGCGAAGACCAGACGATCCTGCGGGCGATGCTGGCGCGTCAGGTCGGGCAGGTCGTCGATGTCCATGTCGAAGAAGCGCGACAGGGGCTGGCCGATCAGGGCCTGCGGATCGCGCCAATCGAGATTGCCTGAACGCGCCAGGACCTTGGCGCCACCATTGGTCATGCCGATGATGCGGCCGGAGCCGTCGATGGCAATGCCGGCTTCGGGGTCGACATCGAGAAATTCCGGGGAACGCGAGAAGCGCAGCACCCATTCACGGCTCGATTGCGCCATCAGGTTGGCGAGCTCGATCCGCCGCACCGTGGCCGAGACGAGATGCAGCGCCAGGTTCTGGCTGGCCTTCTTGATCGGCGAGCTGAGCAGGGAAATGTCGAGCACCGCCGAGAGGCCGCCCTGGATATCGTAGATCGGGGCAGCGGTGCAGGAGAGGGGCGTGTGGGTATTGTCGAAATGGTCGGTCTGATGGATGGTCAGGGCCTCGCCGGCCTCGATACAGGCGCCGACGGCGCAGGTGCCGGCCCGCGATTCCGACCATTCCGAGCCCAGATAAAGGCCGGCCTTGCGCAGATTGTTGTTGAACAGCGGGTCACCGTAGAAATCCACGGTCACGCCGGCCCTGTCCGAGAGCAGCAGCACGTAGTTCTGCCCCGCCACCTGGCGGAACAGGTTTTCAAGGCCCGAGCGGGCGATCGCGATCAGTTCTTCCGATTGCTGGCGATGCTCGCGCAATTGGGTATCCGGCACGATATAGGCCTCGCAGGCCTGGGCCGGATCCAATCGGTGCTTGTTGATGCAGCGCAGCCAGCTCTGCACCACCGTGACGTCGCGGATGGTTGCCGCGCCCAGGCCGACGCTTTCGATCTCGCGGATATGATCGACATGCGAAGCCATGAGAAGGTGCAGCCAGCCTCCCTAGAGCATTTTGCGATTTCACCGGATCACTTCAAATCGCAAAGATGCGGCGAAACAAAGAGTTGGAGCAATGTGCGGTTCGGAGGATCGCACTTTGCTCCAGGAAATGTATTTCTTGATCCGTCCGGATCAGAAACCACGTCGTCTTGCTTGGATCTCGCGTGGAAAGCGCCAGCTCGATCAAATTCTACCCCGCAGCCTCCAAGGCGCGGATGCTCCAGTGTGCACTAGTGCCCGCGAATGTAAACCGTCTTGGCGCATCGGCTGCTCAGCCATGGGCTGCGACCAGGGCCAGCAGGCGGTCGCAGTCACTGGCGATACGCCTGGGGTCGACATTGGTGACGCCCAGCAGCAGTCCGGCTCGCCGCGCACCGCTGTACCAGGGTGAGAGCGGCACGGGCGCGATCCCGAAGGGCAGGGCCTGACGGGAGACGGCAACATCGTCGATCGTATCGGGCAGGTCGAGCAGGACGGCGAGACCTCCATTGGCATGTATCTTCATACCCGAGCCGATGCGCGTGGTAAGGCAGGAGGCGAGAGCGTCGCGCCGGGCGGCGTAGAGGCGTTTCATCCGGCGCAGATGCCGTAGATAATGCCCCTCCGCCAGGAAGCTCGCCACGGCTCGCTGGATCGAGACCGCTGACGCCGGCGCGAGGGCGGCGGCCACGTCACCGAAACGGGCCGCCAGTTGTGGCGGGACGACCAGGAAGCCCAGGCGCAGTGCTGGGGTGATGGTCTTGCTGAAGGTGCCGGCATGCAGAACCCGCCCCCGCCGGTCGAGCGAGGCAAGGGCAGGTGCGGCCCGCCCCCTGAGCTGCAATTCGCTGAGATAGTCATCCTCGATGATCCAGGCCTGGCGGGCCTGGGCCCAATCGAGCAAGGCAAGGCGCCGTTCGAGCGACAAAGTGAGGCCGAGAGGCGCCTGCTGGCCCGGGGTGACCACCGCAAAGGCGGCATCCGGCGCGAGCCTGAGACCGGCAGCGACATCGATGCCGTCCGGGTCGACCGGAACCGGCGTGATCGTCACCCGGGCCTGCTCGAGGGCGACGCGGGTCAGGACGAAGGCGGGATCCTCGAGCCAGGCCTTGCGGCCGTCGAGCCCGAGGGCGCGCAGGATGAGGCCGAGGGCGCCGGAATAGCCCGACGTCACCAGGACCTGGTCCGGCTCGCATTGGATGCCGCGGGCCAAGGCGAGATAGGCGGCGATCTCGCGCCGGAGCTCGATATGGCCGCGCGGATCGGGATAGCTCACCGGCGCCGCGGCAGCAGCGCGGGCGCTGCGCGCCATGATGCGCGACCACAGCGAAAAGGGAAAGGCGTCCTGCGCCGGTACGCCCATCTGGAAGGTGGCGGGCGGGCGCTCGAAATCGGGAAACAGGGTAGGCAGGGGCGTGGCTACCGGCAGGCGTGCCGTTGTTTTCGGCAGAGCTCCCTCGTGGATCACCCGCGTACCGGCGGCTCCCATGCCGGCGATCAACTGTTCGTCGGCAAGCTTTTCATAGGCTACGCGCACGGTGCCACGGGCGACGCCGAGCTGCGCCGCCAGATCGCGCCAGGATGGCAACCTTGCGCCGTTGGCCAGCCGCCCGTCGCGGATGGCGGCAGCGATGCCCCGATGGATCTGAACGGCCAGCGGAGCCTGGGCGGTGCGATCGATACTGATCCGGAAGGGGGCGCTCATGCCAGGATGGTACAATATTTGATGCAATTCTTGGTGCTTTTTTGTGAGCCGAAGGTGGACCATGTTGCGGTCATCGCAAGACAGGAACCAAGATGATGATTTCCAGAGCCCTTTTGCTCGGTATGGCCATTGCCCTTGCAGCCACCCCAGCCGTGGCCCATTCGCCGCAATCGAAGGCTGGTGGGGCCAGCGCGGCGCCGGTGTTCGAGCAGGCGCTGCCCAATGTGCCCGGCAAGACCATGACCAGCGTTCTCGTGCGCTACGCCCCCGGCGGCAAGTCGCCCTCGCACACCCATTCCAAATCGGCTTTCGTCTGGGCCTATGTGTTGTCGGGCTCGATCCGCAGCCAGGTGAATGGTGGCCCGGTCAAGGTCTATCGCGCCGGCGAGGGCTGGTTCGAAGAGCCGGGCGCCCACCACCAGATTAGCGAGAACGCCAGCAAGACGAGGCCCGCTTCATTGCTTGCCGTCTTCGTCGCCGATTCCGGCGACCGCAACCTTACCGTCTATGAACAGGAGAAATGAAATGGCCCCGCGCCTCGACTACAACGCCGCCGCTCCCGCCGGCATGAAAGCCCTCGGCGGTGTCTATGGCTATGTCAGCCAGAGCCTGCCCAGGATGCTGGTCAACCTGGTCTATCTCAGGATCTCGCTGATCAATGGCTGCGCCTATTGCATCGACATGCATTCGCGCGACCTCACCAAGGACGGCTTGCCCCAGGAGAAGTTGGTGCTGGTGCCGGTCTGGCACGAGGCCGGCGACTTGTTCAGCCAACAGGAGAAGGCAGCGCTGCGCTGGGCGGAGACAGTGACCAGGGTCGCCGAGACCGCCGTGCCCGAAGCCGAATTCGAGGCTGTGCGGGCGGTGTTTTCAGAGAAGGAGGTGGCTGACCTCACCATCGCGATCGGCCTGATGAATACCTATAACCGCCTGGCGATCAGCTTCCGCAACACGCCGGCCGCACTGAAGGCGATAGCATAAATTGCGCCAAATATGTTATCATGGCGGCAAAGGAGAACCGCCATGAACGTATCACTCGGCTCGCGGTGGGAAGAGTTCGTCAGTGCGATCGTTCGGGAAGGCCGCTATGGCTCAGCCAGCGAAGTGGTCCGAGAAGGACTCCGTCTCGTCGAGGAGCGTGAAGCCAAGCTGCAAGCGCTCCGCGACATGGTGAATGCCTCCGTCGATGAGGGAGGCGATCTTTCCGATGATGAGATCGGTAAGGCTCTCGACACCGCGGCCACTCAACTGGCAGCCGAAGGGCATTGAGTGAGGCGGCTGGTCTATACACACGCTGCCGCCAGGGATTTGATTGCAATCCAAGCCTATATTAGCCGTGAGAGCGGAAGTCTGGCGCTAGGGCGCCGGTTCAGCGAGCACTTGCGGCAGCAGTGCCGCAAGCTTGCGAGCTTGCCTGGTATCCTTGGCCGGGCTCGACCCGAATTACGCCCCGATCTGCGAAGCTTCGTTTTCCGGGGCTACGTGATCTTTCTACGCTACCACGGCGATCGCCTGGAGATCGTCAACATCATCGAAGGCCACCGTGATATCGAGGCGCTTTTCGACAAGGGAGGCGGCGCGCCGTAATGCGACGGCACGATAGCGGCGACCGTACTCGCCTCAGAACGGCAGCTTCATGCCGGGCGGCAGGGGCAGGCCGGCCGTGATCGAGCCCATCTTTTCCTGCGTCAGGCGGTCGGCCTTGCCACGTGCGTCGTTATGGGCGGCGAGGACGAGGTCCTCGACGATCTCTTTTTCGTCAGCCTTCAAGAGCGATGCGTCGATGTCGACACCCTTCATCTCGCCCTTGGCGGTGAGGCGTACCTTGACGAGGCCGCCGCCGGCCACGCCTTCGACCTCGGCCTGTTCCAACTCGGCCTGCAGGGTCTGCATCTTGGCCTGCATGGCCTGCACCTGCTTCATCATGCCCATCACGTCTTTCATGGGAATTTCTCCAAATCCAATCAAATATCGTCGGCCGAATAGGATGCTGCCTCGTCGGCATCATCGGGATCGCCGCCATCATCGGGCGCTGGCGGCAGGGATTGCGTCTCGACCGGGGCGTTGTCCCGGATGTCGACGATCTCGGCGCCGGGAAAGCGTTCCATCACGGCGCGCACGAAGGGATCGGCCCTGATCCCCGAGAGCACGGCGGCCTGCCGGGCCTCGGCCAGCTCGCGCAGGGTCGCCTCGCCCTTTTCCGAGGACAGCACCACCAGCCAGCGCTTGCTGGTCCAGTCCGACAATTTGCGCGAGAGGTCATTGACCAGGCCTTGGGGCGAACCTGGTTCGAGGGCGATGTCGAGGCGGCCATCGGCAAAGGCGACCAGGCGCACGAAGCGCTCCAGAGCCAGCTTCAGCGGCAGGTCGCGCTTTTCCATGGCGAGGCTGACGATCTCGGCAAAGCTGGCGAGCGCGCGGCTCGGCTGTGCGGCCGAGGCCGGTCCCGGCATCGGGGTATGCTGGGGCTGCGGCTGGAACTGCGCCTGGGTAGCGGCGGTGATCAACTGGGCCCGCGGGGTGGCAGGTGGGGGCCCAGGCGGCGGTGCGGCAGGTCCGCGTGCCGGTAGGGAGCCGCCATTCTCGCTGAGCTGGCGGATGAGGTCGTCGGGCGAGGGAAGATCGGCCGCATAGCACAGGCGCGCCAGCACCATATCGGCGGCAGCGAGCGGCTTGGCGGCGGTCTGGGTCTCGGGAATACCCTTGAGCAGCATCTGCCACTGGCGCGTCAGCGCCTTGATCGAAAGCGTCTGGGCAAGCTCGGAGCCGCGCACCTTCTCGATCTCGGTGGCCGAAGGATCGTTGGCCGCGGCAGGCGAGATCTTCACGCGCGTGACGAAATGGGTGAATTCGGCCAGTTCCGACAGCACCACCGCCGGATCGGCACCCTGGTCGTATTGGGCACGCAGTTCATCGAGGGCGGAGGCGGCGTCGCCACGCATCACGGCCTCGAACAGGTCGATCACGCGCGAACGGTCGGCGAGGCCGAGCATGGCGCGCACGCTCTCGCCGTCGATCGTGCCGCCACCAAGACTTCCTGACCCGGAATGGGCGATGGCCTGATCGAGGAGGGAAAGGGAATCGCGGACCGAGCCCTCCGCGGCTCGCGCGATCATCGCCAGCGCTGCCGCGTCGATCGAGACGTTTTCCTTCTCGCAGATCATGCCGAGATGGCGTGCGAGCAGGCCACTGTCGACACGGCGCAGGTCGAAGCGCTGGCAGCGTGACAGGATGGTGATCGGGACCTTGCGGATCTCGGTGGTGGCGAAGATGAATTTCACATGCGGCGGCGGCTCTTCCAGCGTCTTCAGCAAGGCGTTGAAGGCCTGGGTGGTCACCATATGGACTTCGTCCATGATGAGGACCTTGAAGCGCGCCGAGACCGGGGCATAGCGCACGCCGTCGGTGATCTCGCGGATATTCTCGATGCCGTTATGCGACGCGGCGTCGAGTTCCATGACGTCGATGTGGCGGCTGTCGATGATGGCTTGGCAGTGCCGGCCGAGGCCTGGCATGTTGATGGTCGGCTTGCCGCCGCCTTCCGGCGGCTCGTAGTTGAGCCCGCGTGCCAGGATGCGCGCCGTCGTGGTCTTGCCGACACCGCGAACGCCGGTGAGCATATAGGCCTGGTGGATGCGGCCCGTCTCGAAGGCGTTGGAAAGGGTACGCACCATCGCGTCCTGGCCGATCAGGTCGTCGAAGGTCTGCGGGCGGTATTTGCGGGCGAGAACGCGGTAGGGCTGGTTATCGGGCGGCGTCGTGTTCGCGTCTTCCATCAATTCCCCCGAATCCCTCGAAGCAGAATTGACCTGCTCCATCCCTGAATGAAGCAGGTCAATTCTGCAAGCATCTGGACTCCAGCAGATTGCGATGGATCGGATCCACGGTCCGATCCATCGCAATCTGCCTGGGGCATCTGCGATCCGCCGTTCCATGAGGTAGGAGGTTGGACGAAGACCCGCATCGGTCTCGTTGGGGCTGCTTCCTTCCGGATCTGACCCGGTTGGCGAGTGTTGCGTCCACCGCCAACCTCCCGCCGCGTATATGGGCCATCGGCGCGCGAATGACAAGCCGAGGTGCCAAAAAACCTCATATGCCGCGAAATCTCGATTGAGCTGCATATTTCCTGCACAAAGCGCCGGGGCCTTTTAAAAAAGGGCTTGGACTTTGCTGCGCGAGCGACTATCTAGAGATACACAAATCGTTCGGGGCTGGCGTCGATAGTACGAGCCGGCTCTAGTGCAGATGCACTTTTAGTCGAACATCGAGCGAAGCGCTCGTTCGCCCCAACGGTGAAAATGCCTATTCCGGTACCAAGAGCCGAGGTGGCGATCTGCCGGAGTGTGCTGCTGCGCCCGACGCAGGCGGAACCATGGTTTTCCTGACCCGTGCATTGACCAATGTGATGCAATGGCCATGACGAAGGTTCGCCGTCGCCTCGCGGGGTTGCGCAAGTTTATAGCGGAGAATGAGATCAATCTATGAGGCAGGGACAGCAAAAGCGTATGCGTGGTCGTTCACGCGGCGGCAAGGGTCCGAACCCGCTGAGCCGGAGCTATGAGTCGAACGGCCCGGACGTGAAGGTTCGTGGAACCGCCGCCCACATCGCTGAAAAATATGTTCAGCTGGCGCGCGATGCCCAATCCTCCGGCGACCCGATCCTGGCCGAATCCTATCTGCAGCACGCCGAGCACTATTTCCGCATCATCGCGGCGGCGCAGCCCCAGTTCACCAGCGACCAGAATTTCGGCCATGGTGCCGAGGATGAGGAAGAGGGTGACGATTCCGATTTCGAGGGGCCGATCCCCTCGATGCCGCAAGGCTTCGGCTCGCCGGCGAATCAGTTTGGCGCACCGCAGGGATTCGACGAGCAGCCGCGGCTGGTGCAGCCGGGACGCGACCGCAATTACGGTGAGCGTGGCGAAGGCGGCCAGCCTTATCGCGAGCGTGAAAACCGTTTCCGTGACCGCAATGACCGCTTCAATGGCGAACGCAGCCCGCGCGAGGAACGCCAGCCTCGCGAGGACAGGCAGCCGCGCGAAGACCGGCAGCCTCGCGAAGATCGGCCTTATCGGGAGGACCGTCACCGTGATCGTCCGTTCGACGGACAGGCCAATGGCCCGGTTGCCGAAGGCGAAAGCGGCGGCGAACCGCGCTTCAATCAGCGTCATGGCCGGCGTGACCGCCGTTTCGGCGATCGTGGCGATCGTCCCTTCCGGGATCGCGCCAATACCAGTGATGGGCCGCTGTTCAACGAGCGTGGGCAGGGCGAGCGCGGCACGTTCCAGCCGGCGCCTGTGGTGCCGGTCGATCAGCCCCAACCGGATCTGCATGACGATCACGCCCTTTCCACCTTGCCCTCCTTCATCACCGGCACGCCGGCGGTGGCTCCAGTTGCTCCGGCACCAGCCCCCGCTCCCGCGGCACCGGTAGAAGCAGCGCCGACTGCCGCTCCGGTGGAAGCAGAGGCCGCGGCTACTCCACGTCCGCGCAAGCGCCGGGTCTCGAAGAAGGCTGCCGCCGCAGGTGAAGCAGCCGAGGCGAGCGCGGAAACGGCCAGCGAATAGGCGCTAAGCAAATCGGCTTTACATGAACAGCCGGCGGTCCTGCGGGACCGCCGGCTTTTTTAATTGCCGATGGGTTGAACTTGCGGAGGGGCTCCGCATATTGAATTCAAGTTCTATTTGTCGCCTGCTACAGCGTTTTGCGATTTGACGGAATCACCCAGAATCGCAAAGAAGCGTCGGAACATGGAGTTAGAGCAAAGTGCGCTTCGGAGAAACCGCGCCTTGCTTTAGGTAATGCCGGCCGGGTGTGGTTGGAGCCCGCGCAGGAAACGGTCTTTGCCGTTTGACGGAATCGCCAAGAACCGCAAAGACGCCTTAGCCAATCACCTGGATTGGCTGGAACACGGAGAGTTGGAGCAAGGCGCATTCACGCGTGAACACGCCTTCTCCGAGGTTTTGGTTCTGAGTCGGGATGTTGCAATGTTGGCTCGCTTGCAAAAGCTGATACGCGGTTTCGCGCTGGGCGAGCCGGCCAGGCCGCGCTATGTCTTCGACGAGACGGATCATCGCGTCGCGGCCGCGGGGCTGCTCGTCCATGCCATGAATGTGGACGGGGTCGAGAGCCCGGCCGAGAAGGCGCGCGTGACCGCGCTGCTGCAGGAGCGCTTTTCGCTTGACGAGGACGAGACCCGCGCTCTGCTGGCGGCAGCAGGAGAGCGCAATCGCGATGCCCTCGATTTCAATGATTTCACCGGCGTGGTGAAGCGCGCCTACAATATCGAGGGCCGTCAGCGCATCATCGAGATGATGTGGGAGATCGTGTTCGCCGACGGCCTCCTGCACGAATTCGAGGATAATCTCGTCTGGCGTGTTGCCGAAGCCCTCGACGTGCCGGGGCCGGCGCGCACCACGATCCGCAGCAAGGTGGCCGCCCAGAACAACGTGCTCCTGCCGGAAGCCAGCGAGTGAGCCGTCCGGTCGCGCTGGTCACGGGAGCCTCGAGCGGCATAGGCGAAGCATTGGCTCATGCCCTGGCCGAGCAGGGCGAGGATCTCCTGCTGATCGCCCGGACACACGGCCAATTGCTGCGCGTCCAGAGCGAGATCGCTGCCGCCACGGGGCGCTTCGTGGCGGTCGCGGCGCTGGATCTCGAACGTGCCGATGCGGCCGAGGCCGTCAGAACCGTGCTGCGGGAACAGGACCTCAGCGTACGGCATCTCGTCAACAATGCCGGCTTCGGCCTGGCGGGCGATATGGCGGATCTGCCGGTATCAGGCCAGGTCGGCATGGTCGACCTCAATTGCCGGGCGCTCCTGGCGCTGACGCTCGCCTTCCTGCCCGAGATCCGAGAAAACGAGGGCGGCGTGCTCAATGTCGCCTCGGTCGCAGGTTTCACGCCGGGGCCGGGCCTTGCCGTCTACTATGCCAGCAAGGCCTTCGTGCTGTCGTTGACGCGGGCGCTGGCCTTCGAGGAGCGTGAGAGCGGCATCAGGGTCTGCGCCCTCTGCCCCGGCCCGGTGCCGACCGGGTTCGGCGCCCGGGCGGGCTTCGGCAAGTCCGGCGTCATCGCCGTCACGCGCCCGCTTTCGGCAAAGGATGTTGCCCATATCGGCCTTGCGGGCTATTTCGGACGTCGTACCGTGGTGGTGCCGGGTATGATCCCCAGGCTGATGGTTGCCATCCTGTCGGTCCTGCCGACGCGGATGGTGCTTCCGGTTCTCGCCCGCGCCCAACGCCAGAGACGACAGAAATAGCACCATTCGCCGGACCGCCCCTTTCGTCATGAAGTGGTGAACGGTCTGTGCGAAGGGGAGATATACGAAACGCTTCCTTGACTTCCCTGGCGTGAGACGCCAGTTTCCGGCTCCTTTCGTCGTCATTTGGACACCCATGCGCAGCTATCTCGATTTTGAAAAACCCGTGGCCGAACTCGAGGCCAAAGTCGAGGAACTGCGCGCGATGGCGGAGTCGGGTGACGCGGTGGCGATCGGGGACGAGATCCAGCGGCTCGAGGCCAAGGCGAACCAGGCGCTGCGGGATCTCTACGCCCAGCTCACGCCCTGGCAGAAGACCCTGGTGGCTCGCCACCCCGAGCGTCCGCATGCCAATGACTATATCGCCGCCCTGATCGAGGATTTCACGCCGCTTTCCGGCGACCGCAAGTTCGGCGACGACGAAGCCATCATCGGCGGCTTCGGGCGCTTCCGTGGCGAGGCCGTCTGCATCCTCGGTCATGAGAAGGGCTCCGATACCGAAAGCCGTATCCGGCATAATTTCGGCATGGCGCGGCCGGAAGGCTATCGCAAGGCCGTGCGCCTGATGGAACTGGCCGATCGCTTCGAGTTGCCGGTGATTTCCTTTGTGGATACGGCCGGCGCCTATCCGGGAATCGATGCCGAGGAGCGCGGCCAGGCCGAGGCGATCGCCCGCTCGACCGATGCCTGCCTGGGGCTGGGTTCGCCGAGCGTCGCCGTGGTGATCGGCGAAGGCGGCTCGGGTGGCGCCATCGCGGTGGCGGCGGCGAGCCGGGTCCTGATGCTGGAGCATTCCATCTATTCGGTGATCTCGCCGGAAGGCGCGGCCTCCATCCTCTGGCGCGAGGCCAGCAAGGCGCAGGATGCCGCCAACAACATGAAGATCACGGCGCAGGACCTGCTCAAATTCGGCGTGATCGACGCCATCATTCCCGAGCCGACCGGCGGTGCGCATCGCCTGCCCGAGAAGGCAATCGAGACCGCGGGCGATTTCATCCAGAATTCGATGCGCGATTTGTTCAACCAGTCCCGCGAAGCCCTGATCCGGGCGCGCCAGGACAAATATCTGATGATCGGCCGCAGCCTGTAAGGCTGGTGCTTGGGGCGGACGCGAACCTTGCCAAGTTCGCATGGGAAACGCCGCGACTGGGACCGCGGACGTCTCGTCCGCTTTCGCTATCCGTTAGGCTCCGGTGTTTCCAGAAGGCGGAAGAGACGTCCGCGGTCCCAGCCGGCGTGCTCTGCAAACCTTACCTCACCCTCGCAAGGCTGCTGCAGGCGATTGCCGGTAGGCGAGCAAAGCGGGTGCGAGGCCGAGGATGGCGGCGAAGCCTGCCAGCAGGGCGGCAAGGCCGAGATCACCCCGCGTGAACGCCACCGGCAGGATCATGCCGCTCCAGCTCGTCACCCAGCCCGATATCGCGAGGGCTCCGAGATAGCCGAGCGCGAAGCCAGCCCCGATGCCAAGCGCCAGCAGGACGAAAAGCTCGGACCACACGATGGCGAGAACGATATGGCGCGGCGTGCCGAGGGCTCGGAGCGCTCCGATCTGGCGCCGGCGCTGGCCGACATGGATCACCGTCACGAAGATCAGGGCAGCCGCGACCAGGAGCTGGGCACCGGCCGCCACCGCCACCAGCACGGTGCGGGCATCGCCGAGCGTGGCATAGAGCCGCGTCAGCACTTCGGCCGGAAAGACGGCGAGTGTGCCCTCGCCGCGATAGGCCTGGCGCAGCTTGTAAGCGTCGGCGATGGTCTTGGGCTTGACCAGCAGGGCTGGAACGCCTGCGATGGTATTGGCGAAGCTCTCGTCGAGCGGCGCGGTCGCATCGATCGCGCCTTTATGCTCATGCTCCTCATGCCCGGCTTCTTCAGGGTTGGTTTCCTCGTGCTGGGGGTGGGCATCGTGATCAGCCGCTTCCTCGGCATGACCGAGCCCATGCAGATGCCATACGGCCTGAACAGGCACCAAGACCGCCTTGTCCCAGGGCGTATGGCTCGGCTTGAGACGCCCCACCACGGTATAGGCGAGCTCGGTATGGGCATGGCCCCCTTCCTCGGCCATGCCATGCGAGGGCTTGATGCGGGTGCCGAGCGGAATCCCGGCTGCGGCGCCAACCACTGCCTCGCCCTCGGCAGTGAAGGCGCGGCCTTCGGCCAGGCCATCCGATAGAGCGTTCACCAGGGCCGTCGTGGTGCCGACGATCGGCCGGCCCTGATAGGAATCGCCGAAGCCGATCGGCGCGGCCCAGGCAACGCGGGGATCGGCGCTGAGTTTGCGCACGGTTTCCGCCGGCATTAGCGGCAGGGGCGAGGGTTGCAGGAACACGGACGAGAGGACGAGCTGGGTCTCGCTGCCGGCGGCGCCGACGACCAGATCGAACCTGTCGGCGGCCCGGGCGCTGCCTAGGCGCATCGCCCGTTCCTGCAGCACCACGCCGACGCCGAGCGCGGTCGCCAGAGCCACCAGCAGCACCACGGCCAGCGCTCCCGGCCAGATCCGGCGCAGATCAGCGAGGACGAAGCGGATCATGCGGCCTGTGCCTTTACCTGCTCGTCGGACACGATATGGCCGGCAGCGAACGTGAGCCGCCTTGCCAGCCGGCCCGTCAGTGCGGTGTCGTGCGAGACGATGATGAGCGTGCTGCCTTCCGCGCCGGCGAGCTCGATGAGGAGGTCGCCCACGGCGGCACCGCTCTCGGCATCGAGGCTCGCGGTCGGCTCGTCGGCCACCAGCACGGCCGGCCGGCGCAGCAGGGCCCTGGCGAGGGCGACACGTTGCATCTCGCCGCGGGACATGCCGTCGATCGCCTGATCCGGCCTCAGCAGGCCGACCCGTCCGAGCAGGGTTCGGCCACGCTCGATAACGGTCTTGCCGGCCCGCCCGGACAGGCGCAGCGGCAACAGCACGTTCTCCAGGGCCGACAGGCCGGGAAAGAGATGAAAATCCTGCATGACCAGGCCGATTGTGCTGCCGCGCCAGCGGTCCCTGGCACCTTCCGGCAGCTTGGCGATGTCGGTATCGCCCCAGCGTATCCGGCCCTGCCCGACGCGTTCGAGGCCGGTGACGACGTTGACGAAGGTGCTCTTGCCGGAGCCCGATGGGCCGGTCACGGCAAGCTGGCTGCCTGCCGCGAGGACGAGCCTGCTGATGCGCAGCACCGGTGCGGCGAGGCCGGGAAAGGAGACGGCGATGTCTTCGAGATCGAGCGCCAGCACCGGATCAGACCGCCCAATAGCGCGCGTCGCGCAGGCGCAGACGGCTGAGAAAGCCGGTTTCCGGATCGGTCCAGGACCCCATTTCCAGGCGTCCCGACACTTCGATCCTGGTGCCGGGCTGCACGAAGGTCTGCTTCTCGTCGAGATAAACAACAACGATGTTGTCGGGCCAGTCCGAGTCGGAGGAGCAGAAGGGGCAGATCGACATCGGGATTTCGGTGAGCACGAAGAAGGTGGCTTCCGCCTTGAGGGGCGGGGCCATGAAGCCGCTCATCACCACGTCCTTGCCGTCGAGCTCCCTGACCTTGGCCGAGAACTCCAGGCCCAGCACGCTGATCTTGCCATAGAGTTCGGGAAAGCCGAGCGTTGCCGCCGAGGTAGCCAGGGCCGGCTGCGCCAGAAGGAGCGGCGCCAGCCCGAGCAAAGTGAGGACGTGGCGGCGGGGCAGGAAAGGGATTGACGTCATGGTGAGCTCTTACGCCGGCCGAGGTCGGCGCTCCCAGGAAACATCGCCTCCGGGCGGCCAACCGCCCGAGGCCGTCGTCCGATCATTAGGCGTTGTCGGCAACAACTGAAACGCTGCCTTTGTCATGCCCGGGCTTGACCCGGGCATCCAGCCGCCTCGTCTTCAATGCCGGGAGGAGAGCTGGATTGCCGGGTCAAGCCCGGCAATGACAAAGGTTGAGCCAATTCGACCTGTTTATTTCCGGGCAAAGCCTTATTGCATCTGGGCCTTCTGGGCGCTGGAAGCGCCGAGTGCGAAGGCGTCGGCCAGGACGCGATAGACATCGCTCTCTTCCAGATAGCCCTTGAAGCCCTCGGCGCCCGGGCCTGTGGCCTGCAGCACGATGTCGTCGACGGCATGGGCGGTGCTGTCATTGTTGCGCGGGATGTTGCCCTGGACGAAGACCGCGCCGGGCACGTCCTTATAGGCCGGATTGGCGACATATTCCTTCTTCTCGTTCTGGATGGCGGGCTCATAGGGGCCACCAAGCTTCGGGCTGAAGGTCTCGTAGTGATCGGGATAGTTTCCGTAGACGACGGCCAGGCGCTTGCTGGGATCGATCTTGTCGGGATAGCCGTCGCCGTCCTTGTCTTCGTAATTGGTGAAGCCGGCGTCGGCATAGATGCCGACCTTTTCGCGCATGTCGGTGCCGGGCTTGCTGTCGTCGACGGTGCCGATCACCGACATGGAATGCGTATGGTCGCCGGTGGCGACGATCAACGTGTCGGGATGGGTCTTGGCGAATTCGCGGGCGATGCCGACGGCCTTGTCGAACTCGATGGTCTCATAGAGCGAGCGCTCGGCATCCTGCGCATGCGACATCTTGTCGATGGAGGCGCCTTCCACCATCAGGAAGAAACCTTCCGGATTCTTGGAAAGCTGGTCGAGCGCCGCCTTGGTCATGTCGACCAGGCCGGGCTGGTTCGGGAACTTCTCGACCGTGCCCTTCTTGAGGAGGAAACGGTCGAGCGCGACGTCCATGTTGCCGGTGTGGAACAGGCCGAGGATCTTGCCGGTATTGGTGCCGGAGGCCGCGGCGAGACTGTCCTTGTCGGTGGCCAGCGCATAGCCGGCGTCCTTGAAGAGCTGGATGTAGTCCTTGTCGTCCTTGCGCTTGGAGCCGGTGGTCGACTTGGGCAGGAAGTAGGCCGAGCCGCCGCCCAGGATGACGTCCGGCTTCACATCGTAGAACATGCCCACGATCTCGGCCTTGTCGGCGCGCTTGCGGGTATGGGAAACCACGGCAGCCGGGGTGGCGTCCTCGATCTCGGCGGTGGAGACCACACCGATCGACTTCTTCGAGGTGCGGCGCACCGCTTCGGCGATGGTTTCGACGCGCGGATCGTCCAGGCTGGCGGGCGTGCGGTCGGCATAGACGCCGAGAGCGTTCACAGCCGTCTTGTGCCCGGTCATGTAAGCCGACATCGTGTTGGCACTGTCGGTGGCGATGGCGTCCGTCGACGAGGTGCCGATGAAGGCCATGTGGTCGAGGTCGTCCATGGCGAGGCGGCCATTGGCCTTGCCCTCGGTCATGCCCTTGGACATGATGCGCGCGCCGGTGCGGTTGGCGACCGTCAGGCCGTCGCCGAGCAGGAAGATGATATTTTTGGCCTTGGGCGTGGCGGCGGTGCCGAAGACGTCCCAGGTCACGCTGCGGCTCTGCCCGCCGGCCGAGACCTCGATCTTGTAGCTGCCCGGCACCGCGAGGGTCAGGCCGCGCAGCAGTACCGCCGAGCCTAGATCCTTGTCGTCCTTGCCCTTCTCGGAGGCGACGAACTCGACGTCCTTGCCGAACACACCCTTGTAGTCCTGCCCGTTGACGGTGACGCGTACATCCTCCGGCTTCACCGTGCCGGCGAACTCGGCCTTGAAGTCGAAGGGCGAGCCGGCCAGGATGGTGGCGCGGTCGAGCGGATAGATGCCCGCGGCCTGGCTGGGACCGATCAGCATGGTGGTGACCGCAAGGGCGGCGAGGAGCGTGCGCATGGCAATCCTTTCGCGGATGCGAACAGACTTTGTCACCGAAGCGTCTTGCGGTTTGGCGAGCGTGCCGAGAGTTACAAAGACGCGTGGAAACAAAGAACTGGAAGAGGGCGCGTTCCCCCTGAACGCGCTTCGCGCTAGGGATAGCCAGCGCGTGCGACAGGTCCATGACAGCGGGCGGGACCAGGATCAGGCCGTATCACAAGCAGTATAGAGGGGGCATCCGTCAGACCCGGGGCGGCAAAGACTCCATGTCGTATCCTCGCATCCTGTTCGAAATGAAGTTTTGTTGTTGCCGATGCTTGTCTGGTCGTGAGGAAGTCTATAGGGTCCCGGCCGAGTTTCCGGTGGAAGGCCCCTATCGGCGGGGCGTGGAATCAGGCATTGTGCCGTTAAGGTTCCGTTCACGCTGTTGCGTAACCACGACCGGCCCATGGCTTGCGGCGAGCGGTCGTTGATTGTAAATGTCCCTTAGTCCGTATTACTGACTTTGCACGGGTTCACTGGTTCATGACCGCTCACTTCAAGTTGATGCGCAAGATTGCAATGGCCGTGCCGGTCCTTTTGCTGGCGGCGGCCTGTTCCAATCAGAATGGCGCAAGTGTTCGTTCGACTAGCCCGGTGCCGCAGGCCTTGATTGCCGAAATGCAGGCCAAGGGCATGGCGCGTTCCGCGCCCATCCTGGTGCGCATCTACAAGAAGGAGTCCGAACTCGAGCTCTGGAAGCAGACCTCGAGCGGGCGTTATGCTCTGCTCAAGAGCTATCCGGTCTGCCGCTGGTCGGGACAGCTCGGTCCGAAGAAGAGCGAGGGCGACCGCCAGGTGCCCGAAGGCTTCTATGCGGTGGGCATGAGCAGTCTCAATCCGAATTCGCAATATTATCTGTCCTTCGACATCGGCTACCCCAACAACTTCGATCGCCAGCTCGGCCGGGCCGGCGGCAACATCATGGTGCATGGCTCCTGCTCCTCGCGCGGCTGCTTTGCCATGACCGACAAGCAGGTGGCCGAGATCTATGCCGTGGCGCGTGAGGCGTTGCAGGGCGGGCAGGCTTCGTTCCAGGTGCAGTCGCTGCCCTTCCGCATGACGCCCGAGAACATGGCCAGGAATCGCCGCAACCCGAATATCGGCTTCTGGCAGAACCTGAAGGAAGGGACCGACAATTTCGAGGTCACCAAGCAGACGGTCAAGGTCGATGTCTGCAAGGGCCGCTATGTCTTCAACGGCAATGGCGGGACTGACTGTGCCATCGCGCCCGCCAGCCAGAATGTGGCTGCCGCCGTTTACGAGAAGCGGCGCGGCGACGATGCCAAGATCACCTCGCTGGTTGCCTCCGGCACCAAGGCCGTCAACTATATCTACCAGGATGGCGGCTCCAATCCGGTGTTCGCCGCGCGCGCCGTCGACCAGTCGGCTGTCCCCGGCAAGGATCGTCCCTTCACCTATTCGCGTGTCGACGTGACCGAAGTCGCCCTCAACGATGCGGGCGCGCCGGCCACGGAAGCAGACGCGAATGCCGCCCATCGCGTGACCTATGCCGCAGCCGAAAGCCTGCTCTATTCGGAAGCGGCAGTGGCCCGCAAGCCGATCAAGGGCGTGGCGGATCCGAAGGCCGTCGCCAAGCGTCAGGAGGCCGTCTATGCCCGCCTGATGGGCAACAAGCTTCCGGCTCCCATGCCGCAGAAGCCGGTTGCCGTGGCTATGGCTGCTCCCGCTGCCAACGCTCCGCCAAGCCAATTGGTGGCGGCCGCCGCGCCGGAGGGACAGCCCTTCTATGCGCGCTGGCTCGGCTATGCGCCGGCCGAACAACCGGCCTCGCCGGCGGCGATCAATGTCGACCCGATCCAGACCGGCACTGTGCCCGATACCAAGCCGAAGCATGGCAAGGCAAAGACGCTGACGCCCGGCAAGCCGATGATGGCTGGAGCCGCGCTTCCGGCCGCCCAGATGGCCGAGCTGCCGCCGGCGATCACCAATCCGCCGACGGAGCAGCCTTTCTACAAGCGCTGGCTCGGCCTGGGCGGCGACCAGGGCGCCACGGCGACCAACTGAGCTTCGGCCGTTTTCTTGATCGATTGATCCGTGAGCCCTTTCCCGGCATGGGAGAGGGCTCATGCATTCTATCGCGGTTGCGCTTGCCGGTTGAGCGATTTCAGCGCGCATTGCAGCCCTGATCGGTGCCGGGGATCGATGGACACGGAATTGCTTCGTTTGGGCTGCTCTCTTCGGATTGGCCAATTCTCTTGTTCTCGCCAGTTTTTGCGGATTAGCTTGGCGCGCAATGGCGTCGTCCCGGCCTGCAAGATCGAATTGTCGCTGTCGTAACTAGGTGTTGGTTCCAATGTCGCTCGATGTCGTCGATCTCCGCGACTTCTACAGCACCAATCTGGGCATCGTGGCCGGCCGCCTGATTGCCACCAAGATCCGGGCGCGCTGGAGCGATCTCAGCAGCCAGCGTGTCGCCGGCATCGGTTTTGCCGCGCCCTATCTCACTATGTTCCGCGACGAGGCCGAACGCGTGGTCTCGTTCAATCCATCGACGCAGGGCGTGCTGGAATGGCCGGAGAACGGCCCGCTCGCCGCCGCGCTGGTCGAGGAGACCGAACTGCCCCTGGCGGATGGCTGCCTCGACCGGGTGCTGGCCATACATCTGCTCGAGGAGGCCGATTCTGCCCTCGACACGCTGCGTGAGATCTGGCGCGTGCTGGCGCCCGGCGGCACGGTGATGCTGGTGGCGCCGAACCGGCGAGGGGTCTGGGCGCGCTCCGATGCCACGCCCTTTGGTAATGGCCGGCCCTTTTCCCGCCCGCAATTGACCCGCCTGCTGCGCGATGCGCTGTTCTCGCCGGTGAACTGGACGGAAGCGCTCTATCTGCCGCCGATGTTCCATGGCTGGGCGCTGCGCTCCGCTCCCGCCTATGAGCGCTTTGCCGCCCGCTTCGCCTCCCCCTTTGCCGGCGTGCACATCGTGGAGGCCTCCAAGCAGGTGTTCCGGCCGATCACGGTGCGTGCCAAGCGGGCGGTGTCGCCGAAATTCACGCCGGTGCTGCTGCCCAGCCCTGCGGGCCGTCTCGCCGATGGGGCGTGACTCCCGGCGTCATTGAAAGGGCTGTCATCCCCGGCGAGCGAAGCGAGGAAAGGGGATCCAGAGGCGAGAAGCCTGCGTCTCATTGGCCCCTGGCTCCCAGTCACAAGCAAAGCTTGTGACGATACCCTCGTCCTCTCTAACTGTGCTCGCGAGGAACTTGGCCGGGGATGACAGGACGCTTGTCGGTGGACGGAAGCCTACCGCCTTCTGAGCAGGAACACCGCCTGCTCGCCGAACAGGTTCCAGAACCACCACGGCGCCTGGACCTGGACCGGCTGGCCCGACAGCGTCAGCGCTTCGGCGCGTTCGATCACCGCATCGAGGCTGCGCGCCATCTCGACGAAGTCGCGGATCGAGCAGAAATGGATGTTGGGGGTATCGTACCAGGCATAGGGCAGGTTGTCGGTCACCGGCATGCGGCCGCGGAACATGATCTGGCGACGGATGCGCCAATGGCCGAAATTTGGGAAGGAGACGATGGCACGCCGGCCGATGCGCAGCATGTCCTCCACCACTTGGCGCGGCTTGCGGGTGGCCTGCAGGGTCTGCGACAGGATCACATAATCGAAGCTGTCGTCGGGATAGTCGCTCAGGTCGGAATCGGCGTCGCCCTGGATCACCGCGAGGCCGCGGCCGACGGCGGCGTTGACGCCGAGCTGGCTGATCTCGATGCCGCGGCCATCGACATTGCGTGTCGCCTCCAGCAGGGACAGCAATTCGCCGTCGCCGCAACCGACGTCGAGCACGCGGGCGCCGGGGATCACCATGTCGCGGATCTGCAGGAAATCGAGGCGGGTGCCCGGCGTTGATGCCGGGCTACGCTGGGCCGTCATCGTCCTGGTGTCGCGCGGGCGGAACCTGTTCATGCCACGCCTCGCTCGCGGGCCGCGGCGCCGACGAAGCCGCGCACCATGTCGAACAGCTCGGGGATGTCGAGCAGGAAGGCGTCGTGGCCTTTGTCGGTCTCGATCTCGACGAAGGAGACGCGGGCGCCGGCCGCGTTGAGCGCATGCATGATCTGGCGCGAAGCGCTGGTGGGAAAGAGCCAGTCGGAGGTGAAGGACGCTACGCAAAAGCGGGTATGCGTGCCCCTGAAGGCGGCGGCGAGGGAACCGCCATACTCGGCAGCGAGGTCGAAATAATCCATCGCGCGGGTGACATAGAGATAGGAGTTGGCGTCGAAGCGCTCGACGAAGCTCAGGCCCTGGTAGCGCAGATAGCTTTCGATCTGGAAGTCGGCATCGAAGGTGAAGGTGCGCGCCGCGCGGTCCTGCAGGTTGCGGCCGAATTTGCGTTGCAGGGCGTCCTCGGAGAGATAGGTGATGTGGGCAGCCATGCGGGCAACGCCCAGACCCTTGGCGGGCCGGATGCCGGCCTCGATATAGTGGCCGCCGCGCCAGTCGGGATCTGCCATGATCGCCTGGCGGCCGACCTCGTTGAAGGCAATGTTCTGGGCGGTATGGCGGGCGGCGCTGGCGATACACAGCGCCGAGAACACCCGTTCGGGATAGGAAGCGGCCCATTGCAGCACGAGCATGCCGCCCATCGAGCCGCCGAGCACCGCGAACAGGCTCTCGATGCCGAGATGGTCGAGCAGCATGGCCTGCGCCCGCACCATGTCGGCGATGGTCACCACCGGAAAGTCGAGGCCATAGGGCCGGCCTGTCGCCGGATTGGTCGAGGCTGGGCCGGAGGAGCCCATGCAACTGCCGATCACATTGGGGCAGATCACGAAGAAGCGCTCGGTGTCGATCGGCTTGCCCGGGCCGACCAAGGTATCCCACCAGCCCGCACGCCCGGTGACGGGATGGACGCTGGCGACATGCTGGTCGCCGGTGAGCGCATGGCAGACCAGCACGGCGTTGGACTTTGCCGCATTCAGCTTGCCTGCCGTGGTGTAGGCGATGCGCAGCGGTGCGAAGTCGACGCCGCTGTCGAGACGGAGCGGCCGTTCCAGGCCGAAATCGACGACCAGGCTGTCATCGGGCTGGTCCGCCTGCTTGCGGGCCAGTTCCGGGAAGCTCGCCCGTAGCTGCTCACCTTCCGACATGCGCCTGTATTTCCCCGCCGCCCAAATCGTACGTCGCCCAAACCGTTCGGTTTGCCGAACGTTTCGTTCGATACATCCTAATATCACGCGGTATTGCAAGTGCAATGGCGTTGCTGGCGGCATCACTCGTGCGTTTTCGCATCTTCCGGTTGCAGGAGCTTGCGAGAGCGCTTTCCAGCGCTCGCGGCCACAGCTAGACAGGATGAAATCTCGCTCGATCTGGAGCCCGCAATGCCCAATATTCCACTCACCGCGACGACAGCCGTCATTGTCCTGGCCATTGCGCTGCTGTTCTTCCTGATGAAGATGGTGAAGACCGTGCCGCAAGGCTATAATTACACGGTCGAGCGTTTTCGTCGCTACGCGTATACCATTCAGCCTGGCCTCAACATCGTGCCGCCGATCTTTCATCGTATCGGTGCACGCATGAACATGATGGAGCAGGTGCTGGATGTGCCGACGCAGGAGATCATCACCAAGGACAACGCCACCGTTGCCGTCGATGGTGTCGCCTTCTTCCAGGTGATCGATGCCGCCAAGGCCGCCTACGAGGTCGCCAATCTCAACAGCGCCATCCTCAACCTGCTGATGACCAATATCCGCACGGTCATGGGGTCGATGGATCTGGACCAGCTTCTCTCCCATCGCGACGAGATCAACAACCGCTTGCTCATCGTGGTTGACGCCGCCGCGACGAGCTGGGGCATCAAGATCACCCGCGTCGAGATCAAGGACATCGTACCGCCGGCCGATCTGATCGCCTCGATGGGGCGCCAGATGAAGGCCGAGCGCGAGAAGCGTGCTGTCATTCTCGAGGCCGAGGGCCAGCGCCAGTCGGAGATCCTCAAAGCCGAGGGCCAGAAGCAGGCCCAGGTCCTGGAGGCCGAGGGCCGCAAGGAAGCCGCCTTCCGCGACGCCGAGGCGCGTGAGCGTTCGGCCCAGGCCGAGGCCGCCGCCACCATGGTGGTGTCCGAGGCGCTGGCGCAAGGCAATGTCGCTGCGCTCAACTATTTCATCGCCGACAAATATGTGAAGGCGATGCAGGCGATGGCGACGGCGCCGAACCAGAAGGTGCTCGTTCTGCCGATGGAGGCGACCGCCCTGATCGGTTCGCTCGCGGGCATTGGCGAGATCGCCAAGGCAACCTTCGGGGAGGCCGCGGTGCAAGGCAGGCGCCCTGGTTCCGGCGTGCCGCGTACCGGCCAGGATTGAGACCATAGCGTTTTGCGGTTTGACGGAGTCACCAAGAATCGCAAAGACGCGTCGAAACAAAGAGCGAGAGCAAAGTGCGATTCGGAGAAATCGCACTTTGCTCTAGGAGTCGCCCATGAACGAATTTGTGTCCATCAATGTCTGGGGATGGTTCGTGTTGGCCGCCGTGCTGATCGGCCTGGAAGTGCTGCTGCCCGGTGCTTTCCTGATCTGGCTCGGCCTTGCTGCCGCGGCGACCGGGGCCATCAGCTTCTTCTGGCCGTTGAGCTGGCCGCTGGCGCTCCTGCTGTTCGCGGCTCTCGGTGTGGTCTTCGCCTGGATCGGCCGGCATTTCGCCCACAAGGTCGACGCGTCCGACAAGGAGCAGCCCTTTCTCAATCGCCGGGCCGATGCGCTCATCGGCCAGAGTTTCACCCTGGCCGAGCCGATCGTGAACGGCGTGGGGCGAATAAGGGTCGGCGACACGGTGTGGCAGGTCAAGGGGGCTGACGCAGGCGCTGGCGCGCGCATCAAGGTGGTGCGTATCGAGGGAGGATGGCTGGCTGTCGAGGACGTATCGAAACAGGCGTGATGTCCGTTTTCAAAGAGCGGGTATTTTTGAAACTTGCTATGGCTTTGCGGGATAAGGCGCTCGAAACTCGGTGTGCCGATCTCCAGATCGGCATCTTCTTTCCTCGCAAGCGTTACGTTTCCAAGATGGTCGATCTCGCTCCATTAATTGATGGAGCTGTGGAGATCGACCCTCCTTTCTCGTGCTCATGCCTACAAAATAAGCGCATTTGGGTAGGGAAGCCTGCGATTGGAAGAGCCAGGGCCAATGCGTGCTGTCCTCACACGATCCCCGCCATTCCCCGTATCTGCGCCGGCGTGACGCCATCCGCTCGCAGGACGCGCAGGCTGGTGGAACGGGCGGATTTCGACAGTTTCTCACCATCGGGGCCGAGGATCAGGCCGTGATGATGGTAGATCGGTTCCGGCAGGCCGAGCAGGGTTTGCAGCAGGCGATGCAGACCGGTGGCATGGTAGAGATCCCGGCCGCGCACGACATGCGTGATGCCCTGCAGTGCATCGTCGACCACCACGGCCAGATGATAGCTGGCTGGGAATTCCTTGCGCGCCAGCACCACGTCGCCCCAGCGTTCCGGTGCGGCTGGAATTGCTTCGAAGCCCGCCTCTTGGGGTGACGCCTGCTCCCGCCAGAACAGGGGGGGTACCAGGACGGCGGCCTTGGCCAAGGCCGCCGTCATGTCGAGCCTGAAGGCAAAGGGCTCGGTCGGACCCCGTTTGGCGGGGTCGTCCGCCGCGGCGAGTGCGGCGCGGGGGTAAAGCGGGGTACCATCGGGATCACGGGTGATCCCGGGATCACGCGGATGATCCGCCCGGTCGATGGCGGCAGCAATCTCCGTACGCGATGCATAGGAGCGGTAGAGCAATCCCATTCCGGCAAGACGGTCGAGGGCCTCGCGATACAGGTCAAAGTGCTCGGATTGGCGCCTCGGCCATGGTTCAAAGGACAGGTCCAGCCAGGCAAGATCCTCCAGCAGTGCGGCGACGAATTCCGGGCGGCAGCGCGTGGTGTCGATGTCCTCGATGCGCAGCAGCAGGCGCCCGCCGGTCGCCGCAGCCCAGCGCTCGTTCTCGAAGGCCGAGAGCGCATGGCCAAGATGGAGATGACCGGTCGGGCTGGGCGCGAAGCGCAGGACGGGGCGGTTGTTCGATTGATTTGCCACGGGCAGGATGTAACACAGAGGCATGACCGTGATCATCCATTCGCGTGCCGAAATCCTTGCCGGCGTCGAGGCCCTGCGCGCGCTCGATCCCAGGCTGGCAGCGATTCACGATCTGTGCGGCGAGCCGCCCTTGCGCCGCAACGAAGGCGGGCTGGAGGCGCTCGCCTGGATCATCGTGTCCCAACAGGTCTCCGTCGCCAGCGCCCGGGCGATCTGGGCACGCACCAAGGCAGTGTTCGATCCCTTCACGGCTGAGAGGCTGGTCAGCGCCCCCGAGGCGGATTTCCGCACCGGCGGCCTGTCGATGCCGAAGATCCGTACCCTCAGGGCGCTCGGCCAGGCGGTGCTGGACGGGCTCGATCTCCATGCCCTGGCCGTATTGAGCGCCGATGCTGCCCGCGCGGAGTTGACCAAGGTCAAGGGCATCGGTCCCTGGACCGCCGATATCTATCTGATGTTCTGTCTCGGCCATGGCGATGCCTTTGCCTCGGGCGACCTCGCCTTGCAGGAAGCCGCGCGCATGCTGCTCGAACTCGAAGAGCGCCCGAATGCCGTCGCCCTTTCAGAGATCGCCGAAGCCTGGCGCCCCTGGCGCGGTGTTGCTGCCCGCCTGCTCTTTGCCTATTACGCCAAGATGAAGAATCGGTCGGGTGTACCGATCGACTGATCGCGGGACGCATTTTCGTCACGCGAATCGGTGCTCTGTGCATGCGAGACAAAATGAGGAGACGCGGATGACGACGCTCGACGGACCCCGCCTGCCCGCCCGATCGGGCAAAGCCCGCCAGCTCGTCGTCTTCCTGCATGGCTATGGCGCCGACGGCAACGATCTGATCGACATCGGCCGAGCCTGGCAGGAACTCCTGCCCGACACTGCCTTCGTATCGCCCCATGCGCCCGAGCCCTGTGCGGGAGGTCCCTTCGGCCGTCAATGGTTCCCGCTGACCTTTCAGATTCCCAATGAGCGCTGGCATGGCGTCGAGAAGGCTCGGCCCGTGCTCGATGCCTTCCTGGACGAGGAACTCGAGCGTGAAGGGCTGGACGAGACCGCACTCGCTTTGGTCGGTTTCAGCCAGGGCACCATGATGGCGCTGCATGTCGGGCTTCGTCGCCCCAAGGCGATGGGGGCCATCGTCGGCTATTCCGGCGTTCTGGTTTGTCCGGAAGGGCAGTTGCCCACGGTGATGGCGCCGGAGATCACCGCGAGGCCACCGGTTCTGCTGATGCATGGCGACCAGGACCAGGTCATTCCGCCCTTCGCGCTGCAGTTCTCGCAGGAAGGGCTCAAAGCCCTTTCGGTGCCGGTCGAAGCCCATATGAGCCGTGGGCTCGGCCATGGCATCGACAATCAGGGCCTGCAACTCGGCGGCACCTTCCTTGCGCAGGCGCTGGCCCGGGCCGAATAGGGGGAAAGACCGGTTTGAGGAAAGTGCCACGACCGGAGCATTTTTCCCTCTCCCCCAACGGGAGAAGGGAACTTATAAAGCCCGAACGACGCGCCTTCCTGCGCGGGGTGGCAGCGCTTGGCCTGGGCGCGCTGGCTTCACCCGCCATCGTCAGCCAGGCGCTCTCCTCCTCCGGGGAGCTGAACTATCTCGGCTGGTCGGGTTATGATTTCGGCGCCCTGTTCCGCACATTCACCGAAAAGACCGGCATTACCGTCAATTTCAGCGAGCAGCCCGACCAGGAGGCGATGCTGGCGCAGGCGCGCATCGCCGCCCAGGGTGTGGGCGCCGACATCGTCGAACCCTCCATCGACCGCCTGCCGGAATGGCTGCAGGCGGACCTGCTGCAGCCCTGGAACGATGGCAATGTCAGCCTCGATCTCTATGACAAGGCGTTCCTGACCGGTTCTGCCATGCATAAGGGCCGGCGCTACTTCCTGCCGGTGGTCTGGGGCGCGGAGGCCCTGGCCTATGCGCGCCCAGCCGCACCGCAGACCTATGGCACTGCATCCCTCACCGCGCTTTTCGATGAAAAATATCGCGGCAAGGTCGCGATCAGGCCGTCGAGCGGGCTGGCTGCGATGGGCCGGGTGCTGGAGGCCGAGGGAAAGCTGCCGAGGCCTTGGCTTGACGGCTACAAGGACGAGGCCGCCATGCGCCAGCTCTGGGACCTCGCACTGGCCGAGGCGACCAGGCGCAAGGCCGTGATCGGCCAGTTCTGGAGCAGCGAAAACGATGCGCTGGCGGCCTTCCGCAGCAAGGGCTGCACGCTGGGGCTGACCTGGGACACCACGGCGCAGGTGCTCACCGCTGACGATGTCGGCTTCGTGGCACCCAGGGAAGGGGCCTTTGGCTGGCTGCAGGGCTATGGCCTGCTCAAGAATGCGCGGAATGCCGAGCAGGCCCATGAATGGGCCCGCTTCATCGTCACGCCCGAAGCCTCGGCCGCCTACGCCACGGCTTTTTCCGCCAATCCGGCGGCGCGGGGCGCCATCGACCGGCTCGATGCCAGGCTGCGGGATTTCCTCCGGGCTGCCTATCCCGACGATGCTCTTTCGAAGGTCTGGTGGTCGCCGGCGCAGCCGCCCTGGTTCGTCACCTTGCGCAGCGAATACGCGCAGAAATGGCAGGCGGCCTGAGAGGCGACCGGGCACTGGCTTGGAACCGGGCAAGCATCGTCATAATGTGAGGACATGCCAGTCGATCATGATATCCGTCGTGCCGGCCCCGATGATGCGCCGGCGATCAGTGAGATCATCCTCGCGGCTTTACGAGAAACCAATGCCCGCGACTATGCACCTCAGATCATTGCCAGGGTCGAGGAGAGCTTCACGCCCTCGCGGGTGGAAGAGCTGATACGGACACGTAAAGTCCTTGTCGCTCTTGCCGGCGAGCGGATCATCGGGACTGCGAGCCTGGAGGGAGAGTGGATTCGAACGGTGTTCGTCGCTCCCGATGCTCAGGGCAAGGGCGTGGGGCGACGCCTTATGGCCAGGATCGAAGATTTGGCGCGGCATGCGGGTCTTGCAACATTGCAGGTTCCCGCCACCGTGACGGCTGAACGATTCTACAGCAAGCTGGGATTTAAGGTCGTGCGCGATAGTTATCACGGCGATGAACGCACGATCATCATGGAGCGCCGTCTGGCTCGTTGTGAACCAGGCTTGGCCGCGAGGATCACACCCCCATCGTCGCGGCGATCTTGTCCATGTTCCTGGCGAGCTTGAGGTCGAGTTCGGTCAGCCCGTCGGCGTCATGCGTGGAGAGTGTGACGTCGACGGTCTTGTAGACATTGGACCATTCGGGATGATGGTTGAGCTTTTCGGCGGTGAGGGCGGCCCGCGCCATGAAGCCGAAGGCCTCGTTGAAATTGCGGAAAACGAAGACACGGCGAATCGCGTCGCGGCCCGGTGTCGCGGCCCAGTTGGCAAGCTCGGCCAGCGCGGAGCGGCGTTCGTCATCGTTCAGTTTCGCTTGGGGCATGTCGGCCTCCCTTGATGCGTTATAGCCATGACGGCCATGTCAAGGCTTGGCGGGCAGCAATGACGATGTCAGCGCAGCGCAACCTCTTCGCGCCGCTGCAACTCATAGGCCTCTTCGACGATATACGGGCCACCGCCCACCGAATCGCGCGAGGAGTAGAGCACGAAGCGCTCGGCCGTGAAGCTTAGACGGCCGCCGCCGCGCAAGGCCAGCCAGTCGGCGGTGAGACGCGCCGTGGCTTCGCTGCGCAGCCGAGCCAGCGTGATGTGCGGGGTATATTGCCGGTTCTCGATCGGCACGCCGAGGCGGCGAAGCAGGCGCTCCTGCACGGCCTGCAGCTCCATCAAGGGCGGCGTGGGCAATACCCTGGCATAGACCGATTTCGGCCTGCTGCCGCCGAAGGCATCCAGCCCGTCGACGGCGATGTCGACAATGGGCCGGCGAATGCCGTCGAGGGCTTCGGCGACATCGCGCGCCAGCCTGTCATCGATATCGCCGATGAAGGACAGGGTGATGTGATAGTTCTCGACGTCGATCCAGCGGGCACCGGGCAGGCCACCGCGGAGCGTCGACAACTTCATGCCGATGATGGGAGGGACTTCCAGAGCGGTAAACAGACGCGGCATGGCACTAACGCCGTATGGTTATCGTCGGACACCCAATCCTAATGAGATTTGCCGGCAGGGGGAAAGCGCAAAGCGTCGCGGCCCCCTCCCTTTGGTGGTTTTTTCTGCGGAAAACGAGATGAGGCCCTTTGGAGCAAAGCAAATCTAGGCGGAAACGCTTGTTTGCTCCCCCTTCTTTGGTTCCATGCCAATCCAACGGATTGGCAAGAGCGTCTTTGCGGTTCCTGGCGTGACCGCCAAGTCGCAAGACGCTCTTGGGGCTCCGGCGGCTTTTACGGCGCTGGGTTCATGTGCAGCTGGTGGATGGCATCGATGCGCGCCTCCAGGTCGGCCGGGATGGCGACGTCGATCGAGCCGATGGCCGTCCTGAGCTGCACCATGGTGGTCGCGCCGATGATGGTCGCGGTGGTGAAGGGCCTGGTGTTGGCGAAGGCGAGCGCCATCTGCGCCGGATCGAGGCCATGCTCGCGGGCGAGGTCGAGATAGGCGTCGACGGCGATGTCGGCCCCGGGCTTCTCATAGCGCTGCAGCCGGTTGAAAAGGGCCTTGCGCGAACCGGTAGGCAGGGCTCCGTCTCGGTATTTGCCGGTGAGATAGCCCTGGGCCAGGGCGGAATAGGCGAGCAGGCCGAGCTGCTCGCGCATGGCAATCTCGGCCAGGGCGGTTTCAAAGGTGCGATTGACCAGCGAATAGGCGTTCTGGATTGACTGCATGCGCGCCAGGCCATGCGTCTCGCTTTCCGCGAGGAAGCGCATCGCCCCCCAGGCGCTCTCGTTGGAGAGGCCGATCCAGCGAACCTTGCCTGCCTTCACGAAGCCGTCGAGCACGTCAAGCTGTTCGGCGATCGTGGTTGTTTCGTCGGGATCGCTGGCACGGAAGGCGGTGGGATTGGAACCCCAGGGCATCGAGCGTTCGGGCCAATGGAGCTGGTAGAGATCGATATAGTCGGTCTGGAGCCGGTTGAGGCTCTTGTCGAGCGCCTCCGTCATCTGGGCGCGATTGAGGTGGGTCGGCTCCTGGGCGTCGCGCAGCCAGATCGAGGTGCCCGAGCCGGCAACCTTGGTGGCGAGGATCACCTTGTCGCGCATGCCGCGCGCCTTGAACCAGTTGCCGATGATGCGCTCCGTCGAGCCGGCGGTCTCGGCCCGCGGCGGAACCGCATACATTTCGGCAGTATCGAAGAAATTGACCCCCTGTTCGAGGGCATAATCCATCTGGGCGAAGCCATCTGCCTCGCTGTTCTGCTCGCCCCAGGTCATGGTGCCCAGGCAGATCACGGAAACGTCCTGGCCGGTACGGCCGAGCTTATGAAATTTCATGAAAAAGGATCCGAGAAACGGGAAGACCCTGTTTGAAGCAAGCGCGACGGGCTTGGCAAGCCCTGGCGGACATTTGCGGCGGTGGCGTCAGCGGTAGAAATCGCTGGGCGGCAGGCCGAAATGCCGGCGAAACATCGCGGTGAAAGCGCTCTGGCTGGCATAGCCGCTGTCATAGGCGACATCGATGATGCGGACGCCGGCAGCCAGGCGCTCCAGGGCGAAGAGCAGTCTCGCCTGCTGGCGCCATTGGCCGAAAGTGAGCCCGGTCTGGCTGGCGAACAGGCGATGCACGGTCTTGGGCGTGATGCCGAGCCGCCGCGCCCAGCCCTGCGCCGTCTCCTCGCTTTCGGGGTGTGCGATCAGGTGCCGGCAGATGCTGCGCAGGCGGACGTCCGTCGGCATCGGTAGATGCAGCGGCAGGACGTCGAGAAGCTTGAGCTCGTCGAGCAGCAATTGCATCAGCCTTTCGTCGCGGCCGCCCGGAAGATAGTCGAGCGGGATGGCAACGGCGGCGACGATCAGCTCGCGCAGGAGGGGGGAGACGGCGATCACGCAATTGTCGGCGGGCAGGGTGGCGGAGACGGTGGGATCGATGAAGACGGTGCGGATCTTCACGTCGCCGCACATGCGCACTTCATGCTCGATACCGCCGACCAGCCAGACGGCCCGATTGGGTGGCACCACCCAGCTGCCGGCCTGCGAGCGGACGATCATCACGCCCTGGATGGCATGGAGCAACTGCGCGCGCGGATGGGCGTGCCATCCAGTCGAGGACCCATCGGGATAGTCGATCTCCATCGCCACGACCGCGCGTTCGGTGTCGTGGAAGGCGAGGTGGCGGGTGGTACGGTCGTCACTCATGTCTCAATCGCAATAGTCGGTGTTAGATTAGCGTGAGACGGACTCGGTGAAAAGCGGCAATGTCCGCCCGTTCACGTCACGGGTATGCCATGTCCTTCAAACCCTCCTCCGCCAATCCCCTGTCCTTGCTCTATCCTTTCTTCGCCATCGTCCTGTGGGCCGGCAACGTCATCGTCTCCAGGCTGTCGGCCCACGCCATCGGGCCCCAGGCCATCACGTTCTACCGCCTCGTGCTGGCGGTCGGCCTGATGATCCTCTTCGTCGGCCTGCCGGCCTGGCGCAACCGGGCGATACTCTGGCGCCATCTCGGTCAATTCGCGGTGCTCGGCTTCCTGGCCATGTGCCTGTTCCAGAGCCTGTCCTATCTCGCCGCCGGCTCGACCACGGCGACCAACATGGCGGTGTTCACGGCGCTGTCGCCCTTGCTGACCGTGGCGCTGAGCGCAGTGATGTTGGGTGAGCGGCCGACCATCGGCATGGTCGGCGGCGGCGTCCTCTCGATCGTCGGCATCGTCTATCTGGTCAGCGCCGGCGAACTCGGCGGCCTCGTGCGGGACGGCGTGCATCCCGGCGATGCGCTGATGCTGCTGGCGGGTCTGGTCTACGCGCTCTATTCGGTGCTGCTCAAGCGCTGGAACCTGCCGGTCTCGGGCTGGCAATCGACCTATATGCAGGCGCTGTGCTCGCTGGCCGTGATGTTCCCGGCCCTTTTGGCAACGCCGGCGCCGCTCAGGGCCCTCAACATGGAGACGCTGCCGCTGATCGCCTATGCCGGCTGTGCTGCCTCGGTGGTGCTGCCGGTATTATGGATCCGCGGGGTCGAGCATCTCGGCCCCAGCCGCTGTGCCATCTTCCTCAATCTGTTGCCGGTGTTCACTGCCTTCGCAGCCATCGTCATGCTGGGTGAGCCCATCCGCTCTTACCACGTCGTCGGCGGCGGCCTGGTGCTCGCCGGTGTGATTGCGGCGCAGCTGCTGAAGCGGCCGCTGGGTCGGCGGGCGGTGGCGACAGAACTGCCGAAATGAAGGCTGCGTCAGCAGGCGGCGCTAGACGCTTACCGCCTGCACCCCGCGCCCTTCCTCGCCGAAGACCTTGAGATAGCGGTCGATCGCCGGCTGGCCGCCCGTGGCCTTGGCGAGGTTGTCGGAGAGCTTCACCGCCGGCTTGCCGTTGACCGAGGTGATCTTGCACACCAGCGAGATCGGATCGAGCAGCGGGATGGGATGCGAGCCGCAGCCGCGGAAATCGTTGGTGAGATTGGTGCCCCAGCCATAGGAGGGGCGCATGCGGCCGTTGAAGCTCTTATGAGCGGTCTCGATGGAATCGATGTCGAGGCCGTCGGAGAAGATGATCAGTTTCTTGGCAGGGTCGCGGCCCCGCGCCCTGTACCAGGCGATGATCTCCTCGCCGGCCTCCTGGATCGGCTTGGAATCGGGGCGCATGCCCGTCCAGTCGGCCACCCAGTCGGGCGCGCGCTCCAGGAAGGCGGCGGTGCCGAAGGTGTCGGGCAGCACGATCAGCAAATTGCCGTCATAGAAATCGCGCCACATCTCCAGCACCTTGTAGGGCGACTCGCGCAGGCAGCCGTCCTCCTCGCACAGCGCCGCATAGACCATGGGCAGCTCATGGGCGTTGGTGCCGATCGATTCCAGGTCGTTGTTCATGGCGAGCAGCACGTTGGAGGTGCCGACGAAGGCGCTGCCCAGCCCCTCCTTCATCGCCTCCACGCACCAGCTCTGCCACAGGAAGGAATGGCGCCGCCTGGTGCCGAAATCGGAGATACGCAAGCCTTCCAGCTTCTTCAGCCGCTCGATCTTGTCCCACAGCTTGGCCTTGGCGCGAGCATAGAGGATGTCGAGCTCGAAGCGGCCCATGGAGCGGGTGGCGGCCCTGGATTTCAGCTCGTTGATGATGGCGAGCGCCGGCACTTCCCACATGGTGGCCTGGCTCCAGGGCGCGTCGAATTCGAGCACATAATCGCCGTTCTCGATGCGCAGATCGTAGTCCGGCAGGCTGAAATCGGCGAGCCAGTCGAGGAATTCGGGCCGGAAGATCTGCTGCTTGCCATAGAAGGTGTTGCCGCGCAGCCAGATCAGCTCGCGCTTGCCGAAGCGCAAAGTGCGGGCGTGGTCGAGTTGGTCACGCAGTTCCTTCTCGTCGATCACCGCGGCGAGGTTGATCGATTTGGTGCGGTTGATCACGGTGAAGGTGGTGCGCACATTCTCATGCCGGGCATGGATGGGCTGCAGCATCAGGAGCTTGTAGAAGTCCGTGTCCAGGAGGCTGCGGACGATCGGGTCGAGCTTCCAGGTCCGATCGTACACCCTCTTGGCAATATCGATATTCATGAAAAGTGCCCCAAAGCCACCATAGCCGGCGAAAGAGCGGACCATGCGTGGATTGAAGGGCAAGATCAAGTAGCGCTGGGAGCGCGGACTTCTCAACGACATGCAGGCACATCGCGACATCCGCTCTTCTTACGCAAGCTGGTCGTGGCCAAGAGTGGACTGCCGGAGCGAACTGGAAGTCCGCGCTCCGAAGAGGCCCTGCGGCTTTGCTGCGCTTGACGCCCACAGACACCGCCTTCCATAAGTCCTACAAAACAGGGCGCCGAAGCGATATCGGCGCGCGGCTTTTCGGGCATGGAGACGGGAATGGTGGGCGACGTCGCGGAATCGACCTCGGTGGCGGGGGCAGGCTTGCCCAAGATCGCCTGGGGCAAGGGCCTCGTGCTTACCGATGTCGACGGCAAGCAATATCTCGACGGTTCGGGCGGACCCGCCGTCTATTGCCTCGGCCACGGCAATGAGGAGGTCAACCAGGCGATCAAGGACCAGCTCGATCGCATCGCCCATGGTTATCGCTACAATTTCACCTCCGATCCGCTGGAGGAGCTGACCGAGCGCGTCGGCCGGCTCTGCGGAGGCACGCTCCGGCATATGGTGTTCGTATCCGGCGGTTCGGAGGCGGTGGAATCGGCCCTGAAGCTGGCCCTGCAATACTTCGCGGCGCGGGGCGAAATGAGCCGGCGGCGCTTCATTTCGCGCGAGCGCTCCTGGCACGGCAACACGCTAGGGGCGCTGGCGCTCTCGGGCTTCCGCGAACGCCGCATTTCCTTCGAGGGCGCGCTCGTCGACGTGCCGCGCCTCTCGCCCGCCAATGTCTACCGGCCGCCGGCCGGCGTGGTGCCGGCGGATGTCGGCGCGGCCTGCGCCCAGGAACTCGAAGACAAGATCCTGGAACTCGGTCCCGACAAGGTCGCGGCCTTCGTGTTCGAGCCGGTGGTGGGCGCTGCCGGCGGTGTGGTGCCAGCGCCGCCGGGCTATGCCAGGAAAGTGCGAGAGATCTGCGACCGCTATGGCGTGCTGATGATTGCCGACGAGGTGATGTGCGGCGCCGGGCGCTGCGGCACCTGGCGCGCGCTCGAACATGACGGTGTCCTCCCCGACATCATGACGGTGGCCAAGGGCCTGGGCGGGGGCTATCTGCCGCTTGGTGCGGCTGTATATTCCGACAGGGTCGCCGAACCGATCAATGCCGTCGACGGCGGCCCGCAGACCGGGCATACCTTCACCGGCCATACCGCCGCCTGCGCCGCCGGCGTCGCCGTGCAGCGCATCGTCGAGCGCGACGGGCTGGTGCAGCGCGTCGCCGTGAAGGGCGAGGAATTCAAGCGCACCCTGGCCGATGCCCTCCACGGCATTGCCCAGATCGGCGATATCAGGGGCCGCGGCTTCTTCACCGGCATCGAGATCGTTGCCGACCGCGACAGCAAGGAGCCCTTCCCGGCGGACAAGGCGCTGTTCCTCAAGATCCGCGCACGTGCGTTCGCCAACGGGCTGATCTGCTACCCTTCGGGCGGCAATGTCGACGGCATCAGGGGCGACACAGTGATCCTGGCGCCGCCCTACAACGCCACCGACGGCGAGTTGGGTGAAATTGCCGGGCGCTTCGCGATATCGCTGCGCCAGGCCCTCAAGGACATTGGAGCATAGAGGCTGTCATGGCGAACAAGGTCATCATTTCCTGCGCGATCACCGGCTCGATCCATACGCCATCGATGTCGCCGCATCTGCCGGTGACGCCGGAGGAAATCGCCGCCTCTGCCATCGAGGCGGCGCAAGCCGGAGCTGCGGTGCTGCATCTGCATGCGCGTGATCCAAAGACGGGCGCGCCGACGCCCGATGTGACCGTTTTCGAGCAATTCGTGCCGCGCATCCGCGAGGCTGTTGACGCCATCGTCAACATCACCACCGGCGGCTCGGCCCGCATGAGCATCGAGGAACGCCTGAAGGGGCCAGCGAGCCTTCAGCCCGAAATGTGCTCACTCAATCTCGGCACCATGAATTTCGGGCTTTATCCGATGCTGGACCGGCCGCGCGAGTGGAAGCACGATTGGGAAGTGCCCTTCCTGGAGGCGACGCGCGGCGGCATGTTCAAGAACACGCTGGCCGATATCGAGCACATTCTCACCACCATGGGCCCGCTCGGCACGCGGTTCGAGTTCGAATGCTACGATGTCGGCCACCTCTATACGCTCGCCCATTTCCTCGACCGCAAGCTGGTGAAGCCGCCGCTGTTCGTGCAGACCGTGCTTGGCATCCTCGGCGGCATCGGCGCCAATCCCGACAGTGTGGTCGACATGCGCCGCACGGCCGACAAGCTGTTCGGCAATGATTACGAGTGGTCGATGCTGGCTGCCGGCCGCAACCAGATGGCGCTCGGCACCATGGCGGCAGTGATGGGCGGCCATGTCCGCGTCGGACTCGAGGACAATCTGTGGATCGGCAAGGGTCAGCTCGCCAGCTCCAATGCCCAGCAGGTCACCAAGATCCGCACCATTCTCGAGGAACTGGGCCTGGCCATCGCTACACCGGACGAGGCCCGCGCCATCATCGGCATCCGGTCGCGCTGATGCGGATCCGTCCCGCCACGCCGGAGGACTGCGATGCCGTCGCGGCGATGGTGGGCGAGCTTGCGGCCTTGTTCGGGGTCAAGGTCGGCACGACGGGTGATATTTTGCGTGCCGAGGCTTTCGGGGCCATTCCCAGCATCGGTATTGTCGTTGCGGAGCCACCGGAGGGTGGCCTCGCCGGCTATCTCGTGCACCAGGACAGTTTTTCGACCTGGCGCGGCGCCAATGGTGTCTTCGTGGTCGACCTCTATGTCGCGCCGCTGCGGCGCAACGAGCATATCGGCATTCGCCTGCTGGCCGAGGCGGCCCGGTGCGGCCGCCAGCGTGGCGCGCGCTTCATGCGCCTCGACCTCGATGCCGGCAATGAGGCGGGGCTGCGTTTCTACCGGCGGCACGGCTTCCGCACGCTCGACCATGATCGCTTCCTGGTGCTGGACGAGCCGGGTTTCATCGATCTGATTGAGAAGAGTTGATTATGAGTGCCATCGAGATTTCCGATCTGCGTGACCAGCCCCATTTCCTCGACGTGGTCGCCGACCGGGTCTGGCGCGCCTGGTGGCAGGAACAAGGGGAGTCTCTCGAAACCGTGTCGAGCCTGTTTGCCGAGAATCTGACGGCTACGGGCACATTGCCGGCCTGCCTGGTGGCACATCGGGGCAATGATTTCGTCGGTACCGCGTCGCTGATCGTCAGCGATCTCGAGGAGCGCCCGGCGCTCACGCCCTGGGTTGCCGCCGTGTGGATCGAGCCGGAATTCCGTCGCCACGGGCACGGTGCCGCCGTCGTGGCGGCGGTGGCGGAACTCGCCTTCCGCCGTGGGTTCGGCCAGGCCTATCTCTGCGCCGAGGTCGACAAGCGCAGCTTCTATGCCGGGCTGGGATGGCGCCTGATGGAAGAGAATATCGGCCCCTTTTCCCTCGATGTCTTCGAGAAGAGGGCACCCGCACGCTGATTTAGGCATCAAACCAGGCTGTTATGCCATAATGCCGCCTGCAAATTCCGCCATCAGGCCGTAACAGCCTCCGGAGCAGGGCGTTTTCAATGGAAATGCGATTTTGCTTTGGTTCTCCATTTTGACGCGTGTTTTGCGCGTCTTGGTGATTCCACCAAAGCGCAAAACACTCTAGTTTCCCGGCATGTTTCGTTCGCTTTCCCGTTTCCTACTGCTGTGCAGCCTGCTCCTCACGCTTGTCGCCGCCCCCATGGCGGCGAGGGCGCAGGACGCCGAGGCACTGACCGGTTTCCAGACGGGGCTGGCCCTCGACAAGAAGTCGCTGGACGACATCGCCACACAGCTCGCCACCATTACCGACAATGGCGATGAGGCGCAGAAATCCCTGCAGGATCTGCGTGAGACGGTCAGCAAGAGGCGTGTGGATCTTGCTGCTCTGCTGGGCACCATCATCCCGGCCCGCGACAAGGCCAAGGCGGCGCTCGACGCCTTCCCGCCGCAGCCAAAGCCGGTCGATCCACCCGAGGCCAAGGCCACGACCGAGGCCCGCAAGACGGCCTCCGATCTGCTTGCCAAGCTGAATGACGTCGCCGCCGAGACGCAAAAACAGATCTCTCGCGCCGACCAGATCGGCAACACCATCACCGTTCGTCCCTTCAACAACGCGTTGGCCAAGGAACAGAAGTCTCTCGACGACGTGGAAGCGGGGCTGACCAGCCTCCCCCCTGATCAGGAAAAGGCGTCCAAGATCCTGGACGAGTTGCGCGGTACGGTCGATACGGCAGTCACCAATCTTTCGACATTGCAGGCAAAGGTCTCGCCTTTGCTGGATCAATCCAAGGCCAGGCTGGCACAGCTCGGTGAGCCCGATCCGTCCGAAAGCGCCGATATCGCCGAGACCCGCGCGACACAGAACGATTTGCAACAACAGCTCAAGGATGTGATCAAGCGGGCGGGAGACCAGTCCTCAAGAGCGGCGGGGTTCTCCAATACTATCATCGAGTTGCAGCGCGAGCAGCTCACCGGCCGCCTGCTCAAGAGCGGCGACAGTCCTTTTTCGGCCGAATTCTGGGTTCCGGTGCTGGAAAACCTGCCAAGGGCCGGGGAACTGGCGAGGAACGCGTTTTCGGATCACAGCAGCTATCTGGTGTCGAAGGTCACTTCCACCAGCATCGCCATCTTCCTGCTGACCATCGCCATCGGCTATGCCGTTACGCAGTTCCTGCGCCTGCGCATCCAGCGCTGGCGCGCCCGCCTGCCACGCAGCAAGCGGGCCTCGCGGCGCTATGTCGCCTCGCTCGATGCGGTGCTCGGCATCGTCCACATCATGCTCGGCGTGCCGGTCGGGGTCGCTGTGACGGTGCTGGCCTTCGGTTTTTCCGGGCTCTTGCCGGAGAACGTCCTCGCCAATTACGGCTCGGACCTCATCAAGGCCTCCTCGATCGGCGTCGGCCTGTGGGCCCTGGCGCAGGCGGTGCTGGCCGAGGGCCACGCAGAACTGCGCCTGCTGCCCCTGAGTGACTGGGCCGTCCGCCGTATCGGGCGGCGCATGGGCTGGCTCGCGGTGGTGCTGAGCCTGTCCATCCTCCTGAATGGCGTCATTGAGCACCTCCACGCCGATCCTTCCCTCAGCGTCGCCCGCGAGACGATTTCGGCGATCCTCTATCTCGCCATCATCGTCTCCCTGCTCATCCGCATCCGCAACGCTCCGCCGACGGTGGTGGACGGGCGTACGCTGGCGCCTGACGAAGACCTGACAGGGCTCGACATTCTCAGGCCGATCGGATGGCTCTCCGTGGTGGTGATGGCCGTGTGCCTTGCCATCGGCTACAGCACGCTCGCGGTCGCGGCGGCGGTCTTCCCGCTGCTGGTCCTGTGCGTGGTGGCAGCGAGCTACCTGCTCACCACCCTGGTCGATTCGGCCCTGACCGAACGGCTGATCTCGGACGTCGACCGCCGCCGCGCGGTGGCGAGCACCATCGGCGTGACCTCCAAGCAGGTCACGTTTGGGGCGACCCTGCTGTCCGGTGTCCTGCGCTTTTTGATCATCTCCTTTGCCGTCGGCAGCCTCGGACTGCCCTTCGGCCTCTATTCGACCGACATGGCGCCGGCGATCCAGCGGGCCTATTTCGGCTTCAAGATCGGTGAGCTGACGATTTCACCCTCGTCGATCATCAGCGGCATCGTGCTGTTCATCATCATCTGGGCGGTGATGCGCCTGATCAAGGGCTGGCTCGGCAATACGCTGCTACCGCGCACCTCCCTCGATTCGGGCGTGCAGAATTCGATCGCCACCATCATCGGCTATCTCGGCTTCATCCTCGCCATTTCGGCCGGTCTGTCCGAGGTCGGTGTGAGCTGGCAGAATATCGGCATCGTCGCTGGCGGCTTGTCGGTCGGTCTCGGTCTCGGCCTGCAGGGTATTGCCGGTAATTTCGTTTCCGGCCTGATCCTGCTGGCCGAACGCCCGATCCGGGTCGGCGACATCATCGCCGCTGCCGGTGAGGAAGGCTATGTCCGCCGCATCTCCGTGCGTTCGACCACGCTGGAGACCTATGACCGCGCCACGCTGATCATCCCCAACTCGACCCTGATCACCGGCTCGGTGAAGAACTGGGTCTATGGCAATACCTGGAGCCGGCTGCGCATCGCCCTGACCGTGCTTTATGACAGCGATATCGATGCGGTGAAGGCGGCCATGCTGGCAGCACCGGAGGACGATCCACGCATCCTGCCGACGCCGCGGCCCCAGGTCTACATGACCTCGATGGATGTAGGGCTCGAATTCGAACTCATCGTGATGGTTGCCAGCATGGAGACGCAGGTTGCGGTCAAGAGCGACCTGCTGGCCCGCATCTTCAAGAATTTCCGGGCCAAGGGCATCCGCCTGCATGGGCAGGGCGCTGCGGCGCCACCACAGAGGGTCATTCTGTTCGAACCCGAACTGCAGGCGGCGCTCACCGCCAAGCTCAAGGGCGACAAGCCCGAGGCGGAGGCTCCTGTCGCAGAGCCCACCGCTGCCAAGCCTTCAACCCCGCCGGCTCCGGCGGGATCTTGACCGTGGAGAACTCGATGTCGCGCATGAGGGTGGCTGCGGCCACTTTTCTTGTCTTGGGTGTTGCCTTGGGATTGGGCGGTTGCGCCCTCACGCAAAAGCCCGAAACCGTTTCCTATCAACGCCGCCCCGTATCCTTCAATCCGGCGCAGGCACGCGACTGGCTGACCCGATATCGCCAGAGCAAGGGCCTCACCGCTGTGGCGCTGGATTCGCGCCTGACGGCCTTCGCCCAGAGCCAGGCCAATGCCATGGCCTCGGCCAACCAGCTCTCCCATTCGATCGGCGGCAGCTTCTCCACCCGCGTCAAATCGGCCGGGCTCGACGATTCCAAGATCGGTGAGAACGTCTCCTACGGCACCTATACCGATCTCGACGCCATGAAGCAGTGGAAGAACTCGCCTGAGCATGACGAGAATCTATTGATGCCAGGTGCCACCCGCTTCGGTATCGCCATTGCCAGGGCTGGCGAGCGGGTCTATTGGGCCATGGCGGTTGCCGGCGACCCCTCAAGGCCCGAGGAGGCGCAGGCCTTCGGGGCCGGCCCAGTGGTGCGCGTGGTGCGCAGGCCCACGCGTGTGAGAAGCTCCGGGGGTCTCTTCGGCGGCCTGTTCGGGAGTTGAGTGCGGCATGAGCGGGCCTGACAAGCAGAACTACGACGACACCAGGCGCGACTTCCGCTGGGATCTGCCGGCGCGCTACAATATCGGCGTGGATGTCTGCGATGTCTGGGCCAAGCGCGATCCCGACAAGCTGGCCATCCTGCGCCTGCTGCCCGGCGGCGGCAGCGAGCGCATCAGCTATGGTGCCTTGCGCGAGGCCTCCGACCGCTTCGCGTTGGCGTTGAAGCGTCTGGGTATCCGCGAAGGCGACCGCGTCGCGATCCTGCTGCCGCAATCGCCGGCGGTGGTGATCGCTCATCTCGCTGTGGCCAAGCTCGGTGCCATCTCCCTGCCACTCGCGGTGCTGTTCGGCCCGGATGCGCTGAGCTTCCGCCTGCGTGATTCCGGCGCCAAGGCCGTGCTGCTCGATGAGAATGGACTCGCCAAGCTGGGCGAGATCGAGGCCAGGCTGCCGGATCTGGAGACGGTAATCAGCGTTGACGGGGCCGGCGGCGGCGCGCTCGACTTCCACCGTCTGATCGCCGGGGCCAAGGGCGAGTTGACGCCGGTCGCCTCCAGTCCCGACGATCCGGCGATGATGATCTACACCTCCGGCACCACGGGCCAGCCGAAGGGTGCGCTGCATGGGCATCGCGTGGTGTCAGGCCATATTCCGGGCTTGCGCTTCGCCCATCCCGGCCTCGGCCAGCCCGACGATGTGATGTGGACGCCGGCCGACTGGGCCTGGGCTGGCGGCCTGCTCAACGTGCTGCTGCCCAGTCTGGCTCTGGGCGTACCGGTGGTGGCTGGCCTTCATGCCAAGTTCTCGGTGGACGAGGTGCTGGGACTGCTCTGGGACTTCAAGGTCCGCAATGCCTTCCTGCCGCCCACGGCCCTGCGCATGCTCCAGGCGGCGCATCAACCCGGCCAGGTCTATCGCACCCACCTGCGCTCGATCATGTCGGCCGGCGAGACGCTGGGGCCGGGCACCTTTGCCTGGGCCGAGGCGGCCTTCGGCTTTCCGGTCAACGAGCTCTATGGCCAGACCGAATGCAACCTCGTGCTCGGTTCCTGCCATGAGTTGGGCGTTAGCCGGCCTGGCGCCATCGGCAAGGCCGTGCCGGGCCATCGCGTGGCAGTGATCGATGAAGAGGGGCAGGAAAGCCCCACGGACGAGATCGGCGAGATCGCCATACGCGCGCCCGATCCGGTGATGTTCCTGGGCTATTGGGGCAATGCCACCGCCACCACGGCGAAATACCGCGATGGTTGGCTGATGACCGGCGACAAGGCGCGGCGCGACATTGACGGCTATGTGCACTTTGTCGGGCGCGGCGACGACATCATCACCTCGGCCGGCTATCGCATCGGCCCGGGTGAGATTGAGGACTGTCTGATGCGCCATGCCGCTGTCGCCATGGCGGCCGTGGTCGGCATGCCCGACAGCCTGCGCACCGAGATCGTCAAGGCCTTCGTGGTGCTCAAGCCAGGCTTCACGGCGTCCGAGGCCATGTCCGCCGATCTGCAGCTTTTCGTGCGCGAGCGCCTGTCCGCCCACGAATATCCGCGCGTGATCGCCTATGTCGATTCCATGCCGCTGACCTCGTCGGGAAAGATCATCCGCCGGGCCTTGCGCGAGCTCGACTGAGGGCGAGAAGCTCGATGTGCTTTGCCCTGGTGCCCCAATTGCTCGCAATGCCATAGCGGTCATTGCGAGCACAGCGAAGCAGTCCAGGTTTGCCGCACAACGATGGCCGGATTGCCTCGCTGCGCTCGCAATGACGAAATTATTGAATTCATTCGATCCTTTGCGAGGCTTGGTGAAGCCGCTCAGTCGACCTGGAACATGGCGTCGACTTCGACGGCGACGCCGAGCGGCAGTTGCGCCACGCCCACCGCGGAGCGGGTATGGCGGCCGGCTTCGCCGAAGACCTCGACCATCAGATCGGAAGCGCCGTTGGCGACCTTGGGTTGCTCTGTGAAGCTCTCGGCCGAATTGACGAAGACGTTGAGGCGCAGCACGCGCTTGACCCTGTCGAGATCACCGAGGGCGTTCTGGAGCTGGGCAACGATGTTGAGGCCGGCCATTCGCGCGGCCTGCCGGCCTTCCTCGGCGCTGAAATCGCCGCCGACACGGCCGATGAATTTGAATTCACCGTTCCAGGAGCAGACTTGGCCCGAGACGAAAGCGGTACCGTTGGCGATGACCACCGGCGTATAATTGGCGACCGGTGCGGCGGCGTTGGGCAGTTCGATATGCTTTGCTGCGAGCTGGCGGGCGATGGTTCCGGACATGAGAGCCTCCTTAAGGCCTTGAGATTCGGGTGCGGTGCTGCAATGGGCGAATGCCGCGGCCGGGCTCATGTCGCCGACAGCACTTGCGCGAGCAGCGGACGGGAGATGTTGGCGCCCGTCATCACCAGGCCGACGCGCTGTCCGCCCATCCGCGCGCGCTCCTGCAGCAGCGCAGCGAGTGGCGTCGCGGCAGCGCCTTCGGCCAGATTATGCGTATCCTCGTGATAGGCCCGCATGGCCAGGCGGACCTCGTCGTCGCTCACCGTCACGATGCGATCGGCGCCGCGGCGGATGATCTCGAGAGCATCGGCCCTGGGAACGCGAACCGCTACGCCATCGGCGATGGTCTGCGCCGTCTGCGTGCTGACCACCTTGCCGGCCTCGAAGGAGAGGGCGTAGGCCGCGGCATGGCTGGAGACGACACCGACGATCCTGGTCTTCAGGCCGAAGAGGTCGCGCGTACGGATCAGGCCGCATATACCCGAACCAAGGCCGATCGGCACATAGACGGTATCGACCTCCTGCACGGCCTCGAAGAATTCATAGGCCCAGGTGGCGACGCCGCGGACGAGATCGGGATGGAAGGGCTCGATCAGATGGAGCCTGCGTTCGCGGGCAAGACCCTGGGCGATCTCATAGGCGGCGCTGAAGTCGTGGCCGGCTTCGATCAGCTCGGCGCCGAGAGCCTTGATCGCGGCATTCTTCTCCGGATTGTTGTTCTCGGGCACCACGATCGTCACCTGGAGGCCGGCACGCCGGCCGGCAAAAGCCTGGCTCAGCCCGTGATTGCCGACGGTTGCAGTGATCACGCCTGATGGCACCGGGCCATGGCGTCCCGCCAGGAGCGCATGAGCCAGCACCAGGCCACCGCGCATCTTGAAGGCGCCGGTCGGCAGGTGATTCTCGTGCTTGACCCATACTTGCGCACCCGTGCGCTGGGCGAGCAGGGGCCATTCGATCTGCGGTGTCGGCTGCACCACCCGCCGCACGATGTCGCGTGCCTCGGCCAGTGCATTGAAGCCAAATCTATAGGCGTCGGCATTCGAGCCGATCTCTACATTGGAGGTGATCATCATTTCCTCATTTGGTGACGAATACTGAAATTTTATCTATTCTTGAATGTCGAATATTAGGTATCGTTGCCTGGAAATCTCTCGTCGCCAAGTGCCGATTGCTCAACAATCTATTCTGAAATGGAATACGCGCATGATTCCCCGCCGCCTGCTGCCGTCGATCGCGCTGCTGACCTCCTTCGATGCGGTCGCCCGCACCGGCAGCGTCACCGCCGCTGCGCGAGAGCTGAACCTGACGCAGGGCGCGGTCAGCCGGCACGTCAAGGCGCTGGAGGAACAGCTCGGTGGGGACCTCTTCGTGCGAGAGCGGCTGACGATGCGACTGACCCTGGCAGGCGACAGCTATGTGCGCGAAGTGCGCGATGCCCTGCGGCGGATCAGCATCGCCTCGCTGAACTTTCGGGCCAATCCCAATGGCGGCACGCTCAATCTGGCTGTGTTGCCCTTGTTCGCCATGCGCTGGCTCGCACCGCGCTTGCCGGCCTTCCGGCAGGCTCATCCCGAGATCATCCTCAACCTGGTCACTCGCCTCGACCAGTTCGATTTTCGCGCTGAACCGCTGGATGCGGCCATCCATTTCGGCAAGGCGCAGTGGCAGGGGGCCGAATGCGCCTTCTTGCGCAAGGAGGAGGTGATGCCGGTCTGCAGCCCCGATCTGCTGGCCCGGTTCGGCTTTTCCTCGGCGCAGGATCTGCGGGCAGCTCCGCTCCTCATCCTGGTCTCACGTCCCGACGCTTGGGAAAAATGGCTGAGCGCTGAGGGCGCGCCCGCCGAGGGCGTCCACGGCATGATGTTCGACCAGTTTGGCACCCTTGCCAGTGCTGCCACTGCCGGTCTCGGCATTGCCCTGCTGCCGACCTTCCTGATCGAGGAGGAATTGCGCCGCGGCGAGTTGGTGCCGGCCCTGGACCGGACAAGCCCCAGCGAGGACAGCTATTATCTGGTCTGGCCGCCGGAGAGGGGACTCCATCCGCCGCTCGCCCGGTTCAAGGCCTGGCTGATCGCCGAATGCGCCAGAACCTGAAGCCGGCGGCGGGTGAGGGTGCAACGCTCGTATTCTGAAACGGAATGGATCCTTGAAAATCCATGACTAGGAATGGCTCCGGTCTTGAATAAAGATCGAACGTCTTGATGGTGTATTCCAATGAAAGTCAGTCCATTTTGAATTGAACTGACGCGTGGAGCCATCCGAACAAGTAAGACCTCAAATCTCGTTTTCGAACCGGGTGGAGTACCTGCATGGCCGATACGCATGGGCTATGGAAGACGACGGCTGCGCCCATCCGCCCGTTCCCTTCGCTGTCCAGCGCGGTGAAGGCGGAGGTCGCGATCATCGGCGGCGGCTATGGCGGCCTATCGGCTGCATTGCGATTGGCCGAGATCGGCGTGGATGTCGTCCTGATCGAGGCCGAACAGATCGGGTTCGGAGGAGCCGGGCGGAATTCGGGCCTGGTGAATGCGGGGCTATGGGTCATGCCAGACGAGATCGTCCGGCGTCTCGGTCCCAGTCACGGCGAGCGCCTGATCGACTGCCTGGGACAAGCTCCGGCCCGTGTCTTCGATCTGATCGCGCGGCATGGCATCGCCTGCGAGGCCGAGCGCAACGGCACGCTGCATTGTGCCGTCGGAGCCGCCGGCCTGGCCGAGATCGAGGAGCGCGCACGGCAATGGGCTGTTCGCGGCATCACGATCAACCGCCTGGCAGCCCTGGAAACGGTAGCCCGCACGGGCAGTCCGTGCTTCGTCGGCGCGTTGGAAGACCGACGGGCCGGAACCATCCAGCCCCTGTCCTATGCGAGGGGGCTGGCCACCGCTGCCTCCCATGCCGGCGCCCGCATTTTCACCGCCAGTGCTGCGCGGCGGCTGGTGCGCCGCGACCGGGCCTGGTGTATCGCCACCGACTGGGGCTCCGTATCCGCATCATGGGTACTGGTGGCCGGCGAAAGCTACAGCATCGGCGCCTTGGCGCCGCAGCGCGAGGCTCAGCTCCGCCTGCCCTTCTTCAATGCCGCGACGATGCCGCTGGGCTCGGAGCAGAGACGGACGATACTGCCCTCGCAACAGGCCCTGATCGATACGCGCAGGCTGATCTCCGCCATCCGGCTCGACCGGGCGGGACGGCTGATCATCGGCTCGGTCGGGGCGCTGAGGGGCCCAGGAGGCCCGATTCATCGGGCTTGGGCGAGGCGGATGCTGGCGAAAGTCTTCCCTCACATCGGGCCTCTCCAGCTGGAGACGGCCTGGCAGGGCGTCATCGGCATGACAGGGGACCATTTGCCCCGAATCGAATGGCTCGGCGAGAACATGCTGGCGATCGGCGGCTATAATGGTCGTGGCATCGCACCCGGTACGGCCTTCGGCATGCTGGCGGCCGATTTCATTGCCGGCGCGGTCGGTGAAGCGGATCTGCCGCTCCCGATCGGCCAACCGGAAAGACGGCGGTTCAGGCGATGGCGGGAAGCCGGCCTCGAATTCGGGGCGGCGGCAGCACATCTGGCCGATCAACGGTTCTGATCGCCAAAACAAAACCGGCCGGGGAGGACCCCGGCCGGCGCAATCGGTACCAAACTCTTCAGAGATCAGCGGCGGTCGCCGAGCAGGCGCAGCAGCATGATGAAGAGGTTGATGAAGTCGAGATAGAGCGTCAGCGCGCCATGGACGGCGAGCTTCTCGCCCTCGTCACGGCTGAAGCTGTGCGCGTTGTCCACATAGAGCGACTTCAGCATCTGGGTGTCGTAGGCAGTCAGGCCTGCGAAGATGCCGACGCCGGCGACACTGATCGCGAAGGTCAGCATGCCCGAGGGGAAGAACAGGTTGACCAGGCTGGCGAGCAGCAGGCCGATCAGGCCCATCATCAGGAAGGCGCCGAAGGCCGACAGATTACGCTTGGTGGTGTAGCCGTAGAGGCTTAGGGCACCGAAGCTGGCAGCCGAGATGAAGAAGACGCGGGCGATCGAGCCATGCGTGTAGACGAGGAAGATCGTCGACAGCGACAGACCCATCAGTGCCGAGAAGACATAGAACAGAACGCGCGTGGTCTGAACCGAGCGACCTTCCGTTCCCATGTTCATCCAGAACACCATGCCAAGGGGAGCGAACGCGACCACCCACTTGAAGGGGGAGTTGAACAGGAACATCCCGAACGAGTTCAGCTCGACGATCTTGCCCGCCTCGTTGACCACGATCCCCGAAGCCATGTAGGCGCCGAGCGCCACCAGGCCGGTGATGGCCACGCCGAGGGTCATGTGGTTGTAGACCGCGAGCATGAACGCGCGCAGGCCCTGATCGATCGCCGGTGCTCCGGCGCGGACGTCGGAGACGGTGCCGGCCGAGAAACGAGGATCATTGAAAGCCATGTGTCTCTCCAAAAGCGGCACTTGCCGCAGAAGCTACCATCTATGTAGTGCTTCCGATTGAAACAGTTAAGTGAATTGCTTGCAATGTTGCCGGCATGCAGCCCTGGGGCGATCGACCTTCGCTCCCTGAACTTCAGCCTCAACGCCTGCTTTTCCAAACACCTGCCGTTCCAGCCTAGAGGCTGCGCAGGTGCGAGGCCGGTTTCTGGCGCAGGATGCGCCAGGTGCCGGCCAGTCCGAACAGGATGGTCAGCGCCAGGGCCCCGAAAGCGGCGCCGAAGGCCGGTCCGGCCAGGAAGGTGAAGCTGAAATTCATCAGATAGGTGACGATCAGCCAAGCGCAAGCCGTGCCGGCAACCACGCCGAACAGGGCGGTGGCGAGGCCCAGCAGGCCATATTCGAGAATGAAGGCGAACAGGATGCGCCCGCGCGTGGCGCCGAGCACCTTGAGGATGACGGCATCGTAGAGCCGGCTGCTCTGCCCAGCGGCCAGAGCCCCGGCCAGCACCAGGATCGAGGCGACCAGGGCGATGGCGGCGGCGGCCCGGATCGCCATGGCGAGCTGGCCGGCGAGATCCGCGAAGCTCTGCAGCGCGTCCTTGATACGCACGGCCGTCACCATCGGGAAGGCGTCGGCGACTTGCTTGAGCAGGCCGAGTTCGACGGCATCACCCGCCCCATGGGGGAAGGTCAGGGTGGCGATGTCGGTCACCGGCGCGCCCTTGAAGGTGTTTGGCGAATAGACCAGCACGAAATTGATGCCGAAATTCTGCCATTCCAGCTTGCGCAGCGCCCCGACCTTGGCGGTGATGTTGCGGCCGAGCACATTGACGGTGATGGGATCCCCGACGCCGAGGCCGAGGCCGTGCGCGACCTCCTGCTCCAGGGAGACCAAGGGCGGACCGGTATAATCGGGACCCCACCATTGCCCCTCGACCACGCGTGAGCCTGGAGGCACCGCATCGGTGAAGGTGACGCCGCGATCGCCGCTCAGTACCCAGGCGATGTTCGGCGGCGGCTTGATCTTCTCCGCCGGCACGTCCTTCACGCTGACGATACGCCCGCGCAGCATGGGAACGCGCTCGCTGGTCGCCTGCGGAGCGGCCTGCTTGAGGAAGGCGTCGAAGCGGGGCGCATCGGTGCGGCGGATGTCGACGAAGAAGAAGCTCGGCGCCTTGTCTGGAATGGCGGCGGAGAGCTGGTGGCGGATATTGCCGTCGACCAGGGTCAGCGCCACCAGCAGGCACAGGCCCAGGCCGAGCGACAGCACCACGGAAGGCGTGGCTGCACCGGGGCGGTGGATGTTGGTGACAGCCAGGCGCAGCGGCGTGTTGTGCGGACGGGGCAGCCGGCGGGCCAAAGCCATCAGGAGGCTCGCCACCACGCGCAGCAGGATGAAGGCGCCGAGCGCGGAGCCGACATAGACCAGGGCGACCCTGCGGTCGGCAGCGAAGAATACGGCCAGGGCGATCAGGGCTGCGACGGCCAGCCCGGCCGGGATCAGCACAGTCGGCGCGGGCCAGCGCCGTGTCGGGGCGATGGCATCGCGGAACAGCGCTGATACGGAGATGTCCCTGGCCCGTCCCAGCGGCAGCAGCGAGAAGGCGAGGGCGGTGAGCAGGCCATAGAGGGCAGCGAGCGCCAGTCCCGCCGGGTTGAGCACCGGCGTGATCGGCAGTGGCAGATAGTCGGCAAAGCCATAGGCCAGGATGAAGGGCAGGGCGGCGCCGGCGGCAAGGCCAATGGCGATGCCGAGGGCGGCCAGGAGCAAGGTCTGGGTGAGATAGATGCCGGTGACCAGATTGGCGCCGGCCCCCAGCGTCTTCAGCGTGGCGATGCTGTCACGCTGGCGCTCGACGAAGGCCCGCACCGCGTTGGCGACGCCGACGCCGCCCACCAGCAGGGCCGTCAGCCCGACGAGGGTGATGAACATGGTGAAGCGCTCGATGCCGCGGCGGAGTTCCGGTGAGGCATCGTCACGGGTTCTCACCTCCCATCCGGCCTGGGGAAAGGCTTCATTGGCCTTCTGCCTGATGGCATCCGGCGAGACATTCGGCGGCAGGACCAGGCGATAGCGCCAGCGGATCAGCGATCCCGGCTGGATCAGGCCGCTTTCACGCAGGGCGTCCAGGGTGATCATGAGCCGCGGCCCGAAGGAAATGCCGCCGGCGATCTTGTCTGGCTCGCCGATGAGGCGATCGGCCAGGGTGACGCTCAGATTGCCGACGGTGACGCCGGCGCCCGGCTGCAGGCCGAGCCGGACGAACAAAGCGGCGTCCGCGGCCGCCTCGACCCGGCTGCCCTGGCCTCCGATGGTTGATGACAGCGCCTTGCCCTGGCCGAACTCGACCGCGCCGAGCAGGGGATAGGCCTGGTCGACCGCCTTGATCTCGACCAGGGCGGTTTGTCCGTCCGGCGTCCGCGCCATGGCCCGCGTACTCGCCGCGATCGAGAGGCGGCCCTGCTGACCGATGAAGGCGAGTTCCTCGGGACTGGCTTCGCGGCCCACCAGGGTGAACTCGATGTCTCCGCCATTGATCACCCGGCCCTGGCTGCGCAGCCCGTCCGACAGGGCGCTGGAGATGGCGTCGACCCCGGCGATCGCCATGACGCCGAGGGCGAGGCAGGCCAGGAAGATACCGAAACCGCGGATACCGGCGCGCAATTCGCGCAGGGCAAAGCGCAGGGGAAGGGGAAGCGAAGACAGGGACATCGGTGATGTTGAGCGGAAGGACAAGGCCGAATCAAGGCAAAGTGGGGGCGCGCTCCGTTTACCGCAAGCCGTGCGCACCGTGATATTGCGCGAGGTCGTGGCAGGCATGATATAGGCTTCATCATGACCATGACCGCGCCAGTCGCGCTGACGGAGCGCCAATGCACCCTGATCGCCAGGGCGCTGGCCGAGCCGCGCCGCTTTCAGATGCTCAAGGAAATCGCCGGGCAGGGCGGCTCGATGGCCTGCGCCTGCATGCTGCAGAAGCATGAGATCACGCCGGCGACCTTCTCCCATCACATGAAGGAACTCGAGAACGCCGGTCTCATCGAGATCGTGCGCGAGGGCAAATTCGCCACTCTCGTGCTCAAGCGCGAGATGCTGGATGCCTATCTGCGCGAGCTGGCCAGCCTTTAAGCCTGCGGACGCCTGCCCATCGATGACCGAAAGGGACCCGTGGCAATCGTCCAGCAGAATTTCCCATCGCCTCGATCTTGTTTCATTTCGATGATTATCTAAATATCGAAACATCGTCATTCGAACCAAGAGATATTCAATGAGCAGATTGGCAGGTAAGGTGGCCGTGGTGACCGGTGCCTCGAAGGGTATCGGCGCGGGTATCGCAAAGAGCCTGGCGGCCGAGGGCGCCGCCGTCGTGGTGAACTACGCCTCGAGCCGGGACGGAGCCGAGAAGGTCGTCGCCGAGATCACCGCCAAGGGCGGCAAGGCGATCGCCGTCAAGGGTGACGTCTCCAAGGCGGAGGAGGTGAAGAAGATCTTCGCGGAGGCCAGGCAGGCCTATGGCCAGCTCGACGTGCTGGTGAACAATGCCGGTGTCTACGCTTTTGCACCGCTTGAAGAGGTGACGGAAGCCGAGTTCCATCGCCAGTTCAACACCAATGTGCTTGGGCTGCTGCTCGCCAGCCAGGAGGCCGAGAAGCATTTCGGCCCCGAAGGCGGCAGCATCATCAATATCGGCTCGGTTGCGACCGACGTCAATTTCCCGGCCACGTCGGTCTACACCGCCACCAAGGGGGCGGTGACCTCGATCACGCGGGTGCTGGCCAAGGAACTCGGCCCCAAGAAGATCAGGGTGAATTCGATCAACCCCGGCATGGTGGAGACGGAGGGCGTGCATGCCGCCGGCTTCATCGGCGGCGATCTGGAGAACCAGACCGTGGCCCAGACGCCGCTGGGACGCATCGGCCAGCCCGGCGACATCGCGCCTGTCGCGGTCTTCCTGGCCTCGGGCGAATCCGGCTGGCTGACCGGTGAGGTGCTGGCCGTCTCCGGCGGTGTCCGATAAGCATCGAGACAGGGAAGGGCGGAACGCCGGCTAGAGTGTTCCGCCCTCGATGCATCCAATTCCGTGATCGGGACCGGTGCTCTAGGGGGCGGTTCGCAATGCCCGGCTGAATCCGGCCACCACCCTTTCGATCAAGTCGGCGTGGACAGCCTGTCGTGGCCGGCCCCCGCCGTCCGAACAGATCGGATCACCCACATTCTCCGCCTCGGCGATCTGCGCCGCGCCCGGCTTGCACAGCGCGAACATGCTGTAATGGCTGGCATCCGCGATCGTCGCATAGGTCGAGACGGGGATGGCTTTGGCGGCCCCTATCGCCTGGACCGTCAGCGGGATGCTTCCGGCCCGGCCGAGATTGACGAGGGCAACCGGGATGTCGATGCTCGAAAAACTTTCGAAGTCGAAGACATCGATAGGAGCAGGGTCGATCGCCATGGCAAAGCGGATGCGCCTGTCCCGACCATTCCGGCCGGCCGATTGCAGATCCAGGGCGTGAAGGTCGACGCCGCTTTGCCGGACCCAATCGCAGAGGGACGGATTCAGCCGATCGGTGTCGCAATAAGCAGCTAGGAGCTTGGGATCGATACGGGCGCCGGCCAGGGCCAGCGCCGTATTGCCGCCCATGGAGAGGCCGAGAACGCCGATGGTGCCGGTGTTCAAATGATCCTTGAAGAAAGGCTCCGCCTCCATCGCATCCAGGCTGTCGCTGATATCGGCGGGCCTGAGCCAGAGTTTCATCGTCTCCGCGGCGGATCTGTTCGCCCCGGTATTGCCGGGATGGGTGGGAGCCGCCACCACGAAGCCTTGCTCCGCCAAGGGGGCCGCAATCCAGCTCAGGGCTTGGGCATTGCCGGCCAGGCCGGCCCCATGGGAGAGCAGTATCAGCGGAAATTTCCCCGGCGCGATGGGGGCGTTGCGCCGTGCGGGCGTTCCCGTGAAGAACACGCCGTCACCGAGCACGACAGGCTCGCCGCCAGGCTGCGCAGGATACCATACCGTTACCTCGAGATCGGTGCCGCGCTCCCTGGAAGGAGCGGCAATCCGGCGGACGCCGGCACCGCCATCGGCGGCCGGCGCCTGCTGCGCCATCATCGTGGCGCAAAGGGCGACCGCCCAAACCATGATCCATGCCTTCATCGAAATTCGGGCCCCCGTAGTCGCATGCCTGCAAATGCATCGAGATACGGGTAGGGGCATGTTTCGCCGCCAAGCGCGACCTCGATCGCGTTCAGCTACGCCCGGAATGCGTTTCAGGAAACGCGGCCGGGCCAACTTACTGGCGGGAACGCCTTGGTCGATGCGGCGCAGGGGACCGCTTTCTTCAGGGATGCGGGGGTCTTGCGGCGTGTGCTAACCACCGTCAGCGAGATCAAGAGCGCTTAGAGGATGAGACGTTTGAGAAAATGCGCGGCTATTGTCATATCCCGGCGCCGAGGTGCCCTCAATCCTCGCTGGTCAGCCGTCTCAGGCCGGCCTGGCTTTCGGCTATCGTCGGATCCTGGCTCAAGGCGGCCCTATAGTCGGCGATCGCCTCTTCGCGCCGGCCCAGGGCTTCGTAGATATGGGCGCGGGTGTCGAGAATGGCGGCGTCATTCGGTTCGGCCTTGAGAGCGGCATCGGCATCCGGCAGGCCTTCTTCGGCGCGCCCGAGCTTGAACAGGGACCAGGCCCTCAGATTCCGTACCGCGGCGTTGTCGCGCCCGCCCTTGATGGCGATATCGACATCGCGCAATGCGGCGACATAGTCGTCGCGCTGGGCGAGGATACTGGCACGCAGGAGAAGGGCATCCAAATTGCTTGGGTCAGCGGCGAGCGCCTGGTTGGCCCGATCCTGCAGATCGTCGAGGCGACGCGTTGTCAGCCCCTGGCGATCGGCACCGAATTGCCAGGCCAGCGAGGCTGTGTTGCCGAGCCCGAAGGTCAGAGACAGGAAAGCGAGGCTCGCCAGCGTAAAGGCAAGGCGACGAGGCTCCTGGAAAGGACCGATGCGCCGGGTGATGAGCATGGCCGCAGCCAGGCCGCCGAGAAAGCCGCCGAAATGGCCGGCATTGCTGATGCCGGGATTGAGCAGCCCATAGAGGAAATTGAGGGCCGCCCAGAAGGCGGCGTTGGTCATCAGGGCCCGGCCGAAGGCGTCGCCGCGTCGGGCGCCATAGAATAGGATGGCACCGAGCAGGCCGAACACGGCCCCGGAAGCACCGAGGGAAGAGGGTTCGCCCCACAGCACCGAGGCGGCTGCTCCGGCAATTCCACCGATGGCATAGATCACGAAGGCCTGCAGCCGCCCATAGCTCCGCTCCACCATCGGCATGACCTGCAGCAGCGAGAACAGGTTCAGCGCCAGATGGGGCAGGCTGGCATGCAGGTAGGGCGCGGTGAACAGTGTCCATAGTCGCCCCTGCATGAAGGGGACTTGGCCGCCGGTGCCGAGCGTGTAGAGGATCTCCTGGGATGGCTGCCAGAGTATCCGCCCCAGATTTTCGGGCGAGCCCGCGAACCAGGCCGTCGCCAGCACCGCAACGAGATAGAGCCCGCCGCAGATCGCGCCCAAGAGATAGGCCAGGGGCATCGGCCCGAACAGGGCCCGATGCCAGAGGGATTGCTGTCCGGAGCTCACGCCGCCGCTCGGCGCGAGCCCGACGACCCGGTCTCCTCGAAGAGTTCGGCGAGCTTGTCGGTCATGACGCCGCCGAGCTCCTCGGCGTCGACGATGGTAACGGCGCGCTTGTAGTAGCGCGTGACGTCATGGCCGATGCCGATGGCGATCAGCTCCACCGGCGAGCGGGTCTCGATATCCTCGATCACCCAGCGCAAATGGCGCTCCAGATAGTTGCCGGTGTTGACCGACAAGGTGGAATCGTCGACCGGGGCGCCGTCTGAGATCACCATCAGGATGCGCCGGCTTTCGAAGCGCCCGAGCAGGCGCTGATGGGCCCAGGCGAGCGCCTCACCGTCGATGTTCTCCTTGAGCAGGCCCTCGCGCATCATCAGGCCGAGATTCTTGCGGGCGCGGCGCCAGGGCGCATCGGCCGATTTGTAGACGATGTGCCGGAGATCGTTGAGACGGCCCGGGGAGGCCGGCTTGCCTGCTTGCAGCCAGCTCTCGCGGGACTGCCCGCCCTTCCAGGCCCTGGTGGTGAAGCCGAGAATCTCCACGCGCACGCCGCAGCGCTCCAGCGTGCGCGCGAGGATGTCGGCACAGGTCGCCGCCACCGTGATCGGGCGTCCGCGCATCGAGCCAGAATTGTCGATCAGCAGCGAGACCACCGTGTCGCGGAAATCGGTGTCGCGCTCGTGCATGAAGGAGAGGGCGGAGGTCGGATCGATGATGACGCGCGACAGTCGCGCCGGGTCGAGCATGCCTTCCTCGAGATCGAAATCCCAGGAGCGATTCTGCTGGGCCATCAGGCGGCGCTGCAGCCGGTTGGCCAGGCGTGCCACCACGCCCGACAGGCTGGAAAGCTGCTTGTCGAGATAGGCGCGCAGGCGATCGAGCTCCTCGGGGTCGCACAGATCGGGCGCCTCGACGATCTCGTCGAAACGGGTGGTGAAGGCGCGATAGTCGCTGGCCCGCCGCTCGTTGTCGCGATGCTCGGGCGGCCGCCAGGGCTGGGCAGCCTCTTCGGCGTCGCCGGTCTCGGTGTCGTCGGGCATGTCGGAGGAGGGCGACTCCGCATCCTGCGTCTCGCCGTCCTGGGAATCCTCGTCCTCGGTCTCGGTTTCCTCGAGCTTCATGGAGTCGGAATCGTCCTGGACCTCGCCCTGGTTCTCCTGGTTCTCGCCCTCCTGCTCGCTCTCGGCGTCATTGTCGCGATCGTCGGAGTCATCCGTGTCGGCCTGCGCCTCTTCGGACAGGCCCATATGGGTCAGGAGGTCGTTCATGGCGCGGGCGAAGGCGCGCTGGTTCTCGATCACGCTGTCGAGGCGCGCCAGATCCTTGCCGGCCTTTTCCTCGATGAGCGGGCGCCACAGATCCACCAGCTTGCGGGCCGGCTCCGGCGGAGCGAGGCCGGTCAGCTTCTCGCGCACCATCAAAGCGAGGGCATCCTCGACCGGAGCCTCCTCGCGGGCGCGGATGTCCTCATATTTGCCGCCGCGGAAATAGCGGTCCTCCAGCATGGCGGTGAGGTTGTTGGCCACGCCCGTCATGCGGCGCGAGCCGATCGCCTCGCAACGGGCCTGCTCGACCGCATCGAACACGCTGCGCGCCTGCTCGTTCTGGGGAGCATGCCGGCGATGGACGGCCGGATCGTGACAGGCGAGCCGCAGGGCCATCGCATCGGCTTGGCCGCGCACGATCGCCGCGACATGGGCGTCGAGCTTGCGCGGCGGCTCGGCAAGGCGCGCCTTGTCCGCCATCAGCATCGGCTTTTCCGAAGCGAAGGTCACTTCGAGATCCGGCTTGCGGGCGATGGCGCGCAGGGCCCCGGCCACCGAACGCTTGAAGGCGTCGTTGGGAACATCCTTGGGCTTTTCGCCGGGCTTGCGGTTTGTCGTCATGATCCCTGTCGATCCTGGGAGCGCGGGCGTCGGCGCTGTTGGTGTGCCGGTCTTCAGACCGGCATTTCTTGCCCGCGCCGCTGCAATGCCGGTCCAGCTCCATCACTTGATGGGGCTGGGCAGACCGGCACACCCGATGTTACGTCAGCGCGACGTTCACCGAGCTCTCGGCCAGCTCCGCGCCGAAAGCGCGCTGGTAGAACTCGGCTACGAGGCTGCGTTCGAGCTCGTCGCACTTGTTGAGGAAGGTGACCCGGAAGGCAAAGCCGATATCGTGGAAGATATTGGCGTTCTCGGCCCAGGTCAGCACCGTACGCGGCGACATCACGGTGGAGAGGTCTCCATTCATGAAGGCATTGCGGGTGAGATCGGCCACGCGCACCATCTTGTTGACGATGTCGCGGCCGTTCGGGCTCTTCTGGTAGTGCTTGGCCTTGGCCAGCACGATGTCGACTTCCTTGTCATGCGGCAGATAGTTCAGCGTGGTGACGATCGACCAGCGGTCCATCTGGCCCTGGTTGATCTGCTGGGTGCCGTGATAGAGACCGGACGTATCGCCGAGGCCCACCGTATTGGTGGTGGCGAACAGGCGGAAGGCCGGATGAGGGCGAATCACGCGCTTCTGGTCGAGCAAAGTGAGCTTGCCGGAGATTTCCAGCACGCGCTGGATCACGAACATCACGTCGGGGCGGCCGGCATCATATTCGTCGAACACCAGGGCGATGTTGTTCTGCAGGGCCCAGGGCAACATGCCGTCGCGGAATTCGGTGACCTGCTTGCCGTCTTTGAGAACGATGGCGTCCTTGCCGACGAGGTCGATACGCGAGACATGGCTGTCGAGGTTGATGCGAACGCAAGGCCAATTGAGCCGGGCGGCGACCTGCTCGATATGGGTCGACTTGCCGGTGCCGTGATAGCCCGTCACCATCACGCGGCGATTATGGGCAAAGCCCGCCAGGATCGCCAGGGTCGTCGGCTTGTCGAAAAGATAATCGGTATCGAGGTCCGGAACGTGGTCGGAGGACTGGGAATAGGCCGGTACTTCGAGATCCGTGTCGAAACCAAACAGCTTTTTGGCCGAAACCATGATGTCCGGCAGATTGGCCGGTGTCGTTGCGTCAGTCATTATGCCTTCCTTGGCTGGCGCCAGGACGGCGCAGCCGACAATCAGTTCCAGCGGGCCGGCGGTACTGGCCCCACCGAATTTCCCAGTCTCGCCAGGCGGGCATGGAAAATTCCGCGTCGTCTCCATAGCGTTTTGTGATTTGGTGGAATCACCAAGAATCGCAAAGACGCGTCGAACCAAAGAGCTAGAGCAAAAAGGCGTTTCCGTCTAAACGCGCTTTGCTCGAGGTCGGGCGGGGATCCCCGGGATTGGAACGCGCTCCAAACCTGGAAGCCTCGCCGGTGGTGCGGGCGCTCAGCAGAGCCCAGCGCTACGCAGCGTATTATAGGCCTGGATGATCCCGCGCAATTTATCTTCGCTGGATCGGTCCCCGCCATTGGCATCGGGATGGAGGCGTTTGACCAATGTTTTGTAGCGTGCCTTGATCTCGGGGCCGCTGGCCGTTTCCGGCAGATCGAGCGCCTCGAGGGCCTTGCGTTCCAGCAATTTCAGGCGTCGCCTTTCCGGTTCCGGCGCACTCTGCGTGCGTCCGAAGCCGTGCTCGCCCTCGAAGAAGCCGAAGCCGTCATGGATCTCCGGGCCAGGTTGCGGCCCTTCGCCGCGCTTCTTGGCCCAGGGATTGACGCCCATCGTCCAGGTCGGGCGATGGCCTGTGGCGGCATCGCGCTGATAGGCGCTCACCGAGTCGTCCGGCAGGCCTGCGAAATAATTGTAGGTCTTGTTGTATTCGCGAACGTGCCCCAGGCAGAAATGCCAGAACTGGCCTTCGCGGTTGCGCCCCTTGGGCGCGCGAAATTCACCGGCGTTTCGGCAGCCGGCATGTTCGCATAGCTGTACGCTCGCCGGCTGGACCTCTTCGGCCCTTGGGCGCACCCGGATGCGATCAAACAAGGGCGAGTCCAGATCCATAATGACACACTATGCGAGGGTGAACACAAATGGGCAAGCATGAGCTTGGACGCAAGAGCGTTTTGTAATTTGAGTGAAGCATGTCAAATCGCAAGGACGCTCCAGCCGATCCAAAGGACTGGCTTGGAACCAAACAGTGAGAGCAAACAAGCGTTCATACCTGAACGCGCTTTGCTCTGGGGTTAATTGAGGCGGAATGCCGCTGCAGATTTTGAAATATGGGGTCTGCTGACCCGAAAAAGAAAGAGGCCGCCGAATGGCGGCCCAAGTCTTAGGGAGGAAACGCCCAAGGAGGGCAGTGGGGGAGCGCAAACGCGCATCCACCACGTCCGTAGAGTGATCCTGATGCGTTCATTTCGCAAGTGCGAAATGAAAGAAATTTTGAAAACCGGCCCAAAACCGGGCCGGTGTTGTAAAAATGCGACGTTTGACGTGGTCGGTTGGCCTTTTTCAGCGGCTGGCGGAGGTTTGCAGCAGCTTCTGTGCTGCAACGCCGAAAGCGATCCCGAGCGTTGCCCATAGCACGGCATGGATGCCGAGCGAGGCAACGCGGAACTTCCATAGCACCGTGGCCGAGAAATCCGCCGGGATGTCGTTGACGGCCGGCAGAATCTGCATGGCGACCACCATCACCACCAGATAGGCGGCAGCCCCCACCAAGTTGGCGTTCCAGCGGCCGAGGCTGGCGGCGAGCCGGTTCGCCGTGCCCAGGGCGGCCGCCATCGTCAGCAGGGAGAGCAGGATCATGCCGAAATAAAAGGCGGTCCGCAGGCCGATCGTGTCGGGATTGCCAACGGCCGGCGGCGTCGCCGGATATTTGATCTGCGGTACCAGCATGATGGCGGCAAAACCGACGAGCGCGATCACCCCTGCTGTCGCGCGCGGGCTGAGCGTGCCGATCCGTCCCTGCGCGAAGGCGAAGACCAAAGCGAAGATGCCGCCGAGGGCTGCGCCATAGACGACCATGCCGGTCATGAGGCCGTAGCTGGACTGCACCGGCCGGCTGACCGGGTCTTCCTCATGTTCATGTGCTGCGGCCGGCTGGGAGGTTGCCGGCGTTGCGGATGGCGCCGGTGCGGCGGCGACCGCGTGGCTTTCCTCATAGGCGATAGCGGCATCGACCTGTGGTTCACCGAAGACCCAGGCGAAGCCAGACGCCAACAGTCCGGCCAGGATGCCGATCAGCATCCCCCGGATCAAAAGCGATCTAACCATGTCGTTTGCCTATGCGCCCTAGTGGCAGGGGAAGCCGAGCAGATGGCGAGCGTCGTGCACGAATTCGTGGATGTAGACGCCGGGAATCAGCGAGGTCGCGCCTTGTTCGGCGCCGACGAAATAAATGGCGAGTACGGCCAGGAGCACGGTGAAGAGCGCCCAGGGCAAGATCTCGCGGACCGGGATGGCGATCGGCTGCTGGGCGACGGGTGCCAGAGTTGCGGTGGTCATGAAAAGCTCCTTGGGATTACGCGTCCCGCTACGAGTCATGCTGCCTTGGAAGAGGTCTGACTTCCGGACGGCGCCCAAGCGCCGCCGTTCACAGTGGCGCGACCGTGCCGGATTCACACCGGCTTCCCACCCTTGGCAAAGCCCTTCCATAAGAGCCCAAGTCACGAACATGTCAATATTCCGGAAGCGACTTAGAGCATAAGTTGCGCGACTTTTTGGACGATACCATGCGTTGAAACAAAAACTTAGGGAGCATGATCCGATTGGTTCGGTCGAATCATGCACTCTAAGTCTTGGGAACTGCCGTCATGACACCACGCCTGATCCTGCTATGCCATGGGGCTACGCCTGCGGTGCGCGCAGCGGGTTTTCCCCTCGATGAGGCGCTCGATGCAAGAGGGCTGGCTGCGGCGCGGAAGCTGGAAGGGCATTTCGGCAGGCCGGCCCGCATCCTGAGCAGCCCGGCGCTCAGGGCTCGCCAGACCGCGCAGGCCCTCGGCCATGATCCTGAGGTCGATGAAGCCCTGCGCGAATGCGATCATGGCCGCTGGGCAGGGCTTGCCCTGGACGCGGTAGCGGCCGCCGAACCCGAGGCGCTCCGGGCATGGCTGACCGATCCGGATGCCTGCCCGCATGGCGGAGAGAGTGTTGCAACCCTGATTGCGCGGGTCGGCGCCTGGCTCGATGGCAGGCGGTTCGAGGGGTATACGCTCGCCGTTACCCACGCTTCGGTGCTGCGCGCCGCGGTCGTTCACGCCCTCGGGGCCGAGGCTCGTTCCTTCTGGCGTATCGATGCCGCCCCGTTGGCGACAGCCGATCTCAGGCCATCCGGCCGGGGCTGGTCGCTGCGGTTGAAGGCATAGAGGCGTTGAGCAGGGCCCTCCAACGGAGTTCCTCTCTTTTTTCGTCATTGGCATGTCGCCGGGCCTTTTGTAGACACGCGTCTGACGGATTGGTCGTCCAAACAGGATTGATGTCATGCGCGTTGCAATGATCGGTACGGGTTATGTCGGCCTGGTGACGGGGGCCTGCCTCGCCGATTTCGGCCATGTCGTCACCTGCGTCGACAAGGATCCAGCCAAGATCGAGGGCCTGCTGGCCGGCCGCATGCCGATCTACGAGCCGGGCCTCGAGGATCTGGTGGCCCGCAATGTGCGTGAGAAGCGCCTGTCCTTCACCACCGAGCTTGCGCCCGCCGTCCGCGATGCCGCCGTGGTGTTCCTGGCTGTCGGCACACCCTCGCGCCGCGGCGACGGGCATGCGGATCTATCCTATGTCTATGGCGCGGTGCGGGAGATCGCGGCGGCGGTCGAAGGCTTCACCGTGGTGGTTACCAAGTCGACCGTACCGGTCGGCACCGGCGACGAAGTCGAGAGGCTGATACGCGAAGTCCGTCAGGATGCCGATGTCAGCGTGGTGTCGAACCCTGAATTCCTGCGCGAGGGCGCGGCGATCGAGGATTTCAAGCGTCCGGACCGCATCGTAGTCGGCACGGAGGAAGAGCGGGCCAAGGAGGCGATGGCCGAGGTCTATCGCCCGCTCCATCTCAATCAGGGGCCGTTGCTGTTCACGGACCGACGCACCTCCGAACTGATCAAATATGCCGCCAACGCCTTCCTGGCGACCAAGGTCACCTTCATCAACGAAATCGCCGATCTGTGCGAGAAGGCCGGCGCCAATGTGCAGGAAGTGGCGCGCGGCATCGGCCTCGACAACCGCATCGGCTCCAAATTCCTGCATGCGGGTCCGGGGTTCGGTGGCTCGTGCTTTCCCAAGGATACGCTGGCGCTGCTGCGCACCGGCCAGGAACATGGCGTGCCCTTGCGCATCGTCGAAGCGGTGGTCGGCGTCAACGATGCCCGCAAGGCGGCGATGGCACGCCGCGTCATCGCGGCCCTCGACGGCAACATCGCCGGCAAGACGGTGGCCCTGCTCGGCCTCGCCTTCAAGCCGAACACCGACGACATGCGCGACAGCCCCTCGGTCCCGATCGTGCTCGCCCTGCAGGACAAGGGCGCCCGGGTGCGCGCCTACGATCCCCAGGCGATGGAGGAGGCGCACAAGACCCTCAGCGATGTCGATTATCGCTCCAGCGCTTATGATTGCCTCGACGGGGCCGATGTTGCCGTGATCGTCACCGAATGGGACGAGTTTCGGGCGCTTGACCTCGAACGGGTCAAAAGCCTGCTCACGCGGCCGGTGATCGTCGACCTGCGCAACATCTACCGGCTCGACGACATGAAGCGGCACGGCTTTCGCTATGAGAGCATCGGGCGCGAGGGGACGACACCCTGACCTTTTTGCGGGCGAGCTTGGCTCAGGCCCGGTGCGGCTCCTAGGACAGGGTTAAACCCCGCCCGTTTCGGGAAGGGATTGATGCGCCTGGCTTGTAAATGGCCGGAATGTGGGTCCGCCGGCGTCAGGTACCGGCGCGAGAAGCGGCGGGCCTGTTGCGGATTTGCATCAAGTCCCAACTCACGGTTGCAGGGCGGCGATCTTGATTGGATCAAAGCGGTAAGAATTATCATACTATAAGGCCCACACGGCGATTCTGCCCCGATTCCGGCCGGCCGAGCGCTGAACAGGATCTCCGAACCTGCCCTGATGGGTGCAGGCTGGGAAATCCTGCAGGATTTTCAGACGCCAGCTCCAGTGCCCGCGACAAGGCCATTAGCCATGCGGGCGGTTTGGCTGAGGCGCTTGCTTGCGAGGATGTTCATGTCGAGGTTGCGTCGCAAAATAGGTCGGCTGGCCGCCGGCGTACTGGCTTTGGCGGTCCTCGAGGGGGTGGGCACCGCGCTCGCCCAGCAAATGCCGGCCATGCCGGTGACGGTGGCCAATCCGGTCAGTCGCAAGATCACAGAATCGGTCGAGTTCACCGGTCGTTTCCAGGCATGGCCGCAGGTGAACATCACCTCGCGTGTCACCGGCTATCTCGACAAGTCGAGCTTCGTGGAAGGGTCCCTCGTCAAGGAGGGCGACGTGTTGTTCTCGATCGATCCGCGCCCGTTCCAGGCCGCGGTCGACCAGGCGGCCGCCCAGGTGAAGATCACGCAGACCAGGATCGACCTGACCAAGGCCAATCTGGCGCGCGCCGAGGCGTTGAGGAAGACCGGCAACGTTACCGATGCCACCTACCAGGCCAACCTCCAGGCCTATCAGGAAGCGGCGGCCTCGATCGATTCGGCCAACGCGGCACTGGCAACGGCCAAGCTCGACCTCAACTATGCCACCATCGCCGCACCGATCTCGGGCAGGATCGCCCGTCAGCTGGTATCGCGCGGCAATCTGGTGGTAGCCAACTCGACCTCGCCCCTGGTGTCGATCGTCGCTGTCGACCCGATCTATTTCTACTTCGACTTCGACGAGGCGAGCTACCTTGCCTATCAGCGGGCCTCCAAGCACAAGATGGATGCTGGTGGCACCGAGCCCGCGCTGACGGCCGAGATCGGCCTGTCGGACGAGAAGACCTTCTCCCACAAGGGCACGCTCGACTATCTCGCACCGCAGGTCGACGCCCAGACCGGCACCGTCACGGCGCGTGCCAAGATCGCCAATGCCGACGGCTTCCTCACCTCCGGCCTGTTCGGGCGCGTTCGCATCACCATCGGCGAACCCTATGAGGCGTTGGTCGTGCCCGATGTGGCGGTGGGCCAGTCGGCACAAGGGCGCTATGTCATCGTGGTCGGCACCGACAAGATCGCCAATATCCGCCCGGTAGAACTGGGCCCGAAATTCGGCAGCTTCCGCGTGATCAAGTCGGGCCTCAAGCCCGAGGACCAGGTGCTGATCAATGGCCAGATGCGCGCCCGCCCGGGCGGCGAGGTCGTGCCGCAACCCACCAAGCTGGACGTGCCTGAGACGCTCGTTCCCGACCCGAACTGATCGGGAGCGCAGCTCATGAAATTCGGCCATTTCTTCGTCGACCGCCCGATCTTTGCCGCCGTCGTTTCGATCGTCACGGTGGTGATCGGGCTCGTCTCCTATGTCGGACTGCCGATCGCGCAGTTCCCGCAGATCGCCCCACCGACCGTGGTGATCAACGCCACCTATCCCGGCGCCAATGCCCAGACCATCGCCGAAACGGTGGCCGCCCCCCTGGAGCAGTCGATCAACGGCGTGGAGGGGATGATCTACCAGACATCCCAGGCCACCAACGACGGCTCGCTGCAGATCACAGTCACCTTCGCTACCGGCACCGATCTCGACATCGCCCAGGTGCAGGTGCAGAACCGTGTCTCCTCTGCCGAGCCGCGCCTCCCGGCCGAGGTGCGGGCGCTGGGCATCACGGTCAACAAGTCCTCCTCAGACTTCCTGCTGATCGTCACGCTCTATTCGCCGGATAATTCGCTCAGCGACTATGGCATCTCCGATTATGCCATCCTCAACGTCAACGACATCCTCGCCCGCGTCGACGGCGTCGGCTCGACCTTCGCCTTCGGCCTGCGCGAGCCCTCGCTGCGCGTCTGGCTCGATCCGAATCGGCTGGCCAGTTTCGACCTGACCGCCGGCGATGTCGTGCAGGCCCTGCGCGAGCAGAACGTCCAGGTCTCGGGCGGCACGCTCGGCGCCCAGCCTTCGCCCAACAACACCACCAGCGAGATCACGGTCACCACCCTGGGCCGCTTCCAGGACGCCGAGCAATTCCGGAACGTGATCATCAAATCGACGCCGGACGGCCGCCTGCTGAAGCTGAGGGATGTCGCCCGCGTCGAGGTTGGCGCCAAGCAATACAGTTCCAACCTCTATCTCGACGGCCAGTCCACCGTCGGCATCGCCGTGCTGCAGCGGCCTGGCTCCAACGCGCTGGCCACCGCCGATCGCGTCAAGGCTAAGATGGACGACCTCGCCAAGGCGTTTCCGCCGGGACTGAAATATTCCATCGTCTACAACCCCACCGAATTCGTCTCGGCCTCCATCGAGGCCGTCTACGAGACTTTCTTTGAGGCGATCGTGCTGGTGGTGATCGTCGTCTTCGTCTTCCTGCAGTCCTGGCGGGCGGCGATCATCCCGATCATCGCCATTCCCGTCTCGATCATCGGCACCTTTGCGGTGATGGCGGGGCTCGGCTTCTCGCTCAACATGCTCACTCTGTTCGGGCTGATCCTGGCGGTGGGCATCGTGGTCGACGACGCCATCGTGGTGGTGGAGAATGTCGAGCGCAACATTCATGATGGCATGACGCCCAATCGGGCTGCCCATGTCACCATGGACGAGGTCGGCCGCGCCGTGATCGCCATCGCCCTGGTGCTGTGTGCGGTGTTCGTGCCCACGGCCTTCATTCCTGGCATCTCTGGTCTGTTCTATCAGCAGTTCGCGGTGACCATCGCGGCGGCCACGGTGATCTCGGCCTTCAACTCACTGACCCTGTCGCCTGCGCTCGCCGCCCTCCTGCTCAAGCCGCACGATGCCGATCACAAGAGCCGGTTCTTCCTGCTGCGCTGGCTGCGGGGAGCGGGCGATGCCTTCAACCGTGGCTTCGACAGGCTGTCGCGTGGCTATGGCGGCACGGTGGGCTTTGCCGCCCGCCATAAGCTGGTATTCCTTCTCATCTATGGCGGCCTGCTCTTTGCCACCTGGCACGTCTATACCCGGGTGCCGACCGGCTTCGTGCCGGACTCGGACCAGGGCTATGCCATCGTGGTGGTGCAATTGCCTGACGGCGCCTCGCTGGAGCGCACCGACGCGGTGGTGCGCAAGGCCCAGCAGATTGCGGCGGGCAGCCCGGGCGTCGCCCATGTCATCGGCGTGGCCGGCTTTTCGGGCGCGACCTTCACCGCCGCCTCCAATGCCGCCACCATCTTCGTGCCGTTCAAGCCGTTCGACGAACGGCTGAAGGAAGGCTTGTCGGCGCAGGCCATCGTGGGCGAATTGCAAAAGCGCGTCTTCGCCATCGAGGAGGGCTTCGTCTTCGTGATTCCGCCGCCCACCATCCAGGGCCTCGGCACCGGCGCCGGCTTCAAGATGCAGGTACAGGATCGCGGCGGTGTCGGACCGGAAGCGCTGATGCAGGCCGCCAATGCCCTGATCGGCAAGGCCAACCAGACGCCGGGCCTCACGCAGGTCTACACCACGCTGTCCAACAACGGGCCGCAGCTCTTCGTCAATGTCGACCGCGTCAAGGCGCGCATGCTCAACGTGCCGATCGGCAACATCTTCGAGGCCATGCAGGTCTATGTCGGTTCGGCCTATGTCAACGACTTCACGCGGCTGGGCCGGGCCTTCCAGGTGAATGCCCAAGCCGAAGGGCGTGACCGCCTCAACAAGGAAGACCTCGCCCGCCTGAAGGTGCGTAGCACCACCGGCGCCCTGGTGCCGCTGGGTTCGCTGATCTCCTTCGAGGAACGCACCGGCCCTGATACGGTGATGCGCCACAATCTTTACCCGGCCATCTATATCAGCGGCTCGGGCATGCCCGGCGTATCCTCCACCACGGCGCTCGACCTGATGGAAAAAGCAGCCGCCGAGGTACTACCGCCAGGGGTCGGCTATGAGTGGACCGAGATCGCTTTCCAGGAGCGCTCGGTGGGCAACACGATCTATTTCGTGTTCGGCATCGCCGTGCTGTTCGTCTTCCTGTTCCTGGCTGCCCAATATGAAAGCTGGTCGCTGCCGCTCGCCATCATCCTGATCGTGCCGCTTTCCATCCTGGCGGCGCTGCTCGGCGGCATGGCTCGCGGTTTGCCTCTGTTCGGCGGCTGGTGGTTCAAGGTGATGGACAACAACATCATGACGCAGATTTCCTTCGTCATGCTGATCGGCCTCGCCGCCAAGAACGCCATCCTGATCGTGGAGTTCGCGCGCCAGCGCGAAGACCATGGCGATACGCCCTGGCAGGCGGTGGTCGAGGCCTGCCGGCTGCGCCTGCGGCCGATCCTGATGACCTCCTTCGCCTTCATCCTCGGCGCCGTGCCGCTGATGATCGCCACCGGTCCGGGCTCGGAACTGCGCCAGGCCATCGGCACGGCGGTCGTCTTCGGCATGAGTGGAGTGACCTTCCTCGGCCTCTTCCTCACGCCGGTGTTCTACGTCACCATTCGCCTGATCGTGCGCATGCTCTTCCGCGAGAAGCCCAAGCCCTCGACAGTGATTCCGGCGACGATGAACGAGCCGGAAGGCAGTTGAGGCCTGCTCCGATCCAATGGCTCCGGCATTGGCGGGCCGACATGTCGGCCCGTCGCGTGGCAGAACAAAGCTGTCAAATCGCTTTTGAGGTAATATGGTAGTAAGAGTTGGTCGATCGAAGGGGCTTTTCTCTCCGTTTGATTGACTCGCCACACGATGTTGCCCATTCTCAGCCTCGCAGTGCGGTTTCGCGGCATGACGCGGCTCGCCCTGACGATACTCAGATGTACGTGGGCCTCGGCAGCTTTGTCGGCCTGGGGCAGTTCATCCGGCCTGGGTCTCGATGACGGGAAGATTGGCGCCAGCGTCATCTTGACGTGTGGTTGCGTATGGCATTTTGCGCATGATCCCCGGCATCGAGACTTCGTAACGCTGCGCTTCGCGAGAGGCGCCGAGGTCGTGGTGAACTGGATGGATGACAAGCCCTTCATAGCCCTTCGCCTGGTCGGTATTCCCCATCTCACGGTGACGGGGGAGGGGGTGTTTCCCGCCAAGGGCTATGTGCTTGTCGCCATGCTGCTGCTGGCCAGCAACCTGCGCATGAGCCGCCAGGCTGTCGCCGCCCTGCTTTGGGACGATGCACCCGAGGAAAAGGCGCTTACCAACCTGCGTCAGCTTCTCGTCCGTATCCATCGGATGTGGCCCTATGCCGATCCGCTGGTGGAAACCAGCGGCCCCCATCTCGCGGCCGGGCCGGGCGCGGACCGTAGCGATCTTGCTGCGATCCTGCGGCTGTCGAAATCGGGTGTGCTGGCCGAGAAGATGCAGGCCGTCCTGCTCGCCAAGGGCGATTTTCTCGATAGCATCGATTCGGGCGGTCCCGAACTTTCGCAATGGTTCCGCAGCGAGCGTGAACGCTTCCGTCGCGTCGTGTTGGCTTTGGCCACCGAAGTCCTGGTAGAGATGACGCGCTATGGTCGCGCGCCCGATCGAGAAATCGACCTGATCGGCGAGGTGATGCTCGCGCTCGAGCCGGAGCGGGAGGAGAGCTATCGCGTCCTGATCGAAGCCTATGGCCGGAACGGCAATATTCCGGCGGTGAATCGGGTTCATGCCGCCTTGACCGACATGCTTCACCGCGAATTCGGGGCGGAGCCCCGGCCCCAGACCGTCGCCACTTTGCGTCGTATCCTCGCCAGTGCGCCGCAGCCGCGGGTGCAGGTGGTCGGTGAGGCGCGCAATGCGCCCGACGAGCGTCTGGTCTTGGCGAGCACGGCTGCACCTCGCCTCCCGGGCTTGCCGCGCGTGGCGCTGTTTCCGCCGCGCCCGATACCGGGCCGCATGCTGGATCCCCTGCATAGGGCCCTGATCGAGGACGTCGCCAACGATCTGTCGCGTCACCGTACCTTCGCCGTGTTGGCGCCGCACAGCAGCTTCCGTGTCGCGGACGCGGGTGATGCCGGGCGTTGGGCCGCCTTGCGCAGCGCCTATCTGATTACCGGCTTCATGGTGCCGGGCAGCGAGCGCATGGCGCTCCGGCTGACGCGCCAGCCGGACGAGGAGATCGTCTGGGCTGCCGAATATCTGGTTTCGCCCGAGCGGCTGGCGCTTTCCTTCCGGCTGATCACCCGGCAGATCGCCGCCACCCTTGCCAACGAGATCGAACGCGACCAGCTCGATCGCTCCCGCGCCGATCCCAAGCCGGCTGCCTATTGCCATTATCTCGAAGGCCAGGCCCGGCTGCACAGTTTCGATCTCGCCCGGCTGCGCCGCGCGCGTGCCGAGTTCAAGCTGGCGACCGAGGAGGACGGGGATTTCGCGCCCTCGCGTGCCCGCATCGCCCAGACCTTGCAGCTCGAATGGCTGATGCTGGGTGGGACAGATCCATCCCTGCTCAACCAGGCCCGCGCGGAAGCCAATCTGGCGATGACGATCGATCCCGGCCACGGCACCGGGCACTGGATGTCGGCCGTGGTGGCGCTCTACCAGCATGATTTCGACTATACCGCCGAGAAATTCATGGAGGCGGAGGCGCTCAATCCGCATTCAGCCGATCTCCTGGTTCATCATGCCGATGCGCTTTCCCACCTTGGCGAGCCGGAACTGGGTTGGGAACGCTTCCAGCGGTCCCTGGAGCTCAATCCTTTCCCGCCGGACTATTACTGGTGGTTCGGCGCAACCATCGCCATCCGCCGCCGCCGCTTCGAGGAGGCGATCGAGCTGTGCGCCCGGATGGAGAATGATGAATCGGCCATGCGGGTGCTGGCGATGTGCCATGGCTTCGTCGGTGACTCCGTGATGGCCCGCCACTATGGGCGGCGTGTCATGGATACTTATCCGGGCATGTCCGCCCTGGACCTCGCCAGGCTGGCGCCGGATCGCCGCCAGGAGGATATTGAGTTCTGCGCTCAGGGCCTGCGCCTCGCCGGGCTTTCCTGAGGAACGAACTGGCCGACGGCTTGGATTCAAGAAGAGATCAGCGGGGCTGACGCGCGCACGAAGTTCCGGACCGTCACCTTCCTTAAATGTATTGTCATCGCATGAAGCCCGATATTTTCCTGTTTCGAGCTTTGTTCGATTGTTTTATTTTTAGATGTGATTTGAGTTTGACTTTTGATTTTTGAGATTAGTCACATAATTGAGGAGATTCGTATGATGGAGGCGGTCCGCCGTCATTTTCCAAATGAACTTCCTGATCGAATGCGATGTGATATTTATGATGCCGTTTCTCTGTGACTCGGACGTGAAGTCTGACACGGAAATAAGTTGAGCTTGTTGACTTCGATGTGTTTGACGAACAAGTAGTATATACAACGCATATGTCGGGCATGGCCCGAAGGTTCTCATCCCGAGCCATGAGATCTGTGATGGGAACGGCGGGGATCTGGCAAGTGGTGGCGGCATGCACAGGATGCCGGGCCGGACTCCCGGGGCGAGGATAGTCGAATGGACTCTGAGGACGACATTGTTCTTCATCTGGTGGGCGTGCCGCATGTGGCCAAACCGATGGAGGGCGTGTTTCCGGGCAAGGGCTATGTTCTCATCGCCATATTGTTGCTCGGCGGCAGTCGGCGGATGAGCCGGCAGACGATTGCCGCGCTGCTGTGGGACGATGCACCCGAGGAAAAGGCCCTCACCAATCTCCGGCAATTGCTGGCCCGCATCAACAGGTTCTGGCCGCTGGACGAGCCGCTGATCGAAGTGGAAGGCTCCAATCTGATGGCCGGGCCTGGTGTCAGGTACTGCGACCTCGCCCAGATCATGGCACGCCGCAAATCTCAGGTCCTGGCCGAGCGCGTCGCCGTCGTCCGGCTGGTAAGGGGAGACCTGCTCGATACGCTCGATAGTGGCGGTCCCGACCTGTCGCAATGGTTCCGGAGCGAGCGCGAACGCTTTCGCCGCCAAGTCCTGGCACTGGCGGGCGACGTGCTCATGGAGATGACACAGTTCGCCCGCGCCAAGAAGAGCGACATCGACGAGATCGGTGAGCGCATGCTGGTGCTGGAGCCGGAGCGGGAGGAAAGTTTCCGCGCGCTGATGGAAGCCTATGGGCGGATCGGGGATGTCGAGGAGGCCAGCCGTGTCTTCGACGATCTGAAAAAGACGTTGCGCAAGGAACTGGGCACCGAACCCAGACCGGAAACGGTGGCCACGATGCGGCGTATCCTGGCAAACGCGCCTCGTCCCCGGCTGCAGGTCATTGCTGAACCCGAGGTGTTGGGGACGATCGGCCAGGTCGCGCCCACGCCACCGGCGTTGCGCAATCTACTGGGCCTGCCGCGTGTTTCCCTGTTTCCGCCGCAGCCGCGGCCGGGCGAAGTCCTGCATCCCCTCTATCGCATGCTGATCGAGGACATCGCCAATGATCTGTCGCGTCACGCCACCTTTGCGGTGACCGCGCCTCACAGCAGTTTCGGTGTAGCCGATACCGGGGACCGTGAAAGGCTGGCCGCCCTGCGCTCGGGCTATCTCGTCACCGGCTTTCTGGTGCCCGGGAGCCAGAAGATGGCCCTGCGGCTGACCCGCAATCCCGGCGACGAGATCATCTGGGCGGCGGAATATCAGGTGGGACTGGAGGACTTGGTCGTCGCCTTCCGCATGATTTCGCATCGGATCGCGAAGACACTGGCGAGTGAAATCGAGCGGGACCAGCTGGATCGCCTGCGGGCGGATCCCAAGCCGCTTGCCTATCGGCACTATCTCGAAGGGCATCTCCTGTTCAAGAATTGCGACCTGCCGGGTCTGCGGCGCGCGCGAGTGGAGTTTCAGAAGGCGGCGGCCGCAGATATGGATTTCGCTGCCGCACGGGGCGCGGTCTCCAATGCGCTGCAGCTGGAGTGGCTGATGCTGGGAGCGAACGATCCTTCACTCTTGATGCAGGCCCGTCGCGAAGCCGAAGCGGCAATCAGCATCGATGCAGGCAACAGCGTCGGTCATTGGATGTCGGCGGTGATTGCGCTGCACCAGCGCGACTATGACAAGGCGGCGGAGCAATTCCTGGAGGCTGAAACACTCAATCCGAATTCGGCCGACCTGTTGGAATCGCATGGTGATACCCTGGCGCATCTGGGTGATCCGGATGCGGGCTGGCAGAGGTTTCAGCGCGCAATCGAGCTCAACCCGTTCCCGCCCGACCGCTATTGGTGGGGCGGAGCCACGATCGCTTATTTTCGCGAGGACTTCGATGGAGCGATCGACATGTGCGGCAAAATGGAGAACGATCAGTCCGTCTTGAGGATACTTGCAATATGTCATGGCAATCTCGGCAATAAGGAAATCGCCAGGAGCTATGGAGCGCGTTTGAAGGACATGTATCCTGGGATAGTCGCATCAGATGTTGTAAATCTTACACCAGACAAGAAAGGAAACATGAAAGATATCATTGTTCGTGGACTTAGAGTGGCTGGAATAACCTAGTTTGCAATATGCTTCTTCTTAATTTTAGAATAAGATAAATTGAAAACTATAACCTTGTTCGAGAGGGGATGGCATGGCTGGAATAAAGAGAGATCGAGATCACATATATATTCTTGGCGATAGGGGCGTCGGAATCTTCCTTATCAAAATGAGTCCCATCCGTATCGTGAGGATTCCAGACAAGGAAGTCCGCCGTTACGGGAAGGAAAACAAGTGTGACGGCTATGCCGCCGTTGCCGCATTGTGCTGGCGGGTCGTAGCGGATCATCGAGCCGCCCATGGCGTGGGTACGAGCTTGGACCCCGAGAATATCGTCGGTATCGCTTCGCTCGCCGAGGCTGGCGCGAGTTTGACCAATCTGGAATTTGCATTCGGTACGAATATGTCGTCGACGGCAATCGAAGCCGTCAGGGGTAAAAACCTCACCTTGAAAATGGCCCTATGCTATCTCACGCAAAGGAATGGCCATAATCTTCAAGATGCCGTTCTGCTGGACGATAGAAATTCCGACGATTTTGTTTGCTGATCCTACGGAATAACGTTTTTGGTTCGGCTCTGTGGAGATATGAGGCTTTAGCCATGTATAATCCTCGATATTTCCGGGAAGAGCGCCTGGAGGTGCTCCATGCCTTGATACGCGATCATCCGTTTGCGATGGTCGTCACCAATGAGCATGGGCGCCTGGCAGCCAATCATCTTCCCTTGTTCCTTGTGGCAGACAAGGGGCGCAAGGGGGTGTTGCGGGCCCATATCAATCGCAACAACAACATGGCCGTCGATCACGACCCCGCCTATGAAGCGCTGGCGGTCTTCCAGGGGCCGATGCACTACATCACGCCGAGCTGGTACACCGCCAAGGTGGAGGGCGGCAAGGCGGTGCCGACCTGGAATTATGTCACGGTGCATGTGCATGGCCGGCTAAGGACGACGGAAAATTCGAGATGGCTGCGCGAGCACGTCACCGCTTTGACCAATCTGGTCGAAACCAGGCGGCCGCAACCCTGGCAGGCCGAGAGTGCGCCTGCCTCCTTCATGAAGGGGCAAATCAAGGGTATTATCGGGCTGGAAATCGCCATTACCCGCATCGAAGGGAAATGGAAACTCAGCCAGAACCGACCGGAAGCCTATCGCAACAGCGTCATCGAGGGCCTGACGGCCGAGAGCGAGACGGTCATGGCGGAGCTGATGATGAAGGCAGTCGAATAGCCAGCACAACGATCGATGCCCACATCAACCATGAAGCCTGCGATGCATTCCCAGAGCCCTCCTCTTGCCCCCTTCGGCATTACGCGGGCGAGCGATCTTACCGATCTCGACATCATCGGCATTCCCGTCTGGTCCGCCACCAGGCCCAATGCCCGTTCCGTGGCCGTCAGCCAGGGCAAGGGATTGAGCCATGAACAGGCGCGCATCTCCGCCATCATGGAGGCGGTGGAGGGGGCCGTCGCCGAGCAGACCAAGCTCTTGATCGCCGAATTCGGCAGGCCGGAGGAGATGACGGCCCGGGGCCGGCGCCTGGTGCCGCTGGAGGGCCTCGCACGCTTCCGGGCCGATGCCTATGATGAGGGGATGCAGCGCGCCTGGGTGCGCGGTGTTGTCCATGGCAGCGGGGAGGTTGTCTTCGCGCCCTATGAACTCATCGGGCTCGACATGCGCGAGGAACTTCCCTGGGATCGCGATGCCTTCCATATCAGCTCGGTGGGACTTGCCGCCGGACCGGATTTCGCGTTTGCCGCCTTGGCCGCCCTGCTGGAATTGGTGGAGCATGATGCGACCACCTTGTCCGATGCTTTCGGCCATCTCGAAGGCACGTCACGCCAATTGTGCATGCACGCCGGCGTACACCCGGGGCTGGACGAGGCTGTCGACAGGGTGCGCGCCGCCGGGCTGGAGCCGCGCTTCTTCGACAAGTCCAACCGCATCGGCCTGCCGGTGGTCAGTGCCGTGATCACGCGGCCGGTGCTGGAAGAGGAAGGCGGTGGTGAGCGCTTTTCCGGCGGAGAGGCTTGCCGGCTCGATGCCGGGGCCGCCGCCTTGGCGGCATTGCTGGAGGCGGTGCAATCGCGGCTCACCAATATTGCCGGAGCCCGTGATGATCTGGAGCCGGATTTCTATGAAACGCGGGATGGTGCGCTGCCGCTGCCGGATCCTCGAGCGCCCTCCCTGGCCGAATTTGCCGCGCGCCATCGCCAGGCCCCCCTGTTAAAGGCAGAGGAACTGCCTCATACCGCGCAGCTCGACATCGTCGCCGGCAAGCTCGGCACGGCCGGTCATGCGGAAATCTATCTTTTCGACCTCCCTGGCCCGGTCGAAGGCGTGCATGTCGTGCGTGCTTTGGTGCCTGGGTTGAAGACCTTCGTGGAAGACGGGGTGTCCGACATCAGCTTGGAAGACCTGATCGGAGCGGTTGCGTGATCGTAAGGGCGATGTGCCATGGCAGACGCAGTGATCCGGGCTGCAGAAGAAAATGGGTGTTTTTCGTAGAGTGGTTCCCGAATTTGGCGGATACCATCAAAATCGTGGATTTCTACAGTTCATTGAAAAATTGGCAATATGTCTCCAGAAAACCTCGGGTGACAACTCCTCGGGTCATTGTAATATTAAAGTATTTATTTCATTATTTTGTAGATAATTTTTGTATATCTTGACAGTTGATTTATATAATTATGTATAATTAAAGAATTATCTGAATTAGTTTATAGTTTACGTAAAGATTTTTATATTATTTCCTAAATTTGTACTTTTAAATCGCGATGGGCACTGTGACGCCGGTGTGACTTGAGTCACCGATCTCCGGCCAATTCATTGACTTGAATAGATTTTGTAACACAGTGTCGCCACGGTTCACGAACTTGGCGGTGCTCGCGCGAGTTTCCCTCGATCGCGAGCCGGCGTTGTTCGGATCGATAGTGCCAGGCCTTGTTGGAATGCGGGCGCGGTTCTCGTCCGTCGACCATGCGAAGGGAACTGGGGATCGACGAATGGATGCTGAGCGGGACATGATCGTTCGTCTGGTTGGCGTGCCTCATATGGCCAAGCCGACCGAGGGGGTGTTTCCGGCCAAGGGCTACATTCTCATCACCATGCTGCTGCTTGCTGGCAGCGGCCGAATGAGCCGCCAGGCCGTGGCTGCCTTGCTCTGGGACGATGCGCCCGAAGAAAAGGCGCTGACCAATCTGCGGCAGCTATTGGTGCGCATTCACAGGTGCTGGCCCTATGATGAGCCCCTGATCGAGACCAGTGGTTCCCATCTGGTGGCGGGTCCCAGCGCGCGGGGCTCCGATCTGGCGAGCATCCTCACCTTGCAGAAATCCGCCGTGCTCGCCGAACGGGTGCGGGCTGTCCTGCTGGCAAGAGGAGACCTGCTCGATACCATCGACACCGGTGGTGGGGAACTGGCGCAATGGTTCCGCAGTGAGCGCGAGCGCTTTCGCCGCCTCGTGCTCAGCCTCGCGGCCGATGTCTTGTTCGAAATGACCCGTTTCGGCCGAGCCCCGGAACGCGAGATCGATGCCATCGGGGAGCGCATGCTGGCCCTGGAGCCCGAGCGTGAGGAAAGTTTCCGGGCGCTGATCGAGGCCTATGGACGAAACGGCAATTTCGACGCGGTGAACCGTACTTATGCGGCGCTCGTTTCTGTTTTGAAGGAGGAACTGGACAGCGAACCACGTGCCGAGACCGTGGCGGCGATGCGCCGTATTCTGGCGAACGCGCCGCGAGCGCGGCTGCAAGTGGTGTCGGACCGGTCCAGCGAGATACTCGGTGACGCAGGCCGGGAGATTTCGGCAACGCGCAGCTTGGTTGGTCTGCCGAGGGTTGCCTTGTTTCCTCCGAAGGCGTTGGCAGGAGATCAGCTCCATTATCTGCACCGTGCCCTTATCGAAGATGTGGCCAATGATCTGTCGCGTCATCGAACCTTCGCGGTGATTGCGCCCCATAGCAGTTTCGAGGTTGCGGATTCACCGGACGTAGAGCGGCTGGCAGCGCTGAGGAGCGGCTATCTCATTTCAGGCTTCATACTCCCGGATGGCGAGCATATGGCCTTGAGGTTGACGCGGCAGCCCGGTGACGAGATCATCTGGGCAGCGGAATACCCGGTCGGTCTGGACAAGCTGCCTTCCACTTTCAGGCGCATTACGCGGCAAATCTCGTCCACGCTTGCCAGCGAGATCGAGCGAGATCAGCTCGACCGGATGAGGGCCGACCCGAAGCCGAACGCCTATCGGCATTATCTGGAGGGCCAGACTCGCCTGAAGAATTGCGACCTGCCGAAGCTGCGCCGGGCCCGGTCGGAGTTCAAGCAAGCCATTGCCGAAGATCGCTCTTTTGCGCCGGCCCATGCCCGTATCGCTCAGACTCTGCAGCTCGAATGGCTGATGCTGGGAGGAAACGACCCCTATCTCCTGCATCAGGCTCGCCATGAGGCCGAAACGGCGCTCGCCATTGATGGTGGCATCGGCGAGGGCCATTGGATGGCGGCGGTCGTCGCCCTCTATCAGCGCGATTTCGACTTTGCGGCCGAGAAATTCCTGGTCGCGGAGGCGCTGAATCCGCATTCAGCAGATCTCCTGTCCCACCATGCCGACGCCTTGTCGCATCTCGGCTTTGCCGACACCGGATGGGAGCGGTTCCAGCGGGCGTTGGAGCTCAACCCGTTTCCACCGGACTACTACTGGTGGTTCGGCTGCACCATCGCGATCCGACGCAGGGACTTCGCCACAGGGATCGAACTTTGCAAGAACATGAGCAGCGAAGATGCCGTGTTGCGTGTTCTGGCGATGTGTCACGGCCTCATGGGCAATGTGGACGTGGCGCGCCAATATGGAAGAAAGCTGAGTGAAATGTATCCCGGCGCTACAGCGCTCGAGATGGCTCGTCTCGCGCCTGATCGGCGCAATGAAGATATCAATCTATGCGCTGAAGGATTAAGAATAGCTGGCTTGGATTGATTTTTGTATATCAAAAATCGTCTAAATTTTATTTCAAATATTAAGATATAAATGATTCCTTCGTTCATTGTATTTTCAACGGGTAGAGATTGTCGATTATTGTGAAATAAAATCCCATAAATTGAATCGCAGTCGAGAGTCTCTGTCTATTGGAAAGGAACAGGAGGGGATATGTCTACTGAGCGGATGTTTGTCATCGGAAATCGAGGCGCCGGTATTGTACTCATCAAGATGAGTCCGTTGCGCGTGGTCGAGATTACTCACGATGAGATTGTGAAATATAGCCAGGCTACGTCGAGCGACGGTTATGCGAAAGTCGTTGCGGCCCTGTGGCGGTTGATGGCGGACTGCCGTGCGCCGACCGGATCGGGAAGTGGGATCGATCCGAGCAGCGCGCAGGGTATCGAGGCTCTCGTGGCCGCCGGCGTGCGGCTGTCCGAAGTCGATTTTGCGTTCGGAACCGATATTTTCACGGATGCCAACGGCCAGTTGCATGCGGGAATCCAGAGCCAGGCAGGCATTCAAACCCAAGCCGGCGTTCAAACCCAGGCCGGAGTACAATCCCAAGCTGGCGTGCAGTCCCAAGCTGGTGTGCAGTCCCAGGCTGGTATCGCCAGCCAAGCGGGAATTACCAACCAGGCCGGCATACAGCCCCATGCTGGCATACAGACGACCATTCAGTCGAATGCGGGCATCTATTCCCCGGTCGAGGCGGCGCTGCGGCAGTTGATCGGCTCGGACGGTGATGCGCTACAGAATGCAGTCTTGTCGGATGATGCCGGTCCGTAATGCCCGATCAACTGCACCATCCCCTCGAACGAGGGGAGTTGCTCCCAGCGGATCCAGGGAAAACAGCTGATCGCGCTTCCCTGTTTCCCCTGTCCTTGCTGGCGCCCTTCCGAATAACACGCTGCGGTGACATCACCGGGTTGGATATCGTCGGCATTCCCGTCTGGTTTGCGACGCGGCCCAATTCCCGGGCCCTGTCGGTCAGCCAGGGCAAGGGCCTGACGCATGAGCAGGCACGGATCGGTGCCATCATGGAGTCGATCGAGGGGGCTGTTGCCGAGCAGACGCGGGAGCTGGTCTCCGAATTTGCAACGGCGATGGAGATGGTATCACGTGGGCGCAACCTCGTCCCGCTCGAGAAATTGTCGCGCTGCAAATACGCCCTTTTCGATCCTGGGCGCCAACGCGCCTGGGTTCGAGGAATCCATCAGCGATCCGGGACCGACATCTATGCGCCCTATGAACTGATCGGGCTTGACACCCGTGTGGGATTTCCCTGGGACTACCGGGCTTTTACCGTAGCCTCCACTGGCCTTGCCGCGGGACGGACATTCGAGTTCGCCGCTACCCGAGCCCTGTTCGAAGCCATCGAAAGGGATGCCACACTATCGGTGGAACTCTTCGGCCTTTCCAGCGTCTTCGCACGGCAGTTGTTGTGGCAGCCTGGCGTGCATGCCGGGCTCGACGAGGCCATCGGCAAGGTGTCCGCCGCAGGCCTGGTTCCTCATTTCTATTGTGTCAGGGGCAAGGTGGACCTTCCCGTCGTCGGTGCCGTGATAAGCAGGCCTGTCCTGGACGAACAGGGAGCAGGCGAGCGATTGTCGGGCGGCTATGCCTGCCGTCTTGACGCCGGGGAGGCCATGCTGGCGGCGCTGCTGGAGGCCGTGCAGTCGCGCCTGACCAACATAGCCGGCGCTCGCGATGACATGGATCCATCGCAGTATTGCGGCGGGAGCAGCATCGTGCCCTTGCCAAGGGAAGAGGCAGTGACGCTGTCGCTCCTGGCCGAACGATATCCCGCTCGGAGCGACCTTTCCGATGCCGAGCGACTCAGCCTGACGCTGGAGGCTATGGCGCAGGCCGGGTGCGAGGATGTCTTTCTGTTCGACCTGCCCTCTCCCTCTCCCCTTGCCCATGTGGTGAGAATCCTGGCACCGGGATTGGGTGCCCATATGGAGGGGGAGGTCGCATCCGTCGGCGTCAACGACCTGATTCCCAGATGGGCGGAAACCGGCCTATCCTCAGGCGCCGCCAAAAAGGTCCGTCCATGACCACCATCCTCTTCACTGGCCCCAGTCTTCACGGCATCGATCCCGCTTTGCTCGGTGGTTTCACGGTGCGCCCGCCTGCGGGCTGCGGCGACGTGCTGGCGGCGGCGATGACGGGCGCCGATGCCATCGGCCTGGTCGATGGCGTGTTCGATCACGCGCCTTCGGTCTGGCACAAGGAGATCCTCTACGCCCTCAGCGAGGGCATCCCGGTCTATGGCGCCGCCTCGATGGGCGCGTTGCGGGGCGCCGAATGCACTGCTTTCGGCATGATCGGCATCGGTCGTGTCTTCGAGGATTATGCGAGCGGGCGACGGGTGGCGGATGCCGATGTCGGTGTGGCGCATGCGCCGGCCGAGTTCGGCTATGCGCCGCTCAGCATAGCCTTGGTCGATGTCGAGGCGACGCTGGAGGCCGCCGTCGAGGCTGGTGCGCTGCCAGCTGCGAGCTCCGAGGCATTGTTGGCCGCGGCGCGGCGCATCCATTTCAAGGAACGCACCTGGCCGGATGTGGTAGCCCTGTCGGGGCTTCCCGATGCCGCCACAATGGAGGCGGTGCTGGAGCACCACGCCGTCAGCCAGAAACAGGCCGATGCCCTCGCTCTGCTTGCCCGCATGCGGGCCGATGCCGGTAAGCCGTTCGCCAAGCCGAATTTCACCCTGGCGCAATCGGGCTTCTTCGCCGTGCTGCGCCAGCGGGTGGAGGACAGGCTGGAGGAAGAGGCGGGCTGAGCACCCGGGAACACCCCCTCATCCGGCTGCCGCCACCTTCTCCCGCAAGGGGAGAAGGGAATTCATTCGGCTTGGCCCGATGCCCAGGAGATCGCTTTCACCGCTTCCACATATCCGATTTTAATCCCTTCTCCCCTTGCGGGACCTGGCACTTTCCAAGAAAGTGCCTCGGGTCCCGGCAGGGGGATGAGGGGTTTCAACGCGTGCCTACGCGAGCTGCCCGTGGCAGTGCTTGTACTTCTTGCCCGAGCCGCAGGGGCAGGCCTCGTTGCGGCCGACTCGGCCCCAGGTCGAGGGATCGTCGGGGTTGCGATCCTCCGGCGCCACGATGCGTTGCGCTGGACTGTCCGCTACAGGGAAAGGCGAACTCAGCTGGGCCGGCGGGAAGCCGGAGCCGGCCATGGCGAACTCGTCCTCGCCGGTGAGCGGGTCGATATGCTGGCCGAACATCTGCGGCAGGGTCGGTTCTTCCGGCTGCTGCATCACCTGCAGGCGGAACATGGTGCGGGTAACGTCCTCGCGCCAGCGGTTCATCAGATCGGAGAAGAGCTGGTAGCCTTCCGACTTGTACTCGATCAGAGGGTCGCGCTGAGCCATCGCACGGAAGCCGATGACCTGGCGCAGATGGTCGAGCGTGACGATGTGGTCGCGCCACAGATTGTCCAGGGTCTGCAGGAGCACGGCCTTTTCGACCTGGCGCGTTACCTCGTCGCCGAAGCCGGCGGCCCGCTCCGCGGCGTGCTTGTCGGCCGCCTCGGTGATGCGATGGGTCAGCTCCTCGTCGGCGATGCCCTCTTCCTTGGCCCAGTCGGAGATCGGCAGGTCGAGGTTGAGCACATCGTTCACCGCCTTGTGCAGGCCTTCGGTATCCCACTGCTCGGGATAGGCGTTCTCGGGCACATGGGCCCGCACCAGCTCGTCGATGACGAGATGGCGGAAATCGGCGATGGTCTCGCCGACGGAGTCCTGCGCCATCAGCTCGCGACGATGCTCGAAGATCTCCTTGCGCTGATCGTTGAGCACGTTGTCGTATTTCAGGATGTTCTTGCGGATGTCGAAATTGCGCGCCTCGACCTTCTGCTGCGCCTTTTCGAGCGCGCGGTTGATCCAGGGATGCACGATCGCCTCGTCCTCCTTGAGGCCGAGCTTCTGCAGCATGCCGTCCATGCGCTCCGAACCGAAGATGCGCATCAAATCGTCCTGCAGTGACAGGAAGAAGCGCGAATGGCCGGGGTCGCCCTGGCGGCCGGAGCGGCCGCGCAACTGGTTGTCGATGCGACGACTCTCATGGCGCTCGGTGCCGATGATGTAGAGGCCGCCGGCGGCGAGGGCCTTCTCCTTCAGCCGGGCGACCTGATCCTTGATCCGCACCTCCGCCGCTTCGCGTTCGGCTCCCTCGGCCAGGTCGGCGAGCTCGACCTTGATGCGCATGTCGGCATTGCCGCCGAGCTGGATGTCGGTGCCGCGGCCGGCCATGTTAGTGGCGATGGTGATGGCGCCGGGCACGCCGGCCTGGCTGACGATGAACGCTTCCTGCTCGTGGTAGCGGGCGTTCAGTACAGCGAAGACCTTCTCCTCGGCCGTGCCCTGGTCGCCATCATAGAGCGAGGCGAAGGCGTTCGGATCGGAGAAGTCGCGCTGCTTGTAGCCTTGCCCGACGAGATAGGCAGCCAGCGTCTCGGACTTTTCGATCGAGGTGGTACCGACCAGGAGGGGCTGGCCGCGCTGGCGGCATTCCTCGATCAGGCGCACGATCGCCTTGTATTTCTCGTCAACCGTCCGGTAGACCTCGTCATCGTCGTCGATGCGCTGCACCGGCCGGTTGGTCGGAATCTCGATCACTTCGAGATTGTAGATGTCCATGAACTCGTCCGCCTCGGTGGCGGCGGTGCCGGTCATGCCGGCGAGCTTGGCATAGAGGCGGAAATAGTTCTGGAAGGTGATCGAGGCCAGGGTCTGGTTCTCGGGCTGGATCTGCACCCGCTCCTTGGCTTCGAGCGCCTGGTGCAGGCCTTCCGAATAGCGCCGGCCCGGCATCATGCGGCCGGTGAATTCGTCGATGATCACCACTTCGTTGTTGCGGACGATATAGTCCTTGTCGCGGGTGAACAGCTTGTGGGCGCGCAGGGCCTGGTTGACGTGATGGACGATGGTGACGTTGGCCGCGTCATACAACGAGCCCTCGCGCAGCATGCCGGAACCTGTCAGCATCTGCTCGACGCGTTCATTGCCCTTCTCGGTGAGGCTGACGGTGCGCTGCTTCTCGTCGAGCTCGTAGTCGTCCTTGTCGAGCTCAGGCATCAGCGCGTCGATGGTCTGGTAGAGCTCGGGGCGATCCTCCAGCGGGCCGGAGATGATCAGCGGCGTGCGGGCCTCGTCCACCAGGATGGAGTCGACTTCGTCGACGATGGCATAGGCATGGCCGCGCTGCACCATCTGCGCCATGTCGTATTTCATGTTGTCGCGCAGATAGTCGAAGCCGAACTCGTTGTTGGTGCCGTAGGTGATGTCGCAGGCATAGGCCGTGTGGCGTTCCTCGTCGGTGAGGCCGTGTACGATCACGCCGGTGGTCAGGCCCAGGAAATTATAGACCCGGCCCATCCATTCGGAGTCACGGCTGGCGAGATAGTCGTTGACGGTAACGACATGCACGCCCTTGCCCGCGAGGGCGTTGAGGTAGACCGGGGCGGTTGCCACCAGGGTCTTGCCTTCGCCCGTCTTCATTTCGGCGATGGCACCCTCATGCAGCACCATGCCGCCGATGAGCTGGGTGTCGAAATGTCGCTGGCCGAGCACGCGCTTGGCCGCCTCGCGCACGGTGGCGAAGGCGGGCACCAGGATGTCGTCGAGCGTCTTGCCGGCGGCGAGTTGAGCCTTGAATTCGTCGGTGCGGGCGCGCAGGGCTTCGTCGGACAGCGCAGCGACTTCCGGTTCGAGCGCCGCAATGGCGGCTACTTTCGGATTGTAGGCTTTCAGCCGACGGTCATTGGAGGAACCGAACAATTTCTTGGCGAGCGAGCCGAACATAGAGGGCCTTCAAATCTTCGCGCCTCGCGGCGGCATGATACCCGACCGAAGAGGGGGCTTCGGCCATTGTGTCAACCCCGGCCGCGAAAGCCGAGGAACGGAAGCCGGACACCGCCCGGGCGATGTTCGGTGTGAGGCAACCCGCCTCCATCAGCCGTGCGCGATGGCACCAGCATGACGGCATGCCCCCGATACGGCAACTTGGGGCAAACCGGTACAGCGGGAATCAGGCTGCCTTATGAATTCTGTGAACCGATGGTCCTAATGCCGAGCCGTGGTTCGAGAGCCCGTCAGCCGGACTCACTTAAGTATTGGGGTTTGGGGTGTCAATCGACCATAGGGTCTACGACACCCCTTGATACGGACATTCGGCTGAAAAATCCGTAATAATGCGGCAGGATGCCTCCGCAGGGAGGCATTCGTGACATACGAGGCTCCGCCGTCACAGTTTTGACGACAGCCCTTCCTAAAAGGCGAGCGAAGCGCTGGCCATTCGGCGACATTGACCTTGCTTTTCTCCTGTCCTATCAGCGCTGCGAAGGCGTTCGTCCCGGGATCAGGAGCAATGCGGGCCTGTTGCCGAAACAGCGTCCGTCCGGAGCCTGACGGTTTCCGGGTCAGCCCCCGCTCTCGAGGAACCTGCCCATGATGTCACTTCGCCGCGCGCGTCCAGCCGCGACCCTGCTCGCCAGCGTTGCCTTCCTGGCCTTCGCTGCCGCGCCTTCCTACGCTGAAGACGCGGCGAAGCCTGCCGCCGCCCCGGCTCCGGCAGCCCAATCTGCTCCCGCGACTCTTGCCGCGCAGGCGACCCCGACCATCAGCGTGGACGGCCAGCCCATCACCCAGGACGACCTCAACGCCGTGGAGCAGGAGATCGGGCCGAGCCTGTCTCCCCAGCTCTCGCCGGCCAAGCGGCAGGACATCATCATCAATGCCGCCATCAATCTGCGCGTGGCCGCCAATGCGGCTGAACAGCAGAAGGTGCTTGATGAAGCCGAGGTGCAGAAGAAGCTTGCCTTCTACCGCCAGCGCATCCTGATCGACGCCCTGGTCGCCAAGGCCGTCAAGGAAGGCGTGACCGAGGACGCGATCAAGAAGGCCTATGACGAGCAGGTCAAACTGATCCCGGCCCAGGACGAAGTGCATGCCCGCCACATCCTGGTGGCGAACGAGGACGATGCCAAGAAGGTCGAGGCGCGGCTGAAGGCAGGCGAGGATTTTGCCAAGGTCGCCAAGGAAGTCTCCAAGGATCCGGGCTCGGCCGAGCAGGGTGGGGATCTCGGCTGGTTCACCAAGGACCGCATGGTCAAGGAATTCGCCGAGGCCGCCTTCGGCATGAAGCCTGGCGAGGTCTCCCAGCCTGTGAAGAGCCAGTTCGGCTATCACATCATCAAGCTCGAGGAGCGCCGCCCGCAGGCCCCGCCGGCTCTCGATCGCGTCAAGCAGCAGATCACTGACTATTTGACCCAGAAGACGCAGCAGGAAGTCTTCGCCAAGCTGCGCGCCGCCGCCAAGATCGTGCAGCCGCCTGCGGCACCGGCTGATCCCGCGGACGGGAGCATGCAGCTCCCCGGTGCGGATGACCCAGCGCAAGCTCCCGCTCCGGCCACGCCAGCCCCGGCTGCTCCGGCTCAGTAAGTCGGTCCTGCGGTACCGGACCGATAATGAAAAGGCGCCAGCCTTTGTCATGCCCGGGCTTGATCCGGGCATCCACCCTTCCGGCGTTTTCGCCTTGAGAGGATTGGATTGCCGGGTCAAGCCCGGCAATGACAAAGGCTGAGCCAATCGCAGCATCAGCTCTATCGATGCCGATCTGACAACCGGCACACCTTCTTTCGAGGAACACCATGGCCAAGGCCGCGCCGCTGTCCCCGCTTGCTCCCGCTCGTTTTCCCAACCTTCCGCCGGTAGCGGGGGTCCGGATGGCCACGGCCGAAGCCGGTATCCGCTATAAGGGCCGCACCGACGTGCTGCTCGTCCTGATGGACGAGGGCACTCAGGCCGCCGGTGTGTTCACCCGCTCCAAATGCCCCTCGGCGCCGGTCGACTGGTGCCGCGCGGCGCTCGGGGATGGCAGCGCCCGGGCCCTGGTGGTCAATTCCGGCAATGCCAACGCCTTCACCGGCAAGAAGGGCGCCGAAGCGGTGGCGCTCACGGCGGAACTCGCCGCCGAGGCGGCTGGCTGCCGGCCGAGCGAAGTCTACCTCGCCTCCACCGGCGTGATCGGCGAACCGCTCGATGCCGGTAAGTTCAGGGGCGTGCTGGTCGAGACCGCCGACCGCGTCTCGCCCGGTGCCTTCGAGGATGCCGGCCGCGCCATCATGACCACCGACACCTTTCCCAAGGGGGCGACCGCCAGCGTCGATTTCGGCGACACCACGGTGACGATCAACGGCATCGCCAAGGGCGCCGGCATGATCGCGCCCGATATGGCAACCATGCTCTCCTTCGTCTTCACCGACGCGCCGATCGCCAGGAACGTGCTGCAGGGCCTTCTGTCCAAGGGCGTCGTCGACAGCTTCAACGCGGTCACTGTCGACAGCGATACCTCCACCTCCGACACGCTCCTGCTGTTCGCCACCGGCAAGGCCGGCGGCGCGCCCGTGACCGATGCCGCCGACCCGCGCCTGGCTGGTTTCGCCAAGGCGCTCGACGGCGTGCTGCTCGACTTGGCACAGCAGGTGGCGCGGGACGGCGAGGGCGCACGCAAATTCGTCACCGTCGAAGTGCGCGGCGCCACCAGCAAGCAAGCGGCAAGGCGCATCGGAATGTCGATCGCCAATTCACCCCTGGTCAAGACGGCGGTAGCCGGTGAAGACGCCAATTGGGGCCGCGTGGTAATGGCGGTGGGCAAGGCGGGCGAGGAAGCCGATCGCGACCGGCTCGCCATCTGGTTCGGCGACATCCGCGTCGCCGCCGACGGCGAGCGCGACCCGTCCTATGATGAGGAAGCGGTCTCCGCCTATATGAAGGGGCAGGCGATCACCATCAGAGTCGATATCGGCCTCGGCGAGGCCAGTGACCGGGTCTATACCTGCGACCTTACCAAGGAATATGTCGCCATCAATGGCGATTACCGCTCGTGACCAATTCTCCCGTGCCCAATCCTCTCGTATCTCGGCGCCTTCTGCTCGTCGCCGCCTGCGCCCTCGTCGATGCCGACGGGCGCGTGCTGATCTCGCAGCGCCCCGAAGGCAAGGCCTTGGCGGGCCTGTGGGAGTTCCCGGGCGGCAAGCTCGAGCCCGGCGAGCGGCCCGAGGAAAGCCTCATCCGCGAGCTCCACGAGGAACTCGGCATCGAGGTGGAAGAGCCGTGCCTGGCTCCGCTCACCTTTGCCAGCCATAGCTATGAGGATTTCACCCTGCTGATGCCGCTGTGGATCTGCCGGCGCTGGAGGGGCACGCCGCATGGACGCGAGGGCCAGGCGGTGAAATGGGTGCTGCCGAGGAAGCTGCGCGACTATCCCATGCCGCCCGCCGACGAGCCTCTGATCCCGATGCTGATCGACATGATCCCGGCGAGGTAGGTTCGATCTCGCGAGGCCAAGATGCTCAGACGTCCTTTTCGCCGAATTCCTTCACGCCCAGAGCGTCGGCGAGGCGGGTCTTGGCTGAACCCGGCTTCAGCGGTTTTTGCTGGCCTGCATGGGGCGCCCAGCCGGAGATCCAGATGATCTCGAAGGTCGCGCGGATGCGCCCGTCCGAATCGGAGAAGCGCTCACCGTAGATCTCAGCCATGCGCAGCATGGTGGCGCGGCGGGTGAAGGCCTTGCGGCGCTGGGCCAGCATATTCGTCGCACCCATCGCCCTGAGATCGGCCATCAAGGCGAAGGCATTGTCGTAGCGCACGGTGAGTGTCTCGCTGTCGGTGACAGGAAGCGCGAAGCCCGCGCGCTGCAGGAGGCCGCCCATGTCGCGCACGTCGGCAAAGGGGGCGACGCGGGGCGAGATGCCTCCCTCCGTCTCCAGTTCGGCTTCCGAAAAGGCGGCCCTTAATTCGTTGAGCGTGGAGCCGCCGATGAGCGCGGCCAGCAGAAGCCCGTCCGGGCGGAGGGCGCGCCGGATCTGGCTCAGCATCCCCGGCAGATCGTTAACGAATTGCAGGGCGAGCGCCGACAGGGCGAGATCGATGCTTTCGGGCGGAAGGGGCAGCACCTCGTCTCCGATGGCGACCTCCTGCCAATTGGCGGCGAGCCGCGGACGCAGCGCCTGAGCCAGCGCGGGCGAATGCGGGCCGATCTCTGCCGCCTGTTCGAACGGCCTGAGCACTACGGCAAGGCGATCGGCCATATCGTCGGCGACATGGCGCAGCAGGAAGTCGGCCGGGGCGGTCGCGGCGCGGCGTCGATGCAGGGCCAGCGCGTGGGGGTCGAACAGGAGAGGCGTGGTCATGCCCGCTATGTAGGACATTCGAGCTTGCTTTTCATCAGTCGCATGCGTCTATCCGGATAAGACGCCATGGCTGGGACGGCGGACGTCCCGTCCGGTCCCAGCCATACTGTTTCTTCGGATGCCAGCCTATGCTTCTTGCCATCGACGATCCCTCCGATTCCCGTATCGAGGCCTATCGCGACATTCGCGAGCGCGACCTCAAGGGCCGGGGCGGGCGTTTCGTCATCGAAGGTGAAGTGGTGCTGCACACCGCGCTTACCCTGGGACGCTTTGCCATCGAATCCATCCTGATCGCGGAGAATCGAGCCGAGCCGCTGGCCGGCCTTCTTGCGCAGGTGCCGGCGGGGATCCCCGTCTACATCGCCTCACGCGCTGTTCTCGACAGCATTGCCGGCTTTCCCATGCATCGCGGCATCCTGGCGATAGGATTGAGGGGCGAGGGGCTCGCGGTCGACACACTGCTGTCTTCGGCGCCGGAGACGGCCCTGTTCGTCGGTCTTTCCGCCATCGCCAATCATGACAACATGGGCGGCATCTTCCGCAATGCCGCTGCTTTCGGTCTCGATGGCGTGCTGATCGACGGTGCCTCCTGCGACCCGCTCTATCGCAAGGCCATCCGGGTTTCGGCCGGTGCGGCGCTGCTCACGCCCTTCGCCCAGGCGGGTGATATCGGTGATCTCTGCAACGCCCTGCTGGCGGCTGGCTTCGAGGTGCTGGCCACCAGCCCCGCCGGCAGGGAGCGCCTCGCTGACATCGAGCCCGCCGGGCGGCAGGCCGTGCTGTTCGGCGCGGAAGGGCCGGGCCTGCCCGAACGTGTTCTCAGCCGGCTGCGAACCATCCGCATCGAGATGAGGGGTGGCTTCGACTCCCTCAATGTCGCCACCACCAGCGGCATCGTGCTGCATCACCTGGCGCGATGAGAGAACGCGTCGGTGAGGCAGGAAAGAGACGGAGGGGATATCCGTTCTTCGAAACGCGCCGCCTCATCTCGAGGCGGATTCGAAAGCGATTGCATTTCGTATGCCTCTCCGATCCTATATTTGCCAAGCACGAGGTGGGCTGGCGCAATCCCCTCGTCTCCTCGCCTGGCTCTCTGTACGGCGCGTTGTTGAAAGACTTGATTCCAGGAGCCGCCGTGACGTCCACTCCCTCCTCCGAGTTTCGTCACTCCCTCATTGCCCTGTCGATCTTGAACTTTTTCCTCGCCGATGCTCGCGATGGCTTGGGGCCCTTTCTCGACGGATTTCTCGCAACGCGCGGGTGGGAGCCATTCACGCTCGGTGTGATCGCGACGATCGGCGGCGTGTTGGGAATGATGACAACGCCTCTGTTCGGTGCGCTTGTCGATGCATCAGCCTACAAGCGTACATTGATCATCCTGCCCGTTATCCTCGTGACGATGATGGCTCTATGGACGCTGGCCACCCCCAATGGCTTTTCGGTCTTCGGGGGACAATCCGCGACGGCCGTCGTCGGCGCGATCATTGGCCCCGCGCTCATGGGCCTGACGCTTGGGCTTGTCGGGGAAGAACGATTTCCCCGTCAGGTGTCCCGAAACGAGTTCTGGAACCACACGGGGAACGTTGCCTCCCTGGCGGCGATTTATGCGGGAACGCTTCTGTTCGGCCTCCAAGGCGTCATCGGGCTCATGCTGTTTGCCGCCTTTGCCACGATTGCCGCGACCCTGGCCATCGATCCGAAGCTGATCGACCATCAGGTCGCGCGCGGGCTGGCGCATCACGAGGGATCGGAGGCACCTTCCGGATTTTCAGTGCTGGCCAGCAGCAAGGGCCTGATCTTGCTCAGCCTGGTGTTGATGATCTTTCATTTTGGGAACGCACCCATCAGCCGCCTGATTGCCCAGGCTTTCTCCATTCAACTCGGCACCCCCTTCAGGACCACCGCAATCACGACGGGTGTTTCCCAACTATCGATGATCGGCATGGCGTTGATGGCACCCTGGCTGATTAGACGGTTCGGCTTGGCCACCGCATTCATCCTTGCCTTAGCAGCCTTGCCGATCCGCGGTGCGATTGCGGGAACTTTCCCATCCTTTGCTTTCGTCTTTCCCGTACAGTTTCTCGACGGCGTGGGGGCCGGCCTGATCGGTATTGCCACGCCCATCGCCGCAGAACGCATTCTCTCTGGTACCGGCCGCTTCAATGTCGGTCTTGCTGCCGTCATGACCGTGCAGGGCATCGGGGCTTCACTCAGCAACGTCGTTGCCGGTTGGCTCACCGATTTTGGCGGCTATGGTTTAGCTTATTGGGTTCATGGCTGCGTGGCGTTGGTGGCGTTGGCGTTGTTTGTCTCGAGGCGCCATGACATTGCGCCGCGCCTGGCGGAATCTTAAACAAATCCAAGCATCCGCTGCGCTTTATCCGGACGCTGCGGACGGGCTGAGGGATATCGGCTCGAAAGCCAAGCCGACCGAGATCCGGTAGACGAAACCCGGATCGGGCAGAAACGGCATCGTCCGCCAATAGGCTCTGCGCGGGTCTGGCTATGTCTATGCCGCCACCTGGAGGATATCAGCCGGCACGTCGCACGCGGCGTACATGCCACGGTTGCCCTCTACCGCGCCGGCTGACCGTCAGGCTCGAGGCGCCGAAAAACACCTCCGTGATCCTGCTGCTCTAGGAAGGCCCGAACTAAACTCGGTGGAGAGCAGTCGGCAATATCCAAGTGCCAACTGGCTCTCAAACCGTGCCTTCGTCACTCCCTGACGAGATCGCCCAGCATATTGGCGGCCACGGTGAGCTTGGCCAGGGTCAGGCCACCAGCCGCGATTTCTTCCACCGATTTGCGGATGCGTGCAGCTTCCGGATGGGCCTCAAGCCAGGCCTGCGTGGCCGCCTGGCCGGACTGGCCGGTCGCCAGCATGTCGGCGACCAGGCGCCGCTCGGCCGCCGCGATCTGTTCGATCGCCCGGTCGATGGCCAGGCGCTCGAAATAATCGTTGGCGGGCACGGCGCGCGCGGCTGCGACGATGCGGTCGAGCTGGAAATTGGCCTCCGCCGCATAGAAGGTGGCCGCGGTTTCGCCGATGGCCCGGCCGGTGCGGCCCGCCACCAGGACGATGTCGGGCGCCGAGACCAGGGGATCGAGATTGGCCATCCGGCCGGCGAGGTCTTCGGGCACGCCGCCCTCGACCAATTCGCGGGCGCGCTTGACGCGGGCCGCCTGCATTGCTTCGGGCAGGGAGCTGTCGAGCCCGACGGCGATCTCGTAGACACCGGCGCCGAAACGAGCGATTACGGCTTCCAGCCCCGGCGTGAAATCGACGTTGCGCACGAACCACACCACGCGCGAGAGCAGGAGATCCTGCAGGAAGGCGTAGAGGCTGAGCTGGAGCTGCCCGTCGATGCGGTTATCCAGGGCATCGATGGCATCGTAGAGATAGCGCAGGCCATAGGATTCATCCACGGCGGCGAAGGCCATGGCGATGGCAGTGACGTCGGCATCGGTCTCGTCGCTGAGGCGCACCACGCTGGCGGGACCGCCGCGATTGATGATGCCATTGGCGAGATTGGTGGCGATGATCTCCCGCCGCAGCCGATGGTTTTCGACGGCGTCGGGGAACTTGTTCTGTATCTCGGGCGGGAAATAGACCGTCAGTTCGCGGGCGAGATAAGGGTCATCAGGCACGCTCGTGGCGAGCAGGTCATCATAGAGCGTCAGCTTGGCATAGGCGAGCAGCACGGCGAGCTCCGGCCGCGTCAGCGCCTGGCCGCGGCGGGTGCGTTCGGCGATGGCGACGTCGTCGGGCAGGAATTCCACCGCGCGGTCGAGCAGGCCGCGCTGTTCGAGCGACTGCATCAGGCGGGTGAGGAAGCCGGTCTCGGTCACGCCCTTGCGTTCGGAGAGCGAGAGCGTGAGCGTCTGCAGATAGTTGTTGCGCAGCACCAGCGTGCCGACCTCGTCGGTCATGGCAGCGAGCAGGATGTTGCGATCGGCCTGCGTCAGGCGCTGGTCGCGCTCGGGCCGGGCCAGGGCAATCTTGATGTTCACCTCGACGTCCGAGGTGTTCACGCCGGCGGAATTGTCGATCGCGTCGGTGTTGAGCTTGATGCCCTTCTGCGCCGCCTCGATGCGGCCGCGCTGGGTGGCGCCGAGATTAGCGCCCTCGCCGATCACCCGAGCCCTGACATCGGCGCCGGTGATGCGGATGGGATCGTTGGCGCGATCGCCGACCTGGTCGTCGGTCTCGCTGGCAGCGCGGATATAGGTGCCGATGCCGCCGAACCAGAGCAGGTCGGCGCGGGCCTTGAGGATCGCCGTCATCACCTCGGTGGGCGTCGCCTCGGCCTTGTCGAGATCCAGCAGAGCGCGCATTTCGGCGGAAAGCGGGATGGCCTTGAGCGAACGCGAGAACACGCCGCCGCCCTTGGAGATCAGCGACTTGTCGTAATCCTGCCAGCTCGAGCGCGGCAGGTTGAACATGCGAAGCCGCTCGGCATGGCTGGTGACCGGATCGGGCGAGGGATCGATGAAGATGTCGCGATGGTCGAAGGCGGCGACCACCTTGGTGGCTGGCGACAGCAGCATGCCGTTGCCGAAGACGTCGCCCGACATGTCGCCGACGCCGACGGCCGTGAAGGGCTCCACCTGGATATCGGTACCGAGCTCGCGGAAATGCCGCTTCACGGCCTCCCAGGCGCCGCGGGCGGTGATGCCCATCTTCTTGTGGTCATAGCCCTGGCTGCCGCCCGAAGCGAAGGCGTCGCCCAGCCAATGGTGCTTCTCGAGGGAGATGGCGTTGGCCGTGTCCGAGAAGGTGGCGGTGCCCTTGTCGGCCGCGACCACCAGATAGGGGTCGTCGCCGTCATGGCGCACGGTGTTGTCGGGCGGCACGATATTGTCGCCGTCCAGATTGTCCGTGAGTTCGAGCAGCGAGCGGATGAAGATGCGATAGGCTTCCGTGCCTTCGGCCAGCCAGGCATCGCGATTTGCCGGCGGCGGCAGGCGCTTGGGCACGAAGCCGCCCTTGGCGCCGACGGGCACGATCACCGCATTCTTGACCTGCTGTGCCTTGACCAGCCCGAGGATCTCGGTGCGGAAATCCTGGGGGCGGTCCGACCAGCGCAGGCCGCCGCGCGCCACCTTGCCGAAGCGCAGATGGATGCCCTCCACCCGCGGCGAATAAACGAAGATCTCGTAAAGGGGCCTGGGAGCGGGCAGGCCCTCGACCTTGCGGCATTCGAACTTGAAGCTGATCACCGGCCGGGGCTGGCCGTCAGGGCCGACCTGCCAGAGATTGGTGCGCATGATCGCCTGCACCAGATTGGTGAAGCGACGCAGGATGCGATCCTCGTCGAGCGAGGAGACAGACTGCAGTTGCTCCTCGATTTCGCCGACGATCTCGGTTTCGTGTGCGGCGCGTTCGGCATCGGTGGCCGTCAGCCGCGGGTCGTGGCGGGCGCGGAACAGGGCGACGATGCTGGCGGTGATCCGCGGGTTCTTGCGCGCCGTCTCCCACATATAGTCCTGGCTGAAGGGCGCGCGGATCTGGCGCAGATAGCGCGACAGGGCCCGGATGGCCGAGATCTCGCGCCAGCCCAGCGATGTACGCAGGATCAGGGCGTTGTAGCCGTCGGATTCGGCGTAGTCGCCGACCACCGCCATGATCGAGGCCTCAAGGCGGTGCTGGAAGTCGATGCCGGGCGGGATCGGCTCGCCGTCATTGGTCTCCACCGTCATGTCGTGGAGCCAGACCGGAGCCGGGGCCGGCTTGGCTGATGGCGTGATCTCGTAGGTACGCTCGTCGACCACGCGCAGGCCGTGATTCTCGATCACTGGCACGCGATAGGACAGCGACATTGGCGCGCCCTGCGAGAAGACCTTGAGGCCGCAGCGCGTGGGCGTGTCGTCCTCCTCCAGGCGATAGACCAGGATCGCCACGGGACGGGCGGGCGTCAGTTTCTCGATCACGCCGATATCGGCGATCGCCTGGGCGGTGGAGAATGTCTCGGGATAGCCGCCGGTGAAGGCATTGGCATAGCGGTTGCCGAGCAAGCGGGCGCGCATGCCGTCGGTGGTGCCGGTCAGTGCCGCTTTGAGCTTGTCTCCCCAATTGGTAGCGATGGCATTGATACCGGCTTCCAGCGCCGAGCGTTCGATGAGGGGCGTGTCGCCCTCGTAGCGGCCGATGATGTAGTGCACGCGTGCCAACGGACCTTCAGGGAAGGCGGCATAGGACGCGGAAAGGCGGCCCTTATAGGCGTTGGCCAGATAATTGCCGATGCCGATGCGCACGTCGGTGTCGTATTTCTCGCGCGGAATGAAAACGAGGATGGAGACGAAGCGGTCGAATTTGTCGGCCCTCACCAGCGCGCGCAGGCGCGGGCGCTCATAGAGCAGCAGGATCTCCATGGCGAAATTGTAGAGCGTCTCGGAATCGACCTGAACGAGCTCGTCGCGCGGATATTCCTCGAGGATATGCAGGATTGCCTTGCCCGAGTGGCTTTGCGGGTCGAGCCCGGCGCGCTGCAGCACCTGGGCGACCTTGTGGCGGACATAGGGGATCTGGCGCACGGAGCGCGTATAGGCCGCCGAGGTGAACAGGCCGACGACACGCAATTCGCCCTCGACCCGTCCGTCCGGCGTGTAGAGCTTGACGCCGATATAGTCCATGCGCACGCGGCGGTGGACGCGGCTGTTCACATTCGCCTTGGTGACGATCAGGATCGTCGGCTCGCGCATGAATTCGCGGATTTCCGGCGTCATCACCACCAGTTCGGTGCCGCGGCGCAGGATCTTGACCTCGGGGTCCCTGAGGATGCCGAGGCCTTCGCCCTCGCTGACCTCGTCGGAAGCGTCGCTGTCGGTGGAGAAACGGTATTCGCGCAGGCCCAGGAAGGTGAAGTTGTCGGAGCAGATCCATTGCAGGAGCTGGTTTGCCTCGGCGATCTCGTCGACCGGCAGAGGCGGCGGGTTGGTGCGGAAGGATTCGATCGCCTGCTCCACCCGGTCACGCATGGCGCGCCAGTCTCTCACGCAGGCCCCGACGTCGTTGAACACCAGCGTCAGTCCGTCGATCAGGTTCTGCCGGTCGGCATCCGAATCGATGCGTGCGATATGGATGTGGATGAGACTCTCGCGCACGCCCTTGCTGCCCTCCGGCAGGGCGTCGCCGAAGAACTGCAGGAGCTTGCCCTGGGCATCGCGCTCCAGCGCGATGATGGGATGGGCAACCAATTGTGCCTCGATTCCCCGTTCCGAAAGCTCGGCCATGGTGGAATCGAACAAGAAGGGCATGTTGTCGTTGAGGATCTCGATGACCGAAATTTCGCGGCCGTCGGGCATGTCGGGATTGACGACGCGGATATCGGCTTGGCCGGGCGTGCGGCGCTGCACATGGTCCCAGGCCTGCTCGGCCAGGAAGGCGAGCGAGGCGGCGTCATGCGTGGCGAGATCTTCGAGGGTGGTTCGGCCGAAGAGCACCTCGGCGAAAGTGGGGGGTGTCTTGCCTGGCTGAAGGCTCCTTGCTGCCTTGTGGATCAGGGCCGCCCGGGCTTCATCATCGCGCCACGCCATCTCGTTCATCCCTTCTTGCTACGCCGCTTGCTTGCGGCGCTCTGTGGAATTTCCGAACCCGCCCGTCGACGGGCTCGGAAATTCCACATCAGCCGAACACCGTGCCGGCCTTCCCAGGACGAGAAATCCTCGTCCTGGGAAGGCCGGCTTTGCCCGGTCGATGCGGCCTTGGTGACCATAGCTGAAATTAAGGCCGCTCAAAGTCCAGGCACGACGGAAATTGCCAAATTGCGATGACAATATCGAGAAAGAGAACGGCGCATTGTTAATGAGGTTGCCTTAGGGGCAGATCGGGGCCACAGAGGCAGGCGCGGAGCCTCGATTTAGGTGTTTCCGCACCATCGCGATAACGGCCTCTTGCGAATTGACGGAATCGGTAGGAATCGCAGGACGCTCTAGCCGATCCATTGGATTGGCTTGGAAACAAGGAGCTGGAGCAAACGAGCGTTTCCGTCCAAACGCGCTTTACTCCGGGAAACAGGCAATGAGCGCAACAGGCACGGGTTCTTCGGTCGATCCCAAGGAGATCGAACGTTTCGAGGCGATGGCGGCCGATTGGTGGAATCCGCGCGGTACCATGCGGGCGCTGCACCGATTGAATCCGGTGCGCCTGCGCTATGTGCGGGATCAGATCGCTGGGCATTTCGGCCGTTCCGCCGTCGCCCTGGACGGTCTGAAGGGCCTCAAGCTCGCCGATATCGGCTGCGGTGCCGGCCTGCTCAGCGAGCCGCTGGCCAAGCTCGGGGGCGAGGTCGTCGGCGTCGACATGGCCGCGACCAATGTCGAGATGGCCAGGGTCCATGCCGCGCGATCGGGCCTCGCCATCGATTATCGCATCCTGGCGGCGGAGGATCTCGAAGCGGCCGGTGAGCGCTTCGACGTGGTATTGGCGATGGAGATCGTCGAGCATGTCACCGACCCCGCCGCCTTCCTGAAGACATGCGCAGGCCTGGTGAAACCCGGAGGCCTCCTCTTCATCGCCACTCTCAATCGCACCATGAAGGCCTATGCGCTGGCCATCGTCGCAGCGGAGAAGGTGCTGGGCTGGGTGCCGCGTGGCACGCATGACTGGAACAAGTTCGTCACGCCGGCGGAGATCGAGGACGCGGTGACGCCGGAAGGTCTGGCCGAACTCGACCGCTGCGGCGTGATCTACAATCCGCTGCTGGACGAATGGCGGCTCAGCCGCGACACCGACGTCAACTTCATGATGGTGTTTTCGCGAGCGGCGTGACGGGCCTCAGGGCAGGTTGTCCCTGAGATAGATGTCGATGCGGATGCGCTCCTGGCCTTGGTCGATGGGCTGGCCGTCGGTGAGGGCGCGCAGCACGCGCATGGCGCTGCGCGCTTCATGGCCGGGGTCCTGGTTGAGGATGGCGTCGAAAGTGCCGTCGATCAGGGCCTCGCGGCAATGGGTCGTCAGTTCATGGGCGATCACGCAGATGCGAGCGCCGGCATGGCGCTTGTTCAAGGCTGCGATCACACCGCGATTGCCGCCGCCGAGGCTGTAGAGGCCGATGACGTCGGGATGGCGGTCGAGCAGGGCGCCGAGCACCTCCTCGACGATGGCGCCATTGTCGAGGCCTTCGATCACCGGCAGGGTGACGAGATCGGGATATTCGGTGCGCAGCACGCGCTCGAAGCCGAAATGGCGCTCGACATGGTCGCGCAGCAGCATCGAGCCGGCAAGCACGGCGATCCGTCCCGAGCGGCCGCGCAGGAAACGGCCCATCAGGGAGCCGGCGGTGCGCCCGGCTGCGCTGTTGTCGATGCCGACGAAGTGGGAGCGACGCGAGGCCGGCACGTCGGACACCAGCGTCACCACCGGAATGCCGCGCTCGGCCAGGCGGTCGATGGCCTGGCGCACCTGGGCGTTTTCGGTGGCCACCACGGCCACGCCAGAGGTATCGGCGCTGTCGAGCCCGTTGAGGATTTCGGCGAGCTTGCCATCGTCGAAGGGCGGGATCTCGATGATGCGGATGTTGATGCGATCGGCGGCGTTGAGTTCGGACAAGCGCGTGGCCTCGTTTGCCAGGTTGCGCATGAAGGTGTTTACGCCGACGGGAACGAGAAAGACGAAGCGATATTCCTGCTGCTTGGCCAGCATGGCCGCCGCCATGTCGCGGCGATAGTTCAGCCGGGCCATGGCTTGCTCGACCTTCTCGATCGTCGCCGGCCGTACGCCGCCGCGGCGATTGAGCACGCGGTCGATGGTAGCGAGGCTCACGCCTGCCGCACTTGCCAGATCGTGCACCGTTGCCCGCGCCATGGTTCTACCTGTCCCGATCTTTCGGGAACGTACCTCAGAAGAAATGGGGACGCAAACGGTTCAAGGCCGAGATCAATTTTGATATTTTTCTCAATATCCTTTATATTTCAATAGGATATGAAAGTATCTCCAACACTCAACCGGGAATGGGAATTGCGTGTTGGAGCCTGATTTCCTGATGAGGGGCGCTCATCATCGCCCAGGTTCCGGGGCGTGATTGGCCACAAAAAGCCGGCATTGCTGCCGGCCTTTGGCGTCCGATCGTAGATCGTTCGTGCTTGCCTGTCTTATTGCATCAGGGGTGCAACTTTGGGCCAGACTTCCTGGACGCCGCGATAGATCATGTCGCCGGCGACGTAGAGGATGGCGATCAGGCCGATATAGGCGATCCAGCGATAACGATGGAGCAGGCGGGCGATCAGGCTGGCGGCAATGCCCATCAGCGCGATCGAGACGATCAGGCCGAAGATCAGCACCCACAGATGGTCGCGCGCCGCGCCGGCAACGGCCAGCACGTTGTCGAGCGACATCGAGACGTCGGCGATCACGATCTGCCATGCAGCCTGGGCGAAGCTCTTGCGTGGGGTGCCATTGGTCTCGCCATTGCCGTTCTCACCGTCGAGGGCATGCTGGGCGGCAGCCTCCTCGCTGTGGCTGGTGCGCAGTTCGCGCCACATTTTCCAGCACACCCACAGGAGCAGGATGCCGCCGGCGAGAAGCAGGCCGACGATGGCGAGAAGCTGGGTCGTGATGGCGGCAAAGAACACGCGCAGCACGGTGGCGGCGGCGATGCCGATCAGGATGGCGCGGGTGCGCTGTTCCTTGGGAAGGCCGGCGGCGGCAAGGCCGATGACGATTGCGTTGTCGCCGGCCAGGACCAGGTCGATCAGGATGACCTGGCCGAGGGCAACCATGGAGGAGACCGAAACGGCTTCCGACAGGATGGCAAAAATATCAGGCATGGAGGAGGGCTCTCTCGTTCCGGTGCGGGAGAGCGGTGCCGATTCGAGCCAGGAGGGAAGCCTGGGGCGCTAGGGGGACGCCGACGCGCCGGGACCGCTCTGTTTGCTCCAGTCCGACATCACAGTTCCCAGAACTCAACGCATTGGGAACTGCCAGAGGGGCCCGGCCTGGTGCGGGTGGTGTACTGCAAGTCGAGATGAAAGAAAAGTAACGTTCCGGCATGGCTGCCGGAACGTGATTTCAATCCTCGGAAGCGGCGAGCTGGGTGAGGACCTTGCCGCGTCCGCGCCAGCGCATATAGGCGGGAACGACCAAAGCGAGGGCCGCGATGCCGAAGAGGATCACTGCCGGTGCCGAACTGAAGAAACCCTGATGAAGCTGGAGCGCCTTGCGAAGCTGTTCTTCGGCCAGCGGCCCGAGGATCAGCCCCACCACCACGGGCGCGATCGGATAGTCGTAGAGCCTGAGGCCGTAGCCCATCAGGCCGAAGGCGAGCAGCATGGCAAGCTGGGCCGGCGAGGGATTGGACGCCAGCGTGCCGAGCGTGGCGAACAGCAGGATGCCGGCATAGAGCCAGGGGCGCGGGATGGACAGCAGCTTCACCCACAGGCCGACCAGCGGCAGGTTCAGCGCCAGCAGCATGAAATTGGCGACCAGCAGGCTGGCGATCAGACCCCAGACCAGCTGCGGATTGGAAGTGAAGAGCTGGGCTCCCGGCTGCAGGCCGAATTGCTGGAAACCGGCGAGCATGACGGCGGCGGTCGCCGAGGTCGGCAGGCCGAGCGTCAGCAACGGCACCAGCGTGCCCGCGGCCGAGGCGTTGTTGGCAGCCTCCGGTCCAGCGACACCCTCGATGGCGCCATGGCCGAACTCCTCGGGCTTTTCCGCCAGGCGCTTCTCGGCGGCATAGGAGAGGAAGGTGCCGATCTCCGCGCCGCCCGCCGGCATCGCTCCGATCGGAAAGCCGAACAAGGTGCCGCGCAGCCAGGGCTTCCAGGAACGCCGCCAGTCCTCTTTGCTCATCCAGAGCGAGCCTTTGATCGCCTCGACCGTGCCGGTGCTGAGCTGGTGGGTGGCCGCCACTGCCAGCGCCTCGCCGATGGCGAACAGGGCGACGGCGAGGATGGTGACCTCGACGCCGCCGCGCAGATCGGCAAGGCCCATGGTCAGGCGCCCGTTCTGGCCGCTGACGATATCCTTGCCGATCAGGCCGATGACGAGGCCGATGAACAGCGAGGTCAGGCCCCTGAGCGCCGAATTGCCGAACGCCGCCGACACCGTGACGAAAGCGAGCACCATCAGGGCGAATTTGTCGATGAACTTGAAGGCCAGGGCGAACTTGACCACCCAGGGCGCGATGAAGGCCAAGGCCAGCGTCGCCAGCAGGCCGGCGACGAAGGAGCCGATGGCAGCCGTCGCCAGAGCGGGGCCACCCCGCCCGGCCTTGGCCATCTTGTTGCCTTCGACGGCGGTGACCATCGAGGAACTCTCGCCCGGCGTGTTGAGCAGGATCGAGGTGGTCGAGCCGCCATACATGCCGCCATAGTAGATGCCGGCGAACATGATGAGCGCGCCGGTGCCCGAAGGGTCGAGCTGGAAGGTCACTGGCAGCAGCAGGGCGATAGTCAGCGCCGGGCCGATGCCGGGCAGCACGCCGATCAGCGTGCCCAGCGTGACGCCGATGAAGGCGCAGATGAGGTTGAACGGTTGCAGGGCGACCGCCAATCCGTCGACCAGATGACCGAATGTCTGCATCGAAGGGTCCTAGCCTGAAGTGTCGTGCGAGCCGGCGAGATCGCCGGGAACCGCAAAGCCACGTCGAAACAACAAGAATTCCGGAACAATGAGAGGTGGAGCTATGGCGCCTACGCGTTGAAACGGGCTTTGCTCCGGGAGGCCGATCCTGGAATCAATTGTTCAGGAGCGCGGAGACGGCGTGTTCCAGCGGTCCCTGCGGCAGTGACAATTGCAGGAGCTGCGAGAAAGCCAGCCAGGTCAGGAAGGACAGCACCACGCCGACCAGGCAGGCCAGCCAGAGCGGCTTGCCGAAGCCGCGGGCGGCCAGCCCGAACAACAGGCCGCTGGCCAGCGAGAAGCCGGCACTGACCGCGATCAGCAGGATCTGCGCCAGCAGGCCGGCAATCACCCAGGCGACCGCCGTGAAATCCTGGCTTTCCTCCGGCGCCGGCGTCTTGCCGCGCAGGGCCGATACCAGCGTGGCGACGGCGAGGACGAGTAATCCCGCCGCGACGGCGTAGGGGAAGGCAGCCGGCCCGAGCGGGTCGCTGGCGACCTTGGTGTTGAGCATGGCCGCGTCCGTGCCGATGACGACGGCTGATATCACCAGGCTGGCTGCGATCACCAGCCCGGCGACGGTGGAGCCGGGCGGACGCCCGCGCTCCGTCTTGCTCCCGGCGCTGCTCATTTGACCAGGCCGATGTCTTTGAGCACCGTGCCGGTGGCGGCGATGTCGCTCTTCAGCGCGGCGTCGAAGGCATCACCGGACAGATAGGTGTCGGTCCAGCCGCGGGTCTTGAGCGTGTCCTGCCAGGTCTTCGACTTCACCATCTTCTCGATATCGGCCGTGATGGCGGCCTTCTGCTCGGGCGTGATGCCGGGCGCGGCCGCGACCATGCGCCAATTCTCCAGGGCAACGTCGACGCCGGCTTCCTTGAAGGTGGGGGCATCGACGCCGTCGATGCGCTTGGTGCCGGAGACGGCGAGGAGGCGCAGCGCACCGCCCTTGATCTGGCTTTCGAACTCGCCATAGCCGGAAATGCCGGCCGTCACCTGCTCGCTGAGCACGGCCGCGACGGCTTCGCCGCCGCCGGCGAAGGCGACATAATTGATCTTGGAGGGATCGACGCCCACGGCCTTGGCGAACAGGCCCGCAGTGATGTGGTCGGTGCCGCCTGCCGAGCCGCCGGCCCAGGATACCGCGCCGGGATCCTTCTTCAGGGCCTCGACCAGGTCACCCAGCGTCTTGATCGGCGAGGAGGCCGGCACGACGATGGCTTCGCTCTCGCCGGTGAGGCGGGCGATCGGCGTGACGTCGGCGAGGCTGACGGCGGAATTGTTGGTCAGGATGGCGCCGACCATGACATAGCCGCCGACGATCAGTGCGGAGGGGCTGCCCTTGGACTGGTTGACGAACTGGGACAGGCCGATGGTGCCGCCGGCGCCGGCGACATTGTTGACCTGCACGTTGCGGGCGATCTTTTCGGTGCGCAGCGCTATCTGCATGGTGCGGGCGGTTTGGTCCCAGCCGCCGCCCGGCGCTGCCGGAGCCATGATCTCATATCCCGCCGTCTGGGCAAGAGCTGTGAGGCTGGAAAAAGCCAGGGCGCCCGCGGTGGCGCAGGCAAGCAAGAGTTTCTTCATCATTTCCTCCTTGAGCAAGCGCGTTCATGGCTGAACGCTTGTTTGCTCCAACGCTTTTTTTCGACGCGTCTTTGCGATTTGAAGCACGGCGGCAAATCGCAGAACGCTTTGGCGGGCCAGCCGCCTTGTCATGATCGTGTCGGTAGGAAAGGAGGAATGGATACATGCCCACGGGCCGCTCGATGAGCAGCCGTCCCCCCTGGTCCCACGTCTCGCTCCGGGCCTTGCAAGGTCCGGTTGCAGAGACGATAGCAACTATTCCTGTCAGCGACCTGTCAGCGCGAGCCGTCGGTGACGAGTTGGCGCCAGGTCGCCAGGAAACGGGCCTTGCGCTCCTGATCGAGCGCCACCAGCAGGGCCGGGCCGAGCGTGATCGGCTGCAGCACGCCGCGCGATGCGGCGCTGATGCGTTCCGCCGTCCAGCCGCCCGGCGTGCCGGGCACGATCGAGCCGAGGGCGGCCTGGCCGGCCACCACCGCCTGGCCCCGGGGGGAGAGGACATAGTCGATGAAGGCACGCCCGAGATCGGGCTGGTTGGCCCAGCGCGGCACCAGCATCACCCGGGTGAGGATGAGGGCGTAATCGTCGGGAATGATGATGCCGATGCGCTTGTCGAAGCGCTGGCGTGCGTAGGCGTAGGAGCCCAGCACATTGTAGCCCAGCGCCAGGGAACCCGAGGCGACACCCTCGAGGATGGCCGGGCTGGAGCCGGAGAGCTTGACATCGGCCCGGCCGAGCGCGCGGGTCAGGCGCCAGAAATTCGAGGAGATCTGGGCATCCTGCGCCGCCAGCAGATGGCCGACCCCGCTCTGGCCGATGTCGTAGGTCGCGACCTTGCCGCGGAAGCGCTCTGTCTCCTTCTCCAGGAGCTCGGTGAGAGCCAGATGGGAGTGCGGGGCCTGGCCGTCGGGCACCTGGGTGCGGTTGTAGACGATGACGATTGGCTCGAAGGTGAAGCCGAAGATTTCGGAACGCCAACTGGCCCAGGCCGGTAGGGCCGGCAGCAAGGGCGAGGCATGGGCAAGGGCGTGGCCGTCATTGGCGAGCTTGACCTGCAAATCGGCCGCCGAGGAAACCAATAGATCGACATCGATATCCAGCCGGCTCTCCAGCGTGCGCTGATAGAGTGGCAGCGTGTCGGTCTCCTCATAGCGCACGCTGACGTCGGGGCGCAGTTCCTGGAAGTCGTGGATCAGCAATTCAAACTGCGGCGTGTCGGTGGTGCCGAGGATCGAGAGTGTTGGCCCGCCGGGCACCGGCGCCGGATAGAGCTTGGCCGCGGCCTGAGCCGTGTCGTTCCAGCCGCCGCCGATGGCGATGCCGAGGGCCAGAGCGAGCGCCGCCATGCCGCGTCTGAGGACGGCGCGCCCTCTCACCTGTACCGGCACCAGCGGCAATTCGAGACGGACCTCCAGCCCGCCGCCGGGCCGGTCATGCAATGACAGGCTGCCGCCATGGGCCTGCACCACGGTGCGGGCGATCGGCAGACCGAGCCCCGAGCCCACGGTGCCGGCACCGCTCTTCCCTCGCTGAAAACGCTGGAGCACGATGTCCTTCTCGGTATCGGGAATGCCCGGGCCGTGGTCGCGGACCATGATGAGCAAGCGTTCGCCCGGCGCCGTATCAGCCACGATCTCCACCACGCTATCAGGAGCATAGAGCAGGGCATTGCCGGCGAGGTTGCGCAGCATTTCCTGCAAGGCGAGGCGGTCGCCCATGAGACGGGCGCCGGCCAGGGCGGGCGCGACGGTCACGGTGAGCCGCCCGGTCTCGTCCGGATCGAAGCGGCGTGCGACGTCCTCGACGATGTCGGCGATGGGGATGAGGGCGGATTCGCGGCTCTCGAGCCGGTGGGTCAGCGTCGCCTCCATCAGGAGTTGGCTGACGAGCTCGCTGGCATGCACGGCGTTGCGATGGATCTTGGACACACGCTCGTGCAGGGCCTGGTAGTCGCTTTCGTCCAGCGCCACTTCGGCCTGGGCGCGCAGGGAGGCGAGGGGGGTGCGCACCTGATGGGCGGCGTCGGCGACCACGCCCGACAGCGCGTTCATCACGCTGGCGAGGCGGCGCATGAAATCGTTGAGGGCGGCGACGAGCTGGCTGACTTCTATCGGTACCGGCACGGTGAGAGGGGAAAGATCCTGCGGCGCGCGATCGCGCAGCGCCGCCTCCACCGTGGTGAGCGGGGCGAAGGCCCGCTGCACGCCGAACCAGACCAGGGCCAAGGCGAGCACGAGGATGCCGATCAGCGGCAGCACCGCCCGCGAGACGATTTCCGAGGCGAGAGCGGTACGTGCCCCGCGGGTTTCGGCGACCCGGATGGTCACCCAGCCGGCGGCGCTGCTGGCCGAGATCAGGCGGCCGATGCTGGCGACGCGCACGGGTTCGCCGTGATAGCGCGAATCGGCGAAGGCGGTTTCAGCCGAGCGCACGGCCGGCAATTCCTCGGCGAGATCGCCATAGCCGGTGACCAGGGCACCATCGGGAGCCTCGACCTGGTAATAGATGCGGTCGCCCCCCGAGCCGAGCATGGCGAGGGCCGCATAGGGCAGTTCGACGGTGACACGGCCTTCCTCGACCAGCACGGCGCCGGCGATGGTGAGCGCGGAGGCGGTGAGGAGGCGGTCATAGGCCTGGTCGGCGGCACGGCGGGCATAGGAATGGATGAAGACGATGAAGGCGAGCGCGGCGATGGCGAGCACCAGCAGGGCCGCGGCCAGCACGCGGCGGCGGATCGAGGCGGTTGCGCGCGCGGTGGTCGCCAGGGAGACGGGTGCGGATGCGACGGTCACGGGCGTGACGGGATCAGGGACCGTCATGCCGCCGCGCCATATAACCCGCGCCGCGCATCGTCACGATCTCGATGCCGGCACCCTGCAGCTTGCGGCGTAGCCGCGAGACCAGCAGTTCCAGGGCGTTGACCGTGACCTCGTCGTCCAGGCTGAACACCTGGTCCATCAGCCGTTCCTTCGGCGCCACCTGGCCGAGCTTGGCGACGAGAATTTCGAGCAGGCGGAATTCGCGTCGCCCGCAATCGATGGGCTTGCCCTGGATCGCGACCGTGCGCGCCGCGAGGTCGATCGTCAGGGCCTCGACCTCGATGGTGCTCGCGCGCATGCCGGCCGGCCGCCGCATCACCGCACGGAGCCTCGCCTCGAATTCGCGCAGATCGAAGGGTTTGACCAGATAGTCGTCGGCGCCGAGGTCGAGCAGGCTGATCTTGTCGTCGACCTCCGAGCGGGCGGTGACCACCAGCACCGGGGTGCCGTGGCCGGCCCGGCGCAGATCGGACAGGATGGCGAAGCCATCGCGGCCCGGCAGCATCACGTCGAGCACCACCGCGTCGAAGGTTTCCTCGCGCAGGCGCTCGGAGGCGAGCGTGCCGTCGCGCAGCCATTCCACGGCATGGCCGGAGCTGCGCAGCCTCGCCACCATGGCATCGCCCAGATCCTCGGCGTCCTCGACCAGCAGGATGCGCAATCGACCTCCCTTTTCGTTGGGGAGACTGTAGGGCCGAGCGGGCGGATAGGGAAGGCGGGATTGGGCGGCGGACCCAAGGAACGCCGGACCCACGATGATTGAGGCGCTACCTGCCTTCCCCACTGTGTGGAGAAGGCTTGCCGTGCTTGATTGGGAGCGGTCCGGTGCTGCGATCCGCGTCTAGTTCCGATCGTCCGGCAGCATGGGCAGAGGCAGGATGTCGATGCCATCCTCGAGCAGGCTGCGGACATCCTCGCCGGTCGCCTCGCCATGGATGGTGCGATGCTCGCTCTCGCCGTCATGCATCTTGCGCGCTTCGGCGGCGAACTTGTCGCCGACATAGTCGGATTTCGCCGTCAGCATGGCATGCAATTCGCGCACCTTGGCACGCAAAGCCTGTTCCTCCGGAGAGGTCAGAGCCACCGGCTGTGGCAAGGCCGGCAGGTTTTCGCGAATTTTGGTGTCGGGGTTCCCGCTTTCGCGGTCCTTGCGGGCCACCTGCGGTGCCATAATGGCCTTGCCGACCTTGGTGGAGGCGCAATGGGCACAGCTCAGCAGTCCGTGCTCGGCCTGGTCGTCATAGGCGGCACTGTCGCGAAACCAGCTTTCGAACTCGTGACCCTGGTCGCAGACGAGCGAAAAACGAATCACTCTGCAGCCCTCAGCGCCGGTTCCGTCTTCACCGTGAAGGAGCGCGCATTCTTGAGATTGGGGATCTTGCCGCGCGTCGCCGCCACGGCGTGCACGTCGATCTCGCCATAAACAAGCCCGAGCGTGTCGCCGGCATCGGCGACCACGCGTCCCCAGGGATCGATGATGACGGAATGGCCATAGGTGTCGCGGCCGTCGTCATGATGGCCGACCTGGGCGGCGGAGATCATCCACGCGCCGTTTTCGATGGCGCGGGCGCGCTGCAGCACATGCCAATGGGCTTCGCCCGTCTGCTTGGTGAAGCAGGCCGGTGCGCTGATCACGTCGGCGCTGGCATCGCCATAGGCGCGGAAGAGCTGGGGAAAGCGTACGTCGTAGCAGATGCCCAAGCCCAGCCGCGCGAAGGGCAGGTCGACCGTAACCGCATGATCGCCGCCGACATAGGCATTGGATTCGCGCCAGGATTCGCCGCCGGCAAGATCGACGTCGAACAGATGGATCTTGTCGTAGGAGGCGAGCACTTCGCCCTTGGGATCGATGACGAAGGCGCGGTTGGCAGCCTTGTCGCCGACACGCACGGCCATGGAGCCGATATGGAGATGCAGGCCGTTATCGCGCGCGATCGCACGAAAGGCGTCGAGCTCGGGATTGCTCTGCTCGTCGCCGATGGCGGCCATCATGGCCGCCCGGTCGCGGTTGACCACGGTGGTCATCTCGGGTGTCTGCAGATACTCGGCTCCGGCGGCCTTGGCCTCGCGGGCGGCGGCGGCGACGGTTGCGACATTGTCCGATGGCACCAAGCCCGAGCGCATCTGCAGAACGGCGGCTTTGAAACGCATGGATCCGTCTCCCCATAGTGTTTTGCGATTTGGCGGAATCACCAAGAATCGCAAAGATGCGTCGAAACAAAGAGTTAGAGCAAACAAGCGTTCAGTCGTGAACGCGCTTTGCTCTGGTGCTCTCAGGCGGCGATAAGTTTGTCGAGGCCACCGGCTGCTTCGAGATCATGAAGATCGTCGCTGCCGCCGACATGGGTCTCCCCGATGAAGATCTGGGGCACGGTACGGCGCCCATTGGCGCGCAGGCTCATGGCTTCCTGCAGTTCAGGCTTGCCGTCAACGTCGATCTCCTCGAAGGGAATGCCCCTGCGGGTGAGCAGGGCCTTGGCCGCCTTGCAATAGGGACACCAGGATTTCGAATACACGACGACGGGCGGCATTGCCTTCATTCCATCCACAAACAACCTCGCCCACAGATGGGAAGGCACGGAGCCAAAATCAATCGGCATTATAAGCAGTTGCGGCAGGCCGACAAGCAGGGGCGCGGCGGCCTGCATGGCTGTGTTCCTGCTTATTGCTTCTGGAACACCATCCAGGCCCGGTCGAAGGCGCGTATGCGCATGTCGTGCTCGCGCATGAGGATGTAGAGCGCGCCTGAGGGCAGCAGGCCGAGGGCATCGTCCCGGCCGATCTGCAGCAGCAGGCGCCAGCGATCCGCCGCGCGCAGCAGCCTGCGAGCCTCGGCGCTGGCAAAGGCTTCGCCCGTGCCGCAGAAAATACCGTGCGAGGCCAGTTGGGCTTGGGCCTGCATGCCGTTCTGCAGGGGGCGCGGCCAGCCGCCGAGCTGGTGATTGGCGCCCTCCCTGCCATCCGGCGTGCCATAGCGGCCGAGCCAGGTCTCGTAGCGGATCTCCTCGCTGTCCTCGTCCCAGAAAGTCGAAGCCTCCTCGCCATGTGGGAAGGCGTCGAAACCCTTGTCGCTCGGCGGGATGGCGGTGACGACCGGGCGCGCCGCCACGGCGGCCGGCTTGAAGCGGCTGCTCCATCGCTCCTGCGCCAGAGCCGCCAGGGCGGCGGGTTCGGCCTTGCGCTCCAGACGCTCGAGCGGTGTCTTGTCCCAGATCAGGCGCAGCCCGGCCGCGGCATGGGGGTCATAGGATTTCGGCTTCGCCCAATAGTCGCAGAACAGCAGCAGGCGACCATGATGTGGCAGTGCCGCGGGAAAACCGGGGGTCAGCGACAGGGAAGCCAGATCGAGCTGGGCGATGAAAGCCAGGGGAAAGGCCGATGTGACCGCCGCTGCAAGATCGCTCTGCTCGCGACTGGCCTCGCGGGCGTGCTCGGCCGTCAGCGACGAGCCCGGCCGCGTGGCCTCGCTGGCCCGACGATCGGCCTCGGTGAGATGGATCTGGGCACGTTCGACAGCATCGCCATAGGGCGGGCGTTCTGGCCAGGCCATGCCGTCAGGCAGGTCGGGCAGACCGCCGATCTTGCTGGCGCCGAGCGGAATCCGGCTTTCGTCGCAAGGCGTGGTCTCCAGCACCAGCGCCGGCCGGGCCTGTTCGGCGAGCCGGGCGATACTCGCTGGAGCGAGGCCGGCTTCGAGCAGGGAACTCTGCAGGGTCTCGCGGCTGTCGGGCCAGGCGAGAGGGGGCGATTGCGGTATCGGATTCAAGACAGGTAGTCCCGTTCGGTTACTCGATCGGCGTCGCCACCCGGGCGAACACCAGCATGTCGACAGTGGCAGCGCCGGCCCGCAGCAAGGTGCGCGCCGCCGCCTCGCCCGTGGCGCCCGAGGTGAGCACATCGTCGATCAGCACGATGCGCTTGCCCTTTATCGCCGGCCGGGCGCCCGGCGAGACCGTAAAGGCACCCTGCACGTTGCGGGCCCGTTCCTTGCGGCTAAGGCCGACCTGATGGGCCGTGCGCCTGGAACGGCCGAGCAGCAGGGGCTCATAGGCCACGCTGCTGCGGGTGCTGATCTCGCGCGCCAGCAAGGCGGCCTGGTTGAAGCGCCGGCGCCACAGGCGCAGGCGATGCAGCGGTATCGGCACCAGCATGTCGGCGCCGGCGAGCACATCCTGCCCGGCCTGGACCATCAGCCGGCCCATGAAAGGCGCGATCTCGACGCGGTCGCCATATTTGAGCCGGTGCACCAGCTCGATGGCGGCGCCATCATAGCGGGCCGCGGCCCTGGCCCGGCCATAGGCGGGCGGGTCGGCGATCGCCTGAGCCGAAACCATGCCCTCGCCGTGATCATAGACGAAGGGAATGCCGAGTCTCTCGCAATAGGGACGTTCGATCAGGGACAATTGCTGCCAGCAGGCCACGCACAGATTGGCGTGGCTGGCGGTGGTCTCCCGGCAGCTCAGGCAGCGCGGCGGCAGGATGATGTCCGCCAGCCGGCCTCCCGCCCGCAGGAGCAGGCGCGACAGGGAAGAGGAGGCGGTGGCGGAAGCGGACATGCCGGCAAAGTGACAAAGATTGCCGAGCCTGTCATCAGGACATTACGGTTGAAGTCCAGCTGATATTATGGAAGTCGTGGCGGTATTATGAGAACGCCACGCAACCAGATTTGCCGAGCGGGCTCGACATCGCCATTATACCCGCCATATTTATGCCCCAGATCGGAATAGTTGCGTCAATGTCCGTCCCGCTCCGTAACGCTATTTCCCGCCTTGACCTGTTTGCCGGCGCCAGCCCGGAGGACATCGACGCGGTCGCAAATCTCGCCGTCGAACAGCGTTTTCGCGACGGCGAATCGATCTTCTCGCGGGGGGCGCCGGGCGAGGGCATGCTGATCGTGCTGCAGGGCACCATCCGGCTTTCCATCGTTTCGGTCGAGGGACGCGAGCTGATCCTGCGTGAAGCGGCTCCCGGCGACGTGATCGGCGAGATCGCGGTGCTGGACAGCGGCCGGCGCACGGCTGACGCCACCGCGGTCGGGCCGGTGGTGGCAGGCTTCATTGCGCAGGCTTCTTTCGTGCGGCTGCTGGCCACGCGTCCGGCGCTGCAGATGCCGATTTTGCAGGTGCTGTGCGCCCGGCTGCGCGACACCACCGACCAGCTCGAATCGATCGCGCTCTATCCGCTCGAGGCCCGCCTGGCGCGCTTCCTGCTCTGGCATGTCAAGCGGTACGGGCGCACCCGCGCCGATGGTGCCCGCAGCGCACCTTTGACGATCTCGCAAAGTGCCATCGCCAGCTTCGTCGGCGCCAGCCGTCCCAAGGTCAACCGGCTGCTCGCAGCCTTCGAGGAGCGCGGTGCGATCGAGCGGCGCGGTGCCATCGTGCATTGCCACGTCGCCGCGCTCACCCAACTGGCTCAGGCCGAGACGGCGCCCGGGGAGGCGCATGGCAGCGCCGGCCTGGATGGTGCGCGTGGCTGATCCGGCCTTCAAGCCTGCGATTGCCACAGGCCTGGCGGCCTTCATCCTTGGTCTCTGCTTTCTTGTCTACAATCCCGGCGGGGCCGCCAACTCCCTGCGCGAAGAAGCCTTCGACTTCATCGAGAGCGTGATCCCGCCCAAGCGCCTGCCGGGCGGCGTCGTGGTTGTTGACATCGACAGGCCCAGCCTCGCCGCCAAAGGAGCCTGGCCCTGGCGGCGAGGAGGGGGGCTGACGGATCTGGTCACCAAATTGCAGGACGCCCAAGCGCAGGTCATCGGCGTCGATATCCTGCTGGATGGCCCGGACCGGCGTTCGCCGGGGCCGATGCTGAGGGTCTACGCCAAATCGACCGGCCGGACGGAACTGGCGACGGTGGCCGACAGCCTGCCCGATGAGAACAAGCAGCTCGCCGAAGCGATCGCCCGTTCAGATGTCGTGCTTGGCCTGCTGCCTGACGAGGCCGGCAAGGATGCCCTGCCTTTTCCGCCTCCGATCATTCCGGCGCCGCAGCAGGACTTGTCGCAGAAGGCTGCCGGCGTCGTTGCGCCATCCACCGCGCTCGTGGATGGAGCCGTCGCAATCGGCGCCTTGTCCCTCGCGCCTGTGACCGGCACGAAAGTGCGCCATGTGCCGGTATTCGTGCGAGGTGGTAGCGAGATCTATGCGGGTTTTGCCATGGAGGTCTTCCGGAGCGCGCAGCACGCATCCGCTTTCCTGCTCGATCCCGACGGCACTTCCGCATCGGTGGGAGACACGCACATTCCGTTGCGTGAGGGGGCTGCCGTGCGGCTCCATCTCACCGCTCCCTCGAATTGGCGCGCGCGGACCGTTTCGGCTGCCGATGTGCTTGATGACAAGGTGCCGGCCGAACGCTTTGCCGGGCGCGTCGTGCTGATCGGTGCCAGCGCTCCGGAGGCGGGCGCACTTCTTCCCACTGCGGTGGGCCCCTTGACACCGACCGTGCAGGTCCAGGCCGAGGCGATCGAGGGCCTGCGGTCGGGCGATATCCCGCAGCGCATCCATAATCCGCGGCTGATCGAGCCGCTCGCCGCCTCCGCCATCGGCCTCGTGGCCCTGGCGGCTGCGTTGTGGCTCGGCCCCTTGGCCGCAAGCTCGGTGCTGGCGGTGCTGATGCTGGGCTGGATCGGCTTCAGTGCCGGCCTGTTTGCCAGCACGCGCCTGTTGATCGATCCGGCCGGCCCGCTGATCCCGGCGATCGCCGCCGCCAATTCGGCCCTGGTGGTGATGTTCGCCCATACCCGCAAGCTGCGCGGGGCGATCGAGCGCAAGTTCGGGCGCTACCTCTCGCCCGAGATCGTTCGCCGGCTTACCGCGGCCCCGGAAGAGTTGAAGATCGAGGGTGAACTGCGCGAGGTCACGGCCCTGTTTTCGGACATTGAAGGCTTCACCACCATGTCCGAGAACGCCGAGCCGCGTACGTTGGTGGGCGCCCTCGATGCCTATTTCGATGGGGTCTGTGCCATCGTCATCCGCCATGGCGGCATGGTCGACAAGATCGTCGGCGATGCCGTGCACGGGCTGTTCAACGCGCCGCTCAACGTGGAAGGGCATGCCAGGGCGGCGCTCGACTGCGCCATAGAGATCGGCCGCTTCACCACCGAATTCCGCCAGCGCGAGGATGCCAAGCGCCTCGGCTTCGGGCGCACCCGTATCGGGCTCGATACCGGGCCGGTGATCGTGGGCGATGTCGGTGGTCTCGGCCATCTCGATTACACCGCCCATGGCGATGCGGTGAACTCGGCGGCGCGGCTGGAAGCCCTCAACAAGCAGTTCGGCACCACGGTCTGCCTCGGGGCGCGTGCAGCGGCCGCCATCGGCGAGCCGGAGCGGCTGCGGCCTCTCGGCAATGTCGTGCTACGCGGCCGCGCGGCGCAGACGGCGATCTTCAGCCCTTGGCCCGATGACGCGACATCCGAGCGACGTCAGGCCTATATGGCTGCCTATGACCGGATGGCCTCCGAGCCGGCAGAGGCCAGAGGTTTGTTCCAGGCTCTCGCATCGACCTGGCCCGAGGATCCGGCGGTGGCCTATTGGGTCAGGACGCTCGCCTGAGATTGGGTGAATGCCGCCTCCGGTGCAGCGTCGCGCGGAGTAATAAAATACCCCTCATGGCGTTTGCCGAGATGAGCGTCAGATACTTGCGGCATTATCGGGTTTTTGATTAGTTTGAATTAAAAAACAAAGTAAATGATACGTTTTAACTTTAGTTTATGTTTCATATTGCTCGCATATTATTTTTAATCTGTTTCTATTTATGTATAGGTAATTTAAATATTAAAACTTTATAGAGGTCCTCCATCTGTGTAAGTATATATCTATACATTTTAGAGATTAATTTTATATAGTCGTGACTTGAGCGTGAAATGTGAAGTAAAAACCTAAAAATACGACATTCGCCGTATAGAATGGAAAAGATTGTTGGGTTAGTTTTTGTCCGCGGGGACCAAAAATCCGCGCCTAAGCCGATTCGGCCTTACCGGGGGGTAAGATGTGCCGGGTCTGGTGAGGGGGCGGAGGCAGTATCCCCGCGGCGGGGTTCGTTATCTCAACTTGTTGGAACCACCAGCCGGCATCGACGTCCTGCGTCGCGGCCAGGCGGTATCAGCATGCCGTAGATCCCCGCCGATGTCTGAGTGGGTGGGGATTTCGAATGACGCGTCATCGTCGTGACCTGAGTTGCGTTGCCGAGCAGGGCAAGATCTTGCACGGGGCGTCGCCGAGATGGATATGGGCACTCAAGTCCAGCCTGCTAGGCGTCTCTCTGGCGGCCATCGGCGCGGCGACGCCCGCTCTCGCGGCTTGCTCCACCAGTGGTTCGACGCAGACCTGTACCGGAGACCTATCCGGGGGTGTGCAGGTGAATGCGGGCCCGACCACCCTCAACGTCAACACCTTGAGCGGGCCCGTGAACGGGCAGGTCCGCCTGCAGCAGAATGGCGGGGATGGCGGCAACGGCCATGACGGCGCGCTGTTCGTGCCGCCGGCATCGGGTGGCGGCGGCGGTTCGGGCGGCGGCAGTGCGCCGACCGTCACCGGCCAGAGTTTCAACCAGACCACGGGCGTCGCCGTCATCAATTACAGCGACGGTTCCATCATCACGCTGACGCCGAAGGCTGGATCGGGCAACGTCTATACGAAACAGACTCAGACACCCAAGAGCGGTGGCGGTTACGACACAACCTCCGTCGATATTCCCGCCGCCATCACCCCCAACGATGCCGATGGTTCCATCACCATCTCGCTCGGCACCAATGGCGATGCCGGCACGATGACCATCAAGCCGGGCGCCGGTGGCGGCAGCCTCACGGGCGGCGGTCTCAATCTCAACTATGCCGGCACGGGCCAGACGCTGACGACCTCGGGACAGCCTGGGGTGATCGCCATCAGCCGGGGCGGCGACGGCGGCGATGGCGGTGACTATTATCTCGGTGGCGGCGGCGCGCGCGGCGGCAGCGGTGGCGCCGGTGGCAGCGCCACCGTGACCAGCAAGGGCAATATCACCGTCACCAATGGCTATGGCGTGATGGCGCAGTCCATCGGTGGTAGCGGCGGCCATGGCGGCGGCTCCTATACGGTGGTCGGCAGCGGCGGCGAGGGCGGCAAGGGCGGCGCCGCGGGCGCGGCGAGCGTGACCGCGGGCGAAGGCACGATCACCACCTATGGCGATAATTCCGGCGGTCTGGGGGCTATCAGCCAGGGTGGCAGGGGCGGTGCGGGCGGCAGCGCCGGCGGCATCGTCGCCTCCAGCGGCGACGCATCGGGCGCGGGCCGCGGCGGCTCGGCCTCGGTCACGGCGCTGGAAGGCTTGACCATCGTCACCCATGGCGCCAATTCGCATGGCTTGCTCGCCCAATCGATCGGCGGCAGCGGCGGCAGCAGCGGCAGCGCCGGTGGTCTCGGCGCCATTGGTGGCCAGGGTGGCACAGGCGGCGACGCCGGTACCGTCGATGCGCGCAATTTTGGCGATGTCACCACCAGCGGCACCCACTCTTTCGGCATCCTGGCCCAATCGATCGGTGGCGGCGGTGGTTCGGGCTCGGGTGGCGGAGGCCTCGTCGTGCTCGGGGCTGATGGTGCAGCCGGTGGCGCGGGCGGCAATGTCACCGCGGTCAATGGCGGCAGCATCACCACCAAGGGGTTCAATTCCACCGGCATCTTCGCTCAGTCGATCGGCGGCGGCGGCGGTGACGGCGGTTCCTCCGGCGGTCTCGTGGCGATCGGCGGCAAAGGCTCGACCACCAGCAATGCCGGATCGGTCAACGTCACCAATGCGGCCGGCGGGTCAATCACGACCTACCAGTCCTTCTCGCAAGGCATTTTCGCGCAATCAGTCGGCGGTGGCGGCGGCAATGGCGGCTCCTCAGGCGGCCTCTTCACCGTGGGCGGCCAGGGTGGCTCGGGCGGCAATGGCGGTACCGTCACGGTCACCAGCGCCGGCCTCATCGAAACGGGCGTGAATGCCAAGAACAATTCGAGCCTTGTCACCGATTCGGCCGCCATTTTTGCCCAGTCCGTCGGTGGCGGCGGCGGCAATGGCGGCAATGCCCTGGCCGTCGGTACCGGCATCACGGTGGCTTTGGGTGGCAAGGGCGGCGTCGGCGGTACGGGCGCGAATGTCAGCGTCCTTCGTGACAATGCCGATCCCTCTCAGGCCAGCAGCGCCTCGATCATCACCTGGGGTGACCGCTCGGCCGGTATCTTTGCCCAGTCGGTGGGCGGCGGCGGCGGCAATGGCGGCTTCGGCATCAGCGCCAATGGCGGACTGATCAGCGCCAGTGTTGCGTTGGGCGGCAGCGGCGGCGACGGCGGTGGCGCCGGCAATGTCCAGGTCGACACCAAGGGCAGCATCCAGACGCATGGCAGTGGCTCGACCGGCATCTTCGCCCAATCGGTGGGTGGCGGCGGCGGCAATGGCGGCCTGGCGGTGGCCGGTTCCGCAGGGCTCGTCCAGGCCTCGATCGCGCTCGGCGGCGGCGGCGGCAAGGGCGGCGATGCCGGCACGGTCAATGTCTCCAACCTCTCCGTGATTACGACGGCAGGCGACAATGCCAGTGGCATCCTGGCCCAGTCGGTGGGCGGCGGCGGCGGCAATGGCGGCGTGACGGTTGCGGCTGGCCTCGGCCTTGCCAGTGCCAATGTCGGTCTCGGCGGCAGCGGCGAGAAGGGCGGATCGGGCAAGAGCGTCACCGTCGACAGCAACGGTGACATCGCAACCGGCGGCAAGAACTCTTCCGCCATCCTGGCCCAGTCGATCGGCGGGGGTGGCGGCAATGGCGGCCTGGCCGTCGGCGCGGGGATCAGCGGGGTCGGTGCGTCGGTGAGCCTCGGCGGCAGCGGTGCGCAAGCGGGGCATGGCGATACCGTATCGGTGACCTCGACCGGCAACCTCCTGACCAAGGAGGACAATTCGGCGGCCATCCTGGCCCAGTCGGTGGGCGGCGGCGGCGGCAATGGCGGCTCCACGGTGGCTGGCCAGCTCTCGGTCGCCGGCAATGTCAATGTCGGCCTCGGCGGGACGGCAGGCGGTGGCGGCAATGGCGGCGCCGTAACGGTCAAGGTCTATAAGCCGGCGGGCGCGACGGGCAATACGGCCACGCTCGAGACCGACGGTGACAATTCGGCCGGCATCCTGGCGCAGTCGATCGGCGGCGGCGGTGGCAATGGCGGCTTTGCCGGCGCGCTCGCGCTTTCGGGCGGCGTTTCCGCCGGAATTTCCCTCGGCGGTGGCGGTGGCAGCGGCGGCAGCGGCGCTTCCGTCCTGGTCGACCAGAACCACAACATCCTGGCCAAGGGCGACAATTCGGCCGGCATCCTGGCGCAATCGATCGGCGGTGGCGGCGGTAATGGCGGCTTTGCGGCTACCTTGAGCGGCAGCGTTCCCCTGGTCGGCGTCTCCGGTTCGGCGGCGGTGTCGCTGGGCGGCAAGGGTGGCGCCGGCAACAATGCCGGCACGGTTTCCGTCACCAGCAATGGCGCGATCCAGACCGAGGGCGATCGTTCCGACGCCGTGCTGGCGCAGTCGATCGGCGGTGGTGGTGGCAATGGCGGTTTCGGGCTCTCCGGTTCCTTCAATGTCGGCGGCGTCGGGGCTGCCTCCGTTGCCATCGGCGGTAGCGGTGGCGCGGGTGCCGATGCCTCCCTCGTGACGGTAAAGAGCACCGGCCCGATCCTCACCAAGGGCGAGGCTTCCAACGGCCTCGTCGCCCAGTCGATCGGCGGCGGCGGCGGCAATGGTGGTTTCTCGGGTTCCGCCTCGCTGTCGACCAGCGTTTCCATCGGTGTTGCCGTGGGGGGCACCGGTGGCAATGGCGGCAATGGCGGCGGCGTCAGCCTGACCAACCAGGGCGCGGTCCAGGTTACCGGCACCAATGCCGCCGGTGTGCTTGCCCAGTCGATCGGCGGTGGCGGCGGCAATGGCGGCTCCAGCATCGCTGCGACCCTGGGCGGATCGGCCGGCCTGTCGGTCGCCGTCGGCCGCAGCGGGGGCAGCGGCGGCACCGCGTCCGCGGTCAACGTCACCAGCAATGGCGAGATCGTCAACGGGGCCGGCACGGGCAGCGTTTCCGACGGCAGCTACAAGGCTACCACCGCCAATGGCGGCGGCATTCTGGCCCAGTCGATCGGCGGTGGCGGCGGCAATGGCGGCTTCAGTGGCTCGCTGGCTCTCGGTGGCGCCGGCGCCCTATCCCTGTCGCTCGGCGGCAGCGGTGGCGATGGCGGTACGGCCGGCACGGTGAACGTCCAGAACGGCACGCAGCAGGCCAGCAACATCACCACGCTCGGCGATCTCTCGGCTGGCATTACAGCGCAGTCGATCGGCGGCGGCGGCGGCAATGGCGGCTTCGGCATCGGCGTGTCCGGTTCGGGCGTCGTTTCCCTCTCGGCCTCCGTCGGCGGCAATGGCGGTTCCGGCAACACGGCCGGTGCGGTTACCGTCGGCAGCACGGGCGACATCGTCACCTTCGGCAATTTCTCTGCCGGTATCGCGGCCCAATCGATCGGTGGCGGTGGCGGCAATGGCGGCTTTGCGGTGTCCGGCAGCATCGCCCTCGCGCCCGAAGGCGGTGGCAGCGCGGCCGTGGCGGTCGGCGGTTCTGCCGGCAGCGGCGCGACGGCAGGCAATGTCGGCGTGACCAACAAGGGCATCGTGGCAACCTTCGGCACCTCGTCCACCGGCATCCTGGCGCAATCGCTGGGGGGCGGTGGCGGTAATGGCGGCTTTGCCGCCGCGGGCGCCATCACGGTGTCGCCCGAGGGCGGCGCGAGCATCGCGGTTGCGGTCGGCGGCGCCGGTGGCAATGGCGGCACGGCCGGCAAGGTCTCGGTCTTGCAGACCGGCGCTGTCGCGACCGAAGGCGATCAGTCGACCGGTGTGCTGGCCCAATCGATCGGCGGCGGCGGCGGCAATGGCGGCTTTGCCGGCACGCTCTCGGCCAATATCGGCAATGGCGTCGCTTTGGGCGCCAGCGTCGGTGGTTCGGGGGGCGACGGCGCCAAGGCCGATGCGGTCGAAGTCACCGTCAACGGTGATGTCTCGACCGATGGCATCCTGTCCAGTGGCGTCGTCGGCCAGTCGATCGGTGGTAGCGGCGGCAATGGTGGCTTCTCGGTTGCCGGTTCGCTACAGATCGGGCAGGGCGGCAGCCTGAATGCCAGTATCGGCGGCTTCGGCGGCGATGGCGGCAAGGCCGGCAGCGTCAATGTCAGCCATACCGGCAATATGCAGACCAAGGGTGACCTGTCGCTCGGCCTCCTGGCGCAATCGATCGGGGGCGGCGGCGGCAATGGTGGTTTTGCCGGCAGCCTCAGCGCGACCATCGGCGAGGGCGTTGCCCTGGGCGTTTCGGTGGGCGGTTTCGGCGGCGGCGGCGCCACGGCCGGCAACGCCAAGGCCAGCAATATCGGCAATATAGCGACGCTCGGGGCTGGCTCGACGGCCATCCTGGCCCAGTCGATCGGTGGCAATGGCGGCAATGGCGGTGCCAGCGTGGCGGGTGCCATCGGCGTCGGCGAGCAGAATGTCAGCCTGGCGGTTTCCGTCGGCGGCTTCGGTGGCGATGGCGCCAAGGCCGGGTCGGCCGAGGTCGACAGCACCGGTCTGATCTACACCAAGGGGGCTCTCGCCCACGGCCTTGCGGCCCAGTCGATCGGTGGCGGTGGCGGCAATGGCGGCTTTTCGGTCGCCGGCAACCTGAATGTCAGCACCGGCACGGGCGGCAGCGCGTCCGTCAGCGTCGGTGGCGGCGGCGGTTCGGGCAGCACCGGCGGCGACGTCACCATAAAGTCGAACATTGGCAAGGTCCTGCCGACCGACAACAGCGCCACCATCGAGACGGATGGAGATGGTTCCAATGCCATCTATGCCCAGTCGATCGGCGGCGGCGGCGGTTCGGGCGGCTTCTCCGGTGCGCTGTCGCTGACCTTCAGCCAGGGCGCGACCGCCGGCTTGGGCCTCTCCGTCGGCGGCTTCGGCGGCACCGGCAACCATGCCGGCACGGTCAATGTCACCAGCGTCGACAATATCCTGACCAAGGGTGACGGCTCCAACGGTGTCCTGGCGCAATCGATCGGCGGTGGTGGTGGCGATGGCGGCTTCAGTGGCGCGGCGACCATCACTGGCGGCGCTTCCGGCAGTACGCAAGCCGGCGTTTCCGCTTCGCTCGGCGGCTTTGGCGGCGCTGCCGGCAATGCCGGTGCCGTCAACATCAACTCCAAGGGCCTGATCACCACCCTCGGCGACCATGCCTATGGCGTGCTGGCCCAGTCGATCGGCGGTGGCGGCGGCAATGGCGGCATGAGCTTTGCCGGTGCGGTCGGCGTCAGCCAGAATGCCGTCGACGTTGCCCTGAGCGTGGGTGGTTTCGGAGGCGCGGCCGGCACGGGCGGCAATGTCAGCGTTACGCGCAACGGTACGATCACCACGGCGGGCGATTATTCGATCGGCCTGGCCGGCCAGTCGATCGGCGGCGGCGGCGGCAATGGCGGCCTGTCGATCACCGGCGCCTTCGGTGGCACCAGTTCCAAGAACATCAGCGCTTCGCTTGGTGGTTTCGGCGGTGCCGGCACCGGTGCTGGCCTCGTCACCATCGGCAATGTCGGCGATATCGGCACTAAGGGCATCGGCTCGCAGGCGATTCTCGCCCAGTCGATCGGCGGCGGTGGCGGCAATGGCGGGCTTGCGGGCTCGGCCGTGTTCGGCGTCGGCGGCGAAAACACCAATCTGAACTTCGGGGCGGCCGTCGGCGGCAAGGGCGGCAGCGGCGGTACCGGCGGTGATGTCAAGGTCACCAGCAACGGCAATCTGCAGACGCAGGGCGATGCGGCGCAAGGCATCCTCGCCCAGTCGATCGGTGGCGGTGGCGGTAATGGCGGCTCGAGCCTCTCGGGGGTGCTCGGCGTCGGCGGCGCCAGCCAGGGCCGCACGATCAATGTCAGCTTCTCCGTGGGCGGCCTCGGCGGCGACGGCAATACCGCCGGCAATGTCACCGTCGACCAGTCCGGCTCGATCCAGACGGATGGCAATGGCTCACATGGCATCCAGGCCCAGTCGATCGGCGGCGGTGGCGGCAATGGCGGCCAGGCCAATTCTCTGGCCCTGCTCCTGACCAAGGCCTGCACCCTGCCGGTCGTCTGCACGGCGCCAGAGGAGACCAAGAACAACTTCTCCTTCCAGGCGACGGTGGGCGGCTTCGGCGGCACCGGCAACGATGCCGGCACGGTCACCGTCGGCAATGACGGCGTGATCATCACCAAGGGCGATGCCTCCAGCGGTATCTTCGCCCAATCGATCGGCGGCGGCGGCGGCCAGGGCGGCAGCGCCATCATCGGCCTGCAGGACGTGGTGCCTAGTCCCTACAATTACGCCACGCTCGCGGCCATGCCCTTCGGTGCCGTCGGCATCGCCAAGAACTACGTGGTCGCCGTCGGTGGCTATGGCGGCTCGGCCGGCAATGGCAATACGGTCTCGATCGACAATCAGGGGCAGATCCTGACCCAGGGTATCTATTCCTGGGGCATCTTCGCCCAGTCGGTTGGTGGTGGTGGCGGCAACAGCGGCAATGCCGTCGCGGGCCTGACCGGCACGATCGGCCTCGGCGGCGGTGCGCTCGCCAATCTCCTCGGCGTCGACAGTGGCTCGGCCGGTGATGGCGGCATCGTCACGGTGACCAACGGCAAGTCGGGTGACGTCAGTGTCGGCGCCATCCAGGCCAACGGCATCATCTCCTCCGGCGCCATCTTCGCCCAGTCGATCGGCGGCGGCGGCGGTCAGGGCGGCGCAGGCTCCGGCCTGATCGATATCGGCGGCGATGGTGGGGCGGCGGGCAATGGCGGTGCCGTCACGGTCAACAATTACGCCTATCTCGGCACCAAGGGCCTGTTCTCCACTGGCATCACTGCCCAGTCGGTCGGTGGCGGCGGTGGCACGGGCGGTGGCGGCTCCCTCAGCGCTCTCGCCATCGGCGGTGCCGGCGGCGCCGCGGGCAATGGCGGCACGGTTGCGGTCGCCAATGCCGGCGAGATCTTCACGGAAGGCCGCGAATCCAATGGTGTCACCGCCCAGTCGATCGGCGGTGGTGGCGGCACCGGCGGCGGCTTCCTCTATGACAAGCAGGGCATCGGCAGCCTGGTCGGCAGCGTCAATCTCGTGCAGGTCGGCGGCAGCGGTGGCGCCTCGGGCGATGGTGGCAGCGTCGGCATCGCCAATGCCGGCTTCGTGCAGACCAAGGGAGACTTCTCCAACGGCCTGTTCGCCCAGTCGGTCGGCGGCGGCGGCGGCATCGGCGGCGGCGGCCTCGGTGCGGTAGCGATCGGCGGCAAGTCAGGCGCTGGCGGCAAGGGCGGCGACGTGACCGTCAGCAATGCCGCGGGCGGCAAGCAGGTCAAGCTTTCCAATGACCCCAGTGTCAAGCCGATCACCGTCAGCATCATCACCACCGGTGACCAGTCCAATGCCATCATGGCCCAATCAGTCGGCGGTGGCGGTGGTTCGTCCGGCGAAACCTACGGCCTCGTCTCCTTCGAGCGCGGCGCGGCGGCCGGCAGCGATGGCGGCACGGTCAAGGTCACCAATGCCGGTTCGCTGCTGACCTTCGGCCAGAATTCCACGGCCATCTTCGCCCAGTCGGTTGGCGGTGGCGGCGGCTATGCTGCCGCTGCGACCGGGCTCGGCGCCTGGGGCGCGGATGCCGGCGGCGGCGGGAATGGCGGTGACGTCAGCGTCACCAACACGGCCGAACTGATCGCGACCAATGGCACCAATGCACACGGCATCTTCGCCCAGTCGATCGGCGGTGGCGGCGGCGTGGTCAATTCGCTGGGCGGCCTCACGGTGCCCAAGCCCTTCATCGATGCCTTGCCGGAAACCGCGCAGGGCGTGGTGACCAACCTGCTCGACGGCAAGAGCGTCGGCATCGGCTTTGCCGGCTCTGCCGGCGGCGACGGCAAGGCGGGCGATGTCACCATCAACCAGACCGGGGACATCACGACGGCAGGCTCCGGTTCCTTCGCCATCCTGGCCCAGAGCGCGGGCAAGACCAATGGCAACATCGCCATCACCGTCAATGCCGCCAGCACCATCATCGGCGGCACCGGCATGGGCGCCGGCGTCGGCTTCCTCGACGGCGCGACCAATACGCTGAGCAATGCCGGCCTGATCGCCGACCTCGGCAAGACCGTCGGTCTCGCCCTCGACAAGGACAGGAAGCTGATCGGGACCGGTTGGATCGATGGCCTCGCCATCTATGGCACGGCCGGCAACGAGGCGGTGACCAACACCAACCTGGTCACCGGCTCGGTCAAGCTCGGCGCCGGCCTCAACAGCTTCGACAACAAGAACGGCGCCTGGTTCGTTACCGGCGACACCATCCAGCTTGGCGATACCGCGGCGCATCTGTTCAGCAATTCCGGCTTCATGGCGGTGGGCGGCATCAACCGGGTCTTCACCACCAACGAGACCGGCTATTTCTCCCAGAAGGCCGACGGCACCTATATGCTGGACTTCGATCTCGACCGGAACGCCAATTGGAGCACGACGTCGTCGTCGGCGACAACGCTGGTGGCGGCCGTGCCGGATCTGAGCAATCCCGGCTTCACCGATCTGGTGAACGTCTCGGGTGCGGCCGATCTCGCCGGCAAGGTCTCGATCAACCTCCTCAATCCCGGCAAGGCGACGCCGGGCACCAGCGACCATGTCATCGTGCATACCGAAAAGGGTGTCAGCGACAACGGCATGACCATCGACGCCATCCCCACGGCGGTGGCGAAGTACAGCCTGATCTTCACCGATTATGATGCGATCCTGCGCACCAAGATCGACTTCTCGGCAGATGGCCTGACGAGGAACGGGCATGCCGTCGGCAATGCGATCAATGCGATCCAGACCGACCAGACTTCGCCCAAATTCGTGCCGCTGGCGGCCGCCATCTTCTTCCAGCCGGACCTGGCCTCCCTGCAGAAGACCTACGACTCCATCGACGGCGAAGGCACGGCCGGCGTGCAGCAGACGCTGTTCTCCGACAGCGGGGCCTTCATGCGCTCGGTGATGCAGCAGGCCGATTTCTGGCGCAACGCCAATGCGGTCGATCTTACCGGCAAGACCGTCGGCGGCTGCAGCGCCGATGTCGGTGGGAAGACCGAAAAGGGCGCTTCCTTCTGCGACATCCGCCTGTGGCGTGCCTGGGTCACCGGTTATGGCGGCAGTTCCTCCTTCGACGGCAACACCGTCGTTGGCTCGGGCAATCTGAAGACCCACAACCAGGGCCTCGCGGCGGGCATCGATTACCAGCTCGATCCCAACTATCTGATCGGCCTGTCGGTCGGCGGAGGCCATTCGAGCTTCGGGGTGGAGCAGCGCGCCACCACCGGCAAGGTGGATGCCGGCCATTTCGCGCTGTACGGGGCGGCCAAATACGGCAATTTCTACGCCAACGGCTTGCTCGGCTTCGATGTGATGCACGCCACCATCCAGCGCTACGCTATGATCCAGGGCACGGATGCCCCGGTCAATCCGGTGGCGGGCGCCTATGACGCGCTCGGTAACAGCTTCGATGGCCGCGCCATCAGCGGGCGTCTGGAGGGAGGCTACAAGGCCAATTTCTCCGGCGTGAACGTCACGCCGTTCGCGGCGCTGCAGTTCTCTTCCCTGCATCTGGACGGCTCGACCGAGCACGCCCAGGGCACCGATGGCGGGCTCGCCCTCAATTATGCCGGGCGGACCATCAACTCGTTCCCATCCTTCCTGGGCGCGCAGATCGATACCCGCTTCTATTTCGGCGAGACGACCTATCTCGAACCCTTCCTGCGCGCCTCATGGGTGCATGAGTTCGCGAACCGGCGTTCGGTCGAGGCTGGCTTCACCGCAGCGCCCGGCTATAATTTCGTGGTCTACGGCGCTTCGGCGCCGCGGGATTCAGCCCTGGTGGAAGCGGGCGTGAACCTGGTCTCGGCCTCGGGCCTGTCGGTTTACGGCAAGTTCAGCGGCAATTTCTCCAAATCCTCGCACGATCTTACCGGGTCGGGCGGGCTTCGCTACAGCTGGTAAGATCGAAGGACGGATAGGCGACGATGCATCGTGTGGTTGAAATGACGGTGGCTGCGGGGCTGGCCTGCCTCTTGGCGGGCAGCGCACAGGCGCAGGCCAAGAAGCCTGCCGCCCCCGAGGCGCCCAAGGCGGCAGCTGCGGCGCCTTCCGCGGCACCGGCTCCCGCGGCACCCGGCTGGGTGACGCGCTGCACCGCGGACGCTCGGCAGGGGCCGCTCGACTGCGTGGTCGAGGAGAATGCGGTGATGAACAATACCGGCCAACTCGTGGTCGGCTTCTCGGTACGCGTTCCCAGCGACACCCGCGCTCCCGTGGTGCTGGTGCGCCTGCCGCTCGGGCTTTATCTGCCAGCCGGCCTCAAGCTGCAGGTCGATGACGGCCAGCCGGTGAGCTATCCCCTGCAGACCTGCGACGGCGCGGGCTGCTATGTCGGCACGCCGCTCGATGCCGGGCTGCTGGCCCGGATGAAGACGGGCAAGCAGCTCAAGACGACCTTCCAGAACCTGCAGCGCAACGATGTCAGCGTGCAGTTGCCGCTTACGGGCTTTGCCGAGAGCTACGCCAAGATCCAGTGATATCGAGGCTCGACGATGCCGATGCATCCGAGACTTGAACACCCCGCGATTTCCGGCACCGGATCAAGGATCCGGCGAAAACCGCGGGACGGATCCATGAGGCATTTTCAATGCTTCCTGGTACGTCGGCTCAGCCCCACGGGCCTTTCGGATTCTCCGGGCCTTTCGGGCTTTGCGGGCCGCGAGGGCCGAGGTCGTCGAGATTGACGCCCTCGACGAAACCGCCCTGACGGGGCGGTTGTCGTCCCGCGCCCATGCGCCGGGCCTGTTCTTCCAGCGCGGCGATGCGGTTCTGGGTGTCGGGATGGGTCGAGAACAGATTGTCCATCGGCCGTCCCGACAGCGGATTGATGATGAACATGTGCGCCGTGGCGGGATGGGCCTCGGCCTGCTCGTTGGGAATGGCATGGGCGGCATTCTGGATGCGCGCCAGGCCCGAGGCGAGCGCCAGCGGGTTGCCGCTGATCTCGGCGCCCAGGCGGTCGGCCTCATATTCGCGTGAGCGCGAGATCGCCATCTGCACCACCATGGCAGCCAGCGGCGCCAGCACGGCGAGCAGGATGCTGCCGATTGGGCCGAGCGAATTGCGCTCGCGATTGCCGGAAAAGAACATGCCGAAATTGGCCACCATCGAAATGGCGCCGGCCAGCGTGGCCGTAACGGTCATCAGCAGCGTGTCGCGATGCTTGATATGGGCAAGCTCATGGGCGATCACGCCCGCGACCTCGTCGCGCGACAGCGACTGCAGCAGGCCGGTATTGATGGCAACGGCTGCATTGGCGGGATCGCGCCCGGTGGCGAAGGCATTGGGCTGCGGATCGTCGATCAGATAGAGCTTGGGCATCGGCAGGCCGGCATTGCGGGCAAGCCCGGCCGTGAGCTTGTAGAGCCCCGGCTCGCTGGCGGGACTGACCTCGCGGGCTCCATACATCGACAGCACCATGTCGCCCGAGCGCCAATAGGCGAACAGGTTGGTGCCCACGGCCACCAGAAGGGCGATCATCATGCCGCCCTTGCCGCCCAGCATGAGCCCGATCACCATGAACAGGGCCGTCATGCCGGCGAGGAGCAGGGCGGTGCGCGCGTAATGCATCGGAAGGAACCCGTTCGTCATGGCCTGAAAATCGGGTCTGCGATGGTCCATGCGCAAGAGGGTTGCGCATGAAAATTTCGTCACGTGGAAGCTGTAATGTCAGTCAGCGATAGGTTTGACTGGCGAGGACGTCGTTACGAGGACGCCAAAGCGGCCCGGCAATCGATATATTCGGCGCAATGCTGGACGGCTTCACTCCGCTCGCAAGGCATCGATATTACATCGCCGCTTCCTGGTCGTCGACGTCCCCGCCGCCGCTGCCGAGCACCACCACGCGGGAGCCGACGGGGGTGTTGTTGTAGAGGTGGATGATGTCCTGGTTGAGCAGGCGGATGCAGCCCGACGACATCGACTTGCCGATCGAGGAGGGGTCGATGGTGCCGTGCAGGCGGTAGAGCGTGTCGCGATCGCCCTGGAACAGATACAAAGCCCGTGCGCCCAAGGGATTTCCCGGTCCGCCAGGCATACCGCCAGCCCATTTGGCCGCTTCGCTGTCGCGCTTCACCATGTCGGAGGGCGGCGTCCAGCGCGGCCATACCGCCTTGCGCTTGATCGTCGCGCGGCCGTTCCAGGCGAAGCCCTCGCGGCCGACGCCCACGCCATAGCGCGTAGCGTTGCCGCCTTCATGCACGTGGTAGAGATAGTGATTGGCCGGGTCGACGACCACGGTACCCGGCGCCTCGCCGGTCGGGTCCGAGACTTCCCGGCGCAGGAAGGCTGAATCGATCCGCCGCAGATCGATCGCCGGGACCGGATTGCCGTTGTCCTCGAAGCCCGCATAGATTTCGCCATAGTCATAATCGCTGCCGCCCCAGCCATCGAAGATCGAGTCGGCTGACAGGCGCTTCGAAGAGGCGCAGCCGGCGAGAAGGAGCGGTGCGCCGAGCATGAACAGGCGGCGGGACAATTGGGGCATCACGGACCTTCCAAACCGGGAATCAGAATGAGCATGCGAATCGCGCGCCTACTACAAGCTGATCATCGTTAATTCTTCATTATTCGGCACAGTAAGGCTGGCGCAAATCATGCTCCAGCGGTCATTTCCCAACGTCACCCCTGGTAATGCGCAAGAGTTGGCGATATCGAAGCAAGTCTCAGGCGTGCTTTGCAACCAGGCATGGCAAGTGCATGAAGGTGCGCAGCCGCCCGGTTGCCGGCGGCTGAAATGCAGCCCTCATTCTCGCCCTGAGCCCCCGAGCAAAGCCTACGGCGTTGTGAAGGCCCGCAAGCGGCCGACCTTCAGACATCTTGCGCTTTCAAGAGAAAGCCCGGCAGTCCCTCCCGGTTTCGAGAAGAGATTGCCGGGCCTCGTTCGGTGTCGTCCTTTCCCAATTGAACAGCGCCGCCGCGGGGGGCGCGAAGGGGCGGAGACAGGCTTCAGGGCCGCGAGGTCAGATCCAGGGGCGCGACGCCGCCGTCTTCTGCTCGAAGGTGGCGATCGAGGGGGTCTTCTCCATGGTCTCGCCGATGTCGTCGAGGCCCTTGAGCAGCTTGTTCTTGCGGGCCGGGTCGATGTCGAACTTGACGCTGCCGCCATCCGGGCCGTGGATTTCCTGGGCTTCGAGATCCACCGTCAGCGTGGCATTGGCGCCGCGCCGGGCATCGTCGAACAATTTTTCGAGATCGGACTCGGAGACGACGATCGGCAGGATGCCGTTATTGAAGCAGTTGTTGTAGAAAATGTCGGCGAAGGAGGTGGAGATCACACAGCGTATGCCGAAATCGAGCAGCGCCCAGGGGGCATGCTCACGCGAGGAACCACAGCCGAAATTGTCGCCGGCGACCAGGATCTTGGCCTGGCGATAGGCGGGCTTGTTCAACATGAAATCCGGATTTTCGCTGCCGTCATCGTTGAAGCGCATCTCGGAAAACAGTCCCGCGCCGAGGCCCGTGCGCTTGATGGTCTTGAGATATTGCTTGGGGATGATCATGTCCGTGTCTACGTTCATGATTTCCAGCGGCGCAGCGACGCCCGTGAGCGTGACGAACTTGTCCATTGTGTTCAAACCGTGTGAGATAAGGCTCTGTTGCCCGGTCTTTTATGGCTAGACGGCGCAAGTGACAAGCAAATTGGGTGACAGTGAATTGGACCGGAAGGAACCATGTCTGGCTTGTTGACGCTGAGCGAGGCGGCGCGACGCGCGACGGTGAAGGCTTTGGCGCCCGCCGAGCCGATCGTCTACGTCACTGCGCCGGATCCGCGCGAGGCCGCGCGCAACGCTTTGCCGACCCTCGGCGCCGGCGTCCTTCTCGCGGTTCTCAGCCTGCCGATCGCCTGGGCCTGCCTCGTGGCCGTCTGGCAGGCCGTCCACAGTGGCGGCTCGCTGATCCTGCCGGCCCTGTTCAGCCTCCTCGCCGTGCCGGCCTTCCTGTTCGGGCTTTACCTCACCTGCGCGCCCTGGGCCGCCTACCGGCGCGCCAAGGATCGGGTGGTGCTGATCACGGATCGGCGCCTGGTGCTGATCTCCATCCGCAGCGGCATCGAGGAAGTCCTTTCCGGCAGAGCCATTCTGGGCGTCGAGCGCAAAAGCATCGAACGCGGCTTCGGCACGCTGGAAATCCGCCATGAGGCGAAGGGCGACGAGGCCGAAACGACCTTGACCGGGCTCGACAATGTCATGGCGGCGGAACTCGCCATCCGGCGGCTTTCGCTTGATCATTCCGTCACCATCATCTCCCCCGTGCACTGAACGGCCAGAAACTGTCGCCTGCAGAACAGGGAATGTCCGGTTTCAGTCTTTGAGACATTTTCGTCCAGCTAGCATCACTCTGTCCAACTCAGGAGTGGCACGATGAGGGCGGAAGTAGCGGCCGAGACGAGGCGGTCCCGTTCGGGACGGCGCGGGGTGCGCAGCGGGCCGGCGGCACCCGCCTATATCACGCGCCGGATTCCGCCCTACGAGATCCTGTCGGAGGAAGCCCTCGTCCGTATCGAGGAGCACGCCGACCGCATCCTCGAGGAGATCGGCTTCGAGATCCGCGGCGACCAGGAAGCCGTCGACCTCTTCCGCCTGGCCGGTGCCGACACCGATGGCTGGCGCATCCGCCCGCCGCGCGGCCTGATCCGTTCGATCATCCAGGCGAGCTGCCCGGCGAGTTTCGTCCAGCACGCCCGCAATCCCGAGCGTTCGGTGGTGATCGGTGGGCCCAATACGGTGTTCTCGCCGGCCTATGGCTCGCCCTTCGTTTCCGATGCCGATCGCGGCCGGCGCTACGGCACGCTGGAGGATTTTGGCAATTTCGTGCGGCTGGCCTATCTGACGCCCTGGCTGCACCATTCCGGCGGCACGGTGTGCGAGCCGGTCGACGTGCCCGTCAACAAGCGGCATTTCGACATGGTGCTGGCGCATATGACCCTGTCGGACAAAGCGTTCATGGGGTCGGTGACCACGGCGCCGCGAGCCGCCGATTCCATCGAGATGTGCCGGGTGCTGTTCGGGGCCGAGTTCGTCGACGCCAATTGCGTCATCCTCGGCAACGTCAACACCAATTCACCTTTGGTGCTGGACGGCGAGGCATCCCGCGTCATCCGCACCTATGCCAGGGCCAATCAGGCGGCCGTGTGCGTGCCCTTCATCCTCGGGGGAGCCATGGGGCCGGTGACCACGGCGGGGGCGCTGGCGCAGTGCTTTGCCGAGGCCATGATGTGCGTGGCGCTCACCCAGCTCGAACGGCCGGGAGCGCCGGCCATCCTCGGCAATTTCCTGTCCTCGATGTCGCTGAAATCCGGCGCTCCCACTTTCGGCACCCCGGAGCCGGCGCTCGGCTATCTCGGCATCGGCGCGCTGGCGCGCCGGCTCGGCGTGCCACTGCGTTGCGGCGGCAATCTGTGCGCCTCCAAGATCCCCGACGCCCAGGCCGCTTATGAGAGCGCCAATTCGATGTGGCCGGCCTTTCTGGCCGGTGCCCATTTCATCCTGCATGCGGCCGGCTGGGCCGAAGGCGCCCTGGCGATGTCCTATGAGAAATTCGTGATCGACGCGGACCAACTCGGTGCCTTCCACACTTTTGCGCAAGGCATGCCGGTCGACGACAACGCCTTCGCCCTCGACGGCTTTCACGAGGTCGGGCCGGGCAAGCATTTCCTCGGCAGCGCCCATACCATGCGCAACTATGAAACCGCCTTTTACGATTTCCCGCTCTCGGACAACAATTCCTTCGAGCAATGGAGCGAGGAGGGTAGCCAAGACATCGTCCAGCGTGCCAACCGCAAATGGAAGGCGATGCTGGAAGCCTACGCGCCGCCGCCGCTCGATGCGGGCAAGCGCGAGGCTCTGGAGGCTTTCGTGGCCGAGCGTAAGGCAGCCATGTCCGATGCCTGGTATTGATGCCAGCTTCGCCGTTGGCTGGGGCCTGCCACCAAAGCGCCGCATTGCATAAAGCGGCTCTTCGGGTTAAAGGCCCTTGTCCAATTCTGGGGATGAAAATGGCCGAAGCACATCACGACACGATGACCTCGCACGACTTTTCCGATCACAAGAACACCTATGAGGGGTTCCTGCGTTTTTCCGCGATCGGAATGGCCTGGACTCTGGGCATCGTGGTTGCGCTGGCCATCGGTGGCACCAGCGGACGCTGGGGCATCTGCTCGATCATCGCGATCCTGTCGACCATCGCCACCGTGTTCGGCATGGCGGTGAAGAGCTGGAGCTGGAAGCCCGGCGCTCTCGTGCTGATCCTGGGACTCCTCATTCTGCTGCTTCTCTCCCACTGAGGTGGCCGCTGCCGAAGGGCGGGGACGTCCCGACCTTCGGTGCCGGCATGCGATATCGGGATGCCCTTCCCGCCTTGCCTCTCGATGAATGATCGTGGTCCGCAAGGTGCGGGCCTTCTGGCTTGCCTGCAACCAGGTACGAGCCGGCGCGAGCCCGGCACTTTCCCGTGTAAGAGGCACTATAGGGGCTGTGCCTTCGCCATCGGCGGCCATTAGTCTGGCAAGACCGATATGGGCCTTCCCGATCCATCCCGCTGTCCTAAGCAGTCCATGGCGTCTCGTCCGCATTGATCATCCGGCTCGCAATGAGGCGGAATCCGGCCTAACAATAAAACGGCAATGGTAATGCTCGGGAGGAACATGCGATGCGGCAGTGGCGGCACTATTGGTGTCCCGGCACCGGCTCCCTGGTCGTCGACGTTGCCTTTGCCTGGGCGGGAATCACGCCCGAGCGCATCCTGATCGATACTGACAAGGGCGAGCAGCAGGCGCCCGACTTCCTCGCCGTCAATCCCGCTGCACAGGTCCCCGTGGTGATCCTGCCCAGCGGCACCGTGCTGACGGAGACGGCGGCGATCCTTCTCACCATCGACGAGGCTTCCGCCGGGGCCGGTCTGCTGCCGGCCGCCGGCTCTACGGCGCGGGCCGTTTCGCTGCGCTGGCTGATGTTCCTGGCGACCAATGCTTATCCGGCCGCATTGCGAACCTATTACGCCGATCGCTTCACCACCGATGCCAGCGAGGCGGCGCGGGCGGCGGTCGCCGAAGCGGCCCGGCAGGATTCCGACCGCATCTTCACCCTGCTCGCCAACGAGATCGCCGGGCCCTTCCTGCTGGGTGACAATGTCACCATCGTCGATGTCTATGCCGCCATGATCGCCGGCTGGCACGAGCAGGCGCGTGCCCTGCCGGCTTTCCGGGCGCTGTACAAGGCCCTGATGGCCCATCCGGTGATCGGGCCGGCCTGGCGGCAGCACGAAGGACGGCCGGATTGATCCGTGTTCGGTTCTTCAAAGGGCTTTGACGGGGGGAATGCAGGCGCTACATCTTGATGCGGGCAGGCTTGAAAATCTCATCCGCAACTGTCAGCCTCACCGGTAACAATCAACAGCGTTTCGCGATTTGACGGAATCGTCGAGAATCGCAGAGACGCTTTAGCCAGTTCGTTGGATTGGCTGGAAACAAGAAGTTAGAGCAAACAAGCGTTCAGCCGTGAACGCGCTGCTCGGGGAGACGAGATTCTCATGACGAACCTGACCTTGCTGGGCGATATCGGCGGCACCAACAGCCGGTTTGCCCTCGTCGTTCAGGGCCGCACCGATTATCGCAGCGAGCGGCATTACGAGAACAAGCAATTTCCCACCTTCCGGGATGCGATCGAAGCCTACATCGCCGATGTCGGCGAGCGGCCCAATGCCGGGGTCGTCGCCATTGCCGGACCGGTGGCAGGCGAGATGGTCGGGCCGACCAACCGGCAGAGCTGGCTGTTCAATCCGCCGACCCTGGCGGCGGAATTGCGCTTTGCGCGTCTCGACGTGATCAATGATTTCGAGGCCGTCGCCCACGCCTTGCCGCATTTGGCGCAGGCCGACACCACGGTGATCGGCAATGTCACCGCCAGCGCGGCCGGCGGCAATATGGCGGTGCTCGGGCCCGGTACCGGGTTGGGCGTCGGTGCCCTGGTGCGTGGTGGCTCGCGCTGGATCGCGGTGCCTTCCGAGGGTGGGCATGCTGAGATCGGCGCGCCGGCCGGGGACTGGGGCAAGGCGCATGAGCTCATCCGCAGCAGGATCGGCCGCGTCTCGGGCGAGCATGTGCTGTCGGGGCCGGGACTGCAGCGCATCGACGCCGCGCTCGCGGCCCTTGCCGGCCATCCCGCCGAGCGCAGTGCCGCCGAGATCGGCACGGCGGCGGTGGCGGCCAGCGATCCGGTGGCGGTGGAGGCCACGCATCTGTTCTTCGACTATCTCGCCCGCTTTTCCGGCGACGTCGGCCTGATGTTCGCGGCCAAGGGCGGCGTCTTCCTCTATGGCGGCGTGGTGCAGAAGCTCTCGCCGCTGATGGATGAGGACGCCTTCCGCGCTGCCTTCGAGGCCAAGAGCCCGCTGGAGAAGTTCCTGCGCGAGATCCCGATCCGGCTGATCACCCATCCAACGCCGGGCCTGATCGGCTGCGCGGCAGTGGCGGCGCATTGGTAGGGATGGCAAATTGGGGGCGCGACAAGCCGTCTCCCGCGAGGGGAGAAGAAGATCCTTGTGAGATGGCTGATCAGATTGTGGTCGTGCCAGCCTTGTCGGGACCGGGGCTCCTCAGCACGCGCAGCAGGATGAACACCGCCATGGCGGCGTGAATGCCGGCATTGTGGAGGTAGAGGCCGGGATCGCCGAGCCATTGCATGATGGAGTAGGCGGTGATCGGACCGAGCACGGCGCCGATGCAATAGAGGAACAGCAGGGCAGCAGCGACGCCGACGGCATTGTCGCGGCCGGTGATGTCGTTGGTATAGGCCGAGCTTGCATAATATTGCGTCGAGATGATGCCGCCCAGCACGAAGCCGGTGATCACGAAGGGCCAGCCGACCAGGAGCTTGCCGGACCAGTAGATGCCGATCTCGACCAGAGCTGTGACGAGGGTGAGGCCGATCAGCACCTTGCGCCGGTCGAAGGCGTCGGAGAGCCGGCCGACCGGAAATTGGAAGGCGGCCGAGCCCAAGGTGATGGCCGAGATCAGCGTGCCGGTCTGTACGCCGTCCATGCCGAGCTTGGTGGCGTAGACAGGCGTCAGCGACCAGAACGGGCCGTTGGCAAAGCCGATCAGCGTGGCGCAGACGAAGCCGACCGGCGTGGTGCGCAGGAGCCAGAGGAGACGCATGCCGGGACGACGGCCGTCCCTGGGTGGCGGGCCGTCCTCGATCAGCAGCAAGGGCGCCAGGCAGACGATCACCACCGCCGCAGCGATACCGAAAATGGTGAAGGCGGCCGGATCGCCCAGCCGCATGAACTGGTTGCCGATGGCCCAGCCGCCATATTGGGTGATCGAGTAGAGGCCGAGCAGGCGCCCGCGGATGCGGTTCTCAGCCCTGCCCTGCAGATAGCTTTCCACGATGGCGTAGATGCCGGCCAAGAAGAAGCCGCGCAGGAAGCCGATGATCACCCAGGCGTGCGGTTCGACCAGGGTGCCGGCGACCAAGATCATCGCCGCGCCGCAGATCGAGGACAGGCCGAAGGCCTTGATATGGCCGAAGCGCTGGACGAGGCGCGGGGTCAGGAAGGCGCCGGCGAGCATGCCGCCGAAATAGGCCGAGCCCATCAGGCTGATGGCCAGCGCCGGAAAATGCTCGAGCTCGGCGCGCACCGGCAAAAGCGTGGTGAGAACGCCATTGCCGGCCAGCACGCCGGCGACGGCGACCAGCAGGGCGGCGATGGAAGCGTAGGAGGAACGCAAGGCAGCGAACTCGTGGCAGGAGAGCGGGTGGAAGGGGGTGTGGAGAAGGCAGCTCAGACGGCCGGCGCCGTGCTTTCCTGAAGGAAGGGCGGTCGCGAAAAACGGCGGATCAGCCAGGAACGGAACAAAGCGATCTCCGGGCGGTCGAGGTCATCGGGGTGGATGGAGAGGTAATAGCCATAGCCGTCATCGACATGGATGTCGTAGGGGCGTACCAGGCGGCCGGCCCGGATCTCGTCCTCGAACAGCACGGGATCGACCAGCGCCAGGCCTTCGCCCGATAGCGCATATTGCACCGCGAGCTGGGCGGTATCGAAGACGAGGCCGCGATCGAGCGATCCCGGTGCGACATGGGCGGCCCTGGCGAAATTCTGCCACAGGAAGGCTGGAGGACGGCTGTCGAGCTTGACGTGGAGGAGATCGTTGGCGGCCAGGAAGCCGGCGATGTCGGTGCTATCGGCTCGCGCGGCGACGTCGGGATGGCACAGGATGGTCAGCTTCACCATCCAGAGGAGGTCGAGTACCTGCGGCGCTACCCGCGGCGGCGTGTAGATCACAGCGACGTCGGCCTCTCGCTCGGCATTGCCAGGCACGGGGCGGGAATCGATGTCGAGCCGGAGATCCGGGAATTCGGCCCGGAAATGGCGCAGGATCGGCACGGCGAGGCGCTGGGCGAAGGTCGTCGGCAGCAGCACCCTGAGAGAGCGCTGCGGCTCGCCCCGCTCGCGCATGATCTCCTCCAGCGTGGTGTCGATGCGCTCGAAGGCCTTTTCGACGACAGGCAGGAGGCGCTTGCCGGCCTCGGTCAGGGCCGGCTGCGACGGCTTGCGATCGAACAGGGGCACGCCGAGGAAATCTTCCAGGCCGATGACATGGCGGCTGACGGCGCTTTGGGAGACCAGCAGGCTTTGGGCTGCGCCGGTGAAACTCCCCTGCCGCCCCACCGCCTCGAAGGCCCGCAAAGCGTTCAGCGGCAGCCAGCGCCTGTCCATGATGTCGAACCCCGTTGATCGCGGCGATCGGGAGAAAATCGCATCCTCTTACATCATCCGGTTCGGCCAAACTCAATGTTCCCTGCGCGACCTGGACGAGGGGCATGATGACGCATGGAGGTTAGGGGCGCCAAAGGAAGGGGGCAGTCTGTCGGTCTCGACGTTTCGGCTCGCGAGCGATGCCGGCGGGAGGGCTCCGAGCCACTTATACCAACCTTCATGAATCGTGACCGGTGCGTGTGGATAGAACGCTGTCATTCCCGGCGCCGCCGAAGGAGGCGGGAAGGGAATCCAGGGCCGGGGTCTACGCTCGCTAGCCCCTGGATCCCCTTCCCCTCGCTGCGCTCGGCCGGGGATGATGGGTCATGTATTCTGCGGATTGGTATTAGGGAGAAGGCTAGTCGCGACATCTGAGCACAGGGCTCTCGCTCGCGTCGGGCCGGGGACGATGGTATAGCCAGTCCATCAGCTCCGTTTTGCTGCCTCGCGTACCCCTTCATGCCTCCCCTTTCTCCCCCCGATTCACGCCCTTTGACCGGCATCGCGCTGGCCTCGGTCGGCTATTGCCTGTTCGCCATCCAGGATGCCGCCGTCAAATGGCTGGTGGCGAGCTATGAGGTGCCGCAGATCCTGTTCCTGCGCTCGGTCGTCATCCTGGTCGTGGGCATGGCGATCGCCTGGCGCCAGGGCCAGCCGCCGATCTGGCAGAGCCGCAACAAATGGGCGCTGACCTCGCGCGGCCTGCTTTTGCTGGTGGCCTGGCTCAGCTTCTACAACGCTTCGCGCTATCTGGGCCTCGCCGATCTCACCACCATGTATTTCGGCGCGCCGGTGATGGCGGTGGTGCTCTCCATCCTGATCCTGAAGGAGAAGGTCAGCGTCGCGCGCTGGCTTGCCGTGCTTGCCGGCTTCCTCGGCGTGATCGTGGCGGCCGATCCCTCGGGCCGGCCCGACTTCCTGCCGGCGGCGATGGTGCTGTTCGCCGCCTTCTGCTGGGCCTGGGGCACCGTGCTGATCCGCCTGATCAACCGCTCCGAAAGCACCGCCAACCAGATGATCGCCACATCCGGCCTGTTCGTGCTGGTGTGCGGGGCGGCGCTGCCCTTCATCTGGAAGACGCCGGATGCCATGGGGTGGGGCTTGATGCTCGGCCTCGGCCTGGTGTCGGGCGTCGCCCAGTACCTGCTCTATGAGGGCTATCGCTACGCTCCGGCCTCGGCCCTGGCGCCGGTGGAATATACCGGTCTGGTCTGGGCCTTCATCTATGGCTACCTCCTGTGGCAGGATGTTCCCAAGCCCCACGTCTTCGCGGGTGCTGCCCTGATCGTCGTCGCCAGCCTCGGCCTGGTCTGGTGGGAGGCACGGGCGGCGCGGCTGCGGACGGCCTGAGCGGAGCCTGCCATGGCCAATATCTGCCCCCATTGCGGGGAAGCGCCCTGCCTGTCCGTCCGGCGCAAGCTGACGCTGGGGCCGACGGGCTCGGCGCGCTGCCTTGCCTGCGACTGCAAGGTCGGTGTCGCCTTCGGCCCCGCCGTAGTCTCGATGGCGGCGATCTGGCTCCTGTTGCTCGCGCTGGCGTTCCTCATCCTGCTCCGGCTGGCCCTGGCGAGCATTGATCCTGATGCCGCGCCGATTGGCGCCATGCTGGCCGTGGCAGGCCTTCTGGCCATCGCCCTGGCGGTGCATTGGTTCGGCGTGCCCCTGCGTATCGACGAACTCTCCGATGTGCAGACGGTGGCGGAGGGGCGGGCACGCGTGGCGGCGCGAGCCGGGGCCCGCTGAGGGCCTTATTCAAAGACCTTGCCGGCATCCTCGGCCGAAATACCGTCCTTGAGGCGGACCATCTGCTGATAGGCCGCCATGACCAGCAAGCTGAGCATCAACAGGAACAGGTCGTAGGCAAGCCAGATCGCGATTGCCACGGTGGTGCTGCTGGAGAGGCCCAGCGTGGCGCCAAGAGGGGGCGCGATTATCCGCATGATCATGAAGGCGATGACCAGCCCCAGAAGCAGCAACATGATGATGGCGGCGATCCGCCAGCGCTGCCCTGCGGTAAGGGAGAAACTGCGACGGATGGCTTTGAACGGGCCGCCGCGTTCCAGCACGGCCGCCGGCAGCGTGGCGAAGAGCAGGGCGGAGACGGTGATCAGAAGGACCAAGGTCGCGAGGCTGAGGCCGAGCAGGAGGATACGGCTGGCGAAATAGCGCGACAGGCTCTCCATGAGGGTGACCCAACCATAAAGGATGAAGCCGAGCGCGGCGAAACACAGGACGACGGCAAGCAGAACCGGCACGAAGCGCCGCAGCAGGGAACCCCAGGCGCTGCTGGTCCTTGTGGTGCGCCCCTCATCCATCACCAGCACCATGCCCATGCTGGCAAACAGGAACAGAGCACCGGCTGCAACCGGCAGGCCGTAGGCACCGGCCGGATGGATGGCGAGAACATAGTAAGAGGGCGCATTGGGAGACACAGACGCCGCCAGGAAGAATTCTCGCAGGAACAAGCCGATCGACACGCCCACAGTCTGTAGAACATTGAGCAATATCAGCCAGATGAAACGTTGCCGGAACAGGACCCAAGCTCGGGCGTAGACAGCCCCGATTGCAATATGCTCGGTCATTCCAACCCTTTTTCTGCTTCCGTTTCCGATTCTCTCCCACGGGACCGGAATCGAAACAAGGCACGCCGAGGCGGCATGGAATGAACTCATCGCTTTTTCTTCGCCGGTGCACCGTGCCTCCACGCCATCGCGAGCGCGTCCTGCAATTCCGCTTCGCTCGCGGCTGAGAGGGTGAGCGTGGTCCAGCCCTGCCGGCCCCAGGCATTGGTAACAGGGCGGAAAACATCAGGGGCAAGCAGGCATTTGAATTCCTGCTCTTCCGGCGTGAAGCGCAGATTGGCGCTCAGGCCGTCGGGGGCGAGGGTGGCGTAGATGCGCACGGCCTTGAAGGCGGTGCGCTCGAAATGCGGCGCCTCGCTGGTGCCCGCGAGCGACAGGGCGATCCGCCTGAAATCACCGGCATCGGCCATGATGCGTTTTCCCCGCTATTTCGAAGGCGAGCTTACCTCTTCGCAACCGTGAGTGACATCGTCTTGCCAAGGCCCGTGGCTCTGGCTAGGCAAAGGGGATGAAGACCATGCTCCGTCTCGTCCTCACTTTCCTGTTCGTCGCCGCGACGGTTCCGGCGCTTGCCGCCACGCTGCCGGCCAAGCGCCATCTCGCCTGGGTCGGTACCGGCGTGCAGAGCGAGCGCGGCGCGCCGCCGAGCCGCTGGCGCATCCATCTCGTCTTCGACATCAACGGCAACGCCCGCATCGACTATCCCAGCCTGCATTGCGGCGGGGTACTGATCCGGCGCAGCCAGCACGGCGCCATCGTGCGTTACCGCGAGCATATCCGCTACGGCCGCGGCACCTGCGTCGACGGCGGCATGGTGACGGCCTGGCGGCGAGGCAATCGGCTGTTCTGGCGCTGGAGCGGGGTGAACACCCGCTTTCCCGGTATCAGGGCGCGCGCCACGCTCGTGCTGTCGCGGCATCGGGGACGATAGGAGCGAAAACCTCAGCCGATCCGCGTCTTCGCCAGCATCTTCTCGTCCAGTGCGTAGCCCATGCCGGGCGTTTCGCTCAGCGTGATCATGCCCTCGCCGTCGACCGCCAGGGGCTCGGTCATCATGAAGTCGCGGCGCGGCAGGCTCCATTCCGGCGGGTCGTAGGGAAATTCGATGAAGGGCGCGTCGGCGAGGCCCGCGGTCAGGTGGCAGTTGGCGGCGACGCCCATGCCATTGGTCCAGGTATGCGGCGTGAAGGTGAGATTGTTCTCCTGCGCCATCGCAGCGACGCGGCGCAGGCCGGTGATGCCCCCGACCAAGGCGGCGTCGGGCTGCAGCACGTCCAGGCAGCCATCGCGGATGAGGTCGCGAAACTCGTAGAGCTCGCGCGTCATCTCGCCGCCGGCGATGCGGATGTCGACCATTTCGCGCAGGCGCCGCATGCCTTCCCGGTCGGAGCGGTGCAGTGGCTCCTCCATCCAGTAGACGCCGAGCCGTTCGAGTTCGCGGGCGACAGGGATCGCCTCCTTGAGCGTCCACGGCGCATAGGCGTCCCAGGACATGCGCCAGCCCTGGTTGCAGTCGACCATCAGGTCGAGCCGGTTGCCGATACGGGCCCGCACCGCCTCCAACGCCTTGATGTCGGCCCGCCAGTCGCCGCGATGGAAGCGGATCTTCAGTGCCTTGAAGCCCTGGCCGAGATAGGCCTCGGCCGCGTCGGCGAGTTCCTCGGGCTTGCGCAGCGTGCCCGAGGAGGCATAGGCGGCCACCTTGTTCGAAAGGCCGCCGAGCAGCTTCCACACCGGCTGGCCGGTGATCTTGCCGGCGAGGTCCCACAATGCCAGGTCCAGCGGCCAGCAACGGCCGTAATGGAACTGGATGTTGGAGAGGATGCGGTAATGGCGTTCGATCGCCATCGGATCTTGGCCGATGAAGAAGCGCTCATGGCCCTCGAAGCCGGTCATGGTGTCGCCGGAGCCATAGCCGGTGAGGCCCTCATCGGTGGTCACCCGCACGATGGTAGCGTCGAAGGCGGTGCGCGGCTTCGAATCCCAGCTCGCATGGAAGGGCGGGTCGAGGGGCAGGCGGTGATGGGTAATCTCGATGCTGGTGATTTTCATGGGATGTCCGCGCTCCAAATCAGTACGCTGTCCACACTGTCTTGAAATCCATGTACTTCTCGATGGCGTGGGGGGAGCGGTCGCGGCCGAAGCCCGATTGCCGGAAGCCGCCGAAAGGCGTGGCGAGCGAAGAGCGGTCGAAGCAGTTCACCCACACCGTGCCGGCGCGAATGCCCGAGGTGAAGCGGTGCGCGGCGTTCATATTGCCGGTCCACACCGCGGCAGCGAGGCCGTAGATGGAATCATTGGCCATGCGCAGCGCTTCGCTCTCGTCGGTGAAGGTGCTGACGACCACGACCGGGCCGAAGATTTCTTCGCGAGCCACGCGGTGCTGCGGCTCGACACCGTCGAGGATGGTGGCCTCGACATAGTAGCCGCCGCTCCCTGCCATCGCCTGGCTGCCGCCATGGGCCACCGTCGCGCCTTCGCGTGTGCCGATGTCGATATAGCTGAGCACGCGCTCCATATGGCCCTTTTCGACCAGGGCGCCCATCTGGGCTGTTGGATCGAGCGGATGGCCGAGTGGGATCTGGCTCTTGGCGACCTCACCGATCTTCCGGACCAGTTCGTCCTTGATCGAGGCATGGGCGATCACGCGCGAGCCGGCGTGGCAAGTCTCGCCCTGATTATAGAAGATGCCCCAGGCGATGCCGGAAGCGGCGGCGTCGAGATCGGCGTCACCAAGCACGACATGCGGGCTCTTGCCGCCGCATTCCAGCGCCACGCGCTTCATGTTGCTCTCGCCGGCATAGCGCAGCATCAGCTTGCCCACTTCGGTAGAGCCGGTGAAGGAGATCATGTCGACGTCAGGATGCAGTGCCAGGGGCTTGCCGGCTTTCTCGCCGAAACCGGGCACAACGTTGAGCACGCCGTCCGGCAGGCCGGCCTGTCGGGCGAGTTCGCCCAGACGCAGCGCCGAGAGTGGCGACTGCTCCGCCGGCTTCAGCACCACGCAGTTGCCGGCGACCAAGGCAGGGCCGATCTTCCAGGCGGTGATGATCAGCGGGTAGTTCCAGGGCACGATGGCGCCGATCACCCCGAGCGGTTCGCGCCTGACAATGGCGAGATCGTTGGGTCCGGTTGGCGCAACCTCGTCGAAGCTCTTGTCGGCGAACTCGGCGTAATACTGGATGCAGTCGGCGCAGAAGGGCACGTCGACGGCGAGCGAGTTGCCAATGACCTTGCCGACGTCGAGGGTTTCAAGCAAAGCCAGATGCTCGAGATCGGCCCGGATCAGCTCGGCGAAGCGTAGCAGGATGCGTTTCTTCTCGGCTGGCGGCTTCAGGCGCCAGCGCCCATCCTCGAAGGCGGCGCGGGCTGATGTCACGGCCGCCTCGATGTCCTCTGCGCCGCAATCGGCGACCTCGGCAATCGTCCGGCCGTCGATGGGTGAGGTCTTCGTGAATGTCTTGCCGGAAAGAGCGGGAACGTAGCGGCCGCCGATGAAGGCGCGGCCTTCCGGCTTGAGGGCTGCGGCCTTGGCTTCCCAGTCGGAGCGGGTGAGGGGGGTGGTGAGCATGGGGGCCTTCCTGGGACCGCCGGCTTTAAGCCGGCTTTTGAAAACGAAGGGCGTGTCGATAGGAAGAGCGGACGGGACGTCCGCCTCTTGGAGGCACTGCGCTCCTAGGCCTGCGTCAGCACGCGTTCGGCGAAGCGGATCAGGTCGGCCTCCTCGATCGTGCGACGGTTGGACGTGCGCATCGCGGCATTTTCGGGCCGGGCCATCTGCTCGGCGAGGCGCGTCGAGGTGATGCCGGCGAATTCGTCGGCAAGCGAGACCTTGATACCGATGGCGCGCACCAGCTTCTCGAAGGCGGCGGGCAAGGCGGCTGATGATGCGAGCCCCATCGCCCGCGCGGCGGCGGCGAAGCGCCCGTCATCGCCTTCGATGTTCCAATCGAGCGTGGCGATCATGCCGAGCGCCACCGAGCGGCCATGCTGGACCGGGCGGAGCGAGCCCAGCGCATGGCCGATATTATGGGCGACGGCGGTGCCGCAATTGTCGATGGCGATGCCCCCCAGCGCCGCGGCGCGCTGCAGCCCCTCGCGGGCGGCGAGGTCGCTGCCCTTGCCGACGGCATCGGGCAGGTTGGCGACGGCGAGGCGGATGGCCTCATGTGCATAGACGTTGTTGGCCGGCGTGGCGTTGCCGTTGGTGGTGGCCTCCAGCGCGTGGACGAGGGCGTCGATGCCGGTCCAGGCCGTCAGCACAGGCGGCAAAGAGAGCGTGGTTTCCGGATCGAGGATCACCTCGTCGGGCTTGAGCTCCTCGCCCCAGAGCCAGACCTTGGCCTTGTCCGAGCGGGTGAGGATGGCGGTGCGGGTGCATTCGGAGCCCGTGCCGGAGGTAGTGGGGATGACCAATGAGACCAGGCGCTTGCGTGGAAAGGGGCGCTTGCACAATTCGTAGTCCTGCGCGGAGCGTCGGGCCGTGGCGGCCGTGGTCGCGACGGCGGCTACCACCTTGCCGAGGTCGAGAGCGGAGCCTCCGCCGAGCGAGATCACAGCCTTGGCCTTGGTGCGCCGTGCCTGGGCGGCTGCGGCATCGGCCGAGGCAATGGTGGGATCGCCACCGAATTCGGTGAAGACGGAGACGCCGAGCCCGGCCTTGCGCAGCGACGCCTCGACATCGTCGATCAGGCCGGTCGCCTTCAGGCCGGGATCGGCGACCAGCAGCACCTGCGCCCCCTTGCCGAGCCTGGCGGATGCAAGCTCACCGGCGAGTTCCCGGGCCCCCGGCCCTCCGGTGATGCGTGGCAGATGGGAAAGCTGGTAGCGGGACATGGGGAACTCTGTTTCGGTGTGCCGGTCTTCAGACCGGCATGGGAGGCCGGAAGATGCCGGTCCCGCTCCATCGATTTCGATGGAGCTGAGCAGACCGGCACACCAACTCTATCTCCGCTCCCTGCGCGCCGTGTGCGCCTTTATTCGATGGCCCGATCCAAAAAAACGATAGCGCCGTTTCGCCGTGGCGGCAGGTCCAGGTGCGCGCTAGGCTCTCTTCGAATTCGTGAATCGAAGAGTGCTGTCATCCCCGGCGAGGCCGCAGGCCTCGGGAAGGGGATCCAGGAGCCCAAAATGCCTCGTGGCCCCTGGATCCCCTTCCACTCGCCCATAAAGGGCTCGGCCGGGGATGACAGGCCCGTGCTCTTCGGACAGGGGAATGGCACGCCATGGAAACTCCGATGGAACTTTCGCTCGAAACCTCGGAGCGGCCGCGCCGCCGTGGCCGCGAGGAGCGCCAGCGTGCCGGTGGTGCGGCCCCGGCTCGCAAGCCCCAGCCCCGGCGCCCGTTTCCGGCGGTGAAGGCCGTCTCGGACGACCAGCTCGAGGCCATCCATCTCGCCGCGCTGCAGATCCTGGAAGAGATCGGCCTCGACGTGCTGCATGCCGAGGCCAAGGCCATTCTCAAGGCCGAAGGCGCCGAGGTTGATCCGGGTTCCGACAGGGTGCGCTTTCCCCACGGTCTGGTGGAGGCCAAGATTGGCCTCGCACCTGAAAGCTTCACGCTGCATGCGCGCAATCCGGCCCGCAACGTTGTGCTCGGCGGCGATCATCTCGCCTTCTGCTCGGTGGCGAGCGCCCCCAATGTGGCCGACCGCGAGGGCGGCCGCCGGCCTGGCAATCGCAAGGACTACCAGAACCTCATCCGGCTTGGGCAAACGCTCGACACCATCCATCTGTGGGGCGGCTATCCGGTCGAGCCGGCCGACATCCATGCCTCCGTGCGCCATCTCGATGCGCTCTCGGACATGCTGACCCTGTCGGACAAGCCGATCCACGCTTATTCGCTGGGCCGCGAGCGCAATCTCGACGCCATCGAGATGGCGCGCATCGCCCGCGGCATCGACCAGGAGACGCTGGAGCGCGAACCCTCGCTCTTCACCATCATCAACTCCTCCTCGCCGTTGCGCCTGGATACGCCAATGATGGAGGGCGTGATCCAGATGGCGCGCCGCAACCAGGTTACTGTGCTGACGCCCTTCACCCTGGCGGGCGCCATGGCGCCGGTGACGATCGCCGGCGCCGTGGCCCAGCAGAATGCCGAGGCGCTGGCCGGGCTGGTGCTGGCCCAGTCGGTGCGGCCGGGCTCGCCCTTCGCCTATGGCGGCTTCACTTCCAATGTTGACATGAAGACCGGCGCGCCCGCCTTCGGTACGCCCGAGCAGATGAAGGCGGCGCTGGTGGGCGGCCAGCTCGCCCGCCGCTACGGCCTGCCCTACCGTTCCTCTAACACCTGCGCGGCCAACACCATTGACGTACAGGCCGCCTATGAAAGCGTGTTCTCGCTGTGGGGCGCGGTGATGGGCGGGGTCAACCTGCTGATGCATGGCGCCGGCTGGATGGAAGGTGGCCTGCATGCGAGCTTCGAGAAGATGGTTGTTGATGCCGACCTTCTCGACATGATCACGCATTTCCTGATGCCCTTCCAGGTCGATGACGACGAACTGGCGCTGGAGGCGATCCGCGAGGTCGGGCCCGGCGGCCATTTCTTCGGCTGCGCCCACACCCAGGCACGCTATCGCAATGCCTTCTTCGCTCCGATGATCTCCGACTGGCGCAATTACGAGACCTGGCAGGAGGCGGGATCGCCCACCGGCTATGACCGCGCCAACCGGATCTACAAGGAACGCCTCGCTGCCTATGAGGAACCGCCGATGGATCCGACCATCCGCGAGGAGCTCGCGGCCTTCGTGGCGAAGCGCAAGGAAGAGGGCGGCGCGCCCACGGATTTTTGAAACGTTACTCCCCTCTCCCGAGTCGGTATCGGCCATTCCACTTGGAATGGCCTGGGGGCTGGGGGTGAGGGGATAGGCGTTGGTCCCAACCCTCACCCCTGGCCCCTTTCCCAACCTGGGAGATGGGAATCCCACACCAAGGAACTCCCCCATGAAATCCCACACCCGTGTCCTCGTCATCGGCGGTGGCGTCGTCGGTTGCTCGGTGCTCTACCATCTCGCCAAGGCCGGCTGGACGGACATCACCTTGATCGAGCGCGCGGAGCTGACGGCGGGTTCGACCTGGCACGCCGCGGGGGGCTTCCACACGCTTAACGGCGATCCCAATGTCGCCAAGCTGCAGCAATATACCGTGGAGCTATACCGGGAGATCGAAGAACTGTCCGGCCAGTCCTGCGGCCTGCATCTCACCGGTGGCGTCATGCTGGCCGGCACCAAGGAACGCATGGACTGGCTGAAGATGGCCCATGCCAAGGGCCGGTATCTGGGCATGCACACCGAGATCATCTCGGCCGCCGAAGCCAAGAAGCTGATGCCGCTGATCGACGAAAAGCAGTTCGCCGGTGCGATGTACGATCCACTGGAGGGCCATCTCGACCCCTACGGCACCACCCACGCCTATGCGAAATCGGCGAAGATCCTCGGCGCCGAGATCGTGCTGCGCAACCGCGTCGTCGACATGGCCCAGCGCGAGGACGGCAGCTGGGACGTCGTCACCGAGCAGGGTAATATCCACGCCGAGCATGTGGTGAACTGCGGCGGGCTGTGGGCGCGCGAATGCGGCCGCATGGTCGGCCTCGAGCTGCCCGTGCTCGCCATGGAGCATATGTACTTCCTCACCGAGGACATGCCCGAGGTCGCCGAGATCAACGCCTCCACCGGCAAGGAGGTGATCACCGCGCTCGATTTCGAGGGCGAGATCTATATGCGCCAGGAGCGCGGCGGCATGCTGCTCGGCACCTATGAGCAGGCCTGCAAGCCCTGGTCGGAGAAGACCACGCCCTGGGATTTCGGCCAAAACCTGCTCGAACCCGATCTCGACCGCATCGCCCCGTCGCTGGAAGTCGGCTTCCGTCACTTCCCGGCCTTCGAGAATGCCGGCATCCGCCGCGTCATCAACGGACCCTTCACCTTCGCGCCGGATGGCAACCCGCTGGTCGGCCCGATCAGGGGCCTGCGCAATTACTGGGTGGCCTGCGGCGTCATGGCCGGCTTCTCCCAGGGTGGCGGCGTCGGCCTCGCCTTGTCCAACTGGATGGTGCATGGCGATCCCGGCTTCGACGTCTGGGGCATGGATGTCGCCCGCTATGGCGACTGGACCACGCTCTCCCACACCAACGCCAAGGTGCGCGAGAACTACGCCCGCCGCTTCCGGATACGCTTCCCCAACGAGGAACTGCTGGCGGCGCGTCCCTTTCGCACCACGCCTGTCTATGACCGGTTGGAGAGCCACAACGCCGTGTTCGGCGACATGAACGGCCTGGAACACGCGCTCTGGTTCGCGCCCTCCAAGGAAGAGGCCAAGGACGATTTCTCCTTCCGCCGCGCCAATGACTTCCCGCATGTCGCCGCCGAGAGTGCCGCGGTGCGCGAGGGCGTCGGCCTGCTCGAGATCTCGAACTTCGCCAAATACGAGATCTCAGGCAAGGGGGCGGAAGCCTGGCTCGATACCATCCTGCCCAACCGCCTGCCGGCGAGGGGGCGCATGGTGCTCACGCCCATGCTGAACGAAAACGGCATGCTGATCGGCGATTTCACGTTGGCTCGCGAGGCCGACGACCGCTTCATGATCTTCGGCTCGGGGCTTGCTGAGCAATATCACATGCGCTGGTTCCAGGCCCGCCTGCCCGAGGCCGGCGTCAATTTGCGCGCCCATGGCCTCGACCTCGTCGGCTTGCAGATCGCCGGCCCGAAGTCGCGCGAACTCCTCGCCCGCCTCGTTGACGCCGATCTCTCGAAGGACGCCTTCCCGTTCATGGCGGTCGGCCGCTTCAATGTCGGCATCCTGCCCGCCCTGATCGGGCGCGTCACCTATACGGGCGATCTCGGCTATGAAATCTGGGTCAAGCCCGAGCACCAGCGCGCGCTGTTCGATCTGCTGATGAAGGAAGGCGCCGGTCTTGGCATCAGGCTGTTCGGCGGGCGCGCCCTCAACTCGCTGCGCCTGGAAAAGAGCTTCGGCTCCTGGTCGCGCGAATACCGGCCTGTATATACGCCCTGGGAGGCTGGGCTCGAGCGCTTCGTCTCGACCCAGAAGAACGATTATATCGGACGCGATGCATTGCTGCGCGCCCGCGATGAAGGCCCGAGGCGCCGCCTCGCCACCTTCGTGGTCGACGCCCTTCATGCCGACGTCATCGGCGACGAGCCGATCTGGCTCGATGGCAAGGTGGTGGGCTGGGTCACCTCGGGCGGCTATGCCCATCACGCCAAGGCCTCGGTGGCGCTCGGCTATGTCGAGGCGGCGGCCTTCGACGCCTCGGCGCCCTATGAGATCGAGATCATCGGTGACCGCCGCCCGGCCAGGGTGGCGCCCGAGCCGCTGTTCGATCCCAAAGGGCTGAGGATGCGGGGGTAGGCAAATTTGGTGCGCGGACATCTCAGCGACATGCATTCATGTTGCTGAGATGTTCGCGCTTCAATCACTGCCGCGAATAAAGCCCCGTGAAGCGCACGTTCTCGCCGCCGCAGGCATCGTTGTCGATCACCGCGATATAGGGCCCGAGCTGGACCATGCGGGCCGCGCAACGCTTGGGGCCCGCATTGGCCTCCTCATAGCCCATCTGCTGGCCGCCATAATAGCCGAAGGCGAAGTCCTGCTCGTTGGCGTCGCCCTCGACCTCGAATTCGCCTGTGTTGACATAGGTACCGGCATCGTAGGTGGCGTTGCCGCGCACGAACATGCGGCCGTTGCCGGTCGTCTTGATGGTGATGACCGAGCGCCCGTCATAGGTGCTCCAGCGGCCGTCCCAGCGCGGCTGGACCTGGACCCGCGAGAGGGATGACAAGGGCAGCCAGCTCGCAATGTCCGTGCCCTTGCGGTCGACATAGTTGGCGCAGGCGAAATCGCCCTCGATCTCGTTCACCACCACCTTGTCGCCCTCGACCAGGAAGGAACGCTGCCGGCAGGCCGGCGAGAGGGACGGGCAGCTTTCACGCTGGCTGGTCGGTCCCTTGATGAAGAAGGTGCGTCCGCTCTCGGCAACCTCGTAGAGGCCGATGGCGGAAAGGTCGTTCTGGAAGTTGAAGCCGCGGCAGACGCCGTTGGCGGCGAAGGCGGAACCGGTGGCGGCGGCGAGCAGCACTACGGCGCCCAGACTGGAACGGAACATGTCTCTTTCTCTGATCATTGCCTGAAATAAAGGCCGGTGAAGGTGACGTTCAACCCGCCGCAGGCATTGTTGTCGACCACCGCGATATAGGGGCCGAGCTGGGCCATGCGCACGGTGCAGGTGCCGTCGCCGCTGCGGGCATCTTCGATGCGCCCTTGTTTTTCGCCGTCATAGGCGAAGGTGAGCGTCGACTCCCGCGCCTCGCCGAAGACGTTGAATTCGCCGGTATTGACGCTCTGGCCGTTGTTATAGGAGGCCGAGCCGTTCACCGAGATGTCACCGCCCTTGATTTCCTTGATATCGAGGATGGCGTTGCCTTCGGCGTTGCGCCAATTGCCTTTCCAATCGGGCTGGACATTGCTCTTGCGCAGGGCCGAGAGGGGCAGCCACAGCGCCACGTCCGAACCCTTGCGGTTGAGATAGCTCGCGCAGGCAAAGCCGCCGGAAGTGCGGTTCACCACCACGCGGTCGCCGGTGATCAGGAAGCTGCGGGCCTGGCATTCGGCCGAGGTCGAGGGGCAATCCTCGCCGTCCGAAGAGGCGCTCTTGACGAAATAGGTCCGGCCCGGCGCGGTGACTTCGTAGAGATCGACGCCGAGCGGATCGTCCTCGATATTGAAGCCGCGGCAGATGCCGGCGTCTCGGGCAAGGGCGGGCGAGGCGGCAAGTAAAACGCAAAGCAATGCAAAGGACAGTGAGCGGCGAATCATCGTGCAACCCTGAAGGAACATCGTCCTTGGAGCCGATTTTCGCGGTTTCGTCTATGCCTTCGGAAACAGGCGTTCCCAGCCCCGATAAGACCAGATAAGCAGTACGATGCCTGCAGTCGACATCGTCCAGTAGTCCACCGGCGCCACCCAGAACCAGTGGATGTGCCAGGGCACGAATTCGGGGCTGAAGCGGGCGAGGCCAAAGGCGGGGTTCAGGACGAACCACAGGAAGTCCTCGCTCAGCCAGAAGATCATGATGCAGGCGATCACGCGCGCTTCCAGCCGCCAGGACCAGGCCCAGGCGAACACCAGAGGAAAATGGAAGAAGATCGCCATGAACGGGAACACCCAGGCGTGATAGCCGGTCATGGGCCGGCCGCCCCAGAAGATGTCGAGCAGCCAGTGATGCTCGATGCGCCAGGTCGGCAGGCTGGTAGCCCAACCATGACCGCCTTCGATCTGGATCTCGACATTGGCGAAGAAGAAGGCGAGCACGAGCACCAGGACGACGAGCGCCAGCGGTTGGGCGAGGCCGCCGCGCCGCGCTACGGCCGGGGCGTGCGGAAGGTCGAGGCCGGTCACGCCAGAGCCTCCAGCACGATGCGCATGGCGTCCCGCCCGGCCTCGGGGCGGCCGAGGGTGCCGGCCTGGCGGCGCATGGTTTCCAGGCGCCCCGGCTCGGCCTTCAGCAGGGCGACATGGTACTCGAGTCCGATCTCGTCGATGGCCTTCATGGCCGCGCCGTTCTCCATGAGATAATCGGCGTTGCGCTCCTCCTGCCCTGGGATGGGGGAACTGAGCAGCATCGGCACGCCCATCGCCAGGCATTCGGAGGTGGACAGGCCCCCGGGCTTGGTGATGACGAGATCCGCCGCCGCCATCAGGCGTGGCACCTCATTGGTGAAGCCGAGCGGAAAGAGCCGGCCGGGCTGGCTCGCGGCCAGGGCCTCGAGTTCCTCCAGCGTCTTCTTGTTCTTGCCGGCCAGCACCACGAGCTGGAGCTCGGGATCGGCGGCGATGAGGCGCTTGGCCACCGGCCCGACGCCGAGGCCGGCACCGCCGCCCATCAACAGATAGGTGCGCTTGGCGGGATCGAGCCCGAAGGCGGCGGCACAGGCGGCGCGGTCATGATTCTGCGCGAAGGCCGGCATGATCGGAATGCCGGTAACGTGGATATGGTCTGCCTCGATGCCATGGGCACGCAGCCGGAACGCGACCTCCTCATTGCCGGCGAAGAAGCCGGACATGCGCGGGATCACCCACATGCGGTGGAGGTCGAAATCGGTGATCTGCACGAAGACCGGCACGTCGAGCCGCCCCTTGCCGATCTCGCGCATCAGGAGTTCGGCCGGCAGGAAATGGGTGCAGACGATGGCGTCGGGCGCGAAATCGTCGATGGCGCTGCGCAGCGGCCGGGTCGAGAGGCGTTCCACCGCCCGCCGCAATTTCTGGGAGACCGCGTCGGGCTGGGCTTCCGAACTCGCCTGGTAGAGCATGCCCCACAGGGCCGGATGCTTGGTGACGAGCTTGATGTAATAATCGGTGTAGATCTTGCGGAAGGTCGACGGCACATAGTCCATCACGTCCAGATGCATCGCCTTGGCATCGGGCGCCAGCAAGAGCGTGGCTTCCTTCAGCGCTTCGGCTGCCCGCATATGGCCGGCTCCAGCGGAGACGCTGAGGAAGAGGATGCGGCGTGCGCCGGAGCAAAGCGCGTTCATGACCGAAGACCCTATTATTCTAGCTCATCACTTCAACGCGTCTTTGCGATTCTTGCCGATTACGTCAAATCGTAAAACGCTTTGGCCGAGGCGGTCGGTTCCCTTCGCAATGCTGCGACTTGGGGAGGGAGAGGCCGATTTGTCAACCGGCCGGGAAGCCTTACAGTCCGCCCTGCCAAGCTTTGATGCCGGCGATCGGGTAGACCAGCATGAGGACGTTGAGGGTGAGATTGTCGCGGATGGCATAGAGCGCGAGCAGCTCGAAGAAGATGGCGAGCGCCACCGTCACCCAGACGGGCAGGCGCGAGGCGATGAGGAAGCCCACCAGCATGAACAGGATGTCGCTCACCGAGTTCAGGATGCTGTCGCCCTCATAGCCCAGCGCGATGGTGCCCTCGCGATAGCGGTTGATGATCAGCGGGCTGTTTTCGAGGATCTCCCAGCCCGCCTCGACCACCAGAGCCAAGAGGGCCCGAAAGCCCAGCGGGCGACCCCGCGCCACCAGCCAGAACAGGCCAAAGAACAGGAAGCCGTGGATGACGTGCGAGAGCGTGTACCAGTCGGCGATGTGCTGGGAATTGTCGGCGGTGTTGGGATCGCCGACCCAGAGCTTCACCGTGCCGCAGGTGCAGATCGGATTGCGGCCCATGGCGAAGAGAATCAGCGCCGCGAGGGCGATCAGGCCCGCGCCGGCCAGCCAGTAGCGCAGCGCCGAGGTAGAATTGGCGCTTCCTGCGACCGTTTCGGAGGAGGGATTCATGGCGCGGCCGGTTCCTTTATGACCGGGCGTGTGTCCCACCATTGACCGACTTTGGCAAGGTGGCGCCGGCGCGCGCAACGGGCATCGCCATGCATTGAGGCGCCGTGGCATTGAAGGTTTGCGCCAGGCTCGGCCGAGCCGAATAGGCCCTTGGCAGGTGTCTTCCTTCCCGCCTTCGAAGCCGTCCCAGGAGCAAGCCAGTGTTAAGGGCGAACGCAGGCGCTCCGCCTGCTTTCGAGTGATCGTTCACTGCTTGTTGAGCAGGCGCTCCAGGTAATCCGTCTCCGCCTTGGGGCGGTTGGGATCGGCGAGGCGGCGGCGCAGTTCGTTCAGCACTTCACCGGCGCGCCTCGAGGGGGAGGCTTCGGTCGATCCGTCCGCACCGGGGTCGGGGCCGTTGAGTTGCCGGCCGAGAGGATCGCGACCACCACGGTTGTTGCCCTGCTGCGGGCCCTTGCCGTTCTTGCGGGCCTGCGCCATCTGCTCGGCGAGCCCCTTTGCCGCCTTGCGCATGGCTTCGATCGCCCGCCCCTGCGAATTGACGGCGTTTTCACCATCCTGCTCGCCGAGCTGGTTTTCGGCATCGCGCATGGCCTGCCCGGCCTCACCCAGGGAGCCGGGTGTCTCCGCGCCGCTCTCGCGCAGATTCTTCTGCATCTTCTCCAATTGCTGGCGCAGCGCCTGCTGGCGCTCCTTCAGCTGGTCGAGGGAGGGGGAAGCCTCGCCCTGGCCGCCTTGATCCGGGTTGCCCTGCTGCCCTTGCCCGTTTTGGCCTTGCTGCCCCTGGCCAGACGGCCCCTGACCCTGTCCGCCCTGACCCTGTCCGCCTTGGCCTTGATCACCCGGGCCTTGATCGCTCTGACCTTGGCCCTCCTGGCCCTGTCCGTTTTGCCCTTGTCCGTCCTGTCCCTGGCCCTCCTGTCCCTGACCGAAGGGCTGGTTCTGGCGATAGGTCTGGTCGCGCAGGCGCTGCTGGCGCAGGATCATCTTGCCCATGTCGTTGAGCGATTGCTGCATCTGCTGCATCGAGGGATCGCCCTGGCCGACGCTGTCCTCGGGATTGGCCAGGTTGTTGAGGATGTCGTCGAGCTGCGAGAGCAGCTTCTGCGCATCGTCCTTCTTGCCGTTCTTGGCCGAATTCTCGAGCTGGTCGAGCAGCTTGTTCAATTCCTCCGGGGTGATGTTGCGCGCGGGCTTGTCGCCGGGCTTCTGATTGTGCTTGAGGGCCTGCTGCTGGCGCTTGGCATAGTCCTGCAGGAAATCGTTGAGGGCCTGTCGCAATTCCTGGGTGAGCTTTTCGATCTCCTCTGGCGAGGCACCGCGTTCCAGCGCTTCCTTCAGCTTTTCGCGCGCGGCCTTGAGTTGGCGTTCGGCGAGCGTGCCGTCGCCCTCCTCGATGGCGAGCGCGATCTGCCAGAGATAGTCGGCGGCGTCGCGATAGGCGTCATCGGAATTGGCGCGGTCGAGCCGGTCGCGCACGGTCCGCAGGCCGAGATAGAGGCCGGCGTCCTTGGTGAAGTCCTCCGGCGCGATCATCAGCGCTTCCAGCGCGTATTTGATCTCGCGGGCCTGGTTGGCATCGACGGCCAGGTTGAGGCGCTGCTCCACCAGGGCGCGGGCGAGCGGATTTTGGAACTCGCGCTGGGGCAGGGTGACGTCCTGCGGCTCGCTGCGACCTTCATTGCCGGCATCGTCACGCACCACCAGCGTCATCTTGACGGTTGCGCCAGCCAGCGGATCGGCCGAAAGATTGCGCGTCGCCGTCACCGTGCCGGAGCGGGCATGGCCTGCCGGCGCGGAGAGGGCGATCTTCGGCGGCTGATAGAGCGGATGGCCATCCGTCAACAGCGTGCCTTGGCTTTCGACGGCGGTGGCGCCGTAGTCATCGTCGATCTTGTAGCTGAAGATCATGCCGCCCTTGCCGTCGGGCTTCACCGGCCCCTCGAAGGCGATGGTGGGCGGCCTGTCGGGGATGACGGTGAAGACAAAGCGCGTCAGGCTGCCGTCGCCATGCCTGATATCGACGCCGGTATCGGCCATCAGCTTGAGGCGTTTTTCGACGACGGCCGCTTCCTGATCCGTCGCCGCCGAAGAGGGGACGTCCTCGGTGCCGGCCTGTGCCGCGATCTCGGTGCCCGAGATTGTCGCGCCTTTGTCGCCGGCAAGGCGCACGACCAGGACGGAGCCCTGCGGCACCGGGATCGGCGCGCCCTGATTGGCCTGCGAGAGGACCTGGGGCGCGCGGCGCGTATAGGGCGGCGGCGTCACCCAGGCGTCCATGCGCATGCCAGGCTGTTCGCCGTTTTCGCCTGAGAACAGCGCGGCGATGTCGTGTCTGGGGGAGGCAAGAGCGTCGAGGAGGCGCGGCAGGCGTTCGGCCCCGGCATAGAAGAAGCCGACGAACAGGGCCAGGATGGCACCGACGCGCAGGCCATAGCGATCGAGCTGCGGCAGGCCCGGCGAGGGAAGGCCGAGGCGCACGCGGCGGCTCGCCTCCAAGGCGAGGCGCAGATGCCGGCGCCATAGCGCTTCGGCGAGCGGGTCCCCGCCTCCTTGCACCATCCTGTCCTGACGGGTGGTGGCCGGCCGATGCGGCAGGCCGATAGCCTGGTCGATGCGCTGCAGCGCCGCATCCCGATTGGGAAGCCGCAAGCGGGTGAGCGGCCAGAGCGAGGCGAGGAGACCGGCAAGGAAGACCAGGAAGAGGAGAAGTCGCGGCAGGCCCGCCAGCACGGCGAACAGATCGAACCAGCTCAGCGCCACGAACAGGCCGGCGATGCCCAGCGGCACGGCCAGGCGCGGCCAGGTTCGTTCCCAGAATAGGGCAAGCCTTGCACGCAGCACGAGCGTATCGAAGGCACGCGCGTCGCGGGCCGCTTCCTCGCTCATGCCTGCCTTGGGATCAGCCATGCCATCATCCAAATATCTCGATCGGCGGCAGGATAAACAGCCCAGCCGGGTGATTCCAGTACCCGCCCATCATAAGCCTGTGCGTGGCGAATCCATGTCCAAATGCGTGTTTGGCACCAAAGCCTGTTCAGTCGGGCACAGGGTGTTGCAATACGCGTCGCGAATCGGCGGACTTTGCGGCACCGGATAGGGGTGATAGGCAGGCAATTCCTCCCGTGAGCTGAGCAGGATCGACAAGCCCGTGAACCACGACAATGCCCGCCCCGACCGGCTCTATGAGGATCCGGATATCGCCAGCTTCTATGACGTCGAGAACGAGTGGAGCGCCGATCGCGCATGCTGCGCGTCTCTGGCGGCGGCCTGCGCTTCGGTGCTCGATCTCGGCTGCGGCACGGGCGATCTTGCGGCGGAAGTGGCGCTTCAGCCTGAGTGCACCGTATTTGGCGTCGATCCCGCCACTGCCATGCTCGATATTGCCCGCCGCCGCCCGGGGGGCGATAGGGTGACTTGGGTGCAGGGCGACGGCCGGACCGTGCGTCTCGGCCGCCGCTTCGACCTCATCGTGATGACCGGCCATGCCTTCCAGGTCTTCCTCACGCCGGAGGATCGTATCGCCGCCCTGCGCACGATCGCGGCACATCTGGAGCCCGAGGGGCGCTTCATCTTCGATAGCCGCAACCCGGCCGTGGCCGAATGGCGCGAATGGACGCCGGAGCAGTCGAGCCGGCGGATCGAGCATCCACGTTTCGGGCCCGTGGAGGCCTGGAACGACGTCGCGCATGACCCCGCCACCGATATCGTGACCTACGGCACCCACTATCGCATCCTTGCTGAGGGGCGGATGCTGTCGTCCCATTCGCGTATTGCCTTTGCCTCGCGTTCCGAGCTGGAACAGGCGCTGGACGAAGCGGGCCTGGAGGTGGAGGCCTGGTATGGTGACTGGGAGCGCCGGCCCTGTACGCCGACGTCGCCGGACTTCATTCCCTTGGGGCGGCTGCGCAGGAGTTCGTGACGCCGATGACCGCCAAAATCCTCATGATCCAGGGCACGGGCTCGGATGTCGGCAAGTCGCTGCTGGTGGCGGGGCTCTGCCGCCATTTCGCCGACCAAGGCCTGAGGGTCCGTCCCTTCAAGCCGCAGAACATGTCGAACAACGCCGCCGTCACCGAGGATGGCGGCGAGATTGGCCGGGCGCAGGCGCTCCAGGCCCGGGCGGCGCGGGTCGCGCTCAGCGTGCACATGAACCCGGTGCTGCTGAAGCCGCAATCGGAGATCGGCGCCCAGATCATCGTGCAGGGCCGCATGCGCGGCTCGGCTCGCGCGCGTGACTACCAGGCGCTCAAGCCCGCGCTGATGGCTGATGTGCTCGACAGCTTCGAGCGTCTGAGGGCCGAAGCCGATCTCGTGCTCGTCGAGGGAGCGGGTTCGGCCTCGGAGGTCAACCTGCGCGCCGGCGACATCGCCAATATGGGCTTTGCCCGCGCGGTGAACGCGCCCGTGCTGCTGGCCGGCGACATCGACCGCGGCGGTGTGATCGCGCAGATCCTCGGCACCCAGGCGGCTATCGATCCGGAGGATGCCGCCCTGATCCGGGGCTTCATCGTCAACAAGATGCGCGGCGATGCCAGCCTGTTCGCCGACGGCATGGCCTTCATCGCTGAGCGCTCGGGCTGGCCGGCCCTCGGCCTGGTGCCGCATTTTCCGCAGGCCGCTCGCTTGCCGGCCGAGGATGCGCTGGCGCTCGGCTCCTACGGTTCCCGTCGTGCCGGTGCCAAGCTGACCATTGCGGTGCCGATGATGCCGCGCATCTCCAATTTCGACGATCTCGATCCGCTAGCCCAGGAGGCGGAGGTCGATCTCGTCATGGTGAAGCCCGGCCAGCCCCTGCCGGTGGCCGATCTCGTCATCCTGCCCGGTTCGAAGGCGACCATCGCCGACCTCGCCTTCCTGCGCGGTGAGGGCTGGGACATCGACATATCCGCCCATGTCCGGCGCGGCGGCCATGTCCTCGGCCTGTGCGGCGGCTACCAGATGCTCGGCAGGCGCATTGCCGATCCCGACGGCATCGAGGGGCCGCCGGGCGAGGTCGACGGCCTCGGTCTCCTCGACGCCGTCACGCGCCTCGGCGGCGACAAGCGTCTGGTGGCGGTAAGCGGGAAGAGCTGCGCGGACGATGCACCCTTCTCGGGCTATGAGATGCATGTCGGTGTCACCGAGGGGCCGGCGCTCGCTCGCCCGCTGCTGCGTTTCGACGACGGCAGCGCCGATGGGGCTGCCTCGGCGGATGGCCGTATCGCCGGCTGCTATGTGCATGGCCTGTTCGCCGACGACCGCCAGCGCGCCGCCTGGCTCACCCGCCTCGGCGGGCAGGGCAGTACGCTGGCCTATGAAGCCGTGGTGGAAGAGACGCTGGACGTCTTCGCCGCCCATCTCGCCGGCCATCTCGACATGGCGGCGATCGCGCGGATTGCCGGGCTGTAGGGCGGAGGCGCCAAATCGCTCATCGCGGGTGCACGTGCGCCGGCAAGCCCTCACGCCAACCCCTCCCTCCACCCGGGAGAGGGGATGCGCTCACTGATACTGCTTGTAGATCAGGTAGAAGGTCAGCAGGCCGATCACGGCCGACAGGATCACGCAGGCCATGTGGTAGAGATCGAGGGCGCGGCGTATATCGGTCGCGCCGGCATCGGCCCGGCCATTGCCCATATAGGCGTCTTCCACCAGGGTCTCGCCATAGATGCGCGGGCCGGCGAGGCGCAGGTCGAGTGCGCCGGCCATGGCCGCCTCGGGCCAGCCGGCATTGGGCGAGCGATGCTTGCCGGCGTCGCGCCGCACGGCGGCGATGGCGGCCCGCCCCCGGCGATGGCTGATGAAGGCGGCCGCGCTGATGATCAGGGCGGTCAGGCGGGCGGGGATGAGGTTCAGCCAGTCGTCGAGCCGCGCGGCGGCCCAGCCGAAGGCCTGGTAGCGCGGGGTACGGTGGCCAATCATCGAATCGGCCGTGTTGATGATCTTGTAGACGGCGATGCCGGGCAGGCCGAACAGGGCATACCAGAACACCGGCGCCACCACGCCGTCGGAGAAATTCTCGGCCAGGCTCTCGATCGCGGCACGGCACACGCCCGGCTCGTCCAGGGTCTCGGGATTGCGCCCGACGATCATCGAGACCGCCTTGCGTCCGCCGGCCAGGCCACCGACCTCCAGCCCGTGCGCGACATCCTCGACATGGTCGCCCAGGCTTTTGGAGGCGATCAGCGAGGAGGCGATCAGGCCGAGCGGAATGAAGCCGTAGGTGACGGAAAGGCAGAGCCGCTCCACGATGTAGCCGCCGAGCCCGGCGATCAGCACCAGGATGCCGGTGGCGACGATGCCGGCGCCCCGGCGGGTGGAAGGGGCGTCCTCCGCGAAGTTCAGCCGCCGGTCGAGCCAGCCGATGAGGGTGCCCATCCAGGTGACAGGGTGGCCGATCCGCGCATAAAGCCAGCGCGGATAGCCGAAGACCATTTCGAAAGCCCAGGCGATCGCCAGACTGAGAATTCTAGAGAAAACATCCATCGATACGGCAAAACCAAACTTGATCGATTCCGACCCCGCTCCGAACGAGCATGCGTGGCAAGGCCGCTTGACAGGAGGGAGGCGCGAACACTAAATGGCGACGCTTCCGGGCAGCCGGGGCTGTAGCTCAGTTGGGAGAGCGCTGCAATCGCACTGCAGAGGTCGTGAGTTCGAATCTCATCAGCTCCACCATCCCGCTTCGCGCTCCATGCGTGGCAGGGAAACCTTAAATACCCGGTAAAGTCTTCGCCTTTTGTGCACCCGCAATCGCATTCCGGCAGGCGATCTGACTCACATTAAGTTTACTTAATGGCATAGGTCGAGCGGCGTCACCGTTCCCGCCCGCGCCATCGTCCCGCCGCGTTCAGGCTGGCCGGGTGCGATTTCGGCTCATTGTGCGTAGGCATAGGCCCCGTTGCAGGCTTCGACACCGGCAACATTGTTGACTTCGTGCCGGGTCGCTCCATTCACGCAGCTTTGATAGTCGTTCGATGCGCTCGGGTACTCCGGGGTGCTTCGCACGCCGATGGTGGGCAGATCCCGCGCCGGCTTCGGCAGCCTGGCTTCAGTGGCGTAATTACCGGGAATTCTCGGTACGTTTCCGGTGAAGGGTTTGACGGTCTCGATCGAAGCCGGACCGTAGGTGCAGGCCGCTGCCAGATTGGCGAGGAGGGCGACGGATAGGAAGGCGCGCATGTTCATTCGATCCACCGGCGCCCAGTGTATTTTCGCCACAACGCGGATTGCCCTGAGGTGCCGGAGCAATCAAAGCAGACCTGGCGGCAGACAAGTGTTCCCCGGCGAACAGGGTATCGTTCGCAAGTATCATTGTCCGCAGGGACGGCACCCACGCAGGCGATCGTCTTCGCTCGATCCATTTTCCTTATGCGGCGTTTATGAAACGCGGGCGGAATATTATGCTCTCTTGATTTGAAGGCCAGCTTTGGAAAGCCGTATAATGCGCTGCTGGGCAGGGCTTTGAACCGATCGAGGATGAGAATGAGAGCGTCGGTTGCCGAACTCGGTGAGGCGCTGGCTTCCAATCGCTCAGGCAGCGGCATCGGCGATCTTCCGCTTCACCTGATTTCATCGGAGCAGATGGCGGAGGAGGTCCAGGATGCGGCGCTTGCCGCCATGGACGACAATGTCGTGGGCTACTTTGCAACGGCGACGATCCCGGCCACCCGGCGCGTCCTGCAATGCGACGGTCCGGTGTTCGGGCCGCTGCTCGGTGCGAGCATGCTGCCCAGTCACACCCTCTTGCGCCTGCCGCCGGGTGTCCTGGGCGCCGAATGGAGCCTCGGCCTGCTGATGGGGGATTCCTATCCCGATCCGCACCATCCGGTGACATCGGCGCAGATCGAGGAGGCCATCATCGGCTGCGTGCCGATGATCACGATCCTCGGCCGACGGGTGAAGGGCGCGGTGCCGCTCAATTCCTGGACAGCGACGGCCGATTTCGGCCTGCATGTCGCGACCTCCAGGGGCGTGCCCGTCTACGACCGGCACCTGGCCGATCTCAAGGGAATGGAGGTCGTCGCCAGCATGAACGGCGCCGTGGTTGGCCGCAGCCATGGCGAAGGTGTAATGGCCGATGTCAGGGCAGCCATCGCGGATCTTTCGCTCTATCTGGCGCGCCGCAGCCGGCAGGTGCCGCCGGGCAACCTCATCGCCATCGGCGGGGGACCGCTGATCCTGCAGGCGGTGGCCGGCCAGGCCTTCACTGCCGATTTCGGAGAACTCGGCACGGTCGAGGTGGTGTTTGCCTGAGATCTAGCCAGTCAAATCTCGCGGAGACGCCCCCTGCCGCTCGAGTTCGTCGATGAGCAGGCGGGCATGCATCGACAGGCCGGCGAGGGATTTGGCGCAGACCACCAGGTGCCGGTCGGCCCAGCCGTCGCTGAGGCGCAGCGTGGCAAGGTGCGGGCTGCCATAGCGCTCGACGGCGGCGAGCGGCAGTACGCCGACGCCGATGCCGGCCTCGACCAGGCGAGCGACGGCATCGAAGCTGCGCAGCCTGACGCGGTAGGCGATGCGCCGTCCCAGGCGGCCGGCCTGGCGGGCGAGATGGTCGGTGAGGGCGCCCCCGGCGAGGCCGACGAAAGGCTCGCCGATCAGTTCGGCAAAGCCGATCTCCGGCCGGGCCGCGAGAGCGCTGGCGCTGGCCGTTACGGCCACCAGGCGATCAACGCCGAGGGCGCGTGTTTCCAGTTCGGCCAGATCGGCGGTAGCAGCGATCACGCCGAATTCGGCCGTGCCGGCGCTGACAGCCTCGACGATCTCGGCGCTGGTTCTTTCCTCCAGATCGATATCGACGCCGGGATGGCTGGCCAGGAAGACGCGCAGTGCCGCCGGCACCAGCTCGACCAGCCCGGCGGTGTTCGACAACATGCGGATCTCGCCCTTGAGGCCGGAGGAAAAGGACAGCAGCTCGCCGCGCATCTGCTCGACCTGGGCGGTGATGGTGCGGGCGTGATGCAGGAGCGCCCGCCCGGCGGCGGTCGGCTCGACGCCGCGGCGGCTTCGGGTGAGGAGGGCGGTGCCGAGCGCGGCCTCCATGCCGCTCACCCGGGCGCTGGCGGAGGCAAGTGCCATATGCATGCGCTCGGCTCCGCCGGAAATGCTGCCAGCCCGTACCGCTGCCTCGAACAGGCGCAAATCCGTGAGATCGAAACGCATGATCCTTTCCTTCGTTTTATCCGAAGGAAGGGATCGGATCTTCCCGATTGTCAAGCAGACGGCCGAATGTCAGGAAGCCTGCATGTCCGATTTTCTCCTGCTTGCTGGTGCCGGGCTGCTTGCTGGCGCGATGAACGCCATGGCGGGCGGCGGTTCCTTCGTGACGCTGCCGGCCCTGATCGCTGCGGGCGTGCCTTCGGTTGCGGCGAATGCTTCGAGTACGGTGGCGCTCTATCCCGGCGGCGCGGCCAGCGCTTATGTCTATCGCAGCGGCTTTGACCCGATCTGCGGCGCGCCGGCTGGATGGATGCTCGCGGTTACGCTGGCCGGCGGCTTGGCAGGCGCGCTGCTGCTCTTGTGGACGCCGACCTCGATGTTCGACCAGCTGCTTCCCTGGCTCTTGCTGGTCGCCACCCTCATGCTGGCGGCCGGGCCTCGGCTCGGCGCTGTGTTGCGGGCGCGGCTGACGGCGGGACCTGCCGTGGTGCTGGCGATCCAGGTCCTGCTCGGCCTTTATGGCGGCTATTTCGGCGGCGCCGTCGGGCTGATGATGATCGCGGCCTGGAGCCTGCTCGATGGAGCCGACTTCAAGGCGCTGAACCCAGCGCGCACGCTGATGGTCACCGCCGCCAATAGCGCCGCCGTCCTCTGCTTCGCGCTCGCCGGGGCGGTGGAATGGACGCAGACGCTGATGGTGGGAGGCGGGGCGCTCGCGGGCGGCTATCTCGGTGCCCAGGCGGGCCGCCGTCTGCCATCCGCCGCCGTGCGCCTCGCTACGTTGGTGATCGCGATCGGCATGACCGTAGCCTTCTTCGTCAGGGCCTATGCGTGAAAATGAATTTGGAAACGATCGTTCTCTTTTAGGTCCATCTTCAGCTTTTCCTTTCCAGTCTCGTCTTCTTTTTCTATGGTCCGACCAATGGCGCGGCAGAAACTTTCCGCCGCCTTCAGCCTTCGGAACCGACTTTCATGACATCCAAGCCGGCGAGCAGTTCCATCCTGGCCTTTCTCGTCGCAGGCGCCTATTTCATGGAGATGCTGGACGGCACGGTGGTGGTCAGCGCCCTGCCACAGATGGCCGAATCCTTCGGCGTGCAGCCGATCGACCTCAATATCGGCATCTCTGCCTATCTGCTCACTCTGGCCGTGCTGATCCCGGCGAGCGGCTGGGTCGCCGATAGATATGGCCCGCGTGCCGTGTTCGGCTGGGCCATCGTAATCTTCACCGTGGCCTCGATCCTGTGCGGCCTCAGTTCCAGCCTGCCGGTCTTCACGGCGGCGCGGATCCTGCAGGGCGTCGGCGGCGCCCTGATGGTGCCGGTGGGGCGGCTGATCGTGCTGCGCAATACCGCCAAGCAGGACCTGATGCGGGCGATCGCCACCATCACCTGGCCGGGCCTGGCGGCGCCCGTGCTCGGCCCGCCCATCGGCGGCTTCCTCGCCACCTATGCGACCTGGCACTGGATCTTCTTCCTCAACGTGCCGCTCGGCATCATCGGCTTCATCCTCACCATGAAGCTGATCCCCGCCGGCAAGCCGGATGGCGCCAAGCCGTTCGACTGGACCGGCTTCGTCTTGATCGGCGTTGCCTGCTTCGGCCTGATGTACGGCCTCGACCTGATCTCGCGACAGGACAGCTCGATGTCCCTGGCGGCGATCTGGCTGGCGGCGAGCGCCGTGGTCACGACAGTCGCCGTTCTCCATGCAAGGCGGGCTGAGCATCCCCTGGTCGATCCCTGGGCCCTGCGCATCCGCAGCTTCTCCATCACCATCTTGGGCGGCTCAGTGTTCCGCGTCGCCATCGGCGCGGTGCCCTTCCTGGCGCCCCTGATGTTCCAGCTCGCCTTCGGGCTCGATGCCTACCAGGCCGGCCTGCTGGTGCTGTGGGTGTTTGCCGGCAATATCGTGATGAAGCCCTTCACCACGCCGGTGCTGCGGCGCTTCAGCTTCCGCCAGGTGCTGCTCGGCAACGGCCTCGCCAACGCCGTGCTGATCTCTTCCTATGCGCTGCTGACACCGGCGACGCCCTTCCCGCTGATCTGCGCCTTGCTGTTCGCCAGTGGCCTGACGCGGTCGATGCAGTTCACCGCCCTCAATACCATCGCCTTCGCCGACGTGCCGGAAGCGCGCATGAGCGGGGCGAACACCCTCTTCAACGTCGCCCAACAGATGTCGATGGGCCTGGGCGTCGGCGTGGCTGCCGCAGCACTGCGCCTTGCCGAGCTGTGGTTCCCGGGCACGAACGGCTCGCTGCCGCTGATCGATTTCCAGATCGCCTTCGCGGTGATCGGATTGATCGCCTTCATCGCCATCCTCGACATGATCGGCCTCGATGCCAAGGCCGGCAACGAGCTCAGGGTTCGGCGAGCAGGCGCGAAATAGCATCCCGATACCAGCAACGCCCGGGCGCGACGTTCATCGATTGACAGACCCGCTCTCTTTGGAAAGAGTCAAAGAAAGCAAAGCGTTTTGCGACGTGCCGCAATCGGCAGGCATTGCAAGGACGCACCGATCGGGGGAATGCCATGTGCCATCTGTTCGCCTCCCAGCCGCCGGAGACCTATGAGACGCATACGCGTTCGGTGCGTATCGGCGGGCACGCGACCTCGATTCGCCTCGAAGCCGTCTATTGGGACATTCTGGAGGAGCTTGCGGTCGACCAGGGCATGTCGCTCGGCCGTTTCGTCACCCGCCTGCATGACGAAGTGCTGGACCTTCACGGCGACGTCCGCAACTTTACCTCGCTCCTGCGCTGCTGCTGCCTGAAATATGTCGCCGAGCTGCGACCGGCCGCTTCGCGCCGGCCTGCCGCCTTCGATCTCGTCGCCGCGGAGTAGGGCCGGCAGCCGTTGCTCTCGGTTCTGCCAGGGCTTCGCGCTGCTTTGGCTGAAGACAACCTATTTTCCGAATTCTCGACGTGTAATGCAATATTACTACCCGGTGTCTGAAGCCGGCACCTAACCTCCTGTCCATAGTCGCAAACCAAACAGGCGGTCATGATGGGTGGGACGCAAGGAGGGATGGGCAAGGCGCTTGCCGTCATGGCGGGAGCCTGGCTGCTCGGCATCTCCACCGCCCAGGCGGACGACGATCTCGTCGCCGCCCAGAAGCAGTTCGTCACCAGCTGCGGCACCTGTCATGTCGTCGATCCCAAGGCGGGTCCACGCCAGGGGCCGAACCTGGCCGAGATCGTCGGCCGCAAGGCGGGAACCTATCCGGGTTACAAATATTCGGCGGCCCTCGCCAATGCCGGCTTCGCCTGGGATGGCGACAGCCTCGACAAGTGGATCACCAATGCCCAGGCCTTTAAGCCGGGCACCACCATGCCCTATCGCCAGGCCGATCCCGCCAAGCGGGCGCGGATCATTGCCTATCTCAAGTCACTCAGCGTTCAAAAGTAGAGGCCAGTTCCCATGGGCATGATTCACAGCATGATCCGCGTTCTCGACGAGGAGCGTTCGGTCGATTTCTATCGCAAGGCCTTTGGGCTGGATGTCGCCGGCCGCTTCGCCTTCGAGAGCTTCACCCTGATCTATCTTAGCGACGAGACCGGCTTCGAGCTGGAACTGACGGTCAACAAGGGTCGTACCGAGCCCTATCAGCTCGGGGACGGCTATGGCCACCTGGCGATCTCCGTGCCGGACCTTGCTGCGACGCATGCGAAGCTCTCGGCCCTCGGCCTCGCACCCGGCGATTTGAAGACCCTGTCCTTCCCGGATGGCTCGGGAGCCGCTCGCTTCTTCTTCATCCAGGATCCGGACGGCTACAAGATCGAGGTGCTGCAGCGGGGCGGGCGCTACAAATAGCCCAACGGCCGCCTGTAGGCGGCCGCTCGGCGTCACAAGAACGGCAGACCGGGGCGCCGATGGCAGCCCCGGCGCAACATGCAGGGAGGACAACATGAAGAAAGCCAGGCAGGCGGGTGAACTGTCCCGTCGCGGTTTTATCGTCTCGGCTGCGACCGGCGTTGCGCTGGTGGTCTCCGGCGGCGCGCTCTATTGCCCGCGGGAGGCCTGGGCGCTGGACGCCACCACGCTGAAGCCGGAGACGCTGGAAACGCTGATCCGGATGTCGCGCGACATCTATCCCCACGACCGGCTGCCCGATCGCTATTACGCCATTGCCGTCAAGGACTTCGATGCCAAGGCGGGCAAGGATGCGGCCAGCAAGGCGCTGTTCGAAGATGGCGTGACCACGCTGGACGGGCTGGCCGCCGCAGCAGGGGGCAAGCGCTACGCCGATCTCGGCTGGGAAGAGGAGAGGCTTGCGATCCTTCGAAAGGTCGAGGCATCGCCCTTCTTCGGTGCCGTGCGCTCAGGCCTCGTGGTCGGCCTCTACAACCAGAAGGAGGTCTGGCCGCTCTTCGGCTATGAGGGCTCCTCCGCCGACAAGGGCGGCTACATCAACCGTGGCTTCTCCGACATCGAGTGGCTCTGACCCGGCCTGCAGAAACCGGATTCCCTCGATCATTCTGACCGGCCGGGTCTTCCTGCCGGCGGCACCCATTCCCGAGCAAAGCGCGTTTCAGCGAGAACGCATTTTTACTCTCATTCTTTGGTTCGACGCGTCCTTGCGGCCTGAGACGAGCCCGTCTTTGCGCAGGATGCTTTGGAGGAGACGGAACCATGGCAGCTCCTTTTGATCTGAACGACGATTCCGTCGTGGTGATCGTCGGCTCCGGCGCCGGCGGCGGCACGCTGGGCACCGAACTGGCCCTCAAGGGCGTGAAGGTCGTGATCCTGGAAGCAGGCGGCCGCTACGAGATCGAAGACTTCGTCAACGACGAGTGGGAGAGCTTCGGCCAACTCGCCTGGAAGGACATGCGCACCACTTCCGGAAGCTGGCGCGTGCACAAGGACTTCCCCAATTTGCCGGCCTGGATCGTCAAGGCGGTCGGCGGATCGAGCGTGCACTGGGCCGGCGCCTCGCTGCGCCTCCAGGAACACGAGTTCAAGATCCGTTCCACCTATGGCAGCCTGCCGGGCGCCAATCTTCTGGATTGGCCGATCACCCTCGCCGAACTCGAGCCCTATTATGCCAAGGCCGAGGACAAGATGGGGGTGACACGCACCAACAACATTCCCGGCCTGCCCGGCAACAACAACTACAAGGTGCTGGAAGCCGGCGCCAAGAAGCTCGGCTACAAGGAAGTGCATACCGGGCGCATGGCGATCAACAGCCAGCCGCGCGACGGGCGCGGCTCCTGCCAGCAGATCGGCTTCTGTTTCCAGGGCTGCAAATCGGGCGCGAAATGGTCGACCCTCTATGCCGAGATCCCGAAGGGCGAGGAGACCGGCAATCTCGAGGTTCGGCCGAACAGCCAGGCCGTCAAGATCGAGCATGATGCGAAGGGCAAGGTCACCGGCGTGGTCTATCTCGACAAGGACGGCAAGACGCAGCGCCAGAAGGCGCGCGTCGTCGCGGTTGCCGGCAATTCCATCGAGAGCCCGCGTCTGCTGCTCAACTCGGCCTCGAACCTGTTCCCGGACGGCTTGGCCAACAGCTCCGGCCAGGTCGGCCGCAACTACATGCGCCATACCACCGGCTCGGTCTACGGCGTTTTCGAAAAGCCGGTGCACATGTATCGCGGCACTACCATGGCCGGCATCGTGCGGGACGAGGCGCGCCACGACCCCAAGCGCGGCTTCGCCGGCGGCTATGAGCTGGAGACGCTGTCGCTCGGCCTGCCCTTCATGGCAGCCTTCCTCGATCCCGGCGCCTGGGGGCGATCCTTCACCTCCGCCCTCGACAGTTACGACCACATGGCCGGCATGTGGATCGTCGGCGAGGACATGCCGAGCGAGGCCAACCGCATCACCCTGCATGCAAGCGCCAAGGACAAGGCGGGCATGCCGGTCGCCAATGTGCATTTCGACGACCACGAGAACGACACCGCCATGCGCAACCATGCCTATCGGCAGGGGCGGGCGATCTATGAGGCTGTGGGCGCCGTCAGGACCTTCCCGACGCCGCCCTATCCCTCCACCCACAATCTCGGCACCAACCGCATGAGTGCCAAGGCTTCCGATGGCGTGGTCAACAAGCACGGCCAGACGCACGACATCAAGAATCTGTTCGTCTCGGATGGCAGCCAGTTCACCAGCGGAGGCGCGGAGAATCCCACATTGACCATCGTGGCGCTCGCCATCCGGCAGGCCGACTTCATCGCTTCCAGTCTGAAGAAGGGGGAGCTGTAGGGACGAGGCGCGGGAGGCGCCGAGTGAGTCTCCCGCACCGTAAAATCCTGCTCAATCCGCAACCAGATGGCTCTTGCAGACGGCGCTGGGTGGGGCTTCCCAGGGGCCGCGCGGATTCATCTGGGCGGTGTAGCCCTGATAATCGCTGATGGTGCGGACGCAGTCGGCATAGGCCAGTTCGCCCCTGCAGCGTTTCATCGCCGGGGAATGGTCCGCCAGCCCCTTGGCGCGGCAGATCGAGGTGTACCCCTCGTCGACAAGCCGTCGGCTCTGGGCTTGCTGGCAACCGGTCTTGTCCTGGGCACTGGCGCATCTAGCGGCGGCGTCCTGACGGACCTGCCGCTTGTCGATGCCGCTTCCCGATGCGCAGGCTGCCAGGGCGATGCCGCTGCCTGCAACGAAGAGGAGGGCGATAGGGAAGGGCAGCTTGCGTCGGAGGGACTGACTTTCATGATTGACGCGCATTCTCGGCCATCTTTTCGTTGTTGTCGAAGGCTTCAGCCCAAACCATGGCACGGGGCGGCAATAGCGTCGATGTCAGCCCGCCCTGCTCAGCTTGCTGTCCCCATCGGATTGGGCAGGTAACCGACGAAGCCGGCGATCTTCCAGCTTCCGTCGACCCGGTTGCACAGATAGAGGGTCTGCCAGCTGATGGCATCGATGCTGCCGTCGGCCTTGGCGATGGTGCCGTCGAATTTCTTGTGTGCCACCGCCCGCTCGCCGTTGATGTCGATCTCTCGCAGCGAAGTGATGCGATAGAGCGCTTCGCGGCGGGGCTCGGCATAGGCGGTGGCGGCCGAGAGCCTGGCCTGGCTCAGCCAGCGGTCGCGGTAATCATCGAGGCGCGGAAAGATCATGCGCCATTCGTCCGGATTGGCGGATTTAAGGCCGCTCAGGCCGAAGAAGCTTTCGGCGAGGAAATCACCCTCCACCGCTGGCCAGTCCGCCTTGAGATAGGCCTCGATGTCGCGGCGGACCAGCATCTCCCACAGGGCGTGGCGTTCGGGATCGTCGGGGAAGGGATTGGTGTCGAAGGGCATGCAAGGTCCTGAAAGGAAACCGGTTTGAATAGCTGGCGCGACACTGACACCCCCTCGCCCCGTTTACGGGAGAGGGCAGAGGTGAGGGGCTGTGCAGTATGTGCGGACTTATCGCTGCCCCTCACCTTACCTCTCCCCGCAAGAAGCGGGGCGAGGGGGCGCGAGCGTCGAGTCTCTTCATTGACCACCCCGTCTCGCACGACCCTCAGCGAGACCAGAGGCACGAAATCCTTAGCCTCCCGCCTTACAGCCGCGCACCGCTCTGCGGATCGAAGACGTGGACATTCGCACGGTCGACATTGAGGTGGAGTGTCTCGCCCGGCTGGGGCGACAGGCGCTCGCGGAACACGGCGCGCATCGCGATGCCGTCGATGGTACCGAACAGATGGGTCTCCGCCCCGGTGGGCTCGACCACGCCGACCACGAAGGGAAAGCCGTTCTGTTCATTGCCGAGCAGGAAATGCTCAGGGCGGATACCGACCTCGACGGCCTGGCCGGAGGTAGCGGTGCTGTCGCCCATCGGCAGCGAGAGGCCGTTCTGCGTTCGCAAACGGGGTATGCCGTCGCCCTTCTCGACCGTGCCGGGAATGAAGCCCATCGAGGGCGAGCCGAGGAAGCTCGCCACGAAGCGGTTGGCCGGCCGGTCGTAGAGTTCGAGCGGCGTGCCGACCTGCTCGATATGACCGGCATTCATCACCACGATGCGGTCGGCCATGGTCATAGCCTCGATCTGGTCATGCGTGACATAGACGATGGTGGTCTTCAGGTCCTGGTGCAGCGCCTTGATCTCGGTGCGCATCTGCACGCGCAGCTTGGCGTCGAGATTGGAGAGCGGCTCGTCGAACAGGAACAACTCGGGCTGGCGCACGATGGTGCGGCCCATGGCAACGCGCTGGCGCTGGCCGCCGGAGAGCTGGCGGGGATAGCGGTCGAGATAGTCGTGGAGATTGAGCACGCCGGCGGCCTTCTTGACGCGCGGCTCGATCGATTGGGCGCTCTCGCCGCGCATGCGCGGGCCAAAGCCGATATTGGCGCGCGTCGTCATGTGCGGAAACAGAGCGTAGCTCTGGAACACCATGGAGATGTTGCGCTGCTGCGGCGACAGCTTGTTGGCAAGCTTCGAGCCGATCCACAATTCGCCGTCCGAAATCTCGTCGAGACCGGCGATCATGCGCAGCAGCGTGGACTTGCCGCAGCCGGAGGGGCCGACCAGCACCACGAATTCGCCGTCGCGGACATCGAGGTCGATGCCCTTGAGGATCACGGCCGAGCCATATCGCTTTTGCAGCGCCTTGACCTGCAGGCCCGCCATGTCACGACCTCCTCTCGATGATGTCGCGCACGAAGCGCAGATTGCCGGCGGTCAGGCCGCCATCGACCGGCAGGACCGCCCCCGTCACGCCGGCGGCGAGCGGGGAGGCCAGGAAGACGGCGGCATTGGCGACGTCCTCGGGGCGCACCATCCGCCCGAGAGGGTAATGGGAGACGACATCTTCGAGGATCGTCGGATCCTTGGCAAGGCGATGGTCCCAGGCCGGCGTGCGCACCGAGCCGGGGCAGACCACATTGGCGCGGATGCCGTTCCGGCCGGCCTCCACCGCGATCGACTTGGCATAGGCGATCAGCCCGGCCTTGGCGGCCGAATAGGCCGGGTTGCCGTAATGGCCGAGCCCGTTGACCGAGGCGACGAAGACGACCGAGCCGCCGCCGCGCGCCACCATCGCTTCCATCACGGGCCGGGTGACATGGAAAGCGCCGGTGAGGTTGATGGCCAACTCACTGTCCCAGACCGCGTCGTCGACGTCATCCAGCGTCTCGGCGCGGGTGAAACCGGCATTGTTGACCAGGATGTCAGGCGTGTTGCCCTGTGCCACCAATCCGGTGATCGCATCGGTGCAGGCCTTGGCGTCAGTGAGATCGAAAACGAGTCGGTGCTGCAGAGGCAGGCTTTCCAGAAGGGACGCATCCCGGTCTGCGCCGGAGACCATGGCGCCGGCGTGGCGGAAGGCTTCGATCATCGCCCGCCCTATGCCCCCGCCGGCGCCGGTGACCAGGACATGGCGCCCCGAGAGGCCGAAGGGATCGGGGTGGCTGGCAGGATCGGACATCGGAAAACTCGTGAGAACGGATGGTTCTTTGCGAACGAAAACGGGCGCCATCTATGCATGCCGATGGCGCGAAGGCAAAGCCGCATGCCGCCTCCCGCCAGTGAAATTGGGGGTAATGCGATGGGACTGACAATTCCACGTCGGCTGTGTGCCGACTGGTCAAATCTGCTTGCGCGGTTTTCGATTACGGGGAACATTAGCGCCCTCTTGCGGCGAGGCGCGCGGGGGCGCGGCAACGACCGCAGCAATGACAAGGACGGGGACGTTTCATGACAATGATCGGACGGATGGCGATGCTGCTCGCAGGCGCCAGTCTCCTGGCCTGCGCCGCCACGGCACAGGCGGGCACGGTGCGCGTGACCATCGCCGAATATTCGAAGGCGACCGGCCCCTATTTCAAGGAAGCCGCGGAGGCGTTCCAGAAAGCCAATCCCGACACCAAGGTCGAGATCGAAGTGGTGCCGTGGGACAATCTCCAGCAGAAGCTGACCACCGACATTTCGGCCGGCACCAATGCCGATCTTTCGATCATCGGCACGCGCTGGCTGCTCGATTATGTCTCGCAGGGTGTGGTCGCTCCGCTCGACAGCTACATCACGCCCGAGTTCAAGGGCAGCTTCATCCCGACCTTCCTGTCGCCTTCGGTGATGGACGGCAAGACCTACGGTCTGCCGATCGCGGCTTCCGCCCGCGGCATGTATTACAACAAGGACGTCTTCGCCAAAGCCGGCGTGACCGAGTTCCCCAAGACCTGGACCGATTTCCAGGCTGCCGCCGCCAAGATCAAGGCGTCTTCGCCTGACGTGGCTCCCTTCGGCCTGCAGGGCAAGGAAATCGAGACGGACGTCTATTTCTACTACGGGCTGTGGGCCAATGGCGGGACGATCGTCAAGGACGGCAAGTCCGGCCTCGACAGCCAGGCGGCTATTGATGCCGCCAAGCTCTATAAGGGCTTCATCGACGGCGGCCTCACCGAGCCGGGTGTGACCTCCTATGCCCGTGAGGACGTGCAGAACCTGTTCAAGCAGGGCAAGGTCGCCACCGTGATCACCGCGCCCTTCCTCTCCGGCCAGATCAAGAAGGAAGCGCCCAATTTGAAATATGGCGTGGCGCCGATCCCGGTCGGGCCTGAAGGCAAGCCCTTTACCTATGGCGTGACCGATTCGATCGTGCTGTTCGAGAACTCCAAGGTGAAGGACGAGGCCTTCAAATTCCTCGTCTTCCTGTTCTCCACCGAACAGCGCACCGCCTTCGACAAGAACGAAGGCTTCCTGCCGGTGAACGCCAAGGAAGCCCAGGATCCCCATTTCGCCGACGATCCGGACCTGAAGGTGTTCGCTTCCCTCCTGTCCGGCGCCATCTTCGCGCCGGTGATCCCCGGCTGGGAAGACATTGCCCAGACCACCTCCAATGCGATCCAGACCATCTATCTGGGCAAGGGCGAGATCGAACCGACGCTCAAGGAGGCAGCTGCCAAGGTCAACGGCATCCTCGCCAAGAAGTAACGGGATGACGGTGGGGCTGTAACCCTCACCCACAACCCCTCTCCATTCAGGGAGAGGGGAACTTTGCCATCATGCACTTGCCAGCAGGCACGGCGTCTCGCATGAAGGGGCGACGCGGTGCCGCTTACCCGCCCCACCGTAGCCGGAAAACCATCCGACCAGGAGACACCCACCGCATGGGGCGTGCGACACCCTATCTTCTGATCCTGCCGAGCTTCCTGATGGCGGCCTTCATCATCTTCTGGCCGCTCTACCAGATCGGCCAGATTTCGCTGCATGACGTCAACCGTTTCGGCATGCTCAGGGAGTTTTCGGGCCTCGCCAATTTCCAGGCCCTGTTCGCCGATCCCGATTTTCTCGCGGCGCTGTGGCGCACGCTGGTCTGGACTGTGGGCGTGGTGGCCGGCACGCTGATCGTCTCTGTGCCGATCGCCCTCATCCTCAACGATGATTTCTACGGGCGGAGCCTGGCCCGCGTCATCATCATGCTGCCCTGGGCAGTGTCGCTCGCCATGACGGCGGTGGTCTGGCGCTGGGCGCTCAACGGCGAGAGCGGCATGCTCAATTCCGGGCTGCGAGGCCTGGGGCTGATCAACGGCAATATCGAATGGCTGGCGGACGCCTCCACCGCCTTCCCGATGCAGATCCTGATCGGCATCCTGGTCTCGATTCCCTTCACCGTGACGATCTTCCTCGGCGGCCTCTCCTCGGTGCCCGACGATCTCTACGATGCCGGCGCGGTGGAGGGAGCAAGCCGCTGGCAGCAATTCACCCACATCACGCTGCCCCTGCTGAAGCCCTTCATCAACATCGCCTTGGTGATGAACACCATCAACGTGTTCAATTCCTTCCCGATCATCTGGGTGACCACGCAGGGCGGCCCGGCCAATTCCACCGACATCCTGGTGACCTATCTCTATAAGCTCGCCTTCCGCCTGGGTAAGTTCGGCGAGGCGGCAGCGGTGTCGATCATCATGTTCGGGCTGCTGCTCGTCTTCGCCATCATCTATGTGCGGCTGGCCATGCGCGAGGAGGAACAGGCATGAGCAAGCTCAAACGCTCCATCCTCTACTGGGTCTTGCTGGCGCCTTTGGTCGTCCTCACGCTCTTTCCCTTCGCCGTGATGTTGGTGACTGCGCTCAAGCCGACGGAGGAGATGTTGTCCTCCTCCTGGTGGCCGAGCCGGCCGGTCTGGAGCAATTTCATCACCATGTATACCGAGACCGCCTTCGGGCCGGCGCTCGTCAATTCGCTGATCGTGTCGCTGGTCACCACCGTGCTGACGGTGCTCGTCGCCATTCCCGCCGCCTATGCGCTCAGCCGCTACCGCTTCGCCGCGCGCGGGGCCTTCCGCCAGTTCCTGCTGATCTCGCAGATGCTGTCACCTATCGTGCTGGTCTTCGGCCTGTTCCGTCTCCTGGTGGAACTCGGCAACCGCCTCGGTTTTCAGCTGATCGACAGCCTGAGCGGCGTGACCTTCATCTACATCGCCTTCAACCTCGCCTTCGCGGTGTGGATGCTGCAGAGCTATTTCTCCACCATCCCCAAGGATCTGGAGGAGGCGGCCTGGATCGAGGGCGCCGGTCCCTTCGCCACGCTGGTCAAGGTATTCCTGCCGCTGGCGCTGCCGGCGATGGCGGTGACGGCGATCTTCACCTTCATCAATGCCTGGAACGAATATGTCATCGCCCTCACCATGCTGCGCAAGCAGGAGGCCTATACGCTGCCTTTGCAGGTGGTGAACCTGGTGGCCGGGCGCTACACGGTGGAATGGAACTATGTGATGGCGGCCGCCCTGGCGGCGACCATCCCGATCGCGATCCTGTTCACCTGGCTGCAGCGCTATCTGATGCGCGGCCTGGCGCTAGGTGCGGTGAAGTAAGACAGCGATCCGCGTGTGTTGCTGCCTCGTAGCGGTGGGGCGAGAGGATAAGAGTGACAAATGAGCGCGACGCTTGCGCCTCCTCTCCCCGTATTTACGGGGAGAGGATAGAGGTGAGGGGCGGCTCAGCGTTTGTTTTGGCAGACATCCATGCTGCCCCTCACCCTTACCCTCTCCCCGCAGGCGGGGCGAGGGGGCGGCAAGTGCCGTGTCTTTGATCGCTCTGAAGGAATTCCCATGACCAAGCAGCATTTCGGCACCTCCCATGTCCCCCTGTCCCCGGCCGTGCGGGCGGGTGACAGCATTCACATTTCCGGCCAGGTGCCGACCCTGCCGGACGGTTCGGTGGTGCCGGGTGGCATCGAGGCGCAGACCCGCCAGGTGATGGAGAATCTCGGCAAGGCTCTGGCTCTGGCCGGGGCCGGGCTGGAGGACGTGGTCAAGACCACCGTGATTCTGGCCGATGCCCGCGATTTCGGTGCCTTCAACAAGGTCTATGGCAGCTACTTCCCCGCCAACCCGCCGGCACGCACCACGCTGGAGGCCCGGCTGATGATCGACATCAAGATCGAGATCGAGGCGATCGCCTACAAGCCGCTGTGAAAGGCCAGGGGTGAGGGAGTGCCTCTCGACTCACCCCAAAATCCCGCTTCTCGGACTGGACAAAACTGGCTCTTTGTTTTATCGCTTAAGTGAACAAACAGGGAACATGTCCATGAAGCTCGGTTATGTCGTCCATTATGTCCGTGACGTCGTCGAGACCTCGGCCTTCTACAAGCAGGCCTTCGGGCTGGAGACACGCTTCATCGCCGAGGGGCAGTTCGCCGAACTCGTTACCGGCGAGACCTCGCTGTGCTTTGCCGATGAGCGCTTCGTCACTGACATGACCGGCCCCTTCCAGCCCAACCGGCCGGATGCGCCGCCGGCGGGCATCGAGATCGCGCTGGTGGTCGACGATGTCGAACTCGCCTGCAAGAAGGCCCTGTTCGCGGGAGCGCAGGCGGTATCGCCGCCGGCGCAGAAGCCCTGGGGCCAGATCGTCGCCTATGTGCGCGACAACAATGGTTGCCTGGTCGAAATCTGCACCAAGGTGGCGGTCTGAGCCGGTGCCGCGGTTCAGCCGTTGACGATGATGACCGTCATGATCACCGCGGCCACGCTGATGCAGAACACCACGCCGAGCACGAGTTGCACCAGGGCGTTGGCCGACACATAGGTGCCGGCGACGCCGCCCAGCACGCGGATGGCCGTCTGCTTGCCCTCGCCGACGGCGGCTATCGGATGCCCGCAGGATGGGCAGGCGAGCGCCTGTTCCGAGACGCGCTGGGTACAGGCAGGGCAGGGAATCAATGCCATGGTGTCGCCTTTCGCTTGATCGTGATGGTTGCTTGGTCGCCGGGACGCAAGCGCCCGTTATTCGGGCGGCTTGCCGATCTCGAACTCGACCCGGCGGTTGCGCTGGCGGCCCTCGGCATCGTCGGCGCCGCCGGCCTTTTGGTTGGGCGCGATGGGGCGAGTCTCGCCATAGCCCTTGATGGCCAGGCGCGCGGGACCGATCTTGCCGCGGGCGAGATAGGCTTTGACCGAGGCGGCCCGGCGTTCGGACAAAGCGAGATTGTAGTCGTCCTCGCCCTTGGCGTCGGTATGGCCACCGATCTCTACAGGCGCCTTGGGGAAGGCCTTGAGCACCTCGATGAGCCGTGCCAGCACGGGCTTGGCATCGGCGCGGATGGCGGTCTTGTCGAAGTCGAACAGCACGTCGCCGGGCAGGCTGATCAGGATCTTGCCCTCGCTCTCGCGGGCACCGAACTGCTCGAGCAACGCCTGCGTGCGGCTGCGCAGCTTGGCCGGCACCTCCCTGAGGCGCAGGCTGGTCGCCCTGCCGGCCGGGCCGAGCCGGCTTGCCGGAGCCTGCGGCGTAAAGCGCGTGGATGGCAAGGCATAGGGGTCCCAGCGGCTCGCGCCGATATCGCTGGGGCGAAACGCGGTCGGCTGCCCGCCGATCGGCTCGCGGCGATGCTCGATAATGAGGGCCGAGGCCGGCAGCGCCGGAAGAGCCAGGCCCAGCAGCGCCGCGGCGGCGCCGAGGCGCCTCATTGCGCCTTGACCGGGATCTTGAGCGTCAGGCCGGGGGCGTTGAGGTCATCGCCCGCATTGCCGTCGTTGAAGACCAGCCGGACCTCGCCGGCATCGGCCGGAATGCGGCCGGGAAACACCAGTTCGCCATCCATACTCTGGCCGTTCTGGATCATCAGATAGGGATTGTCCTCGGGCTGACGCAGGCTGAGCTTCTGGTCGTTGCCGATGTCGAGGAAGGCGTTGACGTCGTTGAGATTGACGCGATTGGTCTGCCGGCTGTCGAAGGAGGCGACGAGGCTGACCACCGTGGCGTCATCGCCCAGCGTGATCTTCTTGACGATCACCGTGACGCCGGCCGGAACGCTGGTCTGCACGCTGCCCTGATGCACCACCCGGGCTGCCTCCTCGGCTACCGATGGGGCAGCCATCGCCAACGCCAAGCCGGCGGCCGCGACCACGCGCGCAAAAAATGGCTTCATTCCAAACTTTTCCGGCACCCCAAGTCTCCTCAGTACCCCAATGAAATCCAAAAGATTGCTGCAAGCTTATGGATTTCAGAGCGAAACTATCACCGGGCCTGTCGGCAGTTCAACTGTGGGATCATCTACAGCTATAGGCTGTGGACAGAAGGGTTGAGGCTGCGACAGGGCCAGGGCATTACGACAGCCTGGATGCGTCATTGCGAGGCCGGGCAGCTATACCTGTGGGAACAGGCAGGAGACGTCGGCGGCGCGAGCTGGTCAGCCGCCGCTTTGCCTATTGCCACCACGCATAAAGAGCAAACAGCCTTCCCACCGTGCGGAGAAGGCCGTTTGCGCCCCGTTCGGTGGGCCTTAATGCCGGAAGTGGCGCGTGCCGGTGAACACCATGGCAAGGCCGGCCGCGTCGGCGGCGGCGATCACCTCGGCGTCGCGCTGCGAGCCGCCCGGCTGGATCACGGCCGTGGCACCGGCCGCCACCGCGGCCTCCAGGCCGTCCGCGAAGGGGAAGAAGGCGTCCGACGCCACCACCGAGCCCTTGGTCAGGGTTTCCGGCAGGCCGGCCAGCTTGGCGGCGTCGACTGCCTTGGCGGCGGCGATGCGGGCCGAATCGACGCGGCTCATCTGGCCGGCGCCGATGCCGACGCTGGCGCCGTCCTTCACATAGACGATGGCGTTGGACTTCACATGCTTGGCGATGCGGAAGGCGAAGGTAAGGTCGGCCATTTCCTCGGGCGTGGGTGCGCGCTTGGTCACCACCTTCAGCGTCATGTCGTCGACCACGGCATTGTCGCGCGACTGCACGAGCAGGCCGCCCGCCAGCGTCTTGGCGGTAAGGCCCTCCGCGCGCGGATCGGGCAGGGCACCGGTGACGAGCAGGCGCAGGTTCCGCTTGGCCGAGATGATGGCGATGGCGTCCTCGCTGGCGTCGGGGGCGACAATCACTTCGGTGAAGATCTCGACGATCTTGCGGGCCGTGTCGGCATCGAGCGTGCGGTTCACCGCGATGATGCCGCCGAAGGCCGAGACGGGGTCGCAGGCAAAGGCCTTCTCATAGGCTTCGAGCAGCGTCGGCGCCTCGGCGACACCGCAGGGATTGGCGTGCTTGACGATCACCACCGCCGCCGATTTGGCCGGGTCGAACTCGGCCACGCATTCGAAGGCGGCGTCGGTGTCGTTGAGGTTGTTGTAGGACAACGCCTTGCCCTGGAGCTGGCGGGCGGTGGCAACGCCCGGGCGCTTTTCGGGGGTGAGGTAGAAGGCCGCGCTCTGATGCGGGTTCTCGCCATAGCGCAATGCCTCGGCCAGCGTGCCGCCGAAGGCGCGGAAGGTGGGGGTATCCTCCTCCAGCGTGGCGGCAAACCAGTTGGAGATGGCGGCGTCATAGGCGCCGGTGCGGGCATAGGCCTTGGCGGCCATGCGGCGGCGGAAGGCGAGGCTGGTCGCCCCTTCGTTCTCGGCAAGCTCGGCCAGCACGTCGTCGTAGTCGGCGACGTCGACGATGACGGTGACGTCGTCATGGTTCTTGGCGGCGGCGCGGATCATGGCGGGACCGCCGATGTCGATGTTCTCGATCAGGTCCTCGAAGCTGCCGCCGCGGGCCAGCGTCGCCTCGAAAGGGTAGAGATTGACGACGAGGAGGTCGATCGGGCCGATGCCGTGCGCGGCCATGGCGGCGCGGTGCTCCTGGTTGCCGCGGATGGCGAGCAGGCCGCCATGCACCTTGGGATGCAGCGTCTTGACGCGGCCGTCCATCATCTCGGGAAAGCCGGTGAGGTCGGAGACATCCTTGACGGCGAGGCCGGCCTCCTCCAGCGCCTTGCGCGTGCCCCCGGTCGAGACCAGCTCGACGCCATGGGCGGCGAGGCCTTTGGCGAAGTCGATCAGGCCTGATTTGTCCGAAACGGACAGCAAAGCGCGGGCGATGGGGGCGGCAGCGGTCAAGGTTGAAATCTCCGAGGCAGGGTTTGGCCGCTTGATAGCGCAAGATGAGGGGAAGGGGGAGATTTTTGGAGCGCGGACTTCCAGTCCGCTCTTGGAAACGCTGTGCAGGCAGGAAGGAAAGAAAGGAAGAGCGGACGAGACGTCCGAGCACCCGGGACACCCCGCATTTACACGCTGCATCAATAGGGATATCGTATATCCGTAATTATCGGCGCGTACTGCCGCTGCGGAATGAACGCATGATCCTGAAAAGCCAAGTCGAATGGGCGCTGCATTGCTGTGCGATCCTCGCCGGCCTGCCGGCGGGGCGCTACCTCTCGACCAAGGCGCTGGCCGAGTTCCACGGCGTGCCGAAGGAATATCTCTCCAAGGCCCTGCAGCATTTGTCGCAGGCCGGGCTGGTCGATACCACGCTCGGTCCCTCCGGCGGCTACCGGCTGGCGCGCCCCCCGGCCGAGCTGACCTTCCTCGACATCGTCGAGGCGGTTGAAGGGCCCGCGCGCACCTTCGTGTGCAGCAATATCCGCGCCAACAATCCCTGTCGCCCCAAGGGCTATTGCGAGAGCGGGCCCTGCGCCGTGGCGCGCATCATGTGGGAGGCGGACGAGGCCTGGCGCGAGAAGCTGCGCAGCGTCAGGCTGTCCGATCTGGTCGGCATCCTGTCGCAGGAGATTCCCGAGCAGCTGTGGAAGGATAGCTTCGATTGGGTGCTGTCGCGGGCTGGATGAGGCCCACCGCCGGCGCGAAGGCCAGGCCATCCGCGCCATAGGTCCGGTAGAGCCGGTCGAGCACTTCGTTTCGCGCCGGGGTGCGGCGCGCCGGACTGGCCACGCAGAACTGCAGCTCGGCCTCGATCGCCAGCGCATCGATCGTCTTGAGCGCCACGATCGGCGCGGGATCCCTGAGGATCTCGTCGCAGGCCCGCAGCACGGCCCTGAGCGTCTCGATGCTGTCGTGCGGGTTGTGGCTGGCCGCGATCCGTACGCTCTGGCTGATCCAGTGGGTCTCGTCGGGGCGGCTGAGATTGGTCAGGCTGAGCTTGGCCAGCAGGCTGTTGGGCAGCACCACGAGGTTATGGGCGCCGGTGACCAGGTTGGTGGCGCGCCAATTGGTCTCGACCACGCGCCCCTCGGTGCCGTCGCTCAGCACGATCCAGTCGCCGATGGCATAGGAGCGCCCCAAGGTCAGCGCGATGCCGGAGAAGACGTCGCCGAGCGTGTTCTGCAAAGCGAGGCCGAGAATGACGGCGACCACGCCGGAGGTCGCCACCAGCGTGCCGACCGGCGCACCGAACACGAAGCCCAAGATCGAGAGGGCGACGCCGAGATAGGCGAGGGCCACGAACAGATCCTGCAGGAGATGGGCCTCGCGGGGCCGGCGGTCGATGGCGATATAGATGTGCATCACGCCGATGACGGCCCAGGCCAGATGCGTCCACCACAGCACCCGCGCCGATTTGGCGACGAAGGCGGCAAGGCCGGTGGTTTCGTTGGCGCCGAGCTGATGCGGCCAGATGCCGTTGAGCGCGACGAGGGCCGTCATCGCCGCGAAGAACAGGATCTGCACGATCAGGCGCGCCCGCGGGCGCCGGCGCCCCTGGAGATGCCAGACGATGATGCCGGCTAGCCCGAGCAGGTCGATCAGCACGAGGGGCAGGAAAGCGGGATCATCGACCATGGCTGAGGGCTCGGTGGGGGGAAATGCGGGTATCTCGGCCGTGTCGAGAACGGCTCGAAAAAGCCCTCGACCAGGACAGGTAAAGCGCGGGAATCCCTCCCCGGTTTCGGGGAGGTCGCGCGCACAGTTTGTGCGCGCCGGGCCGGTAAAGCAGGCTCGGGTGGGGAGAGTGGCGTAATCTCACCATTTTCCGGCCTATTGGTGCCACTCTCCCCCTTCCGTCATTTCTGCGAAATGACACCTTCCCCGAAGTCGGGGAAGGATTTCCGCCGCCATGGATCGGCAATGCGGAGATGTGTGCATCGGCCACTGCGTGGAGAGGGCTTTTCGTGCTGCGCCAAGCCCAGCCGCAACGCCTTATTTCTGCAGCGGGAAGGTCAGTTCCTTCTGGGCGGTGTCGACCACGAACACTGCCAGCAGCTTGGCGGGCCGGGTCTTGCTGGCATTGGCGCTGACGCCGTGGCGGTCGCCCGGCATTTCGGAGAAGTTCTGGCCGGCGCGGTAGACCTTCACCGGCCCGTCATTGACCTGGCTCTTGATCGCCCCTTCCAGCACGGTGGCGTAGATGAAGGCCGAGGCGGGATGGGTGTGGCCCTCGGAAAAGCCGCCGGGGCCGTATTCGACCAGCACGCCCTTCAGGCTCTTGCCGGGGACATTGGGCAGCTCATGCTCATAGACGAGCGAGACCTTGGCGGCCTTGCCGTCGGCGGCGGCCGGGGCGGTGAGCAGGGCGGAGATTGCGAAGGCGGCGAGAAGCGGGCGGATCATGGCTGGGGTTCCTGGTTGGGGGGATGATCTGGCGCGGGAAGCCTTCTCCACGTAGTGGGGAAGGTGGCCCGACGAAGTCGGGTCGGATGGGGTGTGGCGAGCAGTGCGATGTCTTCTCGGAAGCTCGCGCAACCGTCGCGCCATCTGGTCAAGCGCTGCGTGTTGCCCGCCACACCCCATCCGTCAGTGCTTCGCACCGACACCTTCCCCACTGCGTGGAGAAGGCTACCTGCGTTCTTCGCGGCGAGGTGCCGCTGCTCACTTCCTCGGATTCTTGGCGAACCACTCCTCGAAGCCGATGCGGCCGAGGCGAGGATTGTCGTCGCTGACCAGCGAGCCGTCCTCGAGGCGGGCGCCGAAATAGCGGGCCTCGCGGTCTACAACCACCGTGCGGGGATCGCCGCTGGCCTTGAGATAGCGGGCGACGAGATCGCTGAGGCGCGAGCGCTCCGGGCCGGCGATCTCCACCGTGCCGTTGACCGGCGCGGCCAGCGCCACCTCGGCCATGGCGTCGGCGACGTCGTCGGAGGCGATCGGCTGCACGAAGGCGGGCGACAGATGCACGCTGCCATCCACCGCGCCTGACTGGGCGATGCTGCCGAGGAACTCCATGAACTGGGTGGAGTGCACGATGGTGAAGGGGATGCCGGCGGCCTTGATCAGCTTTTCCTGGGCGAGCTTGGCACGGAAATAGCCGCTGTCCTGCAGGCGCTCGGTGCCGACGACCGAGAGGGCGATGTGATGCCCGACGCCGGCCGCCTTCTCCGCCGCGATCAGGTTGCGGCCGGAGGTCTCGAAGAACGCCAGCACGGCCTTGTCCTCGAAGGAGGGCGAATTGGCGAGGTCGATCACCACTTGCGCCCCTTTGAGCGCCTCAGCCAGGCCCTCGCCGGTGATGGTGTTGATGCCGGTGTTGGGCGAGGCGGCGATCACCTCATGGCCCTTGGCGACGAGGCGGGTGACGGTCTTGGAGCCGATCAGGCCGGTGCCGCCGATGATGACGATTTTCATGGGAATTTCCTTTGTGATGGTTCCGGGAGCGCGGACGTCTCGCCTATACGCACGCGAGACGAAGGGGCGGGCGAGATGACCGGATACCGACAGGGCTCGATGTGTGTGCCCCCTCGCCCCGTTCTTACGGGGAGAGGATGGAGGTGAGGGGCCGCGCCACGCTTTGTCTTGTGAGCCCCTCGCTGCCCCTCATCCTTACCTTCTCCCCGTCAGAACGGGGCGAAGGAGTGGCTGGCGTTGCACCTTTCACCGCATCTTGGCGCGTATGATGGGTTGTCCGCACTCGGAGGCGCTGCGCTACCAGGGCAAAGCGCTCAGTAGTCCCAGAACACCGGCACCCAGCGGAAGGCGTCGCCGTCGACGGCCACGCGGCCGACCGAGGGGAAGGGCAAGTGGGTGGCGACCAGGAGTTCGTTGCTCCCCGCCAGCTCCCGCAGCAGCCGGACGCGCACGCGGGCCGCTTCCTCGGGGTCGTGCTCGAAACCGTTGAACCAGTCGGGATGCTCGAAGCCGACCGCGAACATGGCGTCGCCGGCGAACATCAGCTTGTCGCCGCCGGAGGCGAGGCGAACCACGCTGTGCCCCGGCGTATGGCCGCCGGTGCGGGAGACGACCACGCCGGGCGCCACCTCATGCTCCTCCTCGAATAGCCGCAACTGGCTGGCATATTCCTTGGCGAAGCGCGTGGCGGTCGCCCGCAGCGCGTCCGGGAAGCCCTCCGGCATGGCGACATGGGAGAAATCAGGTGCTTCCCAGAACTTGGCCTCGGCTTCAGCCACATGGATCTTGAGGTCCGGCCGCAGCCGCTCCTTCACCCCGTCGACCAGCAGGCCGCCGACATGGTCCATATGCATATGGGTGAGCACCACGTCGGTCACGGCGCCAAGATCGATGCCGGCGGCCTCCAGCCGCTTGATCAGCTGGCCGGCCCGCGGCAGGTTGAGGTCGGGGTCGAGCCCCAGCCCGGCGTCGATGAGGATGGTCTGCGCGCCGCTGCGCACCACCACCACGTTCAGCGCCCAGTCGAAGGCGTCCTGCGGCAGGAACATGTCGTCGAGCCAGGCCGCGCGCTGGGCCGGGTCGGCATTGTGGCCCAGCATCTGGGTCGGCAGCGGCAGCACGCCGTCGCTGACGATCAGCACGTCGATCTCGCCGATCTGCACCGCATAGCGCGACGGTACGAGCTCGTCGGGTTTGGCCCTGGCGGGCGTCAAGGTGTCGTTCAGGCTCATGCTGGCCTCCTGTTGTGCGCGGCCATGGCGCCGGTGAGGCGCGTGCCGCTGGTGATGATCGGGGATGAGGTTTTCTTCCCTGGGATCGCAGGCGTCCTCGCCTGCTCTTGGAAGCGCTGCGCTTTCAGGAAGGAAGATGCAGGCGAGGACGCCTGCGATCCCAGGAGACTCCGCGCTCCGTCCTCAGCTCAGCCCGGCCTTATCCAGCCCGTAGAGCTTGTCGGCCGAGCCCGGCACCGCCTTGAAGGCGATGGAGGCGCGGTTCCAGGTGTTGATGATGGCGATCGCGAAGGTGAGGTCGGAAACCTCCTTCTCCGAAAGCTGGCCGCGCACGCGCTCATAGAGCTCGTCGGGAATGCCGCCTTCCGGCAGCTTCGTCACCGCCTCGGTCCAGGCGAGGGCCGCGCGCTCGCGCGGCACGAACAGGTTGGATTCGCGCCAGATCGCGACGTGGTAGAGCCTCAGCTCGCTCTCTCCGTGGATCTTGGCCTCCTTCACATGCATGTCGAGGCAGAAGGCGCAGCCATTGAGCTGGGAGGCGCGGATGTTGACGAGATCGCGGATCTTCTCCTCGATCACGCTGCCCTTCAGGACCATGCTGAGATCCGAGAGCTTCTTGAAGAGTTCCGGGGATTGCTGGGCGTAGTTCAGGCGCTGGCTCATGTCCGTTTCCCTTATTAAGGATATCTAATATCCTTATGGATACAAAATATCCGTAATGGCTGGACAGTAAAGCCTTACCAGCCTAAGTTCCCGGCATAAGGCCTATGCGCAAAAGTATGGGGGCAGGGGAATGGACATCGTTGGCGCCTTGCGGACCTTCCTGCGCGTGGCGCAGACCGGCTCCTTCACCGCGGCGGCTGCCGATCTCGATCTCACCCAGCCGGCAGTGTCGCGCCAGGTCTCGGCACTGGAGGCGCGGCTCGGCCTGCGCCTGCTCCACCGCACCACGGTGGCCCTGGCGCTGACGGCCGAGGGCGAGCGGCTGATCCCGATGGCCCTGCGCGTGATCGAGGCGGTGGAGGCGCTGGGCGAGAGCGCGGGCACCGGCGAAGCGGCTGTCGCCGGCAAGGTGCGGCTCTCCCTGCCTGCCCCGCTCGGCCTTGCCCTCGCCGAGCGCCTGCCGGAGCTGCTTGCCCGCCATCCCGGCCTCAGCGTCGATCTCCTCTTGCGCGAGGCGCCCTCCGATCTCGTCGGCGAGGGCATCGATCTCGAAGTGCGGCTCGGCGCCGTCGAGGATTCCAGCCTGACGGGCCGGCGCATCGGCTGGACCACGGCCTATCTGGTGGCCGCGCCCTGCTATCTCTCAAGGCGTCCCGCCCCGGTGCGGCCGGAGGAGGTGCCGCTCCATGACTGCATCTGCTACGCCCGCGCCGGCGACGGGCGCCAATGGTCCTTCTCCGACGGTGCCGACGAGACGCGCCTGCGCATCACCCCGCGGCTGACGGCCGACAGCGCCGTCGCCATCCATCGCGCCACTCTGGCCGGCGGGGGCCTTGCCATCCTCTCCCACATCCTCGCCGGCCCCGACATCGCGGCGGGCCGCCTGATCAGCCTGATACCGGACTTCCCTCCGGCCAGGCTGCCGATCACGCTGGTCTATCCTTCACGGCGGAACCTGCCGCAAAGGGTGAAGGCGGTGATGGAGTTCGTCGTGGATGCGGTGAGGGCGGATGCGATGATGGGGTGAGGGGGGATGCGAGCCTGACGAGGATTTCTCTGGCAAAGGTTTCGCTTTGACCCTTCGCGGTCTTCCTGGCGCTTCGCAGCAGATGACTGCTTAGCGCCCCTTAGCTGGCTTCCGGATACCAACTTTTATTTCCGAAAAGCGGACATTTGGTACCGGCCATCGAGGTGGGAGGGAACCCGACTGAGACTTAGAAAATGTCAGCCTTCATGCACTGATCTTCGCAGCCGCGTTATGTTCGACCATCGGCACGCTAGCCGGGAACAATGCGGGCTTCATCGCGCGGATTTCGTCAACGAACCCGTCGTCGAGCAGGTCCGAACGTATGAGTTCTCCGGCATAACGGACGAATGACATTAGTTTGGCGTCGCTCTCCTTGAATGCGCCTTTTACATTGCTGGACACAACAAGCGCGAACGGCCGTCCCAAATCCAAGCTAAGAAGTACCGACGACCTGATCTGCTTGCGTTGTTCGTCCGTCGTGAACGAGTAGCTTGCCTTGGTGTCGTGGGTATCGCCGATCACGCGCGGCTGCGAGGTGGGGGTCGACAAGACCTTAGTCACCTCGTATCCCTTCTCGAGATAGAATTTTGGGTTCTGTTCCCGAAGAGCCATGCTGCGCGCCACTGTATCATGGTTAGAGTCGAAGTAGCTGAACAGCAGTGGTTCTTTTGCATCGACGAACACGCAAAGCTCGAAGTGAGAGCCGGGAACCCAACCCTGAAGCGTTTCTTCGACAAATCGCAGCGTACCGGTCACCAATGCCTTGCGCGTTTCGAAAACCTCCCGATTGCTGCGGCGACCATCCTCGATAATTCCGCTTCGGTCCGTTGCAAGGCGGTGCAACCTGCCCATGGGAAGGAGTTCAGGTTTTACGAAGGTATCCTCGACCAGTTTCTTGAATAGGAATCCTATACCACCCAGCACTGTAGTGTTCATGAGGGCAGCTACCGTGCTACCTCCCGAAAAACCCTTGTCGATCATCGCCCAGACAAGACACGCTTCGAGGGACATAAAGCCCACAGTCGCGAGGCAAAACACACTGAAGATAATCCAACGTTGGATTGGGCTTAACATCGAATACTCACTAAAAGGCGTTAATTAGGATCTCAAGCCGACATTTCGAATTATCGAGTCTTACAAGGTTCTCGGGACGACCCAAAATCCATTCATCGTACAATTTCAACTGCGTGCCTAGATGGTCCCGGATTACTCTGGGGTGACCTTCAATACGACCCGCAAGCGTTTCCATGTCGGCGGAGAGGTATAGGACCAGGTCGGGAACAGGCATATCTTCTTTCAGCTCACGACTAAGTGCCTTTAGCCTCTGAAGCGTTTCGTCGTCAATAAGGCCACACATGCCATGCATCCGGCAAAAGATCGAAAAATCCTCGTCAATACTGCGGTCAAACACCACCTTTTTCCGGTCAGGCAAAGCCTGCCATTGAGAGTGCCTGGAGCGCATAAGCGCTTCTTGTACCTGCGAGCAGTATCGTCCTGGGTACTTCACGAAATCAGCGAAAAGCTGAGAAGGCGCAGACTCACGGACCACGCTGTACCCAACCGTTGCGAGCAATCCAGCCATTGTTGTCTTGCCGGCGCCTGTCGGCCCCGAGAGCCAAATTATCAAATTAACCTCCAGAATGGAGGCTCTTAGGTAGTGTGTCTCGAATGGCCGTGCAAACGCCGAACCATGGGAAGTCTGCTTGCCGCATTCTCGTTACAGACAGGCGGCTTCCACCGACGAGGCCGCAAGTCGCAACGCGCCCCATGGACGTCATTCGACCAGCACACGCTGGATCCCCAAAGCAGCCGCTTTGTGCACTTCTAAGGGGCCTTGGATTTGCTTCGGCGACAGTACAGGCTGCACTTATCGCCTGTAGGGTGGCGCTGATCGGCAAATTATCAGTAGTCCAAAGCGAGGTTATGAGACGTCGGATCCTCCACCCTCAAATCGTTCAAAAACGGCCGTTTTTGAACCGCGTTATCCTTGTCGAGCGGCGACAAGCATGCGACCTTCGGGGTACTGTGCCGATGCGAACGATCGCTGTTTAAGAGACGGGGATTTAGTTCGTATCGAGCGTTGAATGCTCGGGGAATTATGAAGCTAAGCGGTGTTGCGATACGTAATTTTCGGCGCCTGGAAGCCGTCTCGATCGATATCGAAGACAAGGAAACCATCTTCGTCGGACCTAACAATAGCGGGAAGACATCGGCGACAGCGATCTTTCGCTCTTTCCTTGGCGAACGTGATTTCAAGATTCACGACTTTGCGGTCGCTCGGATGGCTGATTTCGATGCCTTCGGGGCCGACGCCGAGGCAGCGGCATTGCCGGAAATATCTCTCGATCTCTGGTTTACGATCGATCCCAGCACTATCGCCTTTGGGCGCGTCTTCACATTGCTTCCGAAACTCTCCGACTTCACCCGTGTCGGCATTCGGCTGTCCTACGGTGTCGAGGAGCCGAAAAAGCTGCGAGAACAATATATCGCCGCTTATCCTGCTGACGCCGACGGCAATCGGGCGAAGACGCTCTCCCAATATCTATCGACTGACAACAACCTGAGCCGGTCCTCCATCGTGCGATACGCATCGCTGGAGGAAAAGGCCGTCGAAGGCGGCGGGCTGGAGGTCCTTCCCAACCCGCTCGAACCCGAAGAAGGGCGGCGCCTACTCAAAAATCTCGTCCGGGTCGATTTTGTCGACGCACAGCGGAACATCAACGACGATGACAGCAGCCGCAGCAACCGTCTCTCCTCAGCCTTCGCTTCTTATTACCGAAAGAATCTGGAGCAGACCGACCATGCTGCGGAAGCGCACCGGGTCATTGACGAGAACAATCAGAAGCTCACCGAGCATTACGCGAAACAGTTTGATCCGCTAATCAACCTGATCAAGGATCTTGGCGTACCATCGATAAACGATCGGGAACTGCGCATCATATCGTCGCTCAGTCCAGAAACCGCGCTGCGCGGCAACACCGAACTGCTCTACGTCGATCCTGGCCGGGCACATGAGCTGCCGGAGCTCTATAACGGGCTAGGGTTCAAGAATCTCATCTATATGGCCATTCAGGCTAGACACTTTCACTCCCAGTGGCTCCTCACTGCGGAAAATCGTCCGCTGTGCCACCTCATCTTCATTGAGGAGCCCGAGGTGCATCTCCACGCGCAGGTCCAGCAGACCTTCATCACGAATGTTTGGAGCGTGATCAATCAGTCCGCGAAGGCGGCGGGTCAGGCGGGCCTGGTGCCGCAGCTGGTGATCACAACGCACTCGTCCCACATTCTAGACGCAGTCGATTTCGAGAAAGTTCGCTATTTCCAACGTTGCCACCTGAGCGGGGAGGTCGCCAATGACGGCATTCGCAACGCTTCGGCCGTTCGAAGTCTGCGAGCCTTTCAGCCGGATGCGGAGGTCATCGACGGTATCCTCGTGTCGCCCGTGGAATCGCTCGCATTCCTGAAACGTTACCTCCGGCTGACACATTGTGACCTTTTCTTTGCGGATGCGGCCATTCTGGTAGAAGGCACCGTCGAGAAATTGCTCATGCCGTCGATGATTGAAGTATCGGCATCCCGACTGCGGTCGACGTACCTGACGGTCCTTGAGGTGGGTGGCGCGTATGCGCACCGCTTCGAGGGTCTGCTGGCGTTTTTGCGGATCCCGTATCTAGTCGTGACGGACATTGATTCCGTCACGCCCGCTGGTTACCCAAGCGCCTGCAGGGCTGACGTGCCTAATGCCAGAACGTCGAACGCGACGCTAAAGAAGCTCTGCGCGCAGACGACCATCGGTGGCCTTATGGGGATGGCACCCGTCGACAAGATCGATGTCTTGAAGGATCGCTGCATTGCCTTTCAGACGGATATAACCGTGATCGACGGCGCCGCGCAGCAGTCGTTGCGCCCCAGAACGCTTGAAGAGGCAATAGCTTACGAGAACTTTGCGTTGCTGCGGGCGGGGACGCTGTCCGTCGGTATTGATATCCCTGCTTCACTCCCCGATGCCTATGAGGCTATTTACGATCGCATCCGCTCGGACAATTTCAAGAAGACTGATTTTGCGATGAGCCTACTGGCCGGCGCCGCGGCTTGGAAGGTACCGCTCTATATCAGGGAAGGATTGTGCTGGCTTGAGACGCGCCTCTGCGGACCCGCGTCGGCACCAATCGCACCATTGGGAGCTGAAGCGGGGGCCTAACGATGGCGAAATGGGTGGAAAGCGAAGCCGACGCCAAAGTGCGCGATTGCCTCGATGGTCATCGCAGTTTCGCGCTGATCGCAGGTGCGGGCTCCGGCAAGACGAGCTCGTTGGTCGAAGCGTTGGATCGCGTCCGTGATCGTGAAGGCCGTGCGTTGCGGCAGAATGGCCAGCGCATCGCCTGCATCACGTTTACGAAGCGCGCGGTCGAAGTGATCAAGTCGCGGTTGGGATTCGACGATCTCTATCTCGTCTCCACGGTCCACGGCTTTCTTTGGGAACAGATCGGGCGTTTCCAGGACGAGATTCGGGACGCGTTGCGTCTGGATCGGCTGCCAACATTGATTCAGAAGGAGCGTGAAAAGGACAATGGCGGCAACAGCCGGGCCGCGCGCGATGCGCGCGCCAAGGCTGAGCGGTTGGAGCAGGAGCTTGCTGGCCTCGTTGAGGTGAAGGAATTTCAGTATGGCGATGTCCGGTTCAGCGACTACCCCAAGGGCCGCCTGAGCCACGATGATGTGATCGCGATTGCGTCGTATTTTCTGGCCCAGAATGCCACTTTTCGGCGCATCACCGGTCTCAGATTCCCCTACATCTTCGTCGACGAAGCCCAGGATACGTTCGAAGGCATCGTCACGGGTCTCAATCTCGTGGGTGTGGGCAAAGGCCTACCGATCGTCGGCTATTTCGGCGACCCGTGGCAGCAAATCCACGACGAAAGCGCATATGCCTTCGCGCCGCCCGAAGGCGCCGAGACGATCACGAAAACCGAGAACTTTCGGTGCTCCGAGAGCGTCATCCGGCTCCTCAACGCATATCGCGGTGACGTTAAGCAATATGCCGCGGGGGACAATAAAGGTCGCGAAGGCAGTGTCGAGTTCAGACTTGTCCAATCCGAAGTGCCCGAGCTTCCTAGGAGCCGATATTCTGACGCCCAGATCGAACGTGCCCTGGGGCGGATGGACGCGGCGGTTGCGGACTGGGGCTGGCAGGATCGCGACGATGTTATCAAGCTGTTCCTGGTTCGGCAGATGATCGCGCGCCGGATGGGGTTTGCCGATCTCAATCGATTGTTCAACGGGCCCTATGCCTCATCGCGCGCCGAAGACGATTTTGAAGCCGGCGAGCATTTTCTGCTCGTTCCCCTGACGAATACGATCCTGCCATTGATCACAGCGCAAGCGGGCGGTGACAGCCGCGCAGTCATTGACATTTTGCGACGAGATAGCCCCGCGTTCGCGGCGGATGGGCCGAACGCGGCGAATACGCTAAAAATGATGATCGATACATCAAATGCGTTGGTTGGACAGCTTGCTGATCTTTGGGCGACGGGGACGCTTGGAGACCTTCTGCGCTTCTGTCACGATAGGCAAATTATCCGAAGGTCCGATAAGTTGCACGAGCATCTCGCCCGTGCTCCGCGTGCCGAAGAGTATGACGCCGATACGCATGGTCTCGACAAGGGTGACTGGCTCGCCGATACCTTTTTCAAGATGGGCGTGGACCAAATCGCGCCTTACGCGACCTTCATTTCCCGAAACACGGCCTTCAGCACACAGCATGGCGTGAAAGGCGAGGAGTATCCGAAGGTTCTGGTCGTCTATGATGATGTCGAGGCAAACTGGAACAACTACAATTTCAGCAAGATCCTCACCCCCGCGACCGCCGGGGAGCCTACCGATGGTCAGAGAGAGCGCGGACGAAAGCTCGCTTATGTGTCGTTCTCCCGAGCGCTGGACGATCTACGCGTGTTGTTGTTCACACCTAACCCCGCGGCCGCTCGGGCAGAGCTCCTTGAACGCGAGCTACTTGAGCCGGCTCAGATATCGGTGGTCGCGTGATGGAATTGCTCGGGCGTGTGATCGAATTCAATCTCAAGCCTAGGAGTTTCTACCTCGGCGTGTCATGCAAGAGTTACGGGACCTACCGGCGTTCAAACGCTGCCTGCACGCGATGTCTGTTTTGTTAGTCCTATCTTCTTGAACCAGTCAGTCTGCTAACGGCCCCTAAGCGGACATGGCGCCGACGTTGACGGCGTGAACTGGATGCCGAGCGTGGGACCCAGCCTTTCCAGCAATTCCGGCCCATGCGATCAGCGCCGGTTCATTTCTGGACCGGCGTGCAGTCCATCACCTTCGTGCCATTGACGGAATTCGTGACCTTCAGGCGCTGCTTCCCGCTCGTCTCGTCTTTTTCAAGATGATACTGCAGCGTAATAGGCGCCTCGCGTTTGCCGCCGACCTTCCGGGCCGGAAAGAACTTCTCATAGGCCTTTCCGTCCTTCCGGAGTCTGGCGACATTATCCAGCGAGACGAGCGCCAGATAATTCTCGAGATCCGAGGCGACGACGAGCTTGTCCCCCTTGTCGCCATAGAGCGCCACCAATTGCTGGGTGACCTTCATCGCGGGAAGATGGGTGCAGGAGAAGGTCATGTACTCATCCGGCCGGTCCTGGGCCATCGCCGGGCCGGCCAGCAGGGTCGCCAGCGCGGCGGCGAGGATGGATCTCACCGCCGTCACACCGGATCGGCCGGCAGGAAGGCCCAGCTCATCGTGTGCTCGCCCTCCGGCAGGGTCATCACGATCTGCACGCTGCGGCGCGGCCCCTCGGGGTTGGCGAGATGGGCGGTCTCGGCCAGCGTGAACGGCACGTCGGCCAGGAACAGCCATTCCTTGCCGCTCGGCAGGGTGATGACGATCTGGGTGTCGCCATTGGCGGGCCGGGCGGCGACGGCGGGGTGGAGGTGGAAGCGCAGCAGCACCGGCTCCTTGCCCTTCCAGGGCTCGGCCTTGTGGTCGAGGAAGCTGTCGCGGCCCTCCAGCGCGCCGGTGATTTGGCTCAGCGTCAGCTCGCGCTGGTGGATCAGGCCGAAATCGTGGCGGTAGCCGTCATGGGAGGCGGTGATGGTGCTGGCCGCCGGCGAGTTCTCGCGCTGCACCGGCACATGCTTGGGGCCGGAGAGGATGGCCCGGCCGCCCAGGCTCGGCGCGGTCGCGCCTGGCTTCCGCGTGCCGCCGGCGAAATGGCTGGAGGAGGCGTCGGCCACGATGGCGGTGGAATGGGCGCCGGTGGAACGGGCGAGATGCCGCCAGTTCTCGCGGCCCGGCGCGGGCGCGCCGCAATTGACCACGATGCGGAAATTGTCGGCCGAGAACTCGAAGGCGAGCGTGCCGGCATGGGCTTCCTGCGAGACGTTCACCGGCGGCGGCTTGCCGGTGTCGACCAGCAGCACGGCGCCATTGGCCTCCAGGCGCTGATAGCCGCCATGGGGGGCGTTCTGCACCGGCTTGCCGCGGGCATCGTCATAGGCGAGCAGCGTCGCGATCAAATGGCTCTGGGTGTAGCCCATGCCGTTGAAGGCGGCGAAGGCGCCGTCGGCATGGCGGAAGAAGCGCAGCATCGGCATCATGCGGTCGATGGCGCCGATCAGTTCGGGCGGGGCGACGGCATTGCGCGCGGCGAAGGATTGGCGCAGCGGCAGAAGATCGAGCAGCAGCTCGATATTGGCCTGCGGGTTGCGGGAGATATGGATGCCGTCGGCCAGGATCTGGCGGTTGAGCTCAGCCGTGAGCCAGCGCTGGGCGGGGCGGCGCAGGCCCGCCTTGTTGGAGAGGCAGAGGCTCACCTGCATCACCGCGATGGCGCAGAGCAGGCGCGGCATGCCGTCGGTGGTGGAGCGGCCGGCATGCAGGAGATAGCTGGTCTGCCAGGCGACCGAGCGCAGGAAGGCGCGGTAGAAGCCGCGATCGGCGCCGTCGAGCACCATGGGCGCCATCGAGACCCAGGCGAGCAGGCGCCGCGCGGTCAGCAGCGGGTCGAGCGCCTCGGGCTGGAAGCGCAGGTTCGAGCGCACGAAATCGCCGACGAGGCGGCGCGCCACCTGCTTGCCGGCGCTGCCGTCGGCGGCCCTGAGATGCCTCAGCCAGGTGAAGCCGAGCAGGGTCTCGCGCCAGGCCGGCGACGGCGGGGCGATGGCGAAGGGGGAGACCTCGTTGAGCACGATCGTCTTGGCGACGAAGGTGAAGCGGCCGTCCACCAGCTCGGCGGCGCGGGTGGGGTCGGCGGCCCTCAAATCCTGCGGGGCCAGCACCAGCTTTTCGGGATCGCCGCGGCCGAAGCGCCAGCGCATGAAGGGCAGGAGGTAAAGGCGCGTCAGCACGGCGCGGCCGGATTGGCCGGCAGCAGTGAGGGAGAGACGGAGCTTGGGGCCCAGAGTGCCTCGGCTCATTCCTGACGCGGACCTCCAGAGAAGGGAACGAAGGGACGGGCGCCCGGAGCGGGCATGCCGACGTCGGCGATAGGCTCCTTGTGGCCATTGCGTGAGCTTCGCGCAAGCCTCGGGCCGGTGTTTTCAGCGACATGGCCCCAGTTTTAAACGAGGGGAATATCTTGGAGCTTCCCCGGAAGGGCGCGGGTGCCTTCTCCACGAAGTGGGGAAGGTGGCGTTTCGAAGAAATGCCGGATGGGGTGTGGAGGGCAGTGCGCAATGCAAGAGAGGATGGCACGACGGTCGTGCAAGTTTCCGAGAGGGCGCGCATTGCTCGCCACACCCCACCCGACCCGACTTCGTCGGGCCAGCGCACACAAACTGTGTTCGCGACCTCCCCACTCCGTGGAGAGGGCTTTCGTGCCTTATTCGGTGCCCGTTCCGCTACCCCTTCCGCGGCATGCGCGCGGCGAAGAAGCCGTCCATGCCGGCCATCACCGGATCGGGATCGGGCAGGAGGCTCGGCAGCGTGCGCAGGAAGCCCTCAGGCGTGATGGCGCCTTCGATGCCGCCGATGTCATCCGGCCGCACCGGCTCCAGGGTGAAATCCTGGTTGCCCTCCAGGAAGCGGGCGATCTGCTCTTCGCCCTCCTCCCGCTCCAGCGAGCAGGTGCAGTAGACGAGGAGCCCGCCGGGCTTCACCAGGCCGGCCATGCGGCCGAGCATGCGGCGCTGCAGATCGGCCACCGCGCCGATGTCGCGGGCGGATTTGCTCCAGGCGACGTCGGGATGGCGGCGGATGGTGCCGGTGGCGCTGCAGGGGGCGTCGAGGATGACGGCGTCGAAGGGCTCGGCCTTCCAAGCCTGCAAGTCAATGGCCAGGATGTCGGCCGTCACCACATCGGCCTTGAGATCGAGGCGCTTGAGGTTTTCGGTGAGGCGCTGCAGCCGCGCCGCTGAGCGGTCGACCGCGGTGACCCTGGCGCCGGCGGCGGCGACCTGGGCGGTCTTGCCGCCGGGGGCGGCGCAGAGATCGGCGACCCGGAGCCCCGCGACATCGCCGAGCAGGCGAGCGGGCAGGGCGGCGGCGGCATCCTGCACCCACCATTGCCCGGCCTCGAAGCCCTCCAGTGCCCGGACGGGGCCGTTATGGGCCGTGCGTACCGAGCCGGTGGGCAGCACCCGGCCACCGAGCCTGTCGGCCCAGCCGGCGGCGTCCGCCTTCACCGAGAGGTCGAGCGAGGGCTCGACGCGCTGGGCCGCCGCGATGGCCGCGGCGGTCGCCTCGCCATACTGGGCCGACCAGCGCTTGTAGAGCCAGGAGGGGGTATCCGCCTCGGGCGGGAGGGCGGCGAGCAGCTCTTCCTTGCCGGCCGAGATCTTGCGCAGCACGGCATTGGCGAGGCCGGAAAAGGCCTGGGCGCGATCATCCCCGCGGGCGAGGCGCACGGCGAGGTCCACGGCGGCGCGGTCGGGCACGTCGAGGAAGAGGATCTGGGCGGCCGCCGTGATCAGGATGGCTTCCAGCGGGCCGGATTTGCGCGGCATGCCCTTGGCGAGCAGGTCGCTGAGGATGGTGCCGATGGTGCCGTAGCGCCGCATCGAGACGCCGGCGATCATGCGGGCGAGCCCCAGATCACGCGCGTCCAGCGAGGCGTCGTCGAAGGCATCTTCCAGGGCAAGGTCATGGCCGAGGACGCCTTCCACGGCCTTCATCGCGAGAGCGCGGGCGGCAAGGCCGGGAACGCCGGGCCCGGAGGAGGGGCGGCGGGCGGGAAAGGGGGGCTTGTTCAAGGGGCTATCAATCCGATTTGCCGCCTCAATAGAGGATTTGGCCGCAAGGCGGAACCCCTGTCAGGCTATGGCCGGCCGCGCGCCTTGCCTCATCCTGCAATCCGTATCATCAAAAGCAGCGGCATGCCGGGCGGGCGAGGAGGAGCTTTTGCGCAACATTGATTTCACCTCCTGGCAGAACCTGCTGGCAACGGTGATCGGCCTCGCGCTCTTCACGCTCATCGGCGTCGGCATTCGCCTGCTGGCGATGGTCACCATCCAGCAGCGGCGCGAACGCCTGAACCGGCAGATCAACGAGCGGGTACGTACGCTGATCGCGGCCTATCGCACGCTCGGCGGCTCCTTTACCGGCGACCTTACCGTCGATCCGATGCATCTGCGCGACCTGCGCCGGCCCTCTGCGCCGCCTGAAGGAGCGGCGGACGTGCTCGACCTCAGCGCCGACAAGGTCGCGCGCTCCGACAGGGCCCGCCGCATCCGCGACGCGGTCGAGGCGGCCTTGTCGGACATCGTCCTGCTCGGAACCGAGGAGCATGTGCGCCTCGCCAGCCGCGCGGCGCGCGAACTGGTCGCCGGCCATCCCGTCCACACCCAGGAACTGGTGATCTCCCTGCGCGCCTTCATCCGCGAGGCCCTCGACCTCGCCCCGATCCCCGCCGATATCGAGCTGCCGGCGCAGGGGCCTGCACGCCCCTCCGCCTCGGGCGGCGGCGGCAAGGGGGAGCGCGGCAAGGAGGAGGGCCGCCAAGGTGGGAGCGGTGGCGGCGGCATGGGAGGAGGAATGGGTCTGGGGCTGGGATCCCTCGGGCACGAGGACGACCCGTCTTCGGGCCATGGCACCTGAAGACGCGCCGAAATGAGGCGTGAGGGCAAAACGGGCTCTTCGCCAAAACGCGCTTTGCCCTGAGGTCGAAAAGGCGTTATCGCCTCACCATGCCCATCGAGATCTTCGTCGACGCCGATGCCTGCCCCGTCAAGGACGAGGTATTCCGCGTGTCCATCAGGCACGGGCTCAAGACCCATGTCGTCGCCAACAGCTTCATGCGCGTGCCGCGCGATCCCCTGATCGAATTCGTGCTGGTGCAGGCCGGCCCTGACGCTGCGGATGACTGGATTGCGGCGCGCGCGACGCCGCAGGCCGTGGTCATCACCAACGACATCCCGCTCGCCAGCCGCTGCATCGCGGTCGGCGCCCAGGTGATAGGCACCACCGGCAAGCCCTTCACCGAAGCCTCCATCGGCATGGCGCTCGCCACCCGGAACCTGATGGAGCATCTGCGCTCCACCGGCGAGATGACCGGCGGCCCGAGGCCCTTTGCCGCCAAGGACCGCTCGGCCTTCCTGCAGGCCCTGGACACGGCGATCATGCGGCTGAAGCGGGCGGGCGGGTAACGGCTCCGTCCGGTGGGGAGAAGGGCTCCCGCATTCCCTGCGCCACCCTGTCGCTTGGCGCTTCGGCGGCGTGCGCCTATCTAGAGTGGGGCAGCCAGGAGATTTTCATGTCCGAGCATGACGACGAGGCGAACCGGCTTTCGGCCAGAGCGAGGCGTTATGCCCGGGTCGGCGTCAATGTCGGCGGCGTGGCGGCCCGCATGGCCGGGTCGCGGTTGATGGGCGGCGGGGCTTCCTCGAGCTCCAATGCCGCAGCGCTGGCCAAGGCGCTCGGCGGGCTGAAGGGGCCGCTGATGAAGGTCGGCCAGTTGCTCTCCACCATTCCCGATGCGCTGCCGCCTGATTATGCCGCCGAACTCTCCAAGCTGCAGAGCCAGGCACCGCCCATGGGCTGGGCCTTCGTCAAGCGGCGCATGATGGCCGAGCTCGGGCCGGACTGGGCCGGACGCTTCGCCAGCTTCGAGCACGAACCGGCGGCGGCCGCCTCGCTCGGCCAGGTCCATCGCGCCACCGCCAAGGACGGCACCGCGCTGGCCTGCAAGCTGCAATATGCCGACATGCAGTCGGCCGTGGAGGCCGATCTTTCCCAGTTGCAGGTGCTGTTCGCCCTGCACCGGCGCTTCGATCCGGCCATCGACACGCGCGAAATCTACCAGGAGATCGGCGAGCGGGTGCGCGAGGAGCTCGACTATCGCCGCGAGGCCAAGCATACCGCGCTCTACCGCAACGCCTTCGCCTCGCTCGGCATCAGCGACGTGCGGGCGCCGCGGGTATGGCCCGAGCTTTCCACTGGCCGGCTGCTCACCATGGACTGGCTCACGGGTGAGCGTATCCTCGCCTTCAAGGAGGAGGACCTTGCCGTGCGCAACCGGCTGGCGGCGGCGATGTTCGCGGCCTGGTGGCAGCCCTATGCCCATATCGGCATCATCCACGGCGACCCGCATCTGGGCAATTACACCGTGTTCAGCGAGGGGGGCGAGCCTGCAGGCATCAACCTGCTCGATTATGGCTGCATCCGCATCTTCCCGCCGGCCTTCGTGGGCGGTGTGGTCGAACTCTATCGCGGCCTCCTGCACGGCGAGGCCGAGCGCGTGGTGCATGCCTATGAGAGCTGGGGCTTCAAAAAACTGAGCAAGGACCTGATCGAGACGCTGAACCTGTGGGCACGCTTCATCTTCGGCCCGCTGCTCGACGATCGGGTGCGCACCATCGCCGATGGCGTGGCCCCGTCCGAATATGGCCGAAGGGAAGCCTATGCCGTGCATCAGGCACTCAAGCAGAAAGGCCCGGTGACGGTGCCGCGCGAATTCGTGTTCATGGATCGCGCCGCGATCGGGCTCGGCGGCGTGTTCCTGCATTTGCGCGCGGAACTGAACTTCCACCGCCTGTTCGAGGCGGCGATCGAGGACTTTTCGATCGAGACCGTGGCAGCCCGGCAACAGGCCGCGCTCGCCGAGGTTGGTTTGTAAAGCCGAAACCGGCTTCAGGTGTCACCGAGCGTGAAGCCTGCCACTCCCGAGTTGTCTCGCCCAATCGATCCTCAGGATCGATTGGGCTCGCAATGACGGGAGGTTAGTCAGGTCTCAGGAGCCTCCATTGTGACGCTCCTGCCCCCTTATTCAGGAAGCTGGGGCTTCGCTCCGGTGATGCAGCGGATGCCGCATGGCGGCGTGATGCACCCGGCGCGTCGTCATCGGGGCAGTGGGCGCTTCCACGCCGGGCGCCGCCTCCACCGCTGGATCGACGCCCTGTCCGGCATTGGCGTTCCACAAAGGCATGGCCGCCGGCGCGACAGGTGTCTTGGCTTCGTCATAACCGAAGCCGCGCTGGATCGAATAGAAGTCGGTGATGCCATCGGCCTGGGCGCAGGACGCTGCCGCTGCCAGTCCACATGCGGCCAAGACGGAAGTGATCAAAATTCTCATCGTGTTTACCCTTTGGAATATTGCGGTGCTCTCGTGTCATCGCGATGTCAGAAGTAGAGCCTAGCTTTGCCATAAGTAAGGCATCAACATAGTGTTCGCGAAGTTTTGAAATTTGTTTCTGCAGTGTTGCTAAGATATTTATCAATGATTGTTTGGTTTTTTGGTTGCAACTTTTCATTGAAGATCGAAAACTATTTATGGTTGTGCGATGACGGAGGATTCAACGTATTGGCGATGGCCATGTCTGTGGGGGGAAGTCCACCGATCGGGCAGGCGGTTGCCATCCCCGGCCCATCCGCCTATGACAGGCTTCCCACCCTCGATGCTCCGATTCCGCCATGACCCCGACGCAACCGGCTGCCAGCCTTGCCGATCTCCGCCAAGAAATCGATCGCATCGACGCCGCCATGCATGGGCTTCTGATGGAGCGTGGGGAGATCATTGACCAGCTCATCGCTATCAAGCGCTCCCAGGCCTCGGGCTCCGCTTTCCGGCCGGGACGCGAAGCCTCGATGATGCGCGAGATCGTCGGGCGCCATCACGGCATCCTGCCGGTCGACATCGTCGAATCGATCTGGCGGGTGATCATCGCCACCTTCACCCATGTGCAGGCGCCCTATACGGTGCATGGCGACATCTCGCTCGGCAATGCGGCGATGCGCGACGTCGCCCGCTTCCATTTCGGTTTCGTCGTGCCCTACGAGACGCATGACGATGCCGGCGACGTCATTCACGCTCTGAGCCATTCGCGCGGCGATCTCGGCCTGGTGCCGGTAGCGGCGCCTGGTGCCTGGTGGCGTGCCCTTGAAGGGGAGACAGCGCCCAAAATCATCGCCAGGCTCCCCTTCGTCGAGCGGGCCGATCATCCGGCCGCGTTACCGACCTATGTGCTGTCCAAGCCGATCGACGAGCCTCCTTCGACCAGCGATATCAGGCTGGTCTCAGCCGTGCTGCCGGCTGCCCTGCCCAAGCTGCCGCAGGGGTGGAGCATTCCAGCTCATGCCGGTGCGGCGCTGCTCGTCGCCCTGCATCCTGGCCAGACCGTCGTCGCGCTCGCCGAAGCCCTGCCGATGGGCACCAGTTTCGAGCCGGTCGGCTCTCACGCGCCGGCTTTCGTCCTGCCTCTCAAGTAATCTTGGAATCCCCAAATATGAACGGTCCCGTTCCCCGCAAGGGCATCCTCGACATCGATGCCTATGTGCCCGGCAAGTCCGCTGCGCCTGCTGGCGTCAGGCTCTGGAAATTGTCGTCCAACGAGACGCCGCTCGGTCCGAGCGCCCAGGCCAAGGCAGCCTATGCCGCCGCGAGCGAGAAGCTCGAACTCTATCCCGACGGCGCTTCCTCCGCCCTGCGGGCCGCGATTGCCGGACGCTACGGCCTCGATCCTGCCCGCCTGATCTGCGGCGCCGGCTCGGACGAACTTCTCTCGCTGCTGGCCTATACCTATCTCGGCCCGGGCGACGAGGCCGTCTATAGCGAGCATGGCTTCCTCGTCTACAAGATCGCGACCCTTGCGGCTGGCGCCACGCCGGTGGTAGCGCCCGAGAAGAACTACACGGCCGATGTCGATGCCCTGCTCGCGCGGGTGACCGCGAAGACGAAGATCGTCTTCCTCGCCAATCCCAACAATCCCACCGGTACCTATCTGCCCTTCGACGAGGTCAAGCGCCTGCATGCCGGCCTGCGTTCCGACATCCTCCTGGTGCTCGATGCCGCCTATGCCGAATATGTGCGGGCGAACGATTATGAGTCCGGCCTCGAGCTGGTGGCGACCAGCGCCAATGTGGTGATGGCCCGCACCTTCTCGAAGATCTACGGCCTCGCCAATCTGCGCCTGGGCTGGATGGTAGGCCCGCTCGCGGTGATCGATGCGGTCAACCGCATCCGTGGTCCCTTCAACGTCTCCGGCCCAGCCATGGCGGCTGGCATCGCCGCCATCGAAGACCAAGCCCATGTCACAGCCGCCATTGCCCATAACGACGAGTGGCTGGCCTGGCTGACCAGCGAGCTCACCGGCCTCGGCCTGGGCGTGACGCCCTCGGTCGGCAATTTCCTGCTGGTGCATTTCCCGAAGGAAGCCGGCAAGAGTGCCAGGGACGCCGACGCCTTCCTGACCGAACGCGGCCTGATCCTGCGGCGCGTCGACGCCTATGGCCTGCCCGACGCCCTGCGCCTGACCATCGGCCCGGAGGAAGCCAATCGGCTAGTGGTCGAAACGCTGCGGGCGTTTCTGGGCCAGTAAAGCGGATTCCTCTTCACCCCAACCCCTTTCCCGAGCTGGGAAAAGGGAGCCAGTCTGGAGCCTTCATGTCCGATCTTTCCACCTTCCCGATCACCAAGCGCTGGCCCGCCCAGCATCCCGACCGCATCCAGCTCTATTCGCTGCCCACGCCCAATGGTGTGAAGGTATCGATCATGCTGGAGGAGACCGGGCTCGCCTATGAGCCGCATCTCATCGACATCGGCAAGAACGAGACCTGGGGTCCCGAATTCCTCTCGCTCAATCCCAATGGCAAGATCCCGGCTATCATCGATCCCGATGGCCCGGGCGGTAAGCCACTCGGCCTGTTCGAATCCGGCGCCATCCTGCTCTATCTCGCCGAGAAGACCGGCAAGTTCCTGCCGGCTGATGCCGCTGCCCGCTACGAGACCATCCAATGGGTGTTCTTCCAGATGGCGGCAATCGGACCGATGTTCGGCCAGGTCGGCTTTTTCCACAAATTCGCCGGCCGGGAGATCGAGGACAAGCGTCCGCTCGAACGCTACCGAGCCGAATCCAAGCGCCTGCTTGGCGTGCTCGAAACACGCCTGGAGAGCCGCGACTGGCTGATGGGTGCCGACTATACCATCGCCGACATCGCCACGCTTGGCTGGGTGCGCAACCTCGTCGGCTTCTACGGCGCCGGCGAACTGGTTGATTATGCCAGCCTAGAGCGCGTGCCGGCCTGGCTCGAGCGCGGCCTCGCCCGCCCGGCGGTACAGCGCGGGCTGGAGATCCCGAAACGGGACTGACGCTCCCGGGACAACCGGCCTCCTGCCGTCTCTTCAACCTTTATTGATACAGAAAAAAAAAGCGACGCGGCTAAAGACAGCCGCGTCGCTTTTCATTCGAGACGTTAAGGTTCGGGGGAAGGCAAATCCTCCGCGCTCTTGCGGAGGATTTGCCTTCCCCCGTCTCATCGTGCACAGAAGGCGAAAATTCCAGGGTTCCCATGTCTGACGCTCCCTTTCTCTTTGACCGGCTCTGCGTGATCGGGATCGGCCTGATCGGCTCCTCCATCCTGCGAGCGGCACGCAGCTATAGGCTTGCCCGGACGCTGGTGGCGGCGGACCTTTCGCCGAATGTAGTTGGTCGCGTTGAAGAGCTCGGCATCGCCGATGTCGCCACCACGGATTTCGGCGCCGCCGTGGTGGACGCGGACTGTGTCATCCTCTGCGTGCCCTCGGGCGCTTTCGGCGTGGTGACGGAGATCATCGCTCCGCATCTCAAGCCCGACGCCATCATCTCGGATACCGGCTCGGTCAAGGGCGCCGTGGTGGCGCAGATGTCGCCCTTCCTGCCCGCGGGTGTGCATTTCATCCCGGCCCATCCGGTGGCCGGCACCGAGCATTCAGGTCCCGATGCCGGCTTTGCCGAACTGTTCGAGAATCGCTGGTGCATCTTCACGCCGGCCGAGAACATCGACGCCGAGGCCCTGGCGCGCTATCGCGCGTTCTGGGAAAGACTCGGTTCCAAGGTGGAATGCATGACGCCGGAGCATCACGACCTCGTGCTCGCCGTCACCAGCCATGTCCCGCATCTCATCGCCTACAACATTGTCGGCACCGCGGACGATCTGGAGGCGGTGACGCAGTCGGAGGTGATCAAGTTCTCAGCCGGCGGCTTCCGCGACTTCACGCGTATCGCCGCCTCCGATCCCACCATGTGGCGCGACGTCTTCCTCAACAACAAGAAGGCCGTGCTGGAAGTGCTCGGCCGCTTCTCGGAGGACCTGGCCTATCTGCAGCGGGCGATCCGCTGGGGGGAAGGCGACAAGTTGTTCGACCTGTTCACCCGCACCCGCGCCGTGCGCCGCTCGATCATCGACCAGGGCCAGGAGACGGCCGCTCCCGATTTCGGTCGTCCGCATGGCAAGCAATGAAGCCTGTCGCCAATGAGGCCTGTCGCACGGCCGCCATCAGCCTCGTCAACGCCGCCAAATCCTGTCGTTTGCAGGCTAGCGGCTGGCCCGGTTGCGACCTTAATTAACAGGTGACTTCTCTCCAAGGCGGAACGGAAAGACCATGACCGAAACGGTTATTACTTCGGAAAAGCAAAAGGTCGTGCTGGGCTTCGACAAGCGCTTCGTCATGATCGGCGAACGCATCAATCCGACGGGCCGTAAGCTGCTCGCCGCCGAGATGGCGGCCGGCGACTATTCGCGTGTCGTCTCCGACGCGATCGCCCAGGTCGAGGCCGGCGCCCAGATGCTGGACGTCAATGCCGGCATCCCGCTTGCCGACGAGCCGAAGATCCTGGCCGAATGCATCAAGCTGGTGCAGGACACCGTGCCGGTGCCGCTCTCGATCGACTCGTCCATCGTCGAGGCGCTGGAAGCCGGTCTTTCCGTTTACAAGGGCAAGCCGCTGGTCAATTCCGTCACCGGCGAGGAAGAGCGCCTGGAGCGCGTGCTGCCGCTGGTGAAGAAATACAATGCCGCCGTCGTTGCTATCTCGAATGACGAGACCGGCATCTCCGAAGATCCCGATGTGCGCTATGAGGTTGCCAAGAAGATCGTCGAGCGCGCCGCCGATTACGGCATCCCGCGCGAGGACATCGTGGTCGATCCCTTGGTGATGCCGGTGGGCGCCATCAACGATGCCGGCCGCAAGCTGATGCATCTCTTGCGCCGCCTGCAGACAGAACTGAAGGTCAACACCACCTGCGGCGCCTCCAATTTCTCCTTTGGCCTGCCGAACCGCCGCGGCCTCAACGCCTCCTTCCTGCCGATGATGATCGGCGCCGGCATGACCTCGGCGATCATGAATCCGCTGCATCTTGAAGACATCCAGGCCATTCTCGGCGCCGACGTCGTGATGGGCCATGATCCTAACTGCATGAGCTGGATCAAGAAGTTCCGCGAGCCGCAGCCGGAAGCCGCCGAAGGCGCCGGCCGCCGCGAACGACGTCGCGCGCGCGGCTGACGATCTCACCCTCCCTCCTTGTGGGGAGGGGCCGCGATAGGGGCGGATGAGGGGTGGACGTACCTATCGGTTTGTTGCCAAGAAACGAAGAGCCAGATTAGAAGGTCGCGAAGCTCCCCTCATCCGACCTCGCTTCGCTCGGCCACCTTCTCTCGCAAGGGGAGAAGGAGGATCGGCCGTTGCGGCAGACATTCAAGGCCCCGCCGATGACCAATCCGCTCGTCTTCTTCGCACCCTCCGGCAAGCGCGGCCGTTTTCCCGAAGGTACCTCCGTCCTCGAAGCGGCTCGCAAGCTTGGCGTCGACCTCGATTCGGTCTGCGGCGGGCGCGGCATTTGCGGGCGCTGCCAGATCGAGGTCGGTGACGGCAAATTCCCCAAGCTCGGCATCGTTTCGGCACCCGAGCACGTCACCGAATGGAACGCGGTGGAGGAGCGCTACGTTTCCAAGCGTGGGCCGCTCGCCGAGGGCCGGCGCCTCGGCTGCCAGACCAAACTATGCAGCGACGTCGTCATCGACGTACCGCCCGACAGCCAGGTGCATCGCCAGGTCGTGCGCAAGAGTGCGGCGATCCGCGACATCGCCATCGAGCCGGTCGTGGCGCTGCACTATGTCGAGGTACGCGAGCCCGACATGCACGAGCCTTCCAGTGATTTCCGCCGCCTGCAGGAGGCTCTGGAGCAGCAATGGGGACTCAAGGACGTCACGGCGCCGCTGGAATCGCTGCGTCTGCTGCAATGGTCGCTGCGCCAGGGGCAGTGGTCGGTGACGGTGGCTATCAGGCACAAGCGGGAGATCGTTGGGATCTGGCCCGGCCTGCATGAGCAGGGGGTGGGGCTGGCCGTCGATATCGGCTCCACCACCATCGCGGCGCATCTATGCGATCTCGCCAGCGGCGAGGTGCTCTCTTCTTCCGGCATCATGAACCCGCAGATTCGCTTCGGCGAAGACGTGATGAGCCGCGTCTCCTATGTGATGATGAACCCGGGCGGCGATGTCGAGCTGACCACGGCGGTGCGCGAGGCGATCGCTGAGCTCGCCGTGTCGGTCACCAAGGAGGTCGGCCTCAACTCCAACGACATTCTGGAGATGACGGTGGTCGCCAATCCGATCATGCACCATCTCTTCCTCGGCCTCGACCCGACCGAGCTCGGCGGCGCACCCTTTGCGCTCACCATCGATGGCGCCTACCAGACGCGGGCGGCTCATCTCAACCTGCCGCTCTCCAGCGGCGCCTATGTCTATGTGCTGCCCTGCATCGCCGGCCATGTCGGGGCCGACACCGCCGGCGTCGTGCTTTCGGAAGGGCCCTATCTCAGGCCGGAAGTGTCGCTGGTGGTCGATGTCGGCACCAATGCGGAGATCGTGCTGGGCAATCGCGAGCGCCTGCTCGCCTGCTCCTCGCCCACGGGCCCGGCCTTCGAGGGCGGCCAGATCTCGTCGGGCCAGCGTGCTGCGCCCGGCGCCATCGAGCGCGTGCGCATCGATCCCGCCACGCTGGAACCGCGCTACAAGGTGATCGGCTCGGATCTGTGGTCGGACGAGCCGGGCTTCGACAAGGCGGTGGTGCGTACCGGCGTCACCGGCATTTGCGGTTCAGGCGTCATCGAGGCGATCGCCGAGATGCTGCTTGCGGGCCTGATCACGCCCGATGGCGTCGTTGACGGCGCCATGGAGGCCCGCTCGCCGCGTGTCGAGGAAGATGGGCGCACCTTCAAATATCTCATCCGCGAGGGCGAGCCGCGCATCGCCATCACCCAGAACGACGTGCGTGCCATTCAACTGGGCAAGGCGGCGCTCTATGCCGGCGTGCGCCTGCTTATGGACCGCTACGGCGTCACCGCCGTCGACCGCATCACTCTGGCCGGTGCCTTTGGCAGCCATATCGACGTCAAGCACGCCATGATCCTCGGCCTGGTGCCCGATTGCGAACTCGACAAGGTCGGGTCTGCCGGCAATGCCGCCGGCACCGGAGCCCGCATCGCTTTGCTCAATGCCTCGGCCCGCACGGAGATCGAGGATGTGGTGCGCCGTATCGAGAAGGTGGAGACCGCGATCGAGCCTTCCTTCCAGGCCCATTTCGTCGGCGCCATGGCGATCCCGCACAAATCCGACCCGTTCCCCTATCTGGAGGCGGCGCTCGGCGTCACCTTCAAGCGTGGCAGCGGCGATGGCGAGGGGGGCGGGGGCCGTGAGCGTCGGCGCCGAAGGGGCTGATGGCAGTGACATGCCTCATGTCGTGATATCAGCCCCTCTCTTGGAAACATCAGGCCTTCCGCGATAGGAAGGGGTGATGTCAGCACTCCAAGGATTGCCCATGCCCGCTTCCTTCACCGGCTTCGGCGAGAAGGCATTGCCCTTCTTCAAGGCGCTCGAATTCCATATGAACCGCGACTGGTTCCAGGAGAATCGGGGCCTGTATGACAGCGACGTGCTGGCGCCCTTTTCGGCCCTGATCGAAGCCGTCAACGCGACCTGCATCGCCAAGGGCCTGCCGATGCGCGGCACGCCGAGGAGCGCACTCTTCCGCATCCATCGCGACGTACGCTTCGCCAAGGACAAGCGCCCCTACAAGACCCACGCCGGTGCGGTGATGACGCGTTCAGGCGCCAAGAATGACCCTGGCCTCACTTATTTTCACGTCTCGCCCGAAGGCTGCTTTGCCGCCGTCGGTTTCTATGATCTCGAGCCGAAGCAACTCGCCGCCTTTCGCCAGGCGATCGTCGGCGCCCCCGGACGTTTCCGTGCCATGAATGCCAAGCTTGGCGCTGCGGGGCTCGCCTTCGATCCGCAATGGAGCCTGAAGCGCCCGCCACGTGAAGCCACCGGCATCGAGGATGCCGATCTCATCGCCGCCCTGAAGCTGAAATCGATCGTGGTGAAGCGGCCCCTGCCGGACACGTTGATTCGCAGCCCCAAGCTCGTCGATGCCTGCACCGGCCTCATCGAAGATGCCTTGCCGCTGCTCGACTTCGGCTGGGCAGCCCTGGCGGTGCTGGAGCCGGAACGCGGTTGAATGACACGGAAAGGGCTTGACCTTTGCGCCGCAAACGGGTTTTCGTGGCGCCAAGGCTGTCCCGGTAGCTCAGCAGGATAGAGCAACGGTTTCCTAAACCGTAGGTCAGGGGTTCGAATCCCTTCCGGGACGCCACGCAAGCTCTTGATTTTTCTGTATTCTTCGGTCGCGCGCCGGGTTCCCGAGCTATGGTCTGCGCTATCCGAAACCAAAAGTTTCCACCATCGAAGACCGCAAGAGGCATGCTTGCCGAAAAGATGCCAATCGATCAACGAGGACTGGCGGTTCTCGACGGCTGTTTGTCGTCGATGAGGCGATCGAGCTTGGCCTCGATGCGGCGTGTCGTTTCGACGAAGGCCTGCATCGTGGTTTCGGCCCTTGCGAAGCGCTCGCGAACTTCGAAACTGCCATCCTTGAGCTTGCCTATTTCTACCTCGAGCTTGAGGTTGCGCTCCTCGACAACGGCGACACGGCTGTTGAGCTGGCTCGACCACCAAACGACACCTCCAGTCTGGATCAACAAGGTGATTACCAGGGCGAGTGGGATCTTCTTGTCCACACTCCAATGTTCTCTCTCGCTCATGGCCAACACCCCGCTGCCCGGCCACCTTCGTAGTGAACGGCCAGGCGGCGATTGCTCTCGCGCGAGATGGCCTGCACGTCCCGCAGGCTGTCGGTAATCACGCCGCAGGGGCGATCAACGGGGGCCATGCTTGCACACCCGCTCAAAGCGATCCCAGTCGCCACCAGTGCTGTAGCAGCGATTGACCGCACCGCTGGCATCGACGAAGCGTTCCTTGGCTGCATGATTTGCCCTTTCGATGTTGGCGGCGGCTCGCTCCGTTGCGGCTCGCTCGCGATCTTGGATGAAAAGCCAGAGCGCTACCAAGGCGGCGGCAACTGCCAGCGCTCGCAGCAACAGGGGCGGTGGGATAAGGCGAAACAAGGCGAGCGCGGTGGCGATCATGCTGCTGCCTCCCGATGTTTCGCCTGCCGATAAGCGATAATGGCGAGGCCCGCGATCGCCGCGATGCTGCCGCCGGCGACCAGCAGGGCAAAGACGATGTCGACCACGCCGCCATTGCCGGTGATCGGCTGCAGCGTGTCCTTGGCGGCGCCGATGGTGGCGCCGGCCGTGCCGATCGTGGCCACGATGGTGCCCTTGCCGGCGATGGTCGAGGAGACCTTGGCATCTGCGGGCGTGGCGGTCTCCAGGCCGACAGGAGACGGAGGAATGGCGGTGGCGACGCCATCGGCCAGGCGGAGAGCACTTTCCCGCACATGCGCAACTCGGGTGCTCCAACCCTTGCCGAAGGTTGGCCAGGTCTTGAGGCCGCGCAGGAACCGCAAGCGGGCGTCCTGCAATTTGTCGATGAGGTCGGCTATATCGCGCCTGCGGATGGCCTCCAGCGTCTTCAGGCCCACTATGCCGTCGGCCTCGACAGCGAGGAGGCGCTGCAGTGTTTTCACGGCCTGGGCTGGGCCGGAATTCACGGCATAATCGAATAACGCATAATCGAGGCCGGCCGGCAGTTCCGGATAGCGCAGGGGCTGTGCATACTGCTTGTCCAGGATCCGGGCTGCCTCCGTCAGCGTCAGACGCTTGACCTCATCCGGCGTGGCCTTGCGGCCAAGCCGGCGCGAGGCGCCCAGGGTGGCAGCCGTGATCCCATATTTCGTGGCGCCGCCCGGATCACGCGAATGGTTCACATAGTCGCCTTCGGAGCCAAAGACGAGCTTGATGGTTTGGGCGAGTGTTTCGCTCATGTGAGTGCTCCAAAAAAGAAAGGCGCTCCGGAGGGCGCCCGTAACGACTTAACAGAGGTCGATGCGACGTTGTCGGAGGCCCTATCCGGCCTCATAGATGGCCGCCTTTAGGGGCTCGGCAGGCAGGATGCGAGGCAGAGGGCGGCCAAAGAAATGTGAAACTGAAGCCGGATAATTGACCGGCAACCATGGTACCGCTCCCTTTGCTATGCGTGTCTGGGAGCAACGGAAGCTCGGTTGCCCACACGGGCGGGCCTCCTCTACCTCATCAATTCGACGCCAACCCTAGGAGTTGTGGACTCTTGGGATTCCCAAGAGTGAAGGTCTGTGATTCAAAGCTGTCTTTTGGAGGCAGCGATGGGTGTTTGGGACCGTCTGATTCTACGCGACGATCAATGGGAGCGAATTTCGGGGCATATTATTGGCGACGAGCGGACGCGTGGCTCGTCTGGGCACGATAACCGGAAGTTTGTAGAAGCGGTGTTGTGGATCGTGCGCACCGACTCGCCCTGGCGTGACCTGCCCGAGGTCTTCGGCGAGTGGAACAGTGTCTTCCGCCGCTTCAGTCGCTGGAGCCACAAGGGTGTGTGGTGGCGGATCTTCGCTGCGATGTCGGACGATCCGGACTTCGACTATCTCATCGTTGATTCCACGATCATCCGCGCTCATCAACATGCATCGGGTGCCAAAAAAAGGGGTCTGAAGATCAGGCCCTTGGCCGTTCTCGCGGCGGCCTGAGTACCAAGATCCATATGGCCATCAGAGGTCTTGGCTGCCCGGTGCGCTTCACCCTGACCGCCGGCCACAGAGGCGATTGCCCGCAGGCCTATGCCCTGATCGAGGGCTTACCTGCCAAGGTTGTGATGGCCGACGCCGCTTACGACGCCGATCGCCTGCGCCAGGCAATTGCAGACAAAGATGCTGTGGCGGTCATCCCAAGCAACCCGTCGCGGGCCCGAAAATACCCTATCGACAAGCACCTCTATGCCCAGCGTCACCTCATCGAGTGCTGCTTCTCAAAGCTCAAGCAGTTCCGACGCGTCGCTACTCGTTTCGAGAAAACCGCCAGAAATTATCTCGCCGTCATAACCCTCGCCGCTACAGTCCTATGGATCAGATAAGTGTCCACAATTCCTAGCCGAACCGAATATACTGACCACTTGCGCAGCGGAAGAGCGGGGATTGACGAGGCATCCGCGAGGATACAGCCTGAGCGCAGAGCGGCAGTCGCTGGCGAACTTCTGCTCATTCCCCTTCAAGCCGTTCTGGAGCGACCAACGGCAGCAGCCCGGCGTTAGCTCGGAAAGGCCTTCTTGGATGAACTAGTTGGTCTTCCCATTACCTTGCGAGCAAACGAAATTACCTTGTCCCAAACGTCTGGAATCATATCGATGGGCCCGCGCGGGTAATGCCATTTCAACCATTCAATGAACTTGCGCCATGGCGACCCCGGGACTGAGCGCGCATCTGCTCCCCAGCACCGCTTGACCAGACGGGCACGCTTTCGTCGGCTACCACACGTATATTGGATGGTGCGATTGTCGGCGATTAGGAGGCCTTCTTGCTCAGCAAGCCGAAATGTCTGGCTCTTTGGCCAATCCTCGGGGAACCAGTGTCCCCCAAAGCGGTCGACAATGACGGGCCTCAGACCCTTGGCAACGATCTGTTTGGTCATGCCATTTGGGCCGGCCTCAAAACTGCTGCCGTCCAATTGCGTTACCTGCGGTCCGGCATCGAGCGAATTGAAGATTTCCGTTCTCACCATAAACGCATTGGACCGGATCCCCACATTGGGAAACGGCGTGTCTTCGTTGAGGCATTCGTATCCGCCACTGGCTCCAACGATCCCGCAATCGGGGATACTGTCAAATGCCGCGAGATAGAGAGATAACCAGTTCGGCGCGAGAATTCGGCTCCATGAAATCAACGGGAGAATAAACTCGGTCGTGCAGGCAGCAGCGGCCTGACGGATCACAGCTGTTGGCGGCACTTCGTCAGGGAAGTGCATAATTTTGATATTCAAATTCGGCAATGTAGCCAAACTATCCGTATAGGGAATTGGCTCGTTCGGGTCATATCCTTTTGCGGCAATCACTAAATCATACGAGGATCCGGCCGGATTGTCTTTTAGGCTTCCAAGGAAGGCGCATAAATATCTTGTGTCGTTAATTTTTCGCCACAAGAATATTACGGTAATGCGCGTCATCGATCTCTGATATTCCGGGACATCCTATCTTCATGTACCACGGGTGTGCCTTCGGCTCCATACCTACCATAGGCTGAAGCGGGCCCCGCTTGTGTTCAAACAGGCGGCACGCTAGCGTCAAATCGTAGCATCAGGGAGAAGTTTATGCGCGCGACTAAGGCAGCAAACAGCCGGGAAAGCATCATTCAAGCCGTCGAAGAGGCCGGCTCTTCCGATGCCACTTTCTTTGGTTATCCCCCGCGCGAAAATGGTCTTTACCTTCAACAGGATCCTGAGGAGTTCGGGTCGTTTGTCCACTATATGGCAACGAAGGCCAAGCCAGCGGAATACAGTTTAGACATTGGCATAGCTTCGGGGGGGCAAACTAAGTTTCTACGTGACTATTATTCGACGGATAAAACTATCGTCGTCGACGTCGGCACTCACCCCGTGTTTCCGCACTGGTCACGCATCAAAAAAGACCTGAATAGTGATCTGATCGAGGAGATTATTTCCGATTCTCACGCGCCGGAAGTTCGGCAACGCTTGCTGAGGTACGAAGATAAGATTGATTTCGCGTTCGTTGACGGCGACCATACCTACCATGGTTTGCGCAAAGACATCTTTCTGACCAAAGAGCTGTTGAAGGTCGGCGGGTACATGGTCCTGCACGACACACTGGGAGTGTGGGATTGCAAGCGTGTCTTCGACGACTTGATCCAGGCCAAAGACTTTATCCTGGTTCGCAACTTCGCAATTCGATTTGGCATCTCGATCTGGCAGCTACAGCGGAAAAAGAGGATCCCCACGGCTTTCAATCGTTCGACGGGGCGCGGGAAACTCTGAGGAAGGTAAGGGCGCCGACGTCGTGTCCGGATGGTTGCTTTCCACGAATCTGCTTGGATGCCGCCATTCCACACGGTAATGAGCGATCAGATTTCGGAGAGCAGGAGAGCGCGTGGCCGAGGTTACAATTGGCGTTCCAGTCTACAATGGTCAGGACCAGCTCGAGGAATGTCTGGACTGTCTGGTCCGGCAGACATTCTCGAATATTGAGATCTTGGTCTTTGATAACGCCTCGACCGACAACACGCAGGCGATTGCCGAACGATTCGCCGTACAAGACGGCCGTATCAGATACACTCGCAGACCTGAGAACGTCGGCGCCGTAAGGAACTTTATCACCCCGCTTGAGCAAGCAAAGACGCCATATTTTATGTGGCGGGCGCATGACGATGTCTCGTCGTTCGACTATGTCGAGAAGCTTGTCGGAGCATTGAAGCGAACGCCAACGGCAACGCTGGCGACAGGGACAATCCAGTTCGAGCGCCCTAAGGGCCGATCGACCAGGGACTATGTTCCTTCAATTCCAGCCGAGCATGGGCTTTCAGGCATCCTGAGACTGATGTTTGGCTCTCATGCCGGTTGGTATTACGGCATCTGGAAAACCGAAACCTTGAGACCCCTAATTGGCAAGGTGTGGACAGAATTTCCTTATGCCTGGGCCTCGGATCACCTAACCCTTTATCCTCTGCTACTTGACCAGCAGGTCACCGCAGCGCCTGACACCAAGTTTATCCAGCGGGTAACGCCGAAGGCACATGGTCCTCGAACTGGTCAGCGGCAGCCTATCCCTGAGCTTCTGGAGCTGCGACGCGTATTCTTGAAATCCTGTGACGACATGCTCGATGAGCGTCAATTCGATCTGTTAACGAAATTGGTGATCAAGGCGGCTAACCGCTTCTATGTTGGCAAGAGGGTCTACCCGATGAGGAAGATCATTAAGCGTACGCTATTCCGCTACTGATCTCGTTGGCGTCTCGCGGGCACGCCCACCACGGTAATTCCCGCTGGTACGTCTTTGGTCACCACAGCACCTGCACCAATCATTGCGTCATTGCCGATTCTGATGCGAGGCAGAACTGTCGCACCAGCTCCGACGAAAACGCCATCGCCGACCTCGATCTGACCGCACAGTGTTGCCCCGGGTCCGATGTGGACTCCATCGCCGATGATGCAATCGTGGTCGACGCTGGCCCGGGTGTTGATGATCGAGCATGCACCCACTCGAACGCATGTCGCTACCGCTGCCCCGAGGAGGACCTGTGTTCCCTGTGCAAGAACTGCGTCTGATGCAATCATGGCCATTGGGTGCACCAACGAGACATGGCTGAGCCCGAGGGCGTCGAGACCCTTCGCAATTGCAAGACGGTCCCGACCATACCCACCACCGATGGCCAGAGCATAGCTAGGCGTCACAAAACTATTGGCGCGACGATGCAGCCATGATTTGAGGCCCTCGAGCCCGCGAAGAGTTTCGACGCCGTCGAATGGCGGTTGGATATTGCGATTATCCACAACCGCGACTACCGAATAGCCTATTCTCAATGAAAGCTCGCGGAGAACACGGGAGTGCCCGGCACCGCCCCACAATACAACCTCGGTCATCGGATCAGGACGTTCCCTTTTCCACAAAACATATTATCAGGCCGAAACTCTTTTCACCAGTTGGAAGAGTTGGTCGAGCTAGCTTGACGTGAGGGACGCTTGGGCTGCTGGCAAGGATTATCGGAGAACCGCTCAGAAATTCCACCGCCTTATCCCAAGCAATCTGGATCAATGGATCGGTCCAAGCAGTGGCGATCTGTTGGATCGTGGTGACCACAGCATGCCCCGGCTGAGAATTGGGATATGCGGCATCAACCGAGCCGTAGTCATTGCGCTGGACGAATGGCATTACAGTCTTCCTCTCGTGTCGATCCAGCCGTTAACTTGGATTGCAATGACGCCGGCCGTGCCTGACGAACGAACGCAGACGTTCACCTGTGAAGAGGTATTCGTCCAAACATTGGCTTCTGCAGAGCCACTGCTCCATGCCCCTCCGTTATAGGCTGAGGCGATATTGGGCATCGGCGCAACTCCCGTTGAAGCAGATCCAAGATCAGTCGGTGTCTGGCTTGGGATGTCGGGCGATAAGATCGCCATAGAGACGGAGTTTCCCGTTGATGCAAGGGTGAATCCAAGTAGTCGTGCCTTAACTTGGATACCAGATGGAACTGACAAGGTCAGCAGTGAAGCGCCAGATGCTGAATTGCTGTTCCGATCAAGAATTGGCACTGACCAGATGAACTCATCACCTCGTTGGATGAAGGAAATGATTTGCGACGACGCATTGGTACGAAGGGAGCCGAGCCGTCGACGCGCCGTGTATCCTACCGGTATTGACGGCGCCGTGGCGCTGAGCGACAGAAGCGCATCGATCGAGCCGTCGCTGTCCTTTCGGATGAGATGTACATGGTACCAGGTGCTCGCCGCGATGGATCCAGTGTCGAGGCCACCGTTGCCACTGCCTGTCGTCCACCCCCCGAGTCCTTTGGTAATGGCGGAACCGAGCACCATGTTATAGGCGGTACCACTATCTTCATTGGCGCACCCCCCAATTGTGATGCCAACAGTTGTGGGGGACGCCTGAGAGAGCGTCAGGCCGTAGACGGTGCCCTGAGGCCATGTTGCGCTGGTCGATGCCCAAACCGGCACGCCTCCGGCCACGGTGAGCACCTGTCCAGTCGAGCCAATCGCGAGCTTGCCGAGCGTATTCGCCGCGTTGGCATAGAGGGTGTCGCCGGTCGCGTAAGTTGTGATGTTCGTGCCGCCATTGGTGATGGCGAGTGCGCCGGTGATGTGGGTGGTGAGACCGATCTTGCCCCAGGATGGCGTAGCGCCGACTCCGCCGGAAATGAGGGCGTTGCCGGTTGCGACGTCAGCCAGTTTCGAAAGGGCGGCGGGTCCCGAGGCGTAGAGCAGGTCACCGATCGTGTAGGAGGTCTGGCCGGTGCCGCCTTGGGATGTTGTCGCTGATCCCGCGAGATTAGAGAATGCAAGTGGGCTGCCGTTAATTCTGTAGCTCGCCCCGCTCGGTAAATTCACACCTGTGGCGTCTGCTGCCAGGTAGGCGATACCGCCGACATAGAAGATATGAGACCCGCCTGTCCCGGCCGAATAGTTAATCGGCTTGCTGCTGGAATAAGCCGAGATATTAGCTGTACCGTCGGACTGTACCGCCAGCTGGAACGTGTTGCTGCTGGCAGTCAGATTGATCGTTTGAGCCGTAGACCCTGAGACCGTAACAGTACCTGTCACCGACGGTGACGATGAGCTTACGCCACCGATATTGGCGAGAGCCGTTGCAGCATTGGCAACGTCTGAAAGGTTGTTCGCCTTCAGCATGTCGCCGCCGCCGGAGATGGTCGCCCATGACGGATTCGCGTTGGGGCCGGCAGTGCGAAGGAACTGGCCAGAGGCGCCGGCGGCAAGACGCGTCCAAGCCGAGCTGCTGTAATAGAGGACGTCACCCTGGGACGGTGCGATCGCTGCGATATCGGCCAATCGGGCACTGAAGGCCTGTACGTCTGTTCCGGGCACAAGGCCCAGGATCGAGTGGGCGGCGCTCGCATTGGCCGCCGTGACCAGTGAGGAACCGGTGGCCGTTGCACCGATCGCCGTAAGGGCTGTCGCAGCATTGGCTGCCTTCAAGACCGAGATGCCGGTCGCGCCGCCGCCCAGATTGGCCAGCGCCGTGTCCTTGTCGGTGAGGTCAGACAAGTTGGCTGCTTTGGCCGCCCTCGCATTGATGGCGGTTTGCTGGAGCGTCGAGACCGGTTTGTTGGCGTCGCCGGTGTTGTCGGCATTGCCAAGGCCGACATCGCCCTTCGCCAGCACGACCGTGCCGGTATAGCCACTGACGGAAATCACGGTGTTGGCCTGAGCGCCTGGCTGGATTCCGTCGAGCTTCACCTTGTCCGCCGCCGACATCAGGCCGGCGGCCGTCTGGGTTGCCAGAGTTCCCAGCACGGCGATCTGTTCCTTCAGGCGCTGGCCCCACATGGTGATACGGTCAAGCGCCCGATTGATTGTATTTGCCGGCAAAGGGCCGCCATCCTGCAGATCGACCGATTGGGTAAGTGGTACGTCCCGGTAGATGATCAGCGTGGTGCCTGTCGCCGGCGCCACTGTCATGGTCACGCTGCCGCCTGCCGGAGAGCCGCCGCTGGCGATTGCATAGTCCGCTCCGAGCGCTTTGGTGGTAGTTGTTCCGTCTGCCGCCCGGATCTGCACCACGAGATCGGTGTTGGCCGTGAAGGGGGGCGGGAAGGTGAAGGCGGTCGTGTTGCCGTCGCCCGCATAGGAACGGCGATTGTCATAGCTTGGAATGGTCATCGGGGCTCCGGCAAGCAAACCCCCGCCTTGGACGGGGTGCATAGGGGCGAGGGTTGGGATAGAAAGCAAAAGGAGAGGGCGCAGAACGCGAATATGCTTGGAAAGTAAATCGAAACCGGCGGTGGGTGGCATCGCCAAGCCCCGCGGCCGCCACCCCATGGAGCAGGATCAAACCCAAGGCATGATCGGGCGAAGTTCGCTGGCAGCTGGGAAGCGCAAGGTCGGATGCCATTGCCACATGCAAAGTCATGAAACCCGGTCGTCGGATCTTCCGGGCTGACGTCATCCGATCTCTCTGGACGGAAAGGCTATCCTCATTCCCCTTAAGCCAGGATTCTTCACCGACGGGGTTAAGGCATTTTCTCCAGTCGCCCGAGCCCGCCGAACAGGCTGCCGGTCGCATTGAAATAGCCGCCAATCTGAGCATTTCGGCCGGCGATATTGGCGAGCCTGGCCTGGTAGTTTAGATTGGCGGCTTGGTTCCTGGCGTTCCAGCGAATGGCGGCGATGTCGAGCGCACCTTCACTGGCGGTCGAGCCGATAATGTCGGAAGGCGAGCCGTCGAGGTTGACGCCGGAGCCGCCGGTAAGTGCGGTCTGTGTACCGATGGTGCTGTCGACCTGGTCTTGCTTGCGACTGGCCTGGTATTCGCCTGTCATCGTCTCGATCTGGGCCTGGCGGCGATGGGCCTCGGCCTGGGCCGCGGATTGGGCCTTAGCGGCGTTCCCTTGCTGGATGGCGCCAATGGCCGATAGGCCTGTGCCGGCGATAGAGGCTGCCGTGCCGAGCCCGATGCCGGATATGGCGGAGCCGGCGGCCGAGGTGGCGGAAGCCAAGCCGGCTCCGATGGCGGCGAAAAGCGGTGGGCACATGGTCAGGGCTCCGGATCGGTGTTGAGTGTGATGGAACGGATCGTCGCCGGCAGCGGGCCGTCGGCGATCAGCACGAGTTCGCCCTTGTCGCTCCAGCTCGTCTGCGGGCGGGCATCGTAAAAGCCGGCCGCGAGCGGGGCGGCGGTGCCGAGATCATCGCTTGTGTGACGCAGGGCGATTTCCTCGGCAGTGGCTTCGTCCCGGCCAACCCGCAGGGAGCCGGTGGCGAGGAAATCGATCTTGGCGAAGACGATTTTCTTGCGCCGCCCCAGGCCCGAACCATCGCCGGCGGAAGCGGGCGAGGGCATCAGGCGGGCACGCGATATATAGGGCAGGCCGACGGTGATCGTGTTGGCTGGTCGCCCCGAGGCGAGTGAGACGGCGCCGCCGCTGACGATCTGGTCGGCCTCGCGCGCGCCATCCGCCAGGATGGCGACGCGCTGACCCTCGAGATGGCCGAGGCCTGTGACGCCGATGGCGGGCGCGCCGTCATATTGCAAGGCGCAGTCGAGATACCATGCCTTGTCGGGCGTGGCGGTCGCCGCTTCGAAGGGCGCCGCCATGCGCTCGACATAACGTTTGCCCACGCCGCCAATCATGCGCCGGACGATCAGCCAGACTTCATTTCTGCCCTGGCCCGGCATGGTGGCGCAACTCTCGACGAAGCCGTTGCCACCCATGACATGGCGATGCATGCCCGCCATGGACTGGTCCTTTTCATAGGTCAGTCCGATCAGTTCACCCTTGCTGTTTGGCAGCCAGACGATGCTGTCGGGCTCCTGTGCATAAGACAGTTCAGTAATGCCGGAGGCAAACAGATGTTCTGAGAGCACGGAGATATCCGGCGTGGCATAGCCGGCGCCGCTCTCACCTTGGGCAAACTCGCGGAGCGCCTTGCCGAAGCTCGAGACGAAGACTGTCGAGTTGCCGACCTTCACCGGCCGGATGGCCTGCGAGGCATAGGAGGAGGCAAGGGATTGGCGGAAATTATTGGCCGAGAAGGGCAGGTTGGCGCTGTCGCGGCCCATGGTGCGCGCCGCGCCGGCCGTGCCCATCAAGAGATCGGTGCCTTCCGCGATCCACTGGATTTCGTTCACGTCGGTGAGGGTAAAGGAGATGGCGTCATCGTCTTTCACTGGCACGGAGACGGAGAAATCCAGCTCTCGCCCGTAGCCGCCCGTCTTGGTGGCCCAGATGCCGGAAGGCTGGGCGTTGGTGCGGGCATAGACTTTGCGCTGTTCGAATGTGGCGACGTGAGCTGGCCAGCCTGGCGTTTCGCCCCAGGCACCGAGGCGCCATTGTTGTGTGCCGCGGGCGGTCGGCAGCGGGGCGCCCGTCAGCTTGGTGGTGATCACCGTGGGCGAGGAGACACTGACGATCTGGAACGGGTGATAGACGGCATCTGATCCGAGCAAGGTCACGAAGCGGCCGACATCGGAAGCGGTGTAGCCAGCATCGTTGTTGATGCCCACTGTCGAGGATGCCGTGATGGTGATGTTTGGGGCGGTCGCTGGGATTTCCGTCATGGAAAGACGCGCGATCATCAATTCGGGACCGCCATTGATGCTGATGACATTGATGCGATAGCCGAGATAAACCGTCGTATTCTTGAATTGGAACGTACGGGTCTCACTATTGCTCCAGCCAGTCTGTGCGAATTGGCTATCGAGGACGACCCAGTTTGTCCCGTCATAGCCCTCGAAAGTCCAAGACTTCGGCGCGCAAAGATATCCTTGGCCGCTCGGCACATCCAAAGAAACGAAATTGGAAGCCTTGACGCCGTAGCCGACGATGATCTTGGCAGATGGGAATGTATAGGACAGCCAGCCAGCCTTGTTCTTGTTGTCCCAGAAGCTGCCGTCGTCGTCATCGAAGGCCAGCCAGGGCAAGTAGGTCGAGTAGGAATCAGACGCTGCGCAAACGCCACTTGGCGCCGTGTTGCTGGTCATCACCGGAACCGCGTTACCGGTCGCCGAAGACGTCAACGTGGTTGCCGTGTCATTGACCGATAGATATGGGCCATCCTTCGCCGGCACTACATCGATCGCCCAACTTGTATCGTTCTGCCGCTTCACCCGCCGCGGCGCGTAACCCTTGTGCGTAATGTCGAGCACATCATTTGTCTGGTCGAAATCGAGCTGGAACAGGTCCGCATCGGCGTAAGGATGGGGCACCTCCACTGTGCCGACACGCCCGCCCAGCGTGTAGACCCGGAACACACCGGCATTGAACACCAGCATATAGGCCTGGCTTGCCGAGAAGATGAACGGGATGAAGCGGGCGGTACGCGATGAATTCTTCACCTCCTGCACGAATTGCGTGCCGGGGCGGCGGGTGAGGCCGCCCTGGCGCATCACCATGAAATTCTGGCATTCCTTCAGCCCGGTCTTGAAATGCTCGAGATCGGCGCGGCTGTGCAGCTTGGGGGAAAGCTCGCCACGCGAGAAGACCGGCTTGAGTTCATAAGCGCCCATCAGGAACGAGCCTCGATCCAGAAATCGTCTTCGATGTCATCCGGCGTGCCTTCCAGGGCATCGATCGCCTGCGCCTCGGAAAGGGCTGCTTGCGTCTTCTGCCCAAGAGACTCGGCATAGGAGGCCTTGCCGGTGATGAAATGCGCCGCCTTCTGCGCCAGGGCCATGGCAAGCACGTCGGTGAATTGCTGGTCGAACTGGCCGGTATTCTCGACGCGCCTGACATAGCGGACGGGGCGCGGGGCCGGTTCGTCGGTGAGGATCTGGCTGCCCTCGACCTTGTGCGGAATGCTCCTGGCGTTCTCGGTGCCATCGACCGTCAGCGCCATCACCCGCAGGCAATCCACGGGCAGGTCGTAGGCAAAAGTCCAGCCGAAAGCGGGCGGTGTGGCCGATGCCGGCAGCAGGGTGCGAGCCATGGCGAAATTCCACGGGTGGCGGCGCATCAGGCTCCAGGCCATCGGCCAGAAATTGCGCCGGAACCAGCGCGCCACGGCCGAATTGTCGTCGATGGAGGCCAAAGGCACCTCGTCGAGATAATCGAGCGCGAGATTGCAGATCTCGGTGATCGAGAGATTGACGGACATGAGGGCCTCCAGGCCGCGAAAATCGGTGTCGTCGGGCGGCGCGGCTGCGAGGCTCCGCGCGCCGCCCGGTCTGGTTTTGAACGCCTGGGGCTTACCGAAAGGCGTTGGCCTGCTTGTATTCGGCGAGCCGACGGTTCACGATCTCGATCGGTGTCGCTTCGTCGATCGCGCTGCCGGCATCGTCGACGAGCTTGGCCTTGATCGCCTCCGCCCGGATGGCGGCGTCGACCGCCTCGGCCTCGTTCCTGGCCTCGCGCTCATTGGCCTTGTCCGGGATGAGCTCGAGATGCTCGTCCTCTTCGCGCACCTTGCCGACGAGCTCGACTTCCTCATCCGCCTCGACGATGCGGCCGTCGACATAGGCCTTGGCCTTGACGAGATAGCGCGCCATTTCAGAAGCCCCCCACATTCAGGCCGGAGGGGTAGTTGACGATCGCCTCGCGGTCGGCGACGAGGCCTGCCGTCACCGTGCCGGCGGCGAAGGTGCCGGCCACGGTGTACTGCACGCCGAGATAGCGCTGGCGCTGGGCATCGAGCGAAAGGGCCGGCACCTGCACGCGCAGCCATTCCGAACCGGCGGTGAGGCTGGCGGCCGGGATGGCCGGCGTCTGCGCGATCACATTGGGGGATGACAGATCCGCACTGGCCGAGGTGACATAGGCGAACTGCACGGAGGTGCCGCCGGTGAGCGCGGTGTTGACGCGGATCACCAGTTCCAGGCTGTCGCCGGGGCCGGGATCGCGGGCCTGGGTGAGATCGATGGTATTGGTCGAGACGGCGCTGGCGGTGATCGCCTGCTTGTCCGACAGCAGAAGTTGCTGGTCCAGGATCATGGACATGGCTCCAATGATGGGAAGGAAAGAGAAAGACGCGTGAAGCGCGGCAATCCCTCCCCGGTTTCGGGGAGGGTGGCCCGAAGGGCCGGGTGGGGGAGCGTGGCGTCACCCTCCCCCTTCCATCGCTGCCGTGCAGCGATGGAAGGAACATCTTCGTTTGCGAAGATGTTCCGGACTTCCCCGCAGCCGGGGAAGGATTGAGCGCCTCATTCTGGAAAGTCAGCGGATCTCAGACCACGCGGGCCTCGGTGTTGAGGAGCTGGTCGGTCAGCCGCACCGGGATGCCGCGGAAGCTGAGGAAGGGCTGGCCCTGAGCGTCCGTCACCGTCTGGAAGGCGAGGGTGGACTTTTCCATGGCCTGGATGTCGCCCCAGGTCTTCACCGCCCGGTTCACATAGAAGGCGGGCCTGCCCATCTTGAGCGAGGGGATCTTGTTGATGGCCCTGACCATCAGCCGGTAGAGGTTGGGCGGCGTCGCCGACTGCAGGCCGCCGGCCGCGGTGGTGGTGTCGATATTGGCGATGCGCACGGCATAGCGCCAGTCGCGCACGGTCAGCCCGCACTTCCACTGATACTTGGTCTGGTAGGCTTGGTAGCGCCCGCCATTGGGGTCCAGGATCGGCGCCGAGGTGGTGACGTCCTGGTGGGTGAGCCCGGCCGTGGTGCCCTTGGGATAGATGCCGTGCAGGGTGTTCGGCCCCCACACCACCAGCCAGATCGAGGTGTTGGAGGCGCCGGTGCTGCCGGCATCGATGACGTTGACGCCGTTGCCGGCGGTGAGGCTGGAATAGCGCGGCGACAGGCCGGTGATGCGATCGGGGTTGACGCCCACCGATTCATAGAACAGCGCCTGGGCGAATTGCTGGTTCATCGCTTCGATGAAGGCGGTGTCCTCGGTCAAGCGGAAGGCGGCGGTGTTGCCGTTGAGATCGGCGAGGTCCTTGTCGATCACCGAATAGGTTTCCAGCATGCCGCAGACATCGGTGATCTGGGCCGTGGTGCTCTTGGCCGGCGGCACGCCGTAATTGAGGCGCCGCCAGGTCGCCTGCGGCAGGCCGGTGCGGATCGTGGTCTTGTGGCCGGTGGGCAGATTGCCCTCGATCCAGGGAATGTCCTGCAGCGGTTCGTTGAGCTGGGACAGGAGCTCGGCCACCACGGCGGGCTTGCCGTTGGGGTCGAGCCGCTTGGTGACATCAACCAGCGTAGGATAGGAATTGCCGATCACGGCCATGGTTTGCTTCCTTTGAGAAAAGGTCTCACCGCCGGAACGGATCGACCGGATAGAGGGTCTCGGCTGCCGAGCGCGATTGGGCCGCCATACCGCCGGTTGCGAACTGGTCTTCCGCGTAGAGCGCCTTGCCGGCCCTCGCCATGGCCTGGGCCAGGGCGGGGGAAAGCACGTAGCCATCGGGGGAGATCAGGCCGCTCGACTTCAATTCGCCCATCAGCGCCTCGCCGCCGTTCTGGCGGATGAAGCGGTCGGCGAACTCGACGTTCTGGCGGAAGGCCTCGGTGTTCGTGTCGCCCCAGGCCCTGACCAGCGCCGATTGCGCGGCCTCGCCCCGCTGCACGATGGCCTGCACATAGGCCGACTGCTGTCCGGCCTGGTGCTGCACGAAGCGATCGTGGAGGGATTGGGCCTGCCTCGGCGTGAGGCCGGCCTCATGTGCCCAGCCCCGATAGGCGCTGGCGCTCTGGCCGTCATAGGCGAAGCCTTCGGGCAGGCCCTGGGGCAGGCGGAATTCATAGCCTTCGGCCGTCTCGGGCCGGCCGAGCCTGGCATAGAAGGCCTGCCAGTCCTCGAGCTTTGCGTCGGCTGCCGGCGGTGTGAGGGCCTTGGCCTTGAACTCGTTGTACTCGGCCTGGATGCGGTCGGCGTGGCGCGCCGACTCCACCAGCGGATCTAGCGCCTTGTAGCCTTTGCTTTCGACCCATTGCCGGCTTTCCGCATTCTGCAGGCCCGCAAGGAAGTCAGTCGCGCCGCCGGCCGGCGACCCGTTGTTGGCCGGGGGAACGGTGGCGCCGTCCGGGGTTCCCGCCATGGCGGCCCCAGGGTTTGCCTCGTCAGTCATCAGATGATGCCTTGGTTGGAACTGGCGATGGCCTCGGTGCGCGCGGCTTGCACCAGCGCGGCCTTCTCCTCGTCAGTCAGGTTGAGAAAACGAAAAAGCCGCCCGAAGGCGGCTCGCTTACCATCCGAAAACGCGCGGTCGTCGGGTGGGATGCCTTCCCCGTTCACCTGGTAGAAACCGGTGTAGTCGGCGAGGTCGGCGAGGACGATCTGCACGTCCTCGCTCCGGGGATCGAAGACGTTGTGATAGGCGAGGGCGAGCTTGAGCGTGGCCTCGTCGCCACGGGCGCGCCGGAACAGCCTGGCGAGCGCCAGCCAGTTGATCGCAAGGGCGACGCGCGCAGGGCCGCCGGAGGGATTGGGCATGCTGGGTTTCCGATGTGGGCAACAAAAAACCCGCCGGAGCGGGGCGGGGGACGGCCTCGAAGACGGCCACGGGATCGCGCCTGGTTGAGGTCGTCCAGGCGGGATGGGCAGAGGGCCGGAAGGGCATGCTGCCGACGGCCATGTCGCGCTCTACACGATCGTGGTATCGACCTTTCGCCGGCTCTGTTGGTTTATGCGATCGGCCGCCTTGCCATGGATTTTCGCGCCTTGAGTGCAGGGGGGAAGATCGCAACCAGCCCAGGGGTGTGAGCCCCCGGGCGCTATCCGGCAGCCTCAAAATGCAAAGCGCCCGGCCTTGTGAGCCGGGCGCAATTTCCTATGCTTCCAATATGCCATAAAGGTCGAATTCCGTCAATCCTGTAGTCGGCAAAATTTCTGAAATTTTGTCGTCGCTGCTGGGGCAGTTCACTCAATTTCAGCAACGGTCTGCGTTTGAGAGGGCTTGAACGCTCTGTTGGCAGCCCGCCTAGGCGATTCGTGGCGAGGAGACGCTCTGGGTTTCGAAAAATTCTTTGAAGACCTGATAGGCAAAATCGAAGTCGCGAAAAATACTTCGCTCATCCCAATCCTCGTCCGGGAGTTCCTTCATCCCGCCGGGTTGTGCTTCGTCGAATGTCTCTCGTTCAATACGCTTCCCGTTAACGACATCAAAAAAGAGAATATGAAAATAACCCTCTTGCCCATCAATATTCAGTATTTTTTCCTTTTCAGTAGGAGAGTTTTTCCAAAATCAAGGCATACAGTCCCAGATTTTTGAATATAAAGTAATTCTAGTTTTTCACGTATCTGCGACCAGGATGGATTTTTAATAGTTTTTCGGCCGTATAGGTCGTCATTTAGATTCCATGATAGTTTAAATCTAGCTTCGGCTGAGGCTGTCATTGGGGGTAACCTTCTAGTTCGACGAAATGATCGCTGCCGCGTTTCCAGTAAAGTGTGTTTCCCGACAGTTCCTCAAAGATAGTCCACTCTTCGAACCCTGCAGCTTCAGCTGCCGCGGGAAGATCCTCTCGACAGAAGGGGCATATTTTTTCGCCTGAAACGACCATCTTCAAACTGCGGCCTTCGGTACGTCCCTGGCGATATAGCTCCTGAAGAATTTCAAGTTCTGCGTGCGCGTCCTTCCTGGTCTCATTGGCCCGGCGGCCATTCCAATTAACTCTTCTGCCTCTCTTGCGAATTGAATCGGCGGCCAATGTATCTGCGTCTGGTTCCTGCTGCTCTGGCTTAGAGGTCTGGTTACGGTGACAGTGCACTTTATTGGCGACACCAAGCCTGGTGGAATGAACCCCTGGTCTCCATCTTATTCCGGGATGCGCTCCATTACATCGAGCGGGTAGGAATAGAATGCACTGGAGTGCACCCCTGAAGTGAGACACTCAAATTTGAGTGACAGGGTTTTGTGGATGGATTTTTACGAGATCGGATGAGCGGGTCAAGGTTTGCTCGAACTCATCGGGAGGCCTGTAGCCGATGGAGGAATGCAGCCTCTC
>NZ_JBFREW010000011.1:0-362642 GCF_052114505.1 Labrys sp. KB_33_2 | reverse complement strand
GCGCGAATGGCCGTTCTCAACAAAGCTGACAATCCGATCGCGAAGATCCTGAGAATAGCTCCTGCCCATGATCCACCTCCAATAACGGTGAATCACAAATTGCCCTCCAAGGGAATCGCCGATTCCAGTTTCAGATCCGACGCTCTAGACGTAATTGCTCACGTGGGTCATTCCGGACGCGCTGCAGCACGTAGTGATGCGGCGCAGATCCGGGATCGTAAGCCAACCGAGGCTCATTCTCAGCGCGGTCCCCGGAACCAAACCGAGGTTTGGTCTGACTGCGAAGCAGCATTCCATGCTGCATCGCGCACGGGATGACCAGGGGGTGAGCAATTGCCCCTAGACCCATTCAGCCGATTTGTTGCGGAAGACCAGAAGCTTGCCCTGCCAGATCGGCTCCTCGGCGGCCTGACCGCTGGCTTTTCCCGCCAGCAGCACCATCAGCACGCGGGCAACGCCGCCATGGCTGACCACCACGAGATCCTGAGTCACAGTCTTGAGCCAGAGTGCGATGCGGTCATGCAGCATGGCGTAGCTCTCGCCGCGCGGCGGGACATAGGCCCATTTGTCGGCAGTCCGCGCCTTCACCATGTTGCGATCCACCGAGCGCAGTTCGGCCCAGGTCCGGCCTTCCCAATCGCCGAAGGTCAGTTCCTTGAGACGGTCATCGGTGGTGTAGCGCTGCGGTGGCAGGCCGATCGCCTTGCGTGCCAGTTCCGCCGTCTCGCGGGTGCGCCCGAGCGGGCTGACCAGCCAGGGCAGACCATCCGGCGCCGGCAGGACCTCGGCAAGCTTGTGGCCGGCCTCGGTGGCCTGCTTGCGTCCGACCTGGTTGAGGGGAATGTCCTGCTGGCCTTGCAGGCGCGCTTCGGCGTTCCAATCGGTCTCGCCGTGGCGCATGAAGTAAAGTGTGGGCGCCACGGGCTTACTCCTGCTTTGGACGCATGAATCAGACGGGAGGCCGTCCTGCCTCCCCAAGCAGAGCTTCCAGATGTCGCCCTCGAATGGGTAACACCGAGAAGCTCGCAAGTGTTTGAGAGCTTGCGGATTCTTCTTGATCGAGCACACGGCTCGATCAAGAAGAATCCGCTCGGACGGGCATCACGCCATCGGCGAACGCCCACCTCGTTTCGTGCTGTCCGGCCTGTCAGCGGCTGCTGGACCGGCGCTCCAAGGCCTGCCCTCGCGCTCAGTCCTTGCCGGCGAGCGTGATGTCGGGCGAGGTCGGATTCTTCATGCCGACCACATGGTAGCCGGCATCGACATGATGCACTTCGCCGGTAACGCCGCGCGACATGTCGGATAGCAGATATGCTCCTGCTTCGCCCACCTCCTCGATGGTGACGGTGCGGCGTAGCGGCGCGTTATATTCGTTCCACTTCAGGATGTAGCGGAAATCCCCGATGCCGGAAGCGGCCAAAGTCTTGATCGGACCGGCGGAGATGGCGTTCACCCGAATCGCTTTCTCGCCGAGATCGGCGGCGAGATAGCGCACGCTCGCCTCGAGAGCGGCCTTGGCCACGCCCATGACGTTATAGTGCGGCATCCACTTCTCGGCGCCATAATAGGTCAGCGTCAGGATCGAGCCGCCATCCGTCATCAGCTTCTCGGCGCGCTGAGCGACCGAGGTGAGCGAATAGCAGGAGATCAGCATCGTCTTGGTGAAGTTCTCTTCGGTCGTCTCGAGATAGCGGCCGTCGAGCTGGTCCTTGTCCGAAAAGGCGATGGCGTGAACGATGAAATCGAGCTTGCCCCATTTGGCAGCGACTTCGGCGAACACGGCATCGATGCTGGCCCCGTCGGTGACGTCGCAATGGCCGACGACCAGGGCATCGAGTTCGGCAGCCAATGGCTCGACGCGCTTCTTCAGGGCATCCCCCTGATAGGTGAAGGCCAGCTCGGCGCCATGCTGCCTGCACGCCTTGGCGATGCCCCAGGCGATCGATCGATTATTCGCCACACCCATGATGAGGCCGCGCTTGCCGGCCATCAATCCACTTGCTGTCATTCCGCAACTGCCTATTCGAAAGGAACGGCATGAATAACGGAAGGCTGCGCAGGGGGGAAGGGGCGATAGGTCTATTTGTTGAGGAATAGACCGTCCCTGTTACGCCGAAAGCGTCGGCAGCCGCCTTATCGTTCCCGGAATACCGCCTTCACACATGCTGGCCACCATTGATGGCGATCTCGGCCCCGTTCACATAGGAGCTCTGATCCGTGCAGAGGAAGTAGATGGTCTTGGCCACTTCATCGGGTGTACCGAGGCGCCGCATCGGAATCTGAGCGACGATCTTTTCGGTACCGGGCGAAAGGATCGAGGTATCGATTTCGCCAGGCGCGATCGCATTGACCCTGATGCCGCGCGGCGCAAAGTCCGAGGCCATCTCACGGGTCAAGGCAGCCAGGGCGGCCTTGGAGGTCGAATAGGCGGCACCGGCAAAGGGATGAACGCGTGCGCCGGCAATCGAGGTGACGTTCACCACCGAGCCCTTGACCTGTTCGAGCTCTTGGATCAGCCCGCGCGCCAGCATGATCGGCGCGAAAAAATTGACCTGGAACACCCATTGCCAATCCGAAAGCCCGGTCTCGATGCTGCTCAGGCGCGAGCCGCTCTTGCCCTTTGGCGAAATCGCCGCGTTGTTGACCAGCGCATGCAGGCCGGTGCCGTCCAGACGGCGCTTGATCTCCTCGATCGCTTCCTCGGTATTGGCCGGATCGGCGAGATCGACCTGGATGTGATCCTCCGGGCCTGCCTCCCAGGGACATTCCTCGGGAAAAGCGTGGCGGGAGCAGGTGATGACCCGCCAGCCTGCCGCTGAAAAGCGCTTGACGGTCGCATGCCCGATCCCCCGGGAGGCGCCGGTGAGAATCATCGCGCGCTGCGGATGCTGGGCGGAACTGCTTGCCATGACGGATACCGATCGAAAAAGAGGCGGCTCCAAGGAGCCATGCCAGAAGACATAGATATCACGACGCCCAAATGAAATAGGGTGGCGGATCGCCGCGACAGCCGAGTCGGGCCCAATTACAACCCCAGAGGCTGTTGCTCCAAATGGACGCGTGCCCTTGTCAGGGATAGAGCTGCTCGCGCCGCCAGCCGCCCTGGCTCTCGGCACGCCGGAAAACCAGGCGGTCATGCAATCGGAACGGCCTGTCGTGCCAGAATTCGATCTGCACCGGCAAGATGCGGAAACCGGTCCAATGGGGAGGACGCGGGATCTCGCCGATGGCGAATTTGGCCGTATAGGTCGCCACGGCCTTTTCAAGAGCGAAGCGCCCTTCGAGTGGCCGCGACTGCTGCGACGCCCAGGCGCCGATTCGGCTGCCACGCGGGCGCGTGACGAAGTAGGCGTCCGCCTCCGCATCGGTGACGCGCTCGACCGGCCCACGCACCCTCACCTGCCGGCGCAGGCTCTTCCAATGAAACAGCAAGGCGGCCTTGGGCGTGCCGCCCAATTCCGTGCCCTTGGCGCTCTGTGTGTTGGTATAGAAGACGAAACCCTTGTCATCGAGGCCCTTGAGCAACACCATGCGCACGTCCGGCAGGCCTTCCGGATCCACCGTGGCGAGCGCCATCGCGTTGGGGTCGTTCGGCTCGGATTTCTCCGCTTCCGCCAGCCATTGCGCGAACAACAAAAACGGTTCGGACGCGCCGAGGAAGCCAGCCGAGTCACCCGGCGTTAACTCGCCCGTGCCAGGATTACCTAACGTCATGGTCATTGGGGTGGCTCCACTGTGTTCAGCCTGTTCGTCTTCAAGGGCGGTTATAACGCCTACCGCGTCCGCGGCCCACTGTCAGTGCTGTTCGCCAGTGTCATTTTGACAGGCTGCGCCATTTCGACGCCCCTCGGCCCGATCTTCGGCTCGGCCGAGGACAAGACGACGACAGGTTCGATCCCCGAACAGGACATCCGCCTGAACGCCAGCATGACCGATGCCGACTGGCAGCAAGCCAAGGCTGCGCTGCAGGCGGGAATGGACCCCCAGAATCCGGGCGCCTCCATAGCGTGGTCCAGCATGACAACCGGCGTACATGGCCTGGTCACTCCGGTTGCCGATAGCTATGCCGAAAACAAGCTTACCTGCCGCAGCTTCGTCGCAGCCCAGGGCGGCCAGGGCCCGACCCAATGGTATCAGGGCAAGAGCTGCCGCAGGAGCGGCACGGCCTGGTCCATCGTCAGCGTACAGCCCTGGGCCCTGCCGCACGTGTGAGAATTTTCGCACGCCACCGGGCCTGGTTAATCGAACATTCAGGTGGCCCGGCGTATATTGCTGGTCATGCCGTGCGAAGTATCACGGGGCTTTCACGTTAACCATGATACTTTCGCCGCCAAATATTCACAGTCCGGCCTTCACCTCGCTTCAAAGCACCCTCAGGGTGAAAACAAGTAGAGCGTGTCGTTGCGTATGGAGTTAATTATGACGACCTCCCCTCTTTCTACCGACCGACCAAGCGAAGCGCTCGCACCGCCGCAAGGCTCCCCGCGCGAGCAGCTCCAGCATCTCTATCGCGCCATCGGCATTTCGGCCGTCGCCGCGGCAGCGGCCCAGGTGGCACGCGTTGTCGCCAAGCCGGAGAAGCCCAAGCATGAGATGCCGGCTTGCCTGCGCGACGAAGACGACGACCTCGCTGCCTAAGGCAAAGCGCGTTTAGAGCCAAACCCTGCTTTGCTTTCGCTCTTTGGTTCGATGCGTCTTTGCGATTCTGGCGTTACCGCTGAATCGCAAAACACTTTAGGCGAAAGCATCCCGCATTTGTCGATATGCGACACGACCGCAACGATAGAGGCGCGGCATATCGGTAACATTGAACTTATGAAAGCATCGCAGCCGCGCCGCAAAGCGCGGCTTTCTTTATGAGCTGAGGCTTATTTACTTGTGACGTTCTTGCAACATGTTGCAGTAAAATGACGGCGATGTCGCAAATAAGATAATCATGTCGCCGCTCCGTCATAATTCCCACGCCTTCGCTGTCAATTATGAGCCAAGTTGTTGTCGTAACTGCGTAAATCTGTGCACGTAATTGTCGTGTACCTTGGTTGAGGACCAGATTATGGACATCGAGGGATCGCGTCTCCAGCAGCCCGCGCAAGAGAAGCGGGAAAAGCTCGAGGATCGTTATGGCAAGATCGCCATCCCGGCTCTGGCCGCCGCCGTCGGGGCAGCCCGCAAGGAAAAGGATCAGCGCCAGATGAGCGCGGAGGCAGCCTATACGCGCCTCCAGCAAATGGCCCAGTCGTAAGACCCGGCTATACTTTCCTTTACGGCACTGGACCTGCCGCAATCGGCGGCAGGTTTGTCCGGATGCGACGCTTTGCCTGCCGAGGCAGGTGGCATTGGGACCCGTATCAACCGGCCCGCCAGGCAAGCATACGCCGAAGCCGGCGGCTGACGCCATTTTCGGCCGCGCTCATCCGGTGCTGAGCTTCGTCTCGGGTCCCTGCATGCTTATGCAGCCGATCAGACTAGGCTCCAGCCAGATATCGGCCTTTGTCGAAGGCGCCTCACGCCTGCCGATACCAGGCCCGGGAAGATCGGGCGCGAGCACGGCGTGAATCTGGTTGGCGCCGCAGTCCCGCCTTCATCCTCCTCCACTCGACACGAATGACCGATCGCTGCCACGCAGCCGCCGCCAAACCAGCGGAAGTCAGAAGCCCATGGAAGATACTGAAGCGCCTCGCGCATAGTCCCCCACGCCGGGCTTTCATTCGCATATGGGCCGAAGCCCGATTGGCCAGATCCGGAAAGTCGGCAGGTTTCCGCCGAATGCCCGCGGCTCGTCCCGCCGACACGAAGCTGCCCCAGGGGCAGCAGGGCCAACAAAAAAGCCCCAGTGCGATCCGGGGCTCTTGTCGAAATTACCTTGGATGCAGCGCCGTGACGAGCACGCCGCCGAAATCCGCCTCAGCGCACGATCACCTTCGTACCGGCGGGAACGCGGTTATAGAGATCGATCACGTCGATGTTGCGCATCCGGATGCAGCCGGACGAGACGCTACGGCCGATTTTCTCAGGTTCGTTGGTGCCGTGAATGCGATAGAGCGTGTCCTTGCCGCCCTGGAAGAGGTAAAGCGCACGCGCGCCCAGCGGGTTGGTCCACCCCCCTTCGGTGCGCTTGACATGCGGCCAGCGCACCATCATCTCGGCCGGCGGATTCCAGGTCGGCCATTCGGCCTTGTGGTCGATGACGGCTTCACCCGTCCACCCGAAGGCCTCGCTGCCGAGGGCCACGCCATAGCGCATCGCCTTGCCGTCGGGCAGCGTATAATAGAGCAGATGCTGCTTGGTCTCGACAACCACTACGCCCGCCGGTTCGCCAGTGGGATTGTCGACCATGTAGCGGGCAAACATCTTGTCCACGTCGCCGGTGGGAATCATCGCCATGAACTGCGCGTCCCGCTCCGAGAGCACGGGATCGGCCGTCTTGGTGTATTGGCAAGCGCCCAGACTCAGCGACATGACCGCGAGCATGGCGAAATGGACCAGTTTCATAGTACCCCCGAATACGTCAGCGCGTAGCTAGTACCGCCATCATTATGGTTACTGTTCGGTTAAGTCCGGCGGTACCAGGCAGACGAGAGCCGGAAAACTCAACACATGGACAGTACAAAAATGAAACAACCAGTGGGTGTCAATGCGGTGTGATTAAAAAACAAGAAGTGTTGCCGATATCATACGCTGCCACGCCAGACACCCGGGAGCCCCGGCGCCAGAGCGTCTTGCGATTTGGCCGCATCGCGAAGAGCCGTAAAGACACGTCGAAACAAAGAATTAGAGCAAGCGGGCGTCCATGCCTAAACGCACTTTGCCCCGAGAGAGGTCCCCTCATTTACTGGAGGCAACTGGGGCAAGAGCAAATATTGGGCCTCATGCCCTCGGCAAAGCCGCATCTTCTTCCCGGAGCGAGACCACGCGTAAAGTTCGTTCTCTGCGATAGGTCCATGCTGAAAGGAGCGGGCAAGCCTCCTGCAAGGCCTGCCCGCTCAAGTTACTGCTATGGAGAGTAGAGTGACGTCCACGGCAACCCGGTTTCCCGGTCGCTGCACCCCTGTGCCTTTCGGCACAGCCGGCCGCCGCAGCAGCGACTATTCGTCAATGAGCGGTCGACGGACGCGTCGGCGCCGAGAAGCTCAGCGCGCTGTCGATTCCGGCGATGATTCCGCGGGCCAGGTCGACATGACGGCCGACGCCGGCGGAAAGGGCATCCCGCATCTGCGAGTCGAGAGGAGAATTGTCGATGGCAACACCGAGGTTGGAGAGCGTCGCGCAAAGCTCGCCCAACAGACGCTGGTGCTGACGGATCGAAAGCATGTAGGCGCGATGCAGCTCGGTGATATCTGGCGCCGACATGTCGATGTCGTCATTCCAGGCCAGGCGTGCGTTTGAGGTCAACATCGATAGTCCCCGACGATTTTGCGTGGGCTCGTGCTGATTTGCGGCCCCGCTGATGCAGCAATGGTTAATTGGAAACGGCCCCTTCGCGCTGTGCGTTTTCGCACATCGCTGCGGGGCGGTATCAGCATGCCGCCTATCCATCGACCGGAAGGGTCATTCGGGAAAGGCACCGGGGCGAGCACCATCGACACTGAGTGAACATCATCGCATCCCCGTCAAACTATGCGAAAGCGCACAGAGGTAATCGTCAACATAGACACATGCTGCAGCGCGCTTGAGTGTCACAACATTTGCTTATATTTGAAACGGCAAGAAGCGAACCTGACCGCACAAATGTCCGATCGACCGTTTCATTGGAGTTTACTATGCGGAAAAGTCTTTATGCCCTTGTTCCAGGTCTCCTCGGCCTGGCTGGCGCCCTATTGCCTTTTGCAATGAGCGCAAGGGCAGAAGAGGGAGCACGCGTCATGCTCGTGCTCGACGCCTCGGGCTCCATGTGGGGCAAGGTTGGTGACATCACCAAGATCGAGGCCGCACGCCAAACCGTCGGTACCATCCTGAAAGGCTGGCCGGCGGACGATCACCTCGGCTTGATCGTCTATGGCCATCGTCGCAAGGGCGATTGCAAAGACATAGAGATGCTCAAACCGGTCGGCCCGGTCGACGAGCGGGCGTTCATGGCCATGGTCGGCGGCCTGTCGCCCAAAGGGCGCACGCCGATGACCGACGCCGTGCGAACCGCCGCCGAAGCGATGAAGGGGCAGGAAGGCCGGTCGACCATCATCCTGGTCTCCGACGGCGTGGAAACCTGCAACGCAGACCCCTGCGAGGTGGCCGCAGCCCTGAAGAAGGCCGATATAGACCTCGTCGTCGACACCGTCGGCTTCGACATCAAGGATCCCGAAGCCAACCGCGAACTGCGCTGCATGGCGGAGGCGACGGGCGGCATCGCCCTGCAGGCCGAGGATGCCGGCGAACTCACCAAGGCCATCCAGCAGGCCGTGCACACCGCCCAAGGCAATCCGGCGCCTGCACCGGCCCCGCAACCCAAGGCTGAGCCGAAGGCGGAACCCAAACCGGACTGGAACCTGACGGGCTATGCCCGGCTGGCCGTGGGCGACGACCCGATCACCGACGACGTGCGATGGGAACTCACCCGCCCCGCGCCGGAAGGCACGACATCCGAAGTGGTGATGACGAGCTACAACGCCAACATCCACGAACAGGTTGAGCCGGGCGACTATATCCTCACGCTCACGGCAGGCGAGGCGAGCGTGAAGGCCCCCATTATCATCAAGGCCAACGAGATGAACCGTGTCGACATGGCGTTGAACGCGGGCCGCATCGGACTGCGCGCCAAGCGCACGGCGACCGAAACGGCAAAGGGCTATGTGGTCTGGACCGTGAAACCCAAAGGCAGCAGCGCTGATCTGTTCACCGGCTATGACGCCGAGACCGGGGTCATCCTCCCGGCGGGCGAATACAGTGTCACGCTGAAGCTTGGCGCAGCCGTCCAGACCCGCGATATCGAAATCGCGCCCGGTGAAACGGTTCCTGTCGAGGTCATTGCCGGTGTCGGCAAGCTGAAGGGCAAGGTCACCTTTTCCCCGGGAGGCTCCGCCGTAAAGGATCCCCGTGTCGATATCTTGGTTGGCTCCGAAGCAGCCGAAGGCGAGTCCTCCTTGATCGGCGACTATGCCGCCGAGCCTGTTTTCGATCTGCCCGAAGGCACCTATCGCGTCCGTATCAAAGTCGATGGCGTGGATCGCGTCTTCCCGCTGACGATCAAGACCGGTGAGACGGTGACGGCTTCCTTCCCGCTCGACGCCGGCCTTGTCGCCATCACCGCGCCGGGCGCAGATTCGATCCGCATCACCGTCCCGCGGACCGGCATTTATGGTGATGACGCGGAGGAAATCACGCGGAACTACGATACGTCGATGAGCTACGTTCTACCCGCAGGCAAATACACGGCCAGCGCGTGGAAGGGCGACGTCAATGTCACCCAGGACATCGAGATCAAGGCCGGCGCACGCAATGAGGTGAAACTGGCCCTGCCTCAATGACCCTGCCTTCAGGGGGCGGCGGTTGCGATAGTATCTCGGCGCAATTGCCGCCCCTCTTCTTCGCGCCGGCGAGCGGTGGTGCGTTGCCGCGAGACCGTCGTTCTCGGCGGCGACCACCCCATTTCGTGATTTGACGGAAGCGCCTGGACTCGCAAGGACACCTCGAAAACCGCAATCGAAGCAAAAAGCCGTTCAGCTGCGAAAGCACGCAGCCTCAGGGAAACACCAAATATCGCCGCTTGGTGCCGCTTCGGGTGTCGGCCATCAGAAGATCGATGGTATCGACTTCACCTTCATGCCGAAGACCGGCTATCACCGTGGCGACGGTCAAGTCCGGCCAGGCTCGCCGGACCGCCTGTCGAATCGCCTGCTCGACATCCAGTTCCATTCGGGTCGGATCGGGCATGCTCCAATCCTCGAAGACCAGGCCGAGTGTTCGCGCCAGCGTGATGCGAAGCTGATCGTCGCTTGGAAGATCGGACATGCGAAGGGCCCCCGGTGACCGCCTTCCGCATCATGCGCTGCTCCGATGGCAAATGAGAAGCGCCACGTCGCTCGAGGCCGTCACAAGCATGAGTTGGAGGCTCGTCCGGATCGAGACCAGTTGCCTTCGGCATCGCACGGCGCCTTAGGGCGAAGAGGCGCGAAGACGCTGCCATCTTCCGGAAATGACGACATCAGATCGGCTTTGCCGCCAGGGTCGCCACCCAATGATCGAGCCGTTCCTTCAGGGTTCGCTCGCGCACGAAAGCAACCTCTTCATCCTCGATCTGTTCGATGATCTCCAGGCTGAAGGTGCGCTCTCCGTGCCTGCTCCAGGCGGACTGCAAGCCCTGGTTCAGGCTGGCGCCCTGGCCCAGGGTGAACCAGAGCCTGTTGCGGATCTTCGAAAGGTCCGGCGCCCGGCCGACCCAGCAATCCCCCGTTTCCGTGCAGCGAAGGGCGTAGATGCCAGCCGCGACCTTGCGCTTCTTATAGGCGTCGACAACCGCCTTGCGATCTTCACGTTTCATGGACGGCCTCCTTGGACCAAAGCGGAATGGCGTTGCAATTGCACGCAGCCGTAAACCAGAACAGCACGCTACGCAATATTACCCGGGTATATTGACAAGGAAAATTTCACCCGGATATAATCCCGCCAGTTTCATCGCGGGCCTGTCCAATCGCAGACACCTGTTCGCCCAAGCCGGACGCCTCCTGGATGCCGAGGAAAATCCATGCCGCCTTATCTTTCTCCCACGCAGGAGGCCGGACGAGACTTCGTGACGCGGGGTCTTGCCGGCCCGGTCGCCATGCTCAATCTCCTGCGTTTTCGCAAGGTCGCCGACTATTCGGCCTCGCCGGAACTCGCGCCCATCGCGCCGATCAGCGGCGAGGAAGCCTTTCGGCGCTATGTCGTCCACACCCTGCCCTTCCTGTCCCGAAGCGGCGGCGAGCTGCTGTTTCTCGGCGCCGGCGGAGCTTTCCTGATTGGCCCCGAAACGGAACGGTGGGACCAGGTCGCGCTCGTGCGGCAGGCCTCCGTACGGAGCTTCCTCGCCTTTGCCGACGATGAGGGCTACCTCGCCGGGCTCGGGCACCGCACCGCCGCCCTGGCCGATTCACGCTTGTTGCCGCTCACGCAACTGACGATTCCCGCCTGATTTCAGCCCCGCTTTCCTACATGCACCTGGTGGCCCGCCGCCCGGAATGCATCCGCTTGCCCGGTATCCGCCATGTCATCCTCTTCTCCCTCTCGCCCCCTGTGGCGCCTCTATCTCGGCATTCTCCTGCCGATGATGCTGACCAATGTCCTCCAGGCTGCCTCCGGCACGCTCGACGGCATCTGGATCGGCCAGCTTCTCGGTCTCCAAGCCATTGCCGCGGTATCGGCCTTCTTTCCGATCCTGTTCCTGGCGCTCTCGCTGGTGATCGGCCTGAGCAGCGGCGCCGCCGTGCTGATCGGCCAGGCCTGGGGCGCGGGCGATCGACCGCGCGTTCGCCGTATCGCCGCCACCGCCATCGTGACGGTGCTCGCCCTCAGCTTGCCGATAGCCCTGTTCGGCCACTTCGCCATTCCCGGCCTGTTGCAGGCCCTCGGCACGCCTGCGGCGGTCCTGCCGGCGGCTGTCGACTATGCGCGCCTGATGACGGCCGGCTGCCCCGTCATCTTCCTGCTTTGGCTCGTCACCTCGATGAGCAGGGGCGTCGGCGACGCCGTCTCGCCGCTTTTCGTGCTCGTCATCGCGACAGCGCTGTCTCTTGCCGCCACGCCGGCCCTGATCGAAGGTTGGGCAGGACTGCCCCGTCTTGGCGTCACGAGCGCCGCCTTCTCCACCATCGGCGCCTATGCGCTGTCGCTGCTCTGGCTCGCCTGGCACTGGCGCCGCCGCCGGCATCCGCTCGCGCCGACGACGCCTCGAGCTCCAACCTTCGACGTCTTGCTCGCTTCGGCCATCCTGCGTATCGGCTTGCCGACAGCCTGCCAGATGATGAGCATGGCTGTGGCGGAACTGGTGCTGCTCGGCCTGGTGAACCGGCACGGAGTCGGCGCCACCGCCAGCTATGGCGCCATCAACCAGATCATGAGCTGGGTGCAATTTCCGGTGATGTCGCTGGGAATCACGGCGACGGTCCTGGCGTCACACAGTATCGGCGCAGGCCGGCTAGGCGTTGTCGGGCCTATCCTGGTGACCGGGCTGCGTCTGAACCTGGTTACGACAGGCGCCTTCGTGGTTGCCGCCTATATGCTTGCCCCGGTGGCCATCGGCCTGTTCATCACCGAAGCCGCCACGGCTCTTGTCGCCGTGGATCTCCTCCATATCGTGCTGTGGAGCGTGGTGCTCGCGGGCTGGTCAGCGGTGCTCAGCGGGGTCATGCGGGCGGATGGCACGGTCCTGGTGCCGACAGGCCTGTTCATGGCCGCCATCGTCCTGGTCGAGGTGCCGCTGGCCTGCCTGCTGGATGCGAAAATAGGCTTGTCCGGCATCTGGATCGGCTACGCCGCCGGATTTGCGGCCAACCTGCTACTCCAGGCCGGCTTTTACGGCCTGGTCTGGTCGAAGAGGCCGGCGCGGCGGCTGACATGAGACAAAGGCCAGGGGTCAGGCCGAAAGACCTGCCCTGCCCTCCGGTCCGAAGCGCGCATTCAACAGATCACCGATTTGCCCGCGTGCGCGTTCCGCCTCCGGCAGCGGCAGCAGCATCCAGGCATGCACCATGCCGGCCTGCTCAAGGAGTTCGACGGGCTGTCCAGCCCGTTCCAGGCGCTGGGCCAATCTGTGGGCCTCGGGATTGAGCAGATCCGCGGTGCCGGTCATGACGGTGACCGGCGCCAGCCCCCGCATCTCGCCATAAAGCGGACTGATCCCGGGATCGTCCAGCGGCAGGTCGCCGGCGTAAAGACGCGCTGCCGCCCGGGCCGCCTCCGGCGTGATCACGGGATCGTGCGGCACATGCGCCAGTGTCGCCGGATCATTCATGGTGAGGTCAAGCCAAGGTGAGAGCAGGACGATCTGGCCGGGCTGGGGGTGGCCGGCCGCGACCAGAGCCTGGGCCAGTGCAAGCGCGAGCCCGCCTCCGGCCGAATCGCCCATCACCACCATGCGCTCCGGGGCAAAATGGGCGCATAGATCCGTGTAATGCGCCAGCACACTTGCCAGCGCCTCCCGATGACCGTTTTCCGGAGCCAACGGGTAGAAAGGCACCGTGACACTGCAGCCAGTGCGGCGGATCAGGTCGTCGAGAAAGCGCCAATGCAGGAAGCTGATCGCGAACGAATAGGCGCCCCCATGCAGGTAGAGCAGATGGAAGGGCGCTTTGCCGCCGTCCCGCGGTCCGAGGTGGAACACCCGGTCGCCATGCGCCACTTCCTGCCGGATCTCACAAAGATTTCGCAGGCGGGCGGAGGGCAGCGCAGGGCCGGTCCGGCGGCTCAGCCGGATCAGCGCCTGCAGAACCGGCGGCCTTGCCCAATCCTTCACCCTGAGCAGACGAAACAGGCCATGGAGCGAGCGCGAGGCGAGACTGGGTTCGGCAGTCTCCGGCATCCCGCCGTCGGGCGGTGTCTCAGGAGCCTTCGTCTTAGGACCTGGCACCTTCACGCTTGAAAATCGACTCGACCCGGCTGGCCTGCCTGAGGAAGACGAAAATGGCATAGAAGGCCACGAGGCCGAACACGCATTGCAGGATGATCTCGACCGTGGGTCCGAGCTGGAAAAATCCCGCCAGCGCCCAGCCGGAGGCCCAGGCCGCACCGAGCAGTTCGGTGCCGATCAGAATGGCGGCCGAGCAAACGGTGATCAGGCTGGTCCAATTGATGGATTTTTCAGAGCTGGGCAAAATCGGCTCCCCGACGGCTTTCGTGAATGTCGTCCCATGCCTCTATACCATCACGCCGCGCTTTGCTACGCCCCTTGTGGAACGAAGCGCATGGATGGCGAAAACGCCTCTTTGCTCTAACTCCTTGTTTCGACGCGTCTTTGCGATTCTTGGTGATTCCACCGGAGCGCGAAACGCTGTAGATGACAAATCATCCATGTAAGTCTGCGCTTGGAAAGCTGCACTGCCCTATGGAAACGCCCGTCTTCGGTCATGCCGCCGTCGCCACGCCCCATCATCCGGCCAGCGAAACCGGCCAGCGCATCCTGATCCAGGGCGGCAACGCCATCGAGGCGATGATCGCCATGGCGGCCACCATCGCCGTGACCTATCCGCATATGAACGGCGCAGGCGGTGATGGTTTCTGGCTGATCGCCGACAAAGGCCGCCGCATCCGGGCGATCCAGGCCTGCGGCCCCGCCGGCAGCCGGGCCACCATCTCGGCCCTGCGTGATCTCGGCTATGATGAAGTGCCGTCTCGCGGCGCCCTTTCCAGCCTCACTGTTCCCGGCGCGATTGCCGGCTGGCAGGTTGCCACCGAAATGGCCAGGGCCTTCGGCGGCCGGCTGCCCATGGCCGTGCTGCTGGAAGATGCCATCCGCCATGCCCGCGACGGCATCGCCGTATCGGCCTCGCAAGCCCGGGTCGAGCCCGCCGAGATCGACGAGCTCAAGACCGTGCCTGGCTTTGCTGCCCAGTTCATGCCGTCGGGTGAAGCCCCCAAAGCCGGGGACCTTCTCGTCCAGCCGGCGCTCGCGGGTTTGCTGGAACAGCTCGCCCATGCTGGGCTCGACGATTTCTATCGTGGCGACGCCGCCCGCGAAATCGCCGCCGATCTCGACCGCGCCGGTGCCCTCGTCACGCGGGAGGATTTCCGGCGCTATGAAGCTCGGCTACGCGAACCGCTGAGCCTGCCCCTGCAGGGGGTCACGCTCCATAGCCTGCCGCCGCCGACGCAGGGGCTTTCCACCCTCGTCATCCTCGGCCTTGCCGAGCGCCTCGGCCTCAAGCGGGCGGGCAGTTTCGAACATATCCATGGCTTGGTCGAGGCAGCCAAGCGAGCGGCGGCCATCCGAGACCGCGAAATTGCCGATCCCGTTTCGATGAGCGCCGATCCAGCCGCCTTCCTCACGCCTGCCTTCCTGGAGAGCGAAGCCGCGGCGATTTCGATGGCGCGCGCCGCCCCTTCCCCACTGTCGGGTGCCAGGGGCGACACTGTCTGGATGGGCGCGATCGACAAGGATGGCCTTGCCGTCAGCACCATCCAGTCGATCTATTGGGATTATGGCTCCGGCCTGGTGCTGCCGAAGACCGGCTTGCTGATGCAGAACCGCGGCACGGCCTTTTCACTGGACGCCCGCTCGCCTCGCGCCCTGGCACCCGGGCGTCTGCCCTTTCACACCCTCGCCCCGGCCATGGCGCTGTTTTCGGATGGCCGGGTGATGCCCTTCGGTACCATGGGCGGCGATGCCCAGCCGCAGATCCTGGCGCAATTGTTCTCACGCTATCGCCTGGGCGAAAGCCTCGCCGCTTCCGTCGACGCCCCGCGTTTCATCCTCGCTCGCGATGAGAAAGAAAGAAGATCCGTGCTGCGGCTGGAAGACCGCTTCGACGAGAGCCTTCTCAACGCGCTCGACCGTGCTGGTCATCCCCTCGACATCGGCGAGGCCTATGCAGACAGCTTCGGCCATGCCGGTGCGCTCGTCCGCCACACCAGGGACGGACGCATCGAGGCCGTGCACGACCCACGCGCCGACGGTGGTGCCCTTGGGCTCTAGAGCGTTTTGCGATGGGACGGAGTCGCATCTAATCGCAAAGGCGCTCTAGCCAGCCCGTCGGATTGGCTGGAAACGAAGAGTTGGAGCAAACAAGCGCTCAATCATGGACGTGCTTTGCTCGGGAATGGTCATGGACGTTTGAGAATGGCGACACGTTACGCGATCTATTACGTGCCCGCTGCGGACACGGCGCTCTGGCGCTTCGGCAGCGAAGTCCTGGGTTACGATGCCTTCACTGGGCAGGACGTGCCCCAATGGCACCCTGCCGCTACAACCGCTTCCGCCTGGCATGAGATGACCGCCGATCCCCGGCTCTATGGCTTCCACGCCACCTTGAAAGCCCCTTTCCGCGCCGCCGACGGCTGGGACGAGGCAGCTCTTGCATCGGACTTCATCGCCTTCGCAAGGACCCAGCGGCCGGTCGATCTCGGTGCCTGGGTCATCAGGCCGATCCCTTCCTCGCGCGATGGCCGCGCCTTTCTCGCCATGGTCCCGGCAGAGCCGCCGGGTGAATTGGCCGAACTCGAGGGCGGCATCGTCAGGCATTTCGACAGGCTGCGCGCGCCGCTGACCCCCGCCGAAATCGCCCGCCGAAATCCAGACCGCCTGAGCGAGCGCCAGCGCGGCTATCTCCATGCCCATGGCTACCCCCATGTGCTGGAGGAATTCCGCTTCCATATGACACTGTCGGGGGCCATCGAGAACGCCCCGGCCATCGGCGAACACCTGGATCTCCGGGCAAAGGAGCTCGAGGTCGCCCCTCGACTGCGCATCGATCGCCTTGGCCTGTTCCGCCAAGAGGATGGCGGGCGTTTCCAGGTCATCGACATCGCCATGCTCTAAGCGGAGTTTTCCGGCGATGGAATCAGGCCGCGTCCGCCTTTTCGACGGCATGCGGCTTGCCATAAAGGCCGATATTGGCATCGCCCCACGCCTTCAGCGCCAGCAGGACCGGTTCCATGCTGCGGCCGAGCGGCGAGAGACTGTATTCCACCTTGGGCGGCACCTGCGCATAGACCTTGCGCTCGATCAGCGCATCTTCTTCCAGCTCGCGTAATTGGTTGGTCAGCATGCGCGGCGTGACATTCGCGATATGGCGGCGGATCTCGCTGAAGCGCAGCGTGCCCGAGAGCAGATGGAACAGGATGATCGATTTCCACTTGCCGTCGATCAGGGCGATGGCGGCCTCGACCGAACAGCCCGGCGTGCAATCGAAGCGGGAATGGCGTGCTTTGGCCATGACAGTATCCTTTTTGATACTATAGGCGTTTTTTGTGCATATTGACGATCATTGATCATAGGCACAGATTTCGCTCATATCAATCAGCGATGAGGAACAAGCCATGAAAGCGATCGGATACAGGACGGCGGGCGCCATCGACGCTGCGAAGGCGCTCGAGGACATTGAGTTGCCCCGCCCCAAGGCAACTGGCCACGACCTTCTGGTCGAGGTCGCGGCAATCTCCGTCAATCCGGTCGATACCAAGGTTCGGCGCAGGGCTTCGCCGGATGCGGGCGAATGGAAGGTCCTGGGCTGGGATGCCGTTGGCCGGGTGGTGGAGGTCGGCGAAGCGGTAACCGCCTTCAAGCCCGGCGACGAGGTTTTCTATGCCGGCTCGATCACCCGGCCCGGTGCCAACAGCCAGTTCCATCTGGTCGACGAGCGCATCGTGGGCCACAAGCCGAAAGTTCTCTCGGATGCCGAAGCCGCAGCCCTGCCGCTGACAGCCATCACGGCCTGGGAGATGCTGTTCGACCGGCTCGACATTCGCCGTCCTGTGCCCGGAGCGGCCAATGCCATCGTGATCGTCGGCGGCGCCGGCGGGGTCGGCTCGATCGCCATCCAGCTCGCGCGCGCACTGACCGAGGTGACGGTCATCGCCACCGCCTCTCGCCCCGAAACGCAGGACTGGGTGCGTGAACTCGGAGCCCATCACGTCGTCGATCACGGCAAGCCGATCGCCGGACAGATCGCGGCACTCGGCATCGGCGCCCCCGCCTTCGTCTTTTCCACCACCGAGACCCACCGCCATCTCGGCGAGATCGTCGAACTGATCGCGCCCCAGGGCCGGTTCGGCCTCATCGACGATCCGGAGGGGCTCGATATCATGGGTTTCAAACGCAAGGCGGCCTCGATCCACTGGGAGTTGATGTTCACCCGTCCGATCTTTCAGACACCCGACATGGACGAGCAGGGAAAATTGCTGAACGAGGTCGCCGGATTGATCGACAAAGGCAAGATCCGCACGACGCTCAGCCAGGTGCTTAGCCCGATCAATGCCGAGAATTTGAAACAGGCCCACGCCCTGATCGAAAGCGGACGCGCCAAGGGTAAGATCGTGCTGGAGGGCTTCTGAGAGCGGCGACCATTAAGTCAACTTAACGGTTCCAGAACCAGGATTTTGCTATGGAGCGCAGGCGCTCTCAAGCAAACGCCAAAGGCTGGGCATGAGCGGCGCCATCCTTCCGCCCCACTCGGCAGGTTACAACCGGCCGGGTGGTGAATCGCTACTGCTCCTGCCCGCTGCAATCCGGATCGTTCATGCGCTCGTTTCTTCTCGCCACTATGCTGTTTGGCTGCCTCATTGGACGAGCTGCGGCCCATCCACATGTCTTCGTCGATTCAGCCAGCGAGATCGTTTACGACGACAAGGGGCGGGTAACCGGCGTCAAGCAGCACTGGACCTTCGACGAAGCCTTCTCCTCCTATGCCACGCAGGGACTGCAGCAAGGCAAGGACGGCAGCTACACGCGCGAGACCCTCGCCCCCTTGGCTCAGACCAATGTCGAGAACCTCAAGGATTTCGGCTATTTCACCTTTGCCAAACTCGGTGGCAAGGAGCTCCTGTTCAAGGATCCGACCGACCCTTATCTCGACTATGCCAACGGCGTCTTGACTCTGCATTTCTTCCTGCCCCTCTCCTCTCCGCAGACACAGGGGCAGAAGGCGCTGGCGATCCAGATCTACGATCCGACCTATTATGTCGCCTTCACCCTGCAGGACGAGAACCCGGCCAAGCTCGATGGCCCCCCGCAGGGCTGTGCGCTCAACGTCATCAGGCCCAAGCCACCCAGCGACGACCAGAAGGCCGCCGCTTTGCAGCTCGACGAGGCCTATTTCAGCGCGCTGGACCAGAACAAGGATTTCGGTGCCAAATTCGCCAACAACATCCAGGTGAACTGCCCGTGACAACGGGTATCGGCCGCTTTGCCAGGCGGGTCGCACAGGGGGCGCCGGCCGTCCTGTTCCTGCTTCTGCTGGCGGCTGGCGAAGCGCTCGCCCAGAAGAGCACGCCCTTCGGCATCAGCCGGCCGGAGCAATCGATCACCGGCCCCGCCAGTCCCTTCCTGGCCTGGATCCTCAGCGAAACCGCCCGCTACTATCAATTGCTCGTCGATGCTCTGAAGGAATCCAAGCAGAACGGCACCGCCAGCCTCGCGCTGATCACCCTCAGCTTCGGCTATGGCGTCTTCCATGCTGCCGGCCCCGGGCACGGCAAGGCGGTCATCTCCTCCTATCTGTTCGCCAATGACGAGGCGGTGAAGCGCGGCATCGCCCTCTCCTGCGCCTTCGCACTGGTGCAGGCGCTGTCCGCCATCGCCATGGTGTCGGTGCTGGCGGCCATCCTCAACGTCACCGCCCAGACCATGGATGCCTCCACCCTGATGCTGGAGCGGCTCTCCAACTTCATGGTGATGGCAGTCGGTGCCTGGCTGTTCTGGCGCAAGGGCCGCGCTCTGTGGGGCCTGATCGCCGCCCGTTTCGGCCTGCCCGGCGCCAGCATCCATGTCCACGACGCCAATTGCGGCCATCTTGCCTTGCCGACCGACAGCGACTCCGCCAAACGCAACAATATGCGGGCGATCCTCGCCGCCGGCCTCAGGCCCTGCACGGGCGCCATCATCGTGCTGGTGTTCGCCTGGCGGCAGGGAATCTACGGCTCGGGCATCATCGCGACTTTCGCTATGGGCCTCGGCACTGCCGTCACCATCGCCGCCATCGCCACGGTCGCGGTGATGGCCAAGAGCCTTGCCGTCCGCTTTGCCGCCCCGCAAAGCTTTGCCGCCGCCATCACGGTGCGCACGCTCGAAATGGGTCTTGCCTTCATGGTGTTCGCACTCGGGCTCATCCTGCTTGCAGGCGTGATAAATTTACCCTCCGCATAGGCCTTGCCATCGCCAAAATACTTGGCCCCCCAAAAGCCGCGCAGTATGATGGCTGAGGGCGCACCGAAGCGTGCGCCCAGCTCGACTTTCCGGCTCAATCCGCAGGGAGAAGCGGCCAGCCGGAGGCGGCCGGAGGATCGACCGATGGGCCAGCAGATTGAAGCCGTCGTCCAGCGCCTGAGGCGCTTTGCCCGGGCGCTCAGCCATGATTCCGATGGGGCGGATGCCCTGGTCCTCGAGATCCTGTCCGCGCATGAGGGCAAGCGTCTCGATTATCCCCGCCTGCTCACGGCGCTGATTGCCCGCCGCCGCGACCTCGACGACCGGGAAAACCAGCTCAAGGCTCAACGCCCGCCGATGAAGGCTGCCTGCTCCAGCCATCCCGACATCCTTCGCGCTTTCGACCGCCTGCCCCTGGCCGACCGCGAGGTCCTGTCGCTGATCATCATCGAAGGGCTCGATTATGAGACGGCTGCCGCCGTGCTGGCGGTGCGCGAAGAAGCTTTCATCGCTCGCCTCACCCGGGCTCGCGAGGCTTTCTCGCGCCAGGTGGACGGCCAGCGCCACGCCGTGCTGCGGATCGTGAAATGACCGAGCCCACCCGTATTCCCGACCGGATCTTCAATGCCCTGGTCGATGGCCGGCTCTCCGCGCGGGTGGAACGGGAAACGCGCGAGGCACTGGAATCCGATTCCCAGGGTAGCGAGCGCGCCGCGACCTGGCAGCGTCAGAGCGAGGCCTTGCATGCCGCCCTCGCGCCCATCGCGCGCGAGCCCCTGCCCCTTTCGATGATGCTGAAACTGCGTAACGACAAGCCTGTTGCCTGGCATCGCGACAGCACGCTTTGGACTTATATCGGCATTTTTGCGGCCGGTGTCGCCGTTGGCCTGGCGCTCGACCTCGCCATGCCGACCTTGAGGGCTCTGATCGGGATCTGATTCTCCTGCCTTTCAGTAATACTGAAATTCATCCAACATTTCGGTTGAAATTAAATTCCTCCGTGCCTACCTTGGCACCATGAAACTCGACGCTTGGCTCAAACAGACCACAACGCCCCGCAGCACCTTCGCCAGGACGGTGGGACTGTCGCCTGCGAGCATCACCGCCCTGTGCAATGACGAAACGGCGTGGATTTCCCGCGAGACCGCCGGACGCATTGCCGAAGCAACCGGCGGCAGCGTCACTCCCAATGACTTTCTGGGCCTCGCCCCGGTTCGTGAGCACCTCAAGGAGACTGTCGTGTCCCATCAGAAGATTCAGGCCGCCCTCGAGGCTTTCGCCCGCGGCGAGATCGTGGTGGTGGTCGACGACGACGACCGCGAGAACGAGGGCGACCTGATCATCGCCGCCAGCCACCTCACCACCGAAAAGATGGCCTTCATCATCCGCCATTGCTGCGGCATCGTCTGCGCCCCCCTGACGCTGGAAGAGGCCAAGCGCCTGCGCCTCGACCCCATGGTGTCGCAGAACGACGCCCCGCTCGGCACGGCCTTCACCGTCACGGTCGACGTCAAGCATGGCCTGACCACCGGCATCTCGGCCGAGCAGCGCGCCAATACGGTGCGCGCGCTCGCCAACTCCAATATGGGCGCCAGCGATTTCGTACGCCCGGGCCATATCTTCCCGCTGATTTCCAAGGAAGGCGGAGTGCTGATGCGCTCCGGCCATACCGAGGCGGCCACCGATCTGTGCAAGCTCGCCGGCCTGCCCCAGGTCGCTGCGATCTGCGAGCTCGCCAATGATGACGGCACGGTCAAGCGCGGACCCGAGGTCGTGGCCTTCGCCGAGACCCATGGCCTGCATATGGTCTCGATCGCCGACCTCATCGCCTTCCGCCAGGCCCGCGAAAAGCTGGTGGAGCGCGTAGCGACCTTTACCGTGGAAAGCGAGATCGGGCCGCTCACCGCCTATGCCTACACCACGCCCTATGACGAGGTGCAGCAATTGGCCTTCGTCTACGGCAAGATCGGCGATGGTGAGAATGTACCGACCCGCCTGCACCGCGCCGATGTGGTGACGGATGTGTTCGGCGGCGCCAAGATGCTCGGTGCCTCCCTCGCCAAGTTCAAGGAAGCTGGCCGGGGCGTAATCGTCTATCTGCGTGACGGCACCGCCGGCGTGCCCATGGTGACCCACGGCTCGGAACACGGTTCGGAAGCCCTGCGCAGCGAACAGTGGCGTGAGGTCGGGCTCGGCGCCCAGATCCTGCGCGACCTCGACGTCTCTTCGATCAGGCTGCTTTCGACCAAGCCACGCACCTATATCGGCCTCAGCGGCTTCGGCATCGAGATCAAGGGCACGGAGACGGTCTGAAGACCGTCACATCACACCTTCACACCGGCAGCGCAGTCGTCTTCTTGACGCTGCGCAAGGCCAGCGTGGACTGAACCCGCACCACGCCGGGAAGCTGGGTCAGGATCTCGGTGTGGATGCGCTCGAAATCGGCGGCATCGGCATAGGCCACCCGCACCATGTAATCGGCGGCACCGGCCAGCAGGCAGCACTCCGTCACCTCCGGATGGCACTGGATCGCCGCCTCGAAGGCATCGAGCGCGCCGCGCCCCTGCTGATCCAGCGTAACGAGCACGAAGGCGACTCCGGGCAAGCCGGCCTCCTTCTCATCCAGCAGCATGACATAGCGCGAGATCAGCCCGCGCTCCTCCAGAAGCTTGACCCGCCGCAGGCAGGCTGAAGGGGACAGATTGACCTTTTCGGCAAGGTCGACATTGGTGAGGCGGCCATCGGCCTGCAGCAGCCTGAGAATGGCGCGGTCGCGGATGTCGAGTGAGAGCTCGGATTTCGGCATAAATGGCGATCAATGGATCATTTTGTCGCATACTATGCGACAGAACCGCTCAAACGCCAGAGCTTTCAGCGGGAAATTGCGCGATTTCCACGCCATCATGCCGGTCTAGACTAGGTCCGACGACAAGGGCCGGCCTCATCACCATACAAGGCAAAAACAATGCTGATCGGCGTTCCCAAGGAAATCAAGGACAATGAATTTCGCGTCGGCCTGATCCCCTCTTCCGTTGCGGAACTGGTGCATCACGGCCACGAGGTCTGGGTGGAGACCAATGCCGGCGTCGGCGCCGGCCTCTCGGATGCCGACTATGTCGGTGCCGGTGCCGAAATCGTCGACAATCCCGACATCATCTTCGCCAAGGCGGACATGGTCGTCAAAGTGAAGGAACCACTGGCGATCGAGCGCAAAAAGCTGCGTCAGGGCCAGATCCTGTTCACCTATCTGCATCTGGCTCCCGATGCGGAGCAGACGCATGATCTCGTTGCCTCCGGCGCCGTCTGCATCGCCTATGAGACCGTGACGTCGGCCTCCGGCGCCCTGCCTCTGTTGACGCCGATGTCCGAAGTCGCCGGTCGCCTGGCGCCCCAGGTCGGCGCCCACAGCCTGGAGAAGGCCCAGGGTGGACGCGGCATCCTGCTTGGCGGCGTACCCGGCGTTCCGGCAGCCGAGGTCGTCATTCTCGGCGGCGGCGTCTCGGGCACGCATGCGGCAACCATCGCCGTAGGCATGGGTGCCAAGGTCACCGTGGTCGACCGCTCGGCCGAAGCCCTCAAGCGGCTTGCCGCCCAGTTCGGCACTTCGATCTCCACCGTATTCTCGACCCGCTCGGCCATCGAGGAACTGGTGAAGCGCGCCGATCTGCTGATCGGAACCGTGCTGGTTCCCGGCGCTGCCGCCCCCAAACTTGTCAGCCGCGACATGGTGCGCAGCATGAAGCCCGGCGCCGTCATCGTCGACGTGGCGATCGACCAGGGCGGCTGCATCGAAACCTCGAAGGCGACCACGCATTCCCACCCAACCTATGTCGTCGACGGCGTGGTGCATTACTGCGTCGCCAATATGCCGGGCGCCGTGGCCCGCACCTCGACCTTCGCGCTCAACAACGTCACCCTGCCCTTCGCCGTCGCGCTGGCCGACAAGGGCTGGAAGCAGGCACTGCGCGACGACGTGCATCTGCGCAACGGCCTCAACGTGGTGGATGGCAAGATCACCTGCCGCCCGGTGGCGGAAGCGCATGACCTGGCCTATGTCAGCGCCGAGAGCCTCGTCGGCGCTTGAGCGCGGTCCAGTACCGGGAGGCATTGAAAGGTGGCTCCCGGTGCGCGTCTTGGCTGCGCCGGCATCGAGCGGACTCGATCGAAATCGAAGGCATCGACGACGATACCATCGGTTTGGCGTTGTTCCGGCTAGAGCAAAAGCGCGTTAGTCGGAAACGCTTGTTTGCTCTAGCTCTTTGCTTTGACGCGTCTTTGCGATTCTGGGTAACTGCGTCAAATCGCAAAACGCTTTAGCATCAGCGCGAGGACGCCGGTGTCGCCACACCGTCCCCCCTGAACGGCACCGGCACCGCCTTGATCTTGGTTGCCGTCAACAATCGGGCGGCGACGAAAACCAGCGCGGCCGGCACGATGAGGTCATCGGCGCGCCCCCCACTCAGCGAATTCGGGATGAGATTGTTCAGGAAAGCATAATAGAGGGCGGCGATGGCCAGCAACCCTGTCGCCATGAGCGGGTTACGTCTTTTGCCGAGCAACCTCGCCTTGCGCCTGTAATAACGCCTTGCCCGCATCGCGAAAGAAGGACGAACCATCGGCTTGCCGGTAGCAGGAAGCGGCGCTGCAACTTCGTCTGTTCCCGTAGCCAAGATACTCCCCGCCTGGGTTTTCATCATCCGGACATAGGGGTCATCCTGAATTTCAGGATAGGCGTCCACCATATCCATGATCATCGCGACCGTCTCCGGTTTGAGGTCCATGCCACGACCGGCCTTGCCGACATTGATACGGCTGCCCTTGGATCTTGCTGCCTCCAGACCGGCAGCAATTTGCGCGGTACTTGCGGGGATGCTGGCAAAGGCCAGCATCTCGCCTATCGCCTTGTCCGGATCGGCAATGAAATCCTCATACATGAAGATCCGCGCGACCTTCGAACTGCGCCAGCCCATATAGAAATTGATGTACCAGGGGATCGCCAGCATCGCGATCATATGCTCGAGCTCGGCACGGTCCCGGCCAAGATGCTGTTTGTCGAGATAGAAGACAGGGCTGACCGGGCTTTCGCGATGGACGTGGTCCCGGATGCTGACCACGACATCGAAAAGGCTGCGGATCAGGACAATGATGGAGACGTCATAATCGCGGCACAGCTCTTCGGTCCAAGTGCTGTGCTTGATGTGGTGCTGGGCGACGTAGTCAAGCTCGGCGTTTTGGGCCAGGCAGATTTCACAAAGTTCCTGCTCGCGGCGTCCGTAACTTGGAATCAAATTGATTAAATTAAGACTGACCGCGTTTGCTATGGCGCTGGTTATGAATGTCGAAGCTGACTTAGGCATACAGGCCACAAGAACATGATGCGACATCGCGTCTCCTTCGCTCGAACAATCGATCCCGATGATTGGAGATTGCCTTGCTACTCAGTCACCCCCCAGTAACTACCCAGCGTCATGCGATAGGGAACATAATTTTTCTGTCGGTTCAACCTTAGGCTATTCTCATTTTTTCCACAGAGCCGCACCGGCCGTAGCGAACCGGCAGCAAGACAACGTCCCCGCTTGTCCAAAGTTCCAGGCTCGGTGAACCAATCTGCGCTCACGCAGCTTTCCCGCTGGCATGACAGCGCCGGGACACCCATCGTTTTGGAAACATTATAAAATTGGTCCTGAGCGGATCACGCCAGGCCCGATGCCATGAAGGCCGAGTGAAGACGTGAGGCCGCGTCAAAATCTGAAGCCGCTGAGGGCCCCGACGGCTCGGCCTTGCCCTATCCGATCAACAAGAATTTATCCCGAGACACCGTAACTTCGCTCTCCACTCCTGAAAGGTACGCTCCAATGAAGGAATGAAGCGGTGAAGCTCGGCGGAGGAATCGGCGCGCCGGAATAGCCGGAGACACAATCCGGTGCAGGGATGCCGCCGGGCCGGGCGTCGATAGCGGCGCCTGGCGAGCCAACCGCACTGCTTACGACGCGGGCCATCCCCCTAGAATAGAATGACTTCCTTCGAAACGTTATTTTCTCTAACTCTTTGTTTCGGCGCGTTTTCTTAATCGAAAAGTCTATCAATTTTTCTGGAAAACGCTCTAGCGCTCGGCGGCGGCGCGGGCGAGCCTGTCGCGTATGGCCTCGCCCAATCCGTCACCGGGAATGGGGGCGATGGCAATGGCATGAATGTCGGCCCGGTCGAGCAGGCGCAGCATGCCGAAGAGATTGGCGGCGGCTTCGGTAAGGTCGCCGCTCGGACTGAGATTGGCAGAGACGCGGGCCTGCTCGCCACCACCCGGCCCGAACCCCAGCCAGGCTTCGTCGGGTTCGGCATTCTCGGCATCGAGCCTGACATGGGCCCGAGGCGCGTAATGGGACGCCAGCATGCCAGGGGCCACCGGCTCGTCACCTGCGCCCTCAGGACCCTCGGCGAGGGCAAAGCCGAGCACGTCTTCGATCATGTCGCGTGACAAGCCGCCGGGCCGCAGCATCGCCACGCGATCGCCGAGGCAGGACAGGATAGTCGATTCGACACCGACCTTGGTGCCGCCGCCATCCACGATGGCATCGATGCGCCCGTCGAGATCGGCGGCGACATGGGCGGCGGTGGTGGCGCTGACATGACCAGAGCGATTGGCCGAGGGCGCAGCGACAGGCCGGCCGACAGCCTCGAGAACGGCATGGGCCACGGGATGATCGGGCACGCGCAAGGCGACGCTGTCGAGCCCTGCGGTGGCGATCTCGCTGACCGTGCAGGTCGGCGCCTTCGGCACGACCAGCGTCAGCGGCCCCGGCCAGAAGGCTCGGGCCAGTCGTTCGGCGGCTGGCGAGAAGACACCCTGGCCACGAGCGAGTTCGAACGAAGCCAGATGGGCAATCAGCGGGTTGAAGCGTGGACGGCCCTTCGCCTCGTAAATACCGGCGACTGCTCGGCCATTGGTGGCATCGGCGCCCAGGCCGTATACCGTTTCGGTGGGAAAGGAGACCAGCCCGCCCTCCGCCAGGATACGTCCGGCCGTCGCGAGGGAAGACGGGTCGGCCCCAAGATGCAAAGTGTTTCGATATGTCATCAGGGCCGCCGTCCGCTCTTCTGTTGATCGATGCGTGATGCGCCATTGCCCGCAGCCACGCATTCCGTCAAGGTCGAAGGTGCGCAATGGAGTTCAAGAGCCAACAATGACCTATCAAGCGCCTGTCGCCGATATTGCCTTTTCTCTTCGTCATGTCGCTGATGTCGACGCTTTGCAGAGCGAGGGGCTGTTCCCCGATGCCACGCCGGATCTGGTCGACACTATCCTGGAGGAAGCAGGCCGTTTCGCGACCGATCGCATCGCCCCGCTCAACCGCGAGGGCGACCGGGTCGGCGCCCGGCTCGAACAGCAGGGCGTCGTGACCGCCCCGGGCTGGCGAGAGGCCTATGCCGACTGGAGCGGCGGCGGCTGGAACAGCTTGGCGGGACCGGTGGAGTTCGGCGGTCAAGGCTTGCCTCTGCTGCTCAACGCCGCCTGCCTGGAAATGTGGAACTCGGCCTCGATGGCTTTCGGCATCGGACCGGTGCTCACCATGGGCGCGGTCGAGGCTCTCGCCACCCACGCCACGCCGGAGCTGCGTGAGACCTATCTCGCCAAGCTGGTCAGCGGCGAGTGGACGGGCACGATGAACCTGACAGAACCGCAGGCGGGCTCCGACCTCGCCGCCCTGCGCAGTCGCGCCGAACGACACGACGACGGCAGCTACCGCATCTTCGGGCAGAAGATCTTCATCACCTATGGCGATCACGACCTGACGCCCAATATTGTGCATCTGGTACTCGCCAGGCTGCCCGATGCGCCCGCGGGCACGCGCGGCATCTCGTTGTTCCTGGTGCCGAAATATCTCACCGACGCCGAGGGTAATCCGGGCCGCCGCAACGATGCCTTCTGCTCCAGTATCGAGCACAAGCTCGGCATTCACGGCTCGCCGACCTGCGTGATGGTGTTCGGTGACGAAGGCGGCGCCATCGGCTATCTCATCGGCGAGGAACACAAGGGCCTGGCCTGCATGTTCACCATGATGAACAATGCCCGCCTCGCCGTCGGCCTACAGGGGGTCGCCATCGCCGAACGCGCCTATCAGCACGCGCTCGCCTATGCGCGCGAGCGGCGCCAGGGCAAGAGCGCGCTCTGGCGGAATGGCGGCATGAGCCCGATCATCGAGCATCCCGACATCCGGCGCATGCTCCTGGAGATGCGGGCGAAGACCGTGGCTGCCCGCGGCATCTCCTACCTGCTCGCGGTGGCGATCGATCGTTCCCATCACGAGACCAATGTCGACAGGCGCAGACAAGCCTCCAACCGTGCCGCTTTGCTCACGCCCGTGGCCAAGGCCTTCTCCACCGATATCGGCAACGAAGTCGCCTCGCTCGGCGTCCAGATCCATGGCGGCATGGGCTATATCGAGGAGACGGGCGCCGCCCAGCATTTTCGCGATGCCCGCATCGCCGCGATCTATGAGGGAACCAACGGCATCCAGGCGATCGACCTCGTCACCCGCAAGCTGCCGCTCGAAGGGGGCGATGTGATCGGTGGCTTCATCGCCGAGTTGCGGGAGACCGTCGCGACCGTTGCGGCCAGCGAGCGCTTTGCGGCCCTCGCGCCGCTCCTGGGACGCTCCGTCGACGCGCTCGAGCGCGCCACGGCCTATATGCTGGCGCCCCGCGAGCGCCCCGAGGACATCCTGGCGGGGGCCACGCCCTATCTGCGCGTGTTCGCCATCGCCGCCGGCGGCGGCGTGGTGGCGAAGGAAGCGCTGGCCGCGGCTGCCATCGATCCTGGCGAGCCCGCCAATCGCCTGCGCATCGACACCGCGCATTTCTACGCCACGCAGATTTCGCCGCAGGCCGAGGGGCTCGCGGAAAGCGCGGTAAGCGGCTACGTTGCCGCCGGACTCGAAACCGTTCTCTGACAGGATCCCCTGAATGTCCCTTGCCAACAAAACCTTGTTCATCACTGGCGCCTCGCGTGGCATTGGGCTCGCCATCGCGCTGAGAGCAGCCAGGGATGGCGCCAACATCGCCATCGCGGCCAAGACGGAGACCCCCCATCCGAAGCTGGAAGGCACGATCTACACGGCCGCCGAGGCGATCGAGAAGGCGGGTGGCAAGGCCCTGCCCCTGGTGGTCGACGTGCGTGACGAGGATAGCGTCAAGGAAGCCTTCGCCAAGACGGCGGCCCAGTTCGGCGGTGTGGACATCGTGGTCAACAATGCCTCGGCCATTCAGATGAGCAAGACTGTTGACACCGAGATGAAGCGCTTCGATCTGATGCATCAGATCAACGCGCGCGGCACCTTCCTGGTCTCGAAGACGGCGCTGCCCTATCTCGAAAAGGCGCAGCAGCCGCATATCCTGATGCTGTCGCCGCCGCTCGACATGAAGGAAAAGTGGTTCGCTCCCCACACCGCCTATTCCATGGCGAAGTTCGGCATGAGCCTGGTGGTGCTCGGCCTCGCCGGCGAGACGCGCGGACGCATCGGTGTGAACGCCTTATGGCCCCGCACCACCATCGCCACCGCCGCGATCAAGAACATTCTCGGCGGCGAAGCTCTGATGCGCCGCTCGCGCAAGCCCGATATCCTGGCCGATGCCGCTTATCGCATCTTCAACAAGCCGGTCAGCTTCTCCGGCAACTTCCTGATCGACGATACCTTCCTCTCCGGCGAGGGGGTCACCGATTTCGAGGCTTATCGCGCGGTTCCGGGCGAAACCCTGGCGCCCGACTTCTTCGTGCCCGACGATTCCGTGCCGCCCCCCGGCGTGGTTATCGGCGAGGCCATGCATTGAAATACAATAGGACAGCTCCGGCATGACGACGCTGTTGGTGACGCACCCGGCCTACGCCCGCCACGAGACGCCGCGGGGGCATCCCGAACGGGTTGATCGTATCCTGGCGGTAGAGGCGATGCTGGCCAGTCCGATGTTCGACGCGCTGGAGCGGATCCAGGCGCCGGAGGCTTCGATCGAAATGATCGAGGCCTGCCATCCGCGCACCTATGTCGAAACCTTACAGCGCCTGAGCCCGCATGACGATGAGGGGTTGGCGCAGCTCGACGGCGACACCTCGATGTCGTCGGGTAGTTTCGAAGCGGCCCTGCGCGGAGCCGGCGGCGCGGCGCTGGCGGTCGACCATGTCATGACCGGCAAGGCCCAGAACGCCTTCAGTGCCTCACGCCCACCCGGCCATCATGCCGAACCGCAACGGGCGATGGGCTTTTGCCTCTTCAACAATGTCGCCATCGCCGCCCGCCACGCCCAGAAGGCGCATGGCGCCGAGCGAGTGGCGATCATGGATTTCGATGTGCATCACGGCAATGGCACCCAGGCGATCTTCTGGAACGATCCCAGCGTGCTCTATGCCTCCACCCATCAGATGCCGCTCTATCCGGGCACCGGCGCGCCCAGCGAAACCGGCGAGGCCGGGACCATCGTCAACGCGCCCCTCAGGCCCGGGCAAGGCGGCAGCGAGTTCCGCGAGGCCATGCAAAGCGTGATCCTGCCGCGTCTGCAGGAATTCGCGCCGGATCTGATCCTGATTTCGGCCGGTTTCGATGCCCATGAGCGCGATCCGCTCGGCGGCCTCAATTTCGTCGAGGAGGATTATGCCTGGGCGACCTCCGTGTTGATCGACCTCGCAGCAAGGACGGCAGGCGGGCGTATCGTCTCCGTGCTCGAAGGCGGCTATGATCTCACCGCCCTCGCCCGCTCCAGCGCCGTGCATGTCGCCACGTTGATGCAGGCGTAGTGCGAGGAATGAAATCGGCAGAGCATCCTCGTCAAGCTAATAGTTCAAGACCTTTACATAGATCAGAGGACGACCTGCCCGAACAAGGGCAATGCCTCTATGGCCCAAGAGCGGGCCAAGAACTATACTGCGGCACAGCCAAAGGCTATCGCCGCCCCTCATTTCATCAAAGATCGGCGAAAGCATTTGCTTGATCTGCGATTCATCGCGAATACGGCGCGTAAGGTCGTCCTGCTCTTGAAGGCCGAAGCAGTGAATCACCCACTGCTGAAAATCGGGTAGCGTCGTTTCGCGTTCCAGCTCTACGTCATCTGGATCACGTCGCGCCGTCAGGCTGGTCATGCCTTGACATCCTATTTTCCCAGTGCGCCTGCGATAACGCAAGCGACAGCCGACACGATCAATCGCCGTCCTCGAAGAACTGCCACTTGCCCTGGGGGCTGATGCCGAGGCGATAGAAGGAATAGACCCCCTTGTCCTGCATGTCCTGGAAATCTCCGGCGGTGATCAGGCGGAACAGCTCGACCATCTGCGGGCCGGTCAGCTTGTTGAGGGGATAGCGCGCGAAATAGGGCCAGACATAGGCTTCCTGCGGCGTGCCGACGTCGACATGGACATAGCCTGCCTCGAGCACGTCATCCATGATGGCGAGAATTTCCCGGCCCTTCGGGTCGCCGGCCAGCAGCTTGAGCGTCGCGATCGGATCGTCGCTCTCGCCGCCGGGCAGGTCGGGATTGCCGCCATTGGCAGCAAAGATAGGGCGCAGCGATTCCAGTTCGCCCGTCTTGATCGCCGTCAGCAGTTTCTGCCGCAATTCCTTCACCGGTGCCGGCAGATCGGCGTCGCCATAAAAGACCTGCGGTGCCACCTGCCCACTGTCGCTGTCGTCGCTCGCCGGCGGCGTGACCGTCACGGTGGGGGCCTCTGTGGTCACGGGCGGAGACTTGCCCGGCGCATTCTTGGTCGCGTCGTTGGCCGCCTGTGACGGCACGGTGCCGAGCAGGACGACAGCGGAAACGGCAAGGACAATTCGGCGCATGGTCGGCATCAATCCGGGATCAGGCGAATCACGGCATTCGCTTGATGCTAGCCTAACCACAGCCACGCGCGATTGCGAGCCTTCCCGGACAGAGGAGGCCGCTCACATTCTATTGATGGGTCCCCTTGACCGTAAACTCGCCATTGCGCACCCGCTCGGGCAGGCGCTCGGCAAAGCGCGCGACGGGTTCCTCGCCATAGGTCGCGACCAATTCCTTGAAGGCTGCAAAAAGAGCCGCATTTGCCACGCAATCGCCGTCGATGCCATCGAGAATGGCTTCTTCCCAGGCCTGCAGCAGATAGTCGAGCGCTGCCCGCCGGGCATCGTCTGCGGCGAATTGCTGTTTCAGATGGGTAACGCGATCATACATGACAAAATCCTGCCGCGGCGATGGCTGCGGGCGAGCCGGACCATAGCACGCTGGTGTCCCAGGAATAGACACTTCCCAATTAATCGTTAACGCCCGTAGCGCGCTTCCAGCGTCTTGATGATGGTGCTGCCCTCTTCCAGATAGAGGTCGATCACCTTGCCGGCTGCCTCGTTGCAGCTGCGGTAGCTCTCGCTGAAACTACGATAGCCGCGATTGAAGGCTCCCGCGAAGCGTGCCTTGGCGGCCTCGTCGAAACCCTGGGCTTCGGCCAGGGCATTCATCTTGTCCCGCCAGGCCCCCGCATCGGCAAAGCCGCACAGACCGCGCAGATAATGCAAGGCCCCCATCAACTCCGCGAGCCGCAGCAATTGCGGTTCATAGGGTGCGATCTGGGGAGCCGCCGGTACAGTTGACGGTTGCACCGGCTTGGGCGGCGGGGTCTGTGCCGAACCAGGCGAGAGGGCTCCCGCCAAAACCAACAGGACGGCAGGCAGAAGGCTGCGGCCGCTCACAGCATCCTCCCGGCCGCAGCGACGATATCGGCCAACCCGTCGGTCAGCGGCAGGCCGTCGAGAGTGAGAGGGTCGGCCCAGCGAAAGCTCAGGGTTTCCTCGCTGAGCCGCGGTTCACCCCGCACCGAGCGCCCCACGAAGACCGCCACCACGAAATGGCGCTGCACGGCCCCCGCGTCGTCGCGGGCGATCACTTCGTGATGGCGGACGAAGCCGGTGATCTCGATCTCCAGCCCGGTCTCTTCGCGGACTTCCCGCCGTACCGCCGCTTCGAGGTTTTCACCCAACTCCACCACACCGCCCGGCAGCGAGAACAGGCCCCGGCCCGGCGCTCGCGCCCGCTCACCCAGCAATATTCTGCCATGGCGGAAGAGAGCGATGCTGGCTGCAAGAATCGGTCGGGCGGGATAGGATCGCGGTGCTTCCGTCATGGCGCCACTATTGGCGGCAGCGCCCTGCCCCGCAACCTCTTTCGAAATCATGACCGGCCGTTTCGCGCTCACCCATTCGCCACGACAGGTGCGAGACTGGTTCGGCTATGTCGAGGAACCGGATTTCCCGCCGCGCACCAATATTGCACCGAGCCAGCCCGTTGCCGTGGTGCATGCCGACTTTTCGGCACGGCATTTCACCTTGATGCGGTGGGGCTTCATTCCGGCCTTCATCAAGGATACGGCAGGCTATCCGCTGCTGATCAACATCCGCTCTGAGACGGTGCAGGAGAAGCCCTCTTTCCGCAACGCCTTTGCGCGGCGGCGTTGCCTGATACCGGCAGATGGCTTTTACCAATGGCAGAAACAGGGACGCACGAAACGACCCTATATGCTGCACCGGCCCGACGGAGGCCTCATGGCCCTGGCGGCGATCTGGGAGACCTGGTCGGGCTGTGACGGCAGCGAGATCGACACGGTCGGCCTTCTCACCACCGATGCCAGCGGCATGCTCGCGGCAGTCGGCGAACGCAGTCCCGTGCTGATCGAGCCCGACGCCATGGCCTTCTGGCTCGATCCGCTGACAAAGCCTGGCGAAGCAGCCGTCCTGCTGCGGCCCCCCGCTGCCGACATGCTCGAACTGGCGCCAGTCGCACCGGATTTGAATCGCGGCCTCTGATCCCCCATGCAGTTCACTTAAGCGTCTTCGAGTTCGCATGACCGTTGTCACCCCAAAGCCGGAAATGGCGCGCGTTCAAATTCTTAGCGAAATCTTGTGAGAAAGGACGGTTTCCTGTTCGACGAGATTCGATCTCTGGAGGGAAAGACGATGATGAAGATCCTATCCGCAGCCCTCGCGCTTGCAGCCGCAACGGCCCTTGCCAGTTGCAGTGCCGGTGTCAGCGTCGGCAGCGCGACCTACAGCGCCGATGAGCGGGGATCGACCTACTGCTCGCGCAGCGTCGGCGCCAGCATCGAAGCGCCCGATGCCCAAGGCAGCGGCGTGCATCGCCAGCGCGGTTGCGTGACGCGATCGCCCACCGACGACGAGGACTGAACCTCGCCGCGTCATCCACGCTTCGGCTTGACGGTGGTCGACGTTTTTTCGGGCTTCGGGGCGCTGGGGGTCAGCCAAGTCGTGATCTGATGTACCTTCTTGGCGGCCTCAACCTGCGCGAGATAACTGATCTGCCCGGGCAGCCCCATCGGATAGGCAGCATCGCGCATTCGCTCATAGTCTCGCGTTTGCTCGCCGCATTGCTTTGCCCGCATGTCCGGGGGACTGCGCTTGGTGTCGTTGGTAAGGGCGGAGAGTGCTTTGTTGCCGGGCGAAAGCTCGCCGGCAAACGCCTGGGTTAGATACATTGCTGCCCGCTCGTTGCGTTCGCGCTCGGTCGTCGCGCCCATCACGACCACCATGACCTGCCTCCCGCCCCTCTCGGCGAGAGCGACCACATTGTTGCCCGCCGCGCAGAGATAACCGGTTTTCAGGCCTCTGGCGCCGTCAAAGCGGGTGAGCAATTCGTTGTGCGATTCAACGGTCTTTCCATCGATGACGACAGCCGACGTCTCGAAGAAGTGCCGGTATTGCGGAAACTCCCTGTCAATGGCTATGCCCAGCAGCGCCATGTCGCGCGCCGTCGCCTTTTGCCGGCGATCGAACAATCCGTTCGGGTTGGTAAACCGGCTTCCCGTCATACCCAATCGCCTTGCGGCATCGTTCATCGCCTTGACGAACGCCTCTTCCGATCCGGCAACCGTCTCGGCAATCGCCATGGCGATGTCGTTGGTCGAGCCGGATATCATGGCGAACAGAGCATCCTCCATCGTCATGGTGCTTCCGACGTGCAGGCCGGAGTCGAGGAATTTCTGGCTCATCGCATGGGTGGAAAGCACCACTGGCGTCTGCATCGAAACACGCCCGGCGCGAATGGCCTCAAAAGTGACGAAGGCCGTCATCAACTTGGTCGTCGAAGCTGGAAACCAGGGACGCCCTGCCTCTTCGGCATAGAGCACCTGTCCAGCCGCGACATCGACGACGAGAATGGGCGTCGCATCCGCGGCACGCGCAGGGCCGTGAAGCGTCAAAACGAGCGCCAAGCAGCCGAGACTCTTCCAAAACATTCTATCCATATCCCTTTCGACCGCCCAGGCGGCCCAATCAATCAATCGTTTCTATGACGTCCGCTTCCGACCTTTTTGCGACATTCACGACAACCGATCGGCGCTAGAGCGAACGGCCTGGCGGTCAGCCGCTCGCCCGCCCGGCAAGCACCACTGCCGTACGCAGCAGTTCGGCATTGTCGGCGGCTCTGGTCCCATCTGGCAGGTCAGCGCCATCCTCCAGGCCGATGCGGCGGTCGAGACCCAGGCGGACAGCTTCGTCATGCATCGACCACTGGGTCCGGTCGCTACCGTGCAACTGGATCGGCAGGCCGAGATTGGCGTGGTTGAGGACGGCGAGAATCTCGTGGGCGACATGCAGTCCCGCCGCCGTTTCCTGTTCCTCGATCTCGATGAGCACACGCAGGCAGCGCTCGGCGGAAGGCAGCGCCACCAGACGCAAGGCGTCGGCGACCGTGGCCAACCCCGCTTCGATGCCGATGCGGCGCTGGATCATCAGCGCCATGATCTCCGGCGCATCCTCCTCACTGAGATTGACGGAAACATAATCCGGCAGGGTCCGCCATTCGCGCATCGGTGCCTGGCGCGCCCGGCCAGTCGGCGGAATGGTCCACAGGGTCGAGATGCCGACCGGCACGCCCGGCACGCTCGCACGGATCGCTTCCAGGGCTGCGCCAACATCGGCCGGCTCCAGGCTCTGCTCGCCATCCTGCCCTCGGGGGTGGACATGCAGCTCCTCGGCACCGGCGCCGATGGCCGCCTTGGCATCGTACGCCAGTTCAGCCGGCGTGCAGGCCAGCGCCGGGTGGAAATCGCGGCTCCTGCTGCCGTTCAGGCAAGCTTGCAGCATCGTCCTCTCCCTGATCATATCTGCGCAGCGAGATCCCGCGCCCGCAGCGCCAAAGCCTCCGCATCCGCAAGCCAGTCGGCCCGATCCGCCGCAGTGCTGGTGGCGACCACGCCATAGAGCGCACGCAGAACATGGTGCACGCCACAATAGCGCAAAATGCCCTCCCGCCACATGCGATCGAGCGGATCGCCGAAAACGGCCTGCTCTCGATCCGAAGGCGTATTGCCGGTGTTGAGCACCAGCGCGGCACAGGCCCGCAGGAGCCCCTGCGGCACGTCACCTCGATCGTCCCCCTTGGCGAAGGTATAGGCGGCACCGGGCGCGAAGACCCGGTCGATCCAGCCCTTCATGATCGCCGGCGGCGCGCCCCAGCAATTGGGATGGATGACCGCGAGGAGATCGCAGGACTGCAGCTCGGCGATATGGGCCTGCACCAGGGTATTCTCGCTCGGACGGCCGCGAGCCTCCTCGGTGGTCAGGAGTGGGTCGAAGCCCTCGGCGGCCAGGTCGTGATAGGCAACATCGCAGCCGGCTTCCCGCCAGGTCCTTCGCACGACCTCGGCCAATGCATGGTTGAAACTCGCTGGCACGGGATGGCCGATGACGACCATCGCTCGCATGTCAGAGCACCTTGCCGGGATTCATGATGCCCTTGGGATCGAACGTCGCCTTGATGGCGCGCATCATCTCCAACTCCACCGGATCCTTGACCCCTGGCAGCAGCTTGCGCTTGGCCTGGCCGATGCCGTGTTCGGCTGAGATCGAACCGTGGAACTCGGCGACGATGGCATGAACGATCTCGTTGGTCTTTTCCCACTTGTCCAGGAAGGCCTGCTTGTCACCGCCCACGGGCTGGGAAACGTTGAAGTGGATATTGCCGTCGCCAAGATGGCCGAAAGGCAAGGGACGAGCGCCCGGGATGAAAGCCTCCACGGCGGCAATGGCCTTGTCGAGGAAAGCAGGCACGAGGCGGATCGGCACCGAGACGTCATGCTTGATCGAACCGCCCTCGAAGCGCTGGCTCTCCGACAGCAATTCGCGCAGACGCCAGAAATCGGCGGCCTGTTCGAGCGAGGCGGCGATCACGGCATCGCGGGCATAGCCGCGCTCATAGGCCGTCATCAGCATCGTCTCCAACGCCTCGTTCACGCCGCCCTCGGAGGAGTTCGAGACCTCCAGCAGCACATACCAGGGATAGCTGCCCTCGATGGGATCGCGGGCATCGGCAACATGGCGGATGACGAAATCGATGCCGATGCGCGGCATCAATTCGAAAGCCGTCACCGTGCCGCCGCCGTTTTCCCGCGCAACATGGAGAAGCGCCAGCGCCGCCGCCGGATTGTCGACACCGATGAAGGCCGTGCCGACGGAGCGGGGTTTGGGAAACAGTTTCAGCACCGCCGCGGTGACGATGCCGAGCGTGCCCTCGGCGCCGATGAAGAGGTTCTTCAGATCGTAGCCGGTGTTGTCCTTGCGCAAATGGCGCATGCCGTGCCAGATCCGCCCGCCCGGCAGCACGACTTCCAGCCCCATCACCAGGTCGCGTGTGTTGCCATAGGCGATCACGCCGGTGCCGCCAGCATTGGTGCCGATATTGCCGCCGATGGTGCAGCTCCCCTCGGATGGCAGAGTGAGCGGGAAGAAACGCCCGGCCGCCTCCGCCGCCTCCTGCACGCGCTGCAGCGTCACGCCGGCCTCGACATCGATGGTATTGCTGTCGGGGTCGACGGCACGAACCTTGTCCAGGCGCTTGAGCGAGACCAGCAGTTCGTTGCCTTCCGCATGCGGAACCTGGCCGCCGACCAGGCCGGTATTGCCGCCCTGCGGCACGATCGCGGTATCGGTCTCGTCGGCCAGCTTGAGGATCGCCGCAACCTCCTCCACCGTCCCGGGCAGCAGCACCAGCGGCGTCCTGCCGTGATAGCGGTCGCGCCATTCCTTCAGGAAGGGCTGCTGCGCATCCGCGTCAGCAATGGCGTAGCGCTCTCCAACCAGGGCGGCGAAGCGGGCGAGAAGTTCGGGAGAAGGCTGAGCGGACATGGAGGGTCATCCTGGCTGCGGCGTTTTGCAATTGGACGGAAGTGGCAAGAATCGCAAAACGCTCTAGCCAATCCGTTGGATTGGCTTGGAAACAACGAGTCGGGGCAAAGCATGTTTACACGTGAATGCGCTTTGCTCTAGCGGACAAGATGGTGGAGCGTATTGGCGACGATCGCGTCGGGCTCCGCATCGATTGAAACGATAATCGGCGTCTCGTCCGGCCCCGGCGGCTCCAGCGTGGCAAACTGGCTGGCGAGCAGGCTCGGCGGCATGAAATGGTTCTTGCGCTTGGCCAACCGCGCAGAGATCAATTCGGCGCTGCCTTCGAGAAAGACGAAGCGGACGTCCGCGTGCCCATCCCGCAGGGCATTGCGATAGCCGCGCTTGAGCGCCGAACAGGCGACGACGCCGTGTTGCCCCGCTCCTCTCAACTCGGCGATCCAGGCCGCGATGGCCGCGAGCCAGGGCCATCGATCCTCGTCGGTCAAAGGGATGCCCGCATGCATCTTGGTGACATTGGCCGGCGGGTGGAAGGAATCGCCATCCCGGAACGTCCAGCCGAGCCGCGTCCCCAGGCGTTCACCGATGCTGCTCTTTCCGGAACCGGAAACGCCCATGACAACGAGAGCAGTAGGAAGGGGCGGCGATGAAGTCATGACATTTCCTAGAGCAGAATGCGGTCTGGTTGAGGTGGTTCTCTCGATCAAATCGCCGGGTGCCAGGAACATTTTGCGATTCCTGGCGATTCCGTCCAATTGCAAAACGCTATTTTCGCTCGAACACGCCGACCAGTTCGACATGGCCGGAGTGGCGAAACTGGTCGACCGGCGTCACCTTGGTGAGCCGGTAGCCACCAGCAATCAAAAGCGCTGCGTCGCGGGCAAAGGTCGTCGGGTTGCAGGACACACCGACGATACGGCGCAACTTGGCAGCGGCAAGGCGTTTGGCCTGCGCTTCCGCACCGGCGCGCGGCGGATCGAACACCACGGCATCGAACGGCTTGAGCTCCTCGGCCAGCAGGGGTCGGTAGAAGAGATCACGTGCGGTCGCCCCGGTAGGCTTGAGGCCTTGGGCTCGCCTGGCCGCCCGGTCGAGCGCGCCGACCGCTGGCTTGTCCGAATCGAAGGCCTGCACATGCATGGCATCCGCCAACGCGAGCGCGAAGGTGCCACAGCCCGAGAAGAGGTCAGCGATACGCTTGGCACCGGAAAGGCCCTCACGCACCAGGCCCGTGAGGGCAAGGTCTGCCTCGGCCGTGGCCTGCAGGAAGGCTCCCGGCGGCGGTGAAACCTCCACCGTTCCGAAACGCACCACCGGAGCCCGGCGTTCGATCACCACGTCGCCGTGATTGGAAAGCCTGGCCAGGTCGAACTGCTGGGCAAGCTCGCCGAGCCTCAGCCGCATCTTGTCGTCGATGCGCCCGGCGCCGCGAATATCACAGTCGAGGCCGGTGACCGTGGCGGTCAGTACCAGATCGAGGGGCTTGCCAAGGCCGCGCATTTGCTTCTCCAGCGCACGCACCACCTCCAGGCCACGGTTCAGTTCCGGCACCAAAATCGGACAGGCGTCGAGTTCGACGATGGCATGCGAACGCGCCTCGGCGAAGCCGACCAAACCCTTGCGGGCATGCAGGGTCGCCCGGCGGCGGCCGCGACCATGGGCATCGACGAGCGGCTCGACCGGTGTTTCGATGCCGGCCTGCCTCAGCGCCTCGACCACCAGGCCGCGCTTCCAGGTCTGATAGGCCTGGAGCGACCAGTGCTGGATGGCGCAGCCGCCGCAATGGCTGAAGTGGGGGCAGAAAGCCTCGATGCGATCCGGGCTCGGCTCCTGCAGGGCGATCAGCCGTCCCCGCTCACCGTTCACCTCGGCCAGAACCGTTTCACCCGGCAAGGCATAAGGCACGAAGACCGGGCCCGGCGCGATGCCGTCACCGCGATGCCCCAGCCTTTCGATCTTGAGTTCCAGTGATGTCTCAACGTGCTGATTCACGATCTCAACTTCATCATGCGGCGCCTGAACGAGATGAATCAAAACCTCAGTTCAGGCACGCAAGTCCCCTGATTCAATCTACGAGCTCGGCTATACTAACCCTATGGGCAGACAGCAGAAACTCCTTGTTACCGTCGCCACCTTCGATGGGGGACGGCACGATCCCGCGCAGTTGCCAGCCGAGCGAGGAGACGAGGCCGGCGATACGCTCGCAGACCTCGGCATGCACGGCCTCGTCCTTGACCACGCCCCCCTTGCCAATCCGCTCGCGACCCGCCTCGAATTGCGGCTTGACGAGCACGGCAAGATCCGCGCCCGGGCCGGCGAGCGCCAGCGCCGCCGGCAGCACCAGCGCCAGCGAGATGAAGCTGACATCGGCGACGACGACATCGACGGGGTCGGGCACGAGACTGCGATCGAGCCTGCGCGCATCCACCCCTTCCAGCGAAATCAACCTGTCATTTCCCCGCAGGCTGGCATGAAGCTGATCATGGCCGACATCGACGGCATAGACCCGGACCACGCCCCGCCGCAGCAGCACGTCGCTGAAGCCGCCGGTGGAGGCGCCGATGTCGAGCGCGATGCGTCCCTCGACCGGCACCGAAAATATATCGAGCGCGTGTTCGAGCTTGAGCCCACCGCGCGACACGAAGGGGAAGGCCGCCTGCGCTCGGATGACGGCCTCTGGCGCCAAACCCTCTGAGGCCTTGCGCACAGGCTTGCCATCGGCGACCACAAGTCCCGCAGCGATCGCGGCCTGTGCCTTGGCACGGCTGTCGAAGTGACCGCGCTCAACCAGCAGCACGTCCGCGCGCTTGCGCATCAGGCACGCTTGGCCCCGGTTACGACATCGCGCCCGAGCACCGACAAAACCTTGGTCACGATACCGGCGGCATCGAGCCCGGCCTGCGCATACATCGCCTCTGGCTTGTCCTGATCGAGGAAGATGTCGGGCAGCACCAGCGAACGGAATTTCAGGCCGTTGTCGAAGGCGCCGGCTTCGGCCAGGCACTGGGCCACGAAGCTGCCGAAGCCCCCCACGGAACCTTCCTCGACCGTCAGCAGCACCTCGTGCTGGCGGGCGAGCCTGAGGACCAGTTCCTCGTCGAGCGGCTTGGCAAAGCGGGCGTCCGCGACGGTCGCCGACAGCCCGAGCGCGGCCAGGTCCTCGGCCGCCTTCAGGCACTCGGCCAGGCGCGTGCCGAAGGAGAGCAGGGCAATGTTGCTGCCTTCGCGCAGGACGCGTCCCTTACCGATCGGCAGGGGCGCGCCGATTTCGGGCATCTCGACGCCGACTCCCTCCCCGCGCGGATAGCGGAAGGCGATCGGGCCATCGTCATAGGCTGCCGCGGTCGCCACCATATGCACCAGTTCGGCTTCGTCGGCGGCGGCCATCACTACCATGTTCGGCAGGCAGCCCAGGAAGGCAACGTCGAAGGAGCCGGCATGGGTGGCTCCATCCGCCCCGACGAGACCGGCGCGGTCGATCGGGAAGCGCACCGGCAGGTTCTGGATCGCCACGTCGTGGACGACCTGGTCGTAGCCGCGCTGCAGGAAGGTGGAGTAGATCGCGCAGAATGGTTTGTAGCCTTCACTGGCGAGACCCGCCGCGAAGGTTATCGCATGCTGCTCGGCAATGCCGACATCGTAAAGCCGTTGGGGAAAGGCCTGTTCGAACAGGTCCAGCCCCGTACCGGACGGCATGGCAGCGGTGATCGCCACCACCTTCTCGTCCTTGCGGGCCTCCTTGATCAGGCTCTCGGCAAAGATGCGGGTGTAGGACGGTGCATTGGCCTTGGCCTTCACCTGCGCTCCGGTGATGACGTCGAACTTCACCACACCGTGATATTTGTCGGGCGCGTTCTCGGCCGGGCCGTAGCCCTTGCCCTTCTGGGTGACGACGTGGATGAGCACCGGTCCGTCGGCCTTGTCGCGCACATTCTTGAGCACCGGCAGGAGGTGGTCGAGATTATGTCCGTCGATCGGGCCGATATAGTAGAAGCCGAGCTCCTCGAACAGCGTGCCGCCGGTCCAGAAGCCGCGAGCATATTCCTCGGTGCGCTTGGCCTTGTCGTAGAAGAATTTCGGCAGCTTCTTGGCCAGCATCTTGCCGAAATCGCGCAAATTCTTGTAGGTCCCGCCGGAGACCAGCCGGGCCAGATAGGCCGACATCGCGCCCACGGGCGGGGCGATCGACATGTCGTTGTCGTTGAGGATGACGACGAGGCGCGAACCCAGCGCCCCGGCATTGTTCATCGCCTCATAGGCCATTCCGGCCGACATCGAGCCGTCACCGATCACGCAGATGACATTGTTGTCGCGGCCGTCGAGATCGCGCGCCGCCGCCATGCCGAGGCCCGCCGAGATCGAGGTCGAGGAATGCGCGGCCCCGAAGGGATCGTATTCGCTCTCGCTGCGCTTGGTGAAGCCGCTGAGCCCCCCCGTCTGGCGCAGGGTACGGATACGGTCACGCCGCCCGGTGAGGATCTTGTGCGGATAGGCCTGATGGCCGACATCCCAGATCAGGCGATCACGCGGCGTGTCGAACACGGCGTGGATGGCGACCGTCAGCTCGACCACCCCGAGGCCCGCGCCCAGATGACCGCCGGTCACCGAGACGGCATCGATGGTCTCCCGGCGCAGTTCGTCCACCACCTGCTGGAGCTTGTCCTCGGGCAGGCGGCGCAGATCAGCCGGCAGATTGATGGTGTCGAGCAGCGGGGTTGCGGAAGTGTTTGCCAAATTTTTCACCCGAGAAGATTAGAGCAAAGCACGCATAAGTGGAAACATCATTTTGCTCTAACTCTTTGTTCCGACGCGTCTTTGCGAGTACGGCCCATTTCGGCGGATCGCAGGACGCCCTGAAGGCTGTTGCGTATCAGGCTTCCGGCAAGGGTTCGAGCCCGGCGGGCTTGCCCTCGGCGTCGAGCCGGATCTTGTCGACCTTGGCCTCTGCGACCTTCAGAAGCTTGTCGCAATGGGCCTTGAGCTGCTCGCCACGCCCGAACAGCGTGATCGATTCCTCCAGCGGCACATTGCCTCCCTCAAGGCTGCGCACGATTTGCTCGAGTTCGGCGAGCGCCTTCTCGAAGCTGAGCGTTGCGATATCGGACGGCTTGTCGGCCATTATCAACCTGTCAGATCTGCTATTTTCCCCTCTATAGCCCCTAACCTCGCCGCATTGAAAGAAAAAGCCATGCAAACGGCATGACCCAACCGTGCATAAGGCGCGGGAAAGCGACAGGTTGCGGCTCAGGCGCGCTTCCGGCAAAAGCGGCGCATGGATTTGCAGACCTTCCTTGCGCTCTCCGCCGGTTCCCTGTCCGCCGTGGCCATCGCCCAGGTGTTCGTTACCCAGGCCCATCGTTTTCCAGGCATCGCTCTCTACCTGGCGGGGCATGCGATCGTGATCGCCATCGCCATCGCGGGATACCAATTTCTGCCCGACTATTACGGTTTCCTGGCCGCCCTGGCCCTGCTGATGATCATTGCGCCAGGGCCCTTGCTGAATCGAGCCAATCGCGAATTGTTGGCCGGCCGCAACGAACGCGCCGCCCTGCTCGCCCGCCTGGCCAGCGTCATCCAGCCCACCGGGCAAATCCGCTTCACGGCCAATCTGTTCAAGGCCCTTTCCGAATCGACGCGCGAGGACCGGATCGACGCCCTTGAAGCACTGCGCCAGACCACCAAGCCGGACCAGGAGGTAATCATCGACCTACAGTTGCTGCGGCAGCGCCAGAACTGGCAGGGCATCGTCGACTATCTCGCCCGTAACCCCATGCCGCCAGGCGCAGACGCGGTCGCCTTCCCGATTCGGGCTCTGGGGGAAACTGGTCAGCTGGAGGCCATGGTGGCGACAGCCGCGCGCCATCGCGGCCTGCTGGGCTCCGGACAATTGTCGACCCTGATGCTCCTGGCCTTCTGCGGGCGCGTTCAGGCCACGGATTCGATGCTGGCCTCGTTCCACGCCATGCCGGTCTCCGTGAAGGCCTTCTGGCAGGCGACCGCCCTGCAGGCGGCGGCGCGCGGCGAACTTGCCGAACCACTGCTGCGGGGCTTTGCTTCCGCATCGCTGACGCCGGCCCAGCATGAAGCGATCGTCGCTCGCCTGGACAAGCCGGCGAGCGAGGCGGAGGGCCAGCTCTCGCCGCAGGCCACCGCCTTCCTCGATGATTTAGAGGCGCATATCCGGCGCAACGCGCCCCTGCGCCGCACCGGCTGGCGCGCCGCTCCGGTGACCTATCTGCTGATCCTGGCCAATTGCGCCTTCTTCGGCATCGAACTGTGGAATGGCGACACCACCGACGCCGAAAATCTGTTCCGGCTTGGGGGGTTATGGCCCGATGCTGTGGTCAGGGATCATGAATGGTGGCGCCTGCTCAGCGCCATGTTCCTGCATGCCGGCCCCGAACATCTGATCAGCAACATGATCGGGCTTTTCCTTCTTGGCCGCATGGTGGAGGCCACGGTCGGAAGCCTGCGCATGGGCCTGATCTATGTGATCGGCGGCCTGGCTTCCATGGCCGGGGTGCTCGCTTTGGCCGTAGCCGGCGTAACCCAGCCCGAGGTCCTGGTCGGGGCCTCCGGCGCCATCTTCGCCTTGATCGGAGCCATCGCCCTGCGGCGCTTGTCGGACTTCCTGGCAACGCGCCACATCGCCGACCGGCACAATCTCAGCCTGATCGTCATCGTATTGCTGATCCAGGCGTCGATCGATCTTTCGCTGCCGCAGATCAGTTTCGCCGCCCATGGCCTCGGCTTCGTCGCCGGCATAGCACTGGCCTGGATGTTTGGCACGGCGCACTCCAAGCGGCGATGACGCGGAGTGCGAACATCGCGTCAGGCCGTCCAGAAACGCACGGCCTCGCCGCGCGAATGTTCGTCCAGCGAGCCTTCCCACATCACCCTGGCACCGCGCACGATGGTGCCAACAGGCCAGCCAGTGACCTCAACGCCGTCATAGGGCGTCCAGCCGCATTTGGAGGCAATCCACCCGTTGCGGATGGTCTCCTTGCGCTTGAGGTCGACGATGGTGAGGTCAGCGTCATAACCGACGGCGATGCGACCCTTGCCGGCCATGCCGAAGATGCGGCAGGGGCCGTGGCTGGTGAGGTCGACGAAACGCTCCAATGACAGCCGGCCTTGGTTCACATGGTCGAGCATCACCGGCACCAAGGTCTGCACGCCGGTCATGCCCGAGGGAGAATCGGGATAGGGCTTGGCCTTTTCTTCCAGCGTATGCGGCGCGTGGTCGGAGCCGAGCACGTCGACGATGCCCTGGCGGATGCCGTGCCAGATGCCCTCGCGATGACCGGCATCACGAACCGGCGGGTTCATCTGCACCAGCGTGCCCAGTTTCTCATAGGCCTCCGGGCCAGCCAGAGTGAGATGATGCGGCGTCGCCTCGCAGGTCACCAGCCGCTTATGCGCGCCGAGGAAGGGTATCTCGTCCGCCGTCGAGATGTGCAGGACATGGATGGGCGCGCCCGTCTCCTCGGCAATGGCGACGAGGCGGCGCGTGCAGTTGAGGGCCGCCTCGACGTCGCGCCAGACCGGGTGGGACGAGGCGTCCCCCTGGATGCGCAAATCGCGCCGCTCGCGCAGGCGATACTCGTCCTCCGAATGGAAGGCGGCACGGCGGCGCGTACGCTTGAGGATCTCGCGCACGCCCTCGTCGTCCTCGACCAAGAGCGAACCGGTGGAAGAGCCCATGAACACCTTGATGCCGGCTGCGCCCGGCAGGCGCTCCAGTTCCGCCACCTCCGGCGCGTTCTCGCGGGTGCCGCCAACCCAGAAGGCGAAATCGCAATGCATGCGATGCGTGCCGCGGCTGACCTTGTCGGCCAGGGCTTCGGGCGTAATGGTGAGCGGGTCGGTGTTCGGCATCTCGAACACTGCGGTGACGCCGCCCATCACCGCCGCCCGCGACCCCGATTCGAGGTCTTCCTTGTGCGTCGGTCCCGGCTCGCGAAAATGCACCTGGCTGTCGATCACACCCGGAAGGATGGTGAGCCCGGTGCAATCGATCACCTCGCCGGCACTGGCCTGCGACAGGTCTCCCAGCGCCGCGATGCGTCCATCCTTGACCCCCACATCGCCACCATGCCGCCCGTCCTGATTGACGATTTCGCCATTGCGGAAGATGCGGTCGAAGATCTGGGGCATGGCGCTCTCCTCGAGGACGAAACTGAAACCCTGCGCTTTTCCCCCAGAGAGCGCCAGCTTTCAACCAACAATCCGCCGCCTCTTCACGCCGCGCACAGGGATTGCCATATAGGGGAGGCTGAAACGGGACTGCCTTGCCATGATCCATCTGCTCGACCGCGCCATACTCCGCCTCAGCGGCGAGGATGCTCGATCCTGGTTCGCCAATCTCGTCACCTGCGACATTGCCCATCTCGAACCCGGCCGGGGAAGATGGGGTGCCTTGCTGACGCCGCAGGGCAAGATCCTGTTCGATTTCCTGGCGACGATCGGGGAAGACGGGCTCTATCTCGATACCGACGCCGACGTGGCGCCCGATTTAGCCAAGAGGCTCAATTTCTATCGGCTGCGCGCCAAGGTGACGGTCGAGACTCTGTCGCCGGCCTGGGGTGTCTACGTTGCCCTGCCCTCCAAAGAGATCAATATCGAGGGCCTGGCTATCGAAAGCGCCATCGCCTTCCCCGACCCCCGCCGTCCCGAGCTTGGTCTGCGCATTTACGCGCCTGTCGTCGCCGGCGTGGATGATACCGCTACTGCCGCCTATCACGCCCGCCGCATCGAGCTCGGCATTCCCGAAGGCGGCAAGGATTTTCGCTTCGGCGATGCCTTCCCGCACGAAGTGCTGATGGACATGCTCGCCGGCGTCGACTTCAAGAAAGGCTGCTTCGTCGGCCAGGAAGTCGTCAGCCGCATGCAGCATCGCGGCACCGCGCGCACCCGCATCGTGCCTGTGACAACCAGCGCCCCCCTGCCGCCAGCCGGCACGGAAATCCGCATCGGCGACCGGCCTGCCGGCACCCTCGGCTCCTCGGCCGGCACGCGGGGGTTGGCCCTGCTCCGGCTCGATCGTGTGGAAGACGGGCTGGCTGCCGGCGAGATCCTGGCGGCGGAGGGCATTGCCCTGGCGGTCGACAAGCCCTTCTGGTGGATTGGACCGAGCGAGACGCACAAGGCGATGGCCTGAGCTTCCTTCCCCGGCCTTCAACCGGCGTTGCGCCCTCGCACGAATTGCAGAGTCGTCTCGGCAACGCGCCGGCCGAGATGGTGAGCCGTACGGCGCTGTATTCAGGCGTCGCGGCGCAGTCTTCCCCAACACCCCGCTCTGCCTGTCTTGCTCCCGCGATGATTCCGGGCAATCCTAGAGCAAAGCACGTTCATGACTGAACGCGCTTTGCTCCAGCTTCTTGTCTCGACGCGTCTTTGCGATTCTTGGTGACTCCGTCAAATCGCAAACGCTTTGGGGAAGTAATTTCATACCCGCCCGAGCGCGGGACTCTTCATGAGTATGCCGGGCGTCATGGTTGCAATGGCATGCTGTCGCTCTAAAGCGCGAGGATGCCTCCGTGAACCAGCCCCACGCCTTCGATCCGACGGTCTTGAGCCATGTCCGCACGGTGATCAGCATCATCGTGGGCCTCAGCATGGGCCGGCTGCTCACCGGCCTTGCCCGCTTCGTCCAGCATCCGCGCCAGCACAAGATCTACAGCGTCCATCTGGCGTGGACCTTCTTCATGCTGCTTCACATCATCTCGTTCTGGTGGTGGGAATTCCATCTGGTCAACGTGCAGTGGACCTTCCCGCTTTATGGCTTCGTCGCCTTCTATGCGAGCGTGTTCTTCTTCATGTGCACGATGCTCTTTCCGGACACCATGTACGAGTATAAGGGCTTCGAGGACTATTTCATGTCCCGCCGGAAATGGTTTTTCGGCATCCTGATCGGCACCTTCTTCCTCGACATCATCGACACCCTCATCAAGGGCGGCGACTACGTCCAGTCGCTCGGCCCGGAATATTGGGTGCGCATCGCCTTCTTCGTCATCACCAGCGCGGCCGCCATTATTGTATCAAACCAGCGCTTTCAGCTCGCCTTCGCCATCGTCGCGCTGGTTGCCGAGATCGGCTGGGCCCTCGGCCTCTATGACACGCTGACCTGAGCCGGAGCACCGATCATCTCACCGGCGAGGATCTCGTAGGAGCGCTTGGTCTTCTCGTGGTCGAAGATCATGTTGGTGGCGATGATCTCGTCGGCGCCGGTACGGGCGACGAATTCCTCGATCCCCGCCTTGACGGTAGCGGGCGAGCCGACCACCGATATGTGACGCATATGCTGCAGCGTTGCACGGCCGACGGCATCGAGCGTCTCCTCGTAGTTCTCGACCGGCGGCTGGATCAGGCCCGGCCGCCCCGTGCGCAGGCTAACGAAGGCCTGCAGGCGTGAGCTCTGCAGGAACTGGGCCTCCTCGTCGGTGTCGGCGGCAACCACGTTCATGCCCAGCATGACATGGGGTTTGTCGAGATATTCGGAGGGCTCGAAGCGGCCGCGATAAATGGCGATCGCCCCTTCGAGATCAGCCGCCGCGAAATGCGAGGCGAATGCGAAGGGCAGGCCGAGCATGGCGGCAAGCTGCGCACCGAACAGGCTGGAACCGAGGATCCAGACCGGCACCTCCAGCCCCGCCCCCGGAACGGCCTGCACGCGCTGATCCGGGCTCACCGGCTTGAAATAATTCATCAGCTCGATGACGTCGCGCGGAAAGGCGTCGATCTCTGCGTTGAGATTGCGGCGCAGCGCCTGCGCTGTAATCTGGTCGGTGCCGGGCGCCCGCCCGACGCCGAGATCGATGCGCCCGGGATGCAGGGCCGCCAGCGTGCCGAAGGCCTCGGCGACCATCAAGGGCGCATGGTTGGGCAGCATGATGCCGCCGGCCCCGAGACGGATGGTGGAGGTGCCGGATGCGACATGGGCAAGCGCCACCGCGGTGGCAGCGCTGGCAATGCCCGGCATGTTGTGATGCTCGGCCAGCCACAGCCTATTATAGCCGAGCCGCTCGACATGGCGGGCAAGGTCCAGCGAATTGTGGAGGGCCTGCCCGGCATTGCTGCCGACGGCGATGGGCGAGAGGTCGAGGACTGAAATCGGGATCATGAAAAGGGCACGACAAAATTCGATGACGATCGAACTAATATAGGTGGCTTTGCCGCCCTGGCAAGGAAGGGCGCAGTTAACCTTCTCCCCTCGATCACGAAATGTTCTTGCCTCTTCCCGAGTCGGCTTTCGCCATGGCAAGAAGGCGGCATGGAACGCACAGTCATTCTGCACGACGACGGCAAGTACCGTTGTCCCTGGCCGGGGCTGGACCCCTTCTACATCGCCTATCACGACGAGGAATGGGGCGTGCCCGAATATGACGGCCGCGCTCTCTATGAAAAGCTCATCCTCGACGGTTTCCAGGCCGGCCTGTCCTGGATTACCATCCTGCGCAAGCGCGAGCATTTCCGCGAGGTGTTCGACGGCTTCGAGCCGGCCAAGATCGCGCTTTACGGTCCGGAGAAGGTGGCGGCCCTGATGGCCGATCCCGGCATCGTGCGCAATCGTTCCAAGGTGGAAGGCACCATCATGGGCGCCCGGCTCTGGCTGGAGATCGAGGAAAAGCAGGGCTTCTCGCCCTATCTGTGGGACTTCCTCGACGGCCGTCCCCTGCAGAACACACCGCGCGCCCATGGCGACGTCCCGGCCGAGACGGCCCTGTCGCAAAAGATCTCCAAGGATCTGAAGGCGCGCGGCTTCAAATTCGTCGGACCCACCATCGTCTATGCCTTCATGCAGGCGGTCGGCATGGTCAACGACCATCTCGTCGACTGCTTCCGCCATGCCGAATGCGCCGAGCTCGGCAAGGCGGGGCATCCGGGCTGACCATGGCACGCGTAAAGAAAGCCACTCCTCACCGGGCCTGGCAGCGCATGTTATCGGGCCGACGGCTCGATTTGCTCGACCCTTCCCCGCTCGATATCGAAATCGAGGATATCGCCCACGGCCTGGCCCGGGTCGCGCGCTGGAACGGCCAGACCAGCGGTAATGCCATCTTCTCGGTGGCCCAGCACAGCGTGCTCGTCCTCGACGTGCTCGATGCGATGGAGCCCTCCCAGCCCGACATGGTGAGGCTGATGGTGCTGCTGCACGATGCACCCGAATATGTCATCGGCGACATGATCTCGCCCTTCAAGGCAGTGATCGGGGAGAGCTATAAGAGCGTGGAGGCCCGCCTGCTCGGAGCCATCCATCTGCGCTTCGGCCTGCCGGCCATCCCGCCTCCGGCGATCAAGGCACTAACCAAGAAAGCCGACATGGTGGCTGCCTTTCTCGAAGCGACCCAGCTTGCCGGCTTCGGCATCGAGGAATCTTGCCGCATCTTCGGCGATCCGCGCCCCCTGCCCCGGCCAATGGACCAGACCAGGCTGGAACCTCTGCCGGCGGAGCAGGCGCAGCGGGCCTTCCTCGACCGTTTTACCCAGATCTTCAGGTAAGCCACCATGCAAATCAATGTCTGCTCGCTCTCCCGGCTCGACGCCACGGTCACCGCCACCGGCGCCCGCCAGATCCTGACCTTGATCAATGCCGGCACCAAGGTGATCAGGCCTGTCACGGTGGAGGAGAAGCGCCATCTCTTTCTCAGCATGAACGACATCGTCGAGGTGGCGGAAGAAGGGCAGATCCTGCCCGGCGAGGACCACCTCTCGCAGCTTCTCGCCTTCGTCAGGGACTGGGACCAGGCGACGCCGCTGGTGGTGCATTGCTATGCCGGGGTCAGCCGCTCGACCGCCGCGGCCTTCACGGCGGCCTGCGCTCTCAACCCCACGCTCGACGAGCATGAGCTGGCGCAAACCATTCGCCGGCTGTCGCCGACCGCAACCCCCAACCGCCGCATCGTGGCCCTGGCGGACATGCGCCTTGGCCGCAACGGCCGCATGCTTGCCGCCATCGACGCCATCGGCCGCGGCGAGGACTGCTTCGAAGGCGTGCCCTTCGCCTTGCATTTGTAAGGCGTGTCGTCAGGAAAGTGCCGCTCGGCGACCCGCCAAAAAAAGCCCGGCGGGGAGCCGGGCCAGGAAAAGGTCAAACATCGCATCGCTGTCGAGGAACGGACAGCTCGATGGCCGCGACCATGGCAAAGATCGATGACGGGCCGATGACGCCGCCTATCTGTCTCCGAGCTGGAAGTATACAAGTTTAAACTTAATCTGGCATACCACGCTTTCGGACACTGACGGGAGCCGTGGAGGGGCAGAGCCGGTCGGTGTGGCGCAGCCCCGCAGGCTTGGGCAGCGACGGATATGGTATACCGGCAGCATGACAAAACTACTTGAACATGCGGTGAATCCCGCCCGCGCGCTCCCCCTGCGATGCAAGATGATGTGGCACGGCTGTGTGCAGAGCTTAACGGAATTGCGCGCGGCTGGCTGCGAAACGATTTTTAGCGAAACGGTCAGCTGCGCGCACGGGTCGTCCGCCGTTCCACCGCGTGCCGGCGCAACTCTTGGACGGCAAAGTTCGTCAAAGCCACTTCCAGCCTGAGACGCTGCAAGATGCCATCGGGACAAGGCTCGATGCCAGCCATTCACTGCGACTGCCGCGGTTCCTGCCCGGATCCGATTTTGGGCCCGAACAACAGGCGCTGATAGACGAGGCCGATGCCGATCAAGGCGACGCCGAGCCCCATGAAGGACAAGGCACGCCAGATCCCCTCCAGCTCCGACATGTCGAACAGAAAGGCCTTGGCGACCGCCAGCATGATCACGATGGCCGAGCCCAGGCGGATGGCGCGCACCTTCGCCCAAATGCCGAGGGCAAGCAGCACCAGGCCATAGAGCAGCCAGGCGATGGTATAGCCCCAGTTCTCGGCCGAGGAGATCGACGCGAAGTCGGGCACGCCCTCGGCAAAGATCTTGCGCACTTCGAGGGTGACATAGACGAAGCCGAGCACGAAGGCACAGATCCCGCACAGCAGGGCAAAGGGCGCATTCTCCATGCCCCGATTCTTGTGTTCCTCCTTACCGACGCCACGACCATACCAGTGCCAGAACAGCGCCGCCGCCCCCGCGAGCAGCGCCGGCAGGGCATAGCCGGGCAGCAAGGTGTTGAAGAGGGCGCCGCCGCCGATCGCCTCGCCGCTGATCACGGGATTGGCAGTGATCAACGGCCCCGTGACCGTCAGGCAAAGCGCGATGATGACGCTGATCGGCGCCGCGACCCGGTAGACCGGGCTGGTGGTCGCCCCGGAACGATAGACCAGCGCCATCGAGGCGGCAAAGGCGAGTGCCGTATAAAGCCCTGCCTCGGCGAGGGACATGCCGGGATAAGCGGCCTCCTCCGCTCCGCGCAGGCCGAGGCGGATGGCGAAGACCACCGCTGCGCTGCCAAGCAGGATGGCGCCGAGATCGAGGATGGCGGCCGGAATATCTGTCTTGCGCCGGCGCAGGAGGACGCCGCCATAATAGAAGGCCGCGGCGGGCACGGCATAGCGCAGCGCGATATCCTGCCAGTCCGGGAAGTGTTCCAGGCTGGCGCCGGCCAGGGTCCAGGCCCCGCCCATGCGCGCCAGCACCAGCAGGACGAAACCGGCCGCGCACCAGCGCAGGGCCGGCAGCGGCCGCAGGGTCGAGATCCAGGCTGCGCCGAGCGCAGACAGGCCAAAAGCCAGTGTGAGCGGGGAATCGGTGATCAGGAAAGTGAGCGTCAGCGCCACTGCCGAGGCGCTCGCGACGGCATGCAGGGAGGAACCGGCACCGGGCGTCTCATCCTCGCCCGCCTGCCTCTCCAATCGCAGGAAACGCTCGGTCGTCGCGGCGAAGAGCACGGCGAGCCCGGCTGCCACCGCGCCGAAAGGCAGGCTGGTGCGCAGGCTCTCGATACGCAGATAGGCGATGGCCAGTGCGAAGACCGGGGTTGCCGTCCCCGCCAGTGCCAGCGCCAGTGCCGGCAGTTGCGGCCTGGGGTGGCGCATCAGGCTGATCGTGGTAGCCAGCAGCAGCACGCCAGCCGGGATGATCGCGATCTGCAGATAGGCCTGCAGCGCGTCCGGCATCAGGAAGGGCAGATAGAGATGGCCCGGCACCACCACCAGTGGTTCGGCGGCGAGTTGCCCGCCAATCGGCCAGATCCACAGGCAGGCCAGCCCGGCCAGGCCGGCGATCACGGCGGCCGGGGCCAGTGCATCGAAGGCGAGCGCGGCCGCCAGCGCCAGTGCCATCACGATCAGCAAGGTGGCGAGCGAGGCATGCCCGAACACATCGGCGCCGGCGAAAGAGACGGCCAGCACCGCGAGACCCGCGACCGCGCCGAGGCCGATGGGATCGAAACGCTGATAGGTCTTGCCGTGATGGGGCTCGTAGATCAGCGCCGCGCCGACCAGCGCCGACAAAGCGAGGATGTAGAACACCATGGCACCGGTGTCCTCGCCCATGATGCTGCCCAGCACGAAGCCATAGCAGAAGGCGCCGATACCGGCGGCGATGGCGAGCCAGCGCCAGAGGCGAATACGCGCCAGCATGAAAGCGGCTGATGTCACCACTACGACATAGAGGGCGAGCGCCCAGGGATTGGGCTGGTTCGAGGACACCAGCAGGGGCGCGCCATAGGCGCCGACGAGGCCCAGGCCGGCGAGCCAGGGGCCATGCAGCGCCGCCGCATACATGGTGGCGATGCCGACCAGGCCAAGCAGCACGAAGGCTTGGGCCGGGCTGAGGAAATCATAGAGCGCATAAGCGGCATAGACGGTGGCGAAGAGGGCCACCGTGCCCGCGGCCGTGACCACGCCGGGAATATAGGCCGCCTGTCCTGCGGCTGGCGCCACCGGACGACGCCTCAAATATTCGCCGCCGCAGATCAGGGCCAGGGAGAAGACGAGGCCAGCCAGGATGCGCGCACCGGGGCCGAGAAGCTCCTCCTCGATGGCATACCGCACCATAAAAGCACCTCCGAGTGCCAGCGCCAGCCCGCCGACCCAGACGGCCCAGCGCGTGCCAAGCTTCTCCTCGAGGCTGACCTTGGGCTTGTCGGGCGCCGCGCGGCGCTGAGCCTGCCCGGAAGCAGCCATCACCGGTTCCGGCCGGACTGGCGCCTGTGCCTGCCCGACTATCGGCGACGTCTCGACAGGCGAGGCAGTGGAAACCGGTGCAACCGTTGCCCGTACGGGCTCGGCGGCCTTTCTTTCCCCGGCCAGAGCTGGCGCCGGCGAGGCCGTCGCGCCGGTGCTGGCGATGTCGACCGGCACCGGGCGCTGGCCTGCCAGCAGACGAACCCTTTCCTCCAGCTCCTGCACCCTGCGCCTGAGGCCGAGTGTCATCACGAAGCCGACAATCGCCAGCACCGGAAAGGCGAGCACCAGGAGGCCGATGAGGAGGAAGGCGCTATCTTCAGACATGCTCACCCATGACAGGTCATTGCAGCGCGGGCTCCGCGCGGTCCTCGAGCAAAGCGCGTTCAAGCGTGAACGCTGCTTCACTCCAGCTCATTGTTTCCAAGCCAATCCAACGGATTGGTTAGAGCGTCTTTGCGATTCTGGCCGATCCGGACAAATCGCAAAATGCTCTGGGCGACAAGTGCAGGCGGTTTGCCCGGCAATTGAAGCTGCGTTGATCATGGACAAGATCTTTGCCGTCATCGCGAGTGACGCGTGCCAATCCTGTAGCAAGAATTGCCGCCTCAGCGACATTTGGATTGCTTCGCTACACTCGCATCGACGATGCGAAAATCACGCCATCCATAAACGCAACTATGGTGCCAGCCATACGCGTGAATCCGGATCTTGTGTATCCCGCCGGTTACAGGAACTGTGGACGCCTATCGTGGAAGCTTGCCGATCAGGCCCACCATTTGACGCGGTAGAAGATATGTTTGCCGATCTTGTCCTTCTCGCGCATGTCGCGCACCCAGCGCGGACGAACATAATTGGCATGATAATGCGTGGCGTTCCCGACTTCTGGGATCCAGTCCTTGGCGTTCATCACCCGCTCGGCGAGGACCAGGGCCTGCTCCCAGGGCTCCTTCTCGGTAACCTTGTCGGCGACGAGATCGCAGGCGAAGGAGAACTGGCAGCCGCCATAGCGCTTGTTGCTGGCCCCCTGGTAGACTACGTCGCAGACATTCTTGGGATAGAAGGGCGAGCGCAGGCGGTTGATGATGACTTGGGCGACGGCCACCTGTCCCTCGCGGCTTTCGCCGCGGGCCTCGAAATAGATCGCCGTCGCCAGGCAAATCTGTGCCTTGGTGAAGGCTGCCGGCGGCAGGTCGAGCGGGCGGGCCTTGCCGTCGTCCAGCCCGGGCAGGCCGGCAATACGCGATTTCTTCTGCGCATCGGTCAAACCCTCGTCGCTGCCGATTTCAGGCATGGTCTGGGCATCGTCCGGCGTCATCACCGGCTGCACGTTCGCCAAAGCCATGACAGGTTGGGTCAAGACTGGCTGGGCCACCACCGGCTGGAGGGCGCTCGGGTCGGCCATGGCGAGTTCGACCGGCCGCGCCTCGTCCGCTCGGGTCGTACTGCTGGTCAGGCTCGCGAGGTCGGGGCGGCTCGCCGCCGGCGACATGCCACCAGCCGGGGCAAGCGAATGATCGAGAGGGACCGCGCCATCATGTCCGCCGAGATCGACATCGGCGACCGAAAGCCGCTCGGCAAGCTTCGTGACCACGATGGCACTGAGCCGGGACGGCTGGAATTGCTGCAGCCCCTCGGCGGTCTCTGGCGGCTGGAGCCTGCGCGACTGCCGCGCCATCGGCTTGGCGCCGACTTTGGGCATCAGCACATGTGGATCGCCCAACGCCATATAGGCAACATTCTCTCCGACACCCCGGTCTGGCCGCCGGTCACCCTTGGCTGCCCGGATCACCTCGGGCCAGATCGTCATGCCTTTCTTGGTGGCGTCCCGGATCGGTGCACTGGGCGGGCCGACATCATCGGGAAGCGGCATGAAATCGTTTCGGTTCGGCGTCAGCGTCAGGCTGGCAGGCATGGCCCGCAGCGTGAAGCCGTCACCGAAGGCGGTCTGCGGCGCCAAACCGATATCGGCTAGGCTGAGCTGCGGCATTGCGAACAGACCAGCCCGCATCACCACGGCGCGCCGCGCGCCCGGCGCGCCCTGCAGGGCGCCATGCATGGTAGCGGCAACGGCGGGGCTCGCCTGCACGGCGGTCGAGCGGCGGTACATCATCGTGCTGGTGGCGCCAGCGCAGAGCAGAAGGGCGATGATGACGGGCCGGCGCAGCAGCATGGACGAGGCTCACAGGTTCAACCAACACGGCGTTGCCGATGAGCTCATTGATGATGCATTAACCTTGATGGGGAGTTAACAGGGGCGCCCAGCCTGTTCCAACTCTGGAAGCTTTGCTCTATCCTTTCGCCATGATGTCCGCGTCCATGCCCCCCGAACAGATCGTCGCGCTGCTGCAATGGTATGCCGATATGGGCGTAGACGTGGCTGTTGGCGACGAACCGGTCGACCGCTTTACCGAAAGCGCGCAGGCTGTTTTCTCCCCCTCCCCCGTCCGTTCCGCACCGGAGCCCGAGCCGGCGCGCAGAGCTCCTGCCGCCACGGCGCAGCCCCGCATGGCGTCCCCGGCGCCGACCATGCTCACCACCTCCCCGGACGCGGTGGAACTGGCTGCGCGCGAGCAGGCGCGCAGCGCCCGCACGCTGGACGAATTGCGCGATCTTCTCGAGCGCTTCGACGGCTGCGCCCTCAAGGCCACGGCGAGCCGACTCGTCTTTGCCGACGGGGCTGCCGACGCCAAGGTGATGTTCGTGGGCGAAGCGCCCGGGCGCGACGAGGACATCCAGGGCAAACCTTTCGTCGGCCGCTCGGGCCAGTTGCTCGACCGCATGCTCACCGCCATCGGCCTTGACCGCACCAAGGCCTATATCGCCAATGTCGTGCCCTGGCGCCCGCCCGGCAATCGCGACCCGACCCCGCAGGAGACCACGATCTGCCGTCCCTTCATCGAACGCCAGATCGAACTGGTCGCGCCCAAGGTCCTGGTCTGCCTCGGCGCACGCAGTGCCCAGGCGCTGCTTGGCGCCACCGACGGTATCCTGAAACTGCGCGGGCGCTGGCTCGACCATGAGCTTTCAGGCCAGCGTATCCGGGCGATCGCTACGCTGCATCCGGCCTATCTCTTACGCCAGCCGGTGCAGAAGAGGCTGGCCTGGCGCGATTTCCGCGCGATCCGCACGGCACTCGAGCAGGACGCTTCCTGAGACAAACGCGTGCCCAGCCCTTTGCCGTCGTGGGAGAAACTTTGTGATCCCCGCTCCTTGCGCCGAACCGAACGGCGCATTTCGGGAAAACTGTATTTCCTTACGTAAGCACCGCCTAGAGCCCCTGTAACGGGCTTTGCGAAGACATATTTATTGGGTATGGCTTGCAGGAGCACAAATCACCATGCCGGCCCGACATCGGTGAACGGCCGGCATCCGGGGAGCAGGAGACAGGGCGATGAAACTCGACGATATGCGCGCATCCGACAATGTCGACGATCGTCGCGGCGAAGGCGGTGGTTTCGGCGGCGGTGGCGGCGGCGGAGGCTTTCCGGGCGGACGGGGCGGCATCGGCCTGGGCGGCCTGGTGATCGTCGCGGCTCTCTATTTCCTCGTCGGCCCCGAAGCGGCCTTCAACGCCCTGCAGGGCTTGAGTGGCGGCGGTGAGCCGCAGGTCCAGCAACAGCAGCAACCGCGCCCCTCCAGCCAGACAGGCGGCGCCGACGACGCTTCAGGCACGTTCGTACGCAAGATCCTCGGCTCCACCGAGGACACCTGGACGAAATTGTTCCAGGAACAGGTCAAGGGCAAGGCCTACCAGCCGACCGAGCTTGTGCTGTTCAACGGCGTGACTCGCTCGGCCTGCGGCACGGCCCAGTCGGCCATGGGTCCGTTCTATTGCCCGAACGACAAGAAGGTCTACCTCGACACCGCCTTCTTCGATGAGATGCGCAACCGCTTCAATGCCTGTCCGGCCGGCCAGGGCGCCTGCGCCTTCGCCCAGGCCTATGTGATCGCGCATGAAGTCGGCCATCATGTGCAGGACGAACTCGGCCTGCTGCGAGAGGGCGGCGCGGGCGCCGGCGGCTCCTCGGTGCGCCAGGAACTGCAGGCCGATTGCCTGGCAGGCGTCTGGGCTAATCGCACGCAGCAGGATTTCAAGTTCATCGAGCAGGGCGACATCGAGGGCGCATTGCAGACGGCCCAGGCCATCGGCGACGACATGCTGCAGAAGAAGATGCAGGGCTATGTCGTGCCCGACAGCTTCACCCATGGCACGGCGGCGCAGCGCCAGCGCTGGTTCGTCACCGGCCTGAAGAGCGGCCAGATCCGTTCCTGCGACACCTCCGGCGCCATCTGAGGGGGAATACTTCGCTCCCTTGTCGTTGAGGTCGCGCGGCCCCTCACCTTACCTCTCCCCGTAAGGACGGGGAGAGGAGGCGCAAGCGTTGCAATTGATCCTCGGAGCTTTCATCTCGCCCACCGTTGGGCGAGATGAGAGGCTTTTGCATAAACTCGACGTCAAAGTCCCCTCCCCCCGTTCTTACGGGGAGAGGTAAGGTGAGGGGCAGCCCCCCTTGCGTAAACTCATTCGATTTCAGGCGGCATGCAAAGATGCAGGTCAGAAGACGAAGACCCGCCCTCATCAGGCCGGCAGGCCTCCGAGTTCGGCCAGTTTGACCGGCCGTCCCGACTTCATGCTGGCAAGAGCCGCCGCACCGCACAGCATCGACATCGCCCCTGCCAGCGCGCCGGCGCGCTGGCCAAGCGGATCGGTCATGCCGGGGCGTAGCAGCATGTCGCGCAGGCGATCGTCGCCTCCGAAATGCCCGCCGCCGGCATGCGGCACGTGAATGCGTTCGACGCCGCCGAAATTGTGCATCAGCACGATCTCGTCATGGTCGGGCGTTTCGAAGGCCTGGCGCTCATATTGGCGAACCTCGATGCGCCCCTTGGTGCCGTTGAAGGCCAGGTGATAGCCCTCGATCGGCATGAAAGTGTTGAGGGAATAGGACACGATGACTTCGTTTTCGAAGCGCAGCATCGCCGTCATGGTGTCGGCGATGTCGATGTCCTCACGATAGACGCAGCCATCGCGCACATAGCCGTCCTCGGCTGACGGATCCTCATAGAGCATGGTCAGCCAAGGGTCCTTGCTCATGTCGAAATAGAAATCGCAATCCTGGGCATGGACGCAGGTCTGGCAGCGCTCGCCGCGGAACGGCCCGTTGCGGCCGTAATTGCGCTGCGTGCCGAAGGCCGAGACCTCGCGCGGCACCGATTCCAGATACCAGTTGAGCAGGTCGAAATGGTGGGTAGCCTTGTGCACGAACAGGCTGCCCGAATGGGCTTCCTTGGCGTGCCAGCGGCGGAAATAATCGGCGCCATGCTGGGTGTCGAGATACCAATGGAAATCGACCGAGGTCACGGTCCCAACAGCCTCCTCGCGCAGCAACTGCTTGATGCGGGCGGCCGTGGGCGCGAAGCGATAGTTGAAGGTCACGTCGACAGGCCGGCCGGTGCGCGCCTCGGCTTCGAGGATGCGGCGGCATTTTTCCGGCGTGGTGGTCATCGGCTTTTCGGTGATCACCCGGCAGCCCGCCTCTAGCGCCTTGACGATGATCTCGTCATGGGTGTCGTCGCGGCTGCAGACGATGACGATCTCCGGCTTCACGCTCGCCAGCATCTGGTCGACATCGGTGTAGACGGCTGCGTTGGTGCCGATCGCAGTGCGCGCGGCCGTGGCCCGCATTTCGTTGATGTCGCAGATCGCCACGAATTCGGCCCGGTCGCGCCAGCCCTGGAGCAGTTCCTTGCCCCACATGCCGGCTCCGCGATGGCCTGTGCCGACCAGGGCCACCCGATGCCTCTCTGCGCTTTCCCCATCCTCATGTCTCGTCGCTTGCATCGTCATAGCGTTTCCTCATGCGGTTCTGGCTGTTGACGGCGCCCGGGAACGGGATCTTTCTCCGGGGCGCTTGGAGCATCTTCCAGAAAAGTTGGTAGACTTTTCGGTTAAGAAAATGCGTTAAAACAACAACTTAGAGAAAAACGATTTATTGAAATCGCATTTCTCCCTAAACGAAATAGTCGGGATACTGCACCCGGAGCCGGTCGATGTCGGGAACGACGGCGCTCAGATGGGCTTTCATGGCCTTGCTGGCCACCTCGACATCACGGCGGGCAATGGCATCGCGGATGAAGCTATGCTCGGCGATGACCTGATGCATGCGGCCCGTCACCGGCAGGGTCAGCCGCCTTGCGCGATCCATCTGCACCTTGATCTGGCGCAGCAGGCGCGGAATGCTGGGATAGCCGGCGATCTGGGCGATGGCCTGGTGGAAAGCCTCGTCCGCCTCGTGAAAGGCGTCCTTGTCGCCAAGATCGGCCAGCAGGCGCTGGCGCGCCAGAATGGCGTCGATCGTGGCGATGTCGGCTTCCGTAGCGATCTCGATCAAGCGCCGCACCGCCGTGTCCTCCAGCGACTGGCGGATCACCACCGCCTCCGGAATGGCCGCCACCGGCACGCGCGACACGAAGGTTCCCGATTGCGCGAAGATATCGACCAGGCCGTCCTCGGCCAGGCGGATCAGGGCCTCGCGTACCGGTGTCTTGCTCACGCCGAAACGCTGGGTCAGCGCCTTTTCCTGCAGTGGCGTACCGGGAACCAGCCGCATGCCGAGGATCGCCTCACGCAGGTCATCGTAGATCAGGGTCGCTGTGGTGACGCGCGGACGCGTCGGACGAAGGCCGGATTGCGCCGCCTTGCCTCGTGCCGTCAGGATTTCCAGCGAATGGCTTGTATCGTGGCTTTCCATGGCCCCGGCCCGGTGTGGTCCTCGCAGAGCATTCTGTGATTTGACTGAACCACTTCAAATCACAAAGACGCGTCGGAACAAGGAGTTAGGGTAGAAGAGCGTTTCCACCAACCGCGCTTTGCTCCAGAGAGCCGCGATCATCAGATTTTGACACACTAGTATCTTAGTGTTAAAGCCAACGTCAAGAGGAGACGCCAACCAGAACAGGGCCGAGCCCCGCATGGCACTTCATCCCGACAGGCTTTTGCCGATCGAACCGGACGCCAGGGCTATTGCCCGCCGCCTCTACAGGCAGGTGGCAGGCCTGCCGATTCTCTCCCCGCACGGCCATACCGACCCCAATTGGTATGCCGAGGATGCTCCCTTCCCCGATCCCGCCACGCTGTTCGTCAAGCCGGACCACTACATCACACGCATGCTCTATTCGCAGGGTGTACGGCTGGACATGCTCGGCATTCCCAGCCGAGACGGGACAGCTGTCGAAACCGACGGCCGCAAGATCTGGCGGCTTTTTGCCGAACACTGGTATCTGTTCCGGGGTACGCCGAGCCGGTTGTGGTTCGAGCATTCGCTGGAAAGCGGCTTCGGCATCACCGAGCGCCTGGCACCGGACAATGCCGACCGGCTCTATGACGAGATCGCCGCCGCACTCGAACGGCCGGAATTCCGCCCCCGCGCCCTCTATGACCGCTTCAACATCGAGGCCATCTCCACCACCGACGCGGCAACCGACGATCTGAAGGCCCATCAGGCCATCCGTGCCTCCGGCTGGAAGGGCCGTGTCCTGCCGGCCTATCGCCCCGACGCCGTCGTCGATGCCGATCGTGCCGATTTCCGGAACCAGGTTCGACATCTCCTCGATATGACCGGGCAGCCCGCGAGTTGGGAAGGCTATCTGACGGCGCACCGCGAACGCCGTGCCTTCTTCAGATCGCTGGGGGCGACCTCGAGCGACCATGGACATCCCAGCGCCCGCACGGCCAATCTCGGCCGGGCAGAGGCGGAAGCGCTCTTCGCCCGCCTCATCGCCGGACCGGCAACGCCCGCCGATGCCGAGCTGTTCCGGGCGCAGATGCTGACCGAAATGGCGCGGATGAGCCTGGAGGACGGGCTCACCATGCAGATCCATCCGGGCTCCTACCGCAATCACAATCCGGCGCTGTTCACCCGCTTCGGTCCGGATGTCGGTGCCGACATTCCCAGGCAGACCAGCTATGTCGAGGCGCTGAAGCCCCTGCTCGACGCCGTCGGCAACGAGCCCGGTCTCACCGTCGTGCTGTTCACCTTGGACGAAACGGCCTTCAACCGGGAACTCGCGCCCCTCGCCGGCCATTATCCCGCGCTCCGGCTCGGCCCGCCCTGGTGGTTCCTCGACAGTCCGGAAGGCATGCGCCGCTTCCGCGAACTCGCGACGGAAACGGCCGGTTTCTACAACACGGTCGGCTTCAACGACGATACCAGGGCCTATCTGTCGATCCCGGCGCGCCACGACATGGCTCGCCGCGTCGATTGCGCCTGCCTCGCCCGCCTAGTGGCCGATCATCGCCTCGACGAGGACGAGGCAGCTGAGGTCGCCGTCGACCTCGCCTACAGCCTCGCCAAGCGCGCCTACAAACTCTGACATCGTGTGCCATGGCGGCATGCGATGTCACGTAACGTCATATCGGTATCGAAACCCGCGAGTACAAAGACAAGAACGCAGAAAAACCGGCTTTCAAGCAGCCATACGGACCGGAAAAGGGGGGAAGCCATGCGTGCCCATCTCGTCAGTCGTCGTGCAATGCTCGGAGCCGGCTGCGGATTTGCCGCTTCCGTCCTGCTGGGCAGTCAGGCCCGGGCAGAGGACAAGCAGCTCAGGGTGTTCTGGTGGGGTTCGCAGGAGCGGGCCGACCGCACCAACAAGGCGGTGGACGCCTTCCGGACGGCGAATGCCGGCGTCGACACCAAGACCGAATTCACCGGATGGAGCGACTACTGGCCGCGTCTCGCCACCCGCGTCGCCGGGCGCAATGCGCCGGACCTAGTCCAGATGGACTATCGCTACATGTTCGAATATGCCCGCCGCGGGGCCATCCTGCCGCTCGACCAATATTTGGGCAACCTTCTCGACATCGCCGATTTCGGCAAGGCCAATCTCGGTTCTTGCAGCGTCGACGGCAAGCTCTACGGCATCAATCTCGGGGTCAACTCCTCAGCCATGGCCTATGACCCCGCTGCCTGGCAGGAAGCGGGCGTGGAGCCGCCGAAATTCGGCACAAGCTGGGAGGAATTCGCCGGCAAATGCGAGGCTTTCGGCAAGGCCAACAAGCGCAAGAAATTCTACGCCACGGCCGATGCCAGCGGCGTCGAGCCGGCCTTCGAACTCTGGCTACGGCAACGGGGCAAGGCCCTTTATGACGACAAGGGCGCACTCGCCTTCGACGCCAAGGATGCCGCCGACTGGTTCAAGCTCTGGGGCGCCCTGCGCGATTCCGGCGGCAGCGTCAGCGCCGACATCCAGGCCCTCGACAAGCTGACGCTGGAAACCTCGCCCCTCGCCCTCGGCTACTCGGCCACCAGCTTCCTGCACTCCAACCAGTTCATTGGCGCCCAGCAGCTCAGCAAGGCCAGACTGTCGATCACGGCCTATCCCATCCTCGCTGGGGGCAAGCCCGGCCACTATCTCAAGCCCTCGCAGATGTGGTCGATCTCCTCGGACGCCAAGGCGCCGGAGCTCGCCGTCAAGCTGGCCAACTTCACCGTGCACGATCCCGCCGGCGTCAAGATCCTCGGCGTGGAGCGGGGCGTTCCCGCCTCCCCCGCCATGCGCGACCTTGCCGCCGCCTCGCTCGACGACGTCAGCAGGCAGATGGTCGATTATGTCGGCAAGCTCGACCCCTATGTCGGGGGCCTGCCGCCCTCCCCGCCCAAGGGGGCTGGCGAGATCTCCTTCGTGCTGCAGCGCATCAGCCAGGAAGTCGCCTTCGGGTCGACGCCGGAACAAGGCGGCGAACAGTTCATTGCGGAAGCCGAGTCCATCCTGAAACGGGGCTGAGCGCCATGGCCGCGACGACACTGGTTCAGCCCAGCGAGATCTCCGAAGGTCGGCTGCGGCAGGCCCTGCGCCGAAACGGTGCCGGCTATCTGTTCCTGGCGCCCTGGCTGATCGGCTTTCTCGGCCTCACCTTGGGGCCGGCCCTGGCCTCGCTCTATCTGTCCTTCACGGACTATGACCTGCTGCAGAGCCCGCAATTCGTCGGCACCGCCAATTATGTGCGTATCGCCACCGCCGATCCGAAATTCGCGGCGGCGATGAAGGTGACCTTCACCTATGTGCTGCTGTCGGTGCCGCTCAAGCTGATCTTCGCCCTGGCTCTGGCCATGGCCTTCAATCGCGGCATAAGAGGGCTTCCGCTCTATCGCGCCATCTTCTACCTGCCCTCTTTGCTCGGCGCCTCCGTGGCGATCGCAGTGCTCTGGCGCCAGCTCTTCGCCGCCGACGGCCTCGTCAATTCCCTCCTCGCCCTCGCCGGCATCGACGGGCCGAGCTGGATCTCCAATCCGCGCTATTCGCTCTACACGCTGGTGGCGCTCTCGGTTTGGCAGTTCGGCTCGCCCATGATCATCTTCCTGGCGGGCCTGCGCCAGATTCCGCAGGACATGTACGAGGCCGCCAGCCTCGACGGCGCTTCCAAGGCCCGGCAATTCTTCAAGATCACCCTGCCGCTGCTCACCCCGGTGGTGTTCTTCAATTTCGTCATCCAGACCATCGAAGCCTTCAAGGCCTTCACGCCCGCCTTCATCATCTCCGAAGGCAATGGCGGCCCGATCAACTCGACCCTGTTCTACACGCTCTATCTCTACCAGGAGGCCTTCGGCTATTTCCGCATGGGCTATGCCTCGGCGCTGGCCTGGATCCTCGTGCTGATCATCGCCTTCTTCACCGCCTTCTCCTTCCTCACCGCGCGCTATTGGGTGCATTATGACGACTGACGCCGCCGCCGTGCACGCGCCGGAGCGCTCAGTCCTGCGTTCGGCCCTGATCCATGCTGGCCTGATCGCCGCCTCCTTCGTGATGCTCTATCCGCTGCTCTGGATGCTGGCAGGCTCGGTGCGGCCGGCGGACGACATCTTCGGCGGCCAGACTTCGCTGATCCCCTCCCAGGTCTCGATCCGGGCCTATGAAACCGGCTGGTTCGGACTGCAGGTGAGCTTTGGAACCTTCTTCCTCAACTCGCTCGCCATCTCCGTGCTGGCGACGATCGGCAACGTCATGGCCGCCTCGCTGACGGCCTATGCCTTCGCGCGGCTGCAGTTCTTCGGCAAGAACTTCTGGTTTGCATTGATGCTGGGCACGCTGATGCTGCCCTACCACGTCACCCTCATTCCTCAATATGTGCTGTTCCTGAACATCGGCTGGGTGAACACCTGGCTGCCGCTGGTGGTGCCCAAATTCCTCGCGGTCGATGCCTTCTTCATCTTCCTGATGGTGCAGTTCTTCCGCGGCCTGCCACGCGAGCTCGACGAGGCCGCGATGATGGATGGCTGCAGCGCCTGGCGCATCTACTGGAAGATCGTGCTGCCGCTTTCCATGCCTGTCCTCGCCACCGCCGCGATCTTCTCCTTCATCTGGACCTGGGAGGATTTCTTCGGGCCGCTGATCTATCTGGGCGACATCCACACCTACACCGTCCAGCTTGGCCTGCGCTCGCTGGTCGATGCCAGCGGCACCTCCGACTGGGGCGCCCTGTTCGCCATGTCGGTGCTCTCCTTGATCCCGATCTTCCTGGTCTTCCTGTTCTTCCAGCGCCTTCTGATCGAAGGCATCGCCACCACCGGCATGAAACGCTGACATCCGGAGCAAAATGCGTTCAAGCCGAAGTCTTCGTTCGACTTAACACACTGGGAACAGACGCATTTTGCGATTCTAGCGATTCAATCTGAAAGTAGAACGCCCGAGCGGACAATTGATATGAAACCTTTGAAATTCGCCGTCATCGGCATCAATCACGACCATATCCACGGCCAGATCAGGGCGCTCAGGCAGGCCGGTGCCGTCTGCACGGGCTTTCATGCCACCGAAGACGATCTCGCCGTCGCCTTTGCCGGGGCCTATCCCGAGATCCCACGCGTCGCCGAGGCGGCGCGGCTCTATGAGGACCCTGCGATCGATGTGATCGTCAGCGCCGCCATTCCGGGCGATCGCGCCGACGTCGCCGTCACGGCCATGCGCCACGGCAAGGATGTGCTGCTGGACAAGCCGGGCATGACCAGCCTCGGCCAGCTTGAGAGCGTGCGCCTGGTGCAGGCCGAGACCAGGCGCATCCTCTCCATCCTCTATTCGGAACATTTCGAGGTGCCCGCCACCGTGAAGGCCGGCGAACTGGTGGCCTCGGGTGCCATCGGCGAGATCGTGACCATGGCCGGACTCGGCCCGCATCGCCTGCGCAAGCCGCAGCGACCGGGCTGGTTCTTCGAGCGCGAGCGCTATGGCGGCATCCTCGTCGATATCGGCGCCCACCAGTTCGAGCAGTTCCTGTTCTTCACCGGCGCCGAGGATGCCGATATCCTCTCCGCCTCTGTCGGCAACCGCGCCAATGCCGACAAGCCCGGCCTGCAGGATGTCGGCGATGTCCACCTTCGCACGCCGCAGGGTGTCACGGGCTATATCCGCGTCGACTGGTTCACGCCCGACGGCCTGCCGGTATGGGGCGACGGGCGGCTCTTCATCACCGGCACCCAAGGCACCATCGAGCTGCGAAAATATGTCGATGTCGCCGGCCGCGCCGGCGGAGACCATCTCTTCCTCACCGATCGGAAGGGTATGCAGCATATCGATTGTTCGGCGGTCGAGCTTCCCTTCGGCCGGCAGTTCATCACCGACGTCTTGGAGCGGACCGAGACGGCCATGCCGCAGGCCCGTTGCTTCAAGGCGATGGAACTCGCCCTCAAGGCCCAGCAGCGCGCCGAGGAGGCTGCGTGATGGGCGAGATCAAATCCGTCGCCGTCGTCGGGCTGAACATCGGGCGCGCGCATATCGCCGAGGCCTATGCGCCGCGCCCCGAACGCTGGCGCCTCGCCGCCGTCTGCGATCGCAACCAGGAACGCCTCGATGCGGTTGCCGATGAATTCTCGGCCGAAAGCCGCACGCTGCATTTCGACGAACTCCTCGCTCGCGACGATATCGACGTGATCGACATCGCCACACCGCCCGCAACCCATTTCGAGCTGGTCAGCCGGGCCCTGGCGGCGGGCAAGCACGTTGTCTGCGAAAAGCCTTTGGTGGGCTCGCTGCACGAGGCCGATCTTCTGGCCAATGCCCAGACCCAGAGCGGCCAGATCCTGATGCCGATCTTCCAGTACCGTTTCGGCGAGGGTCTGCAGAAGGCCAAGCGCATCATCGAGGCGGGGTTGGCCGGAAAGCCCTATCTTGGCACGGTCGAAACGCATTGGAAGCGCACGCCCGATTATTATGCCGTCTATTGGCGCGGCAAATGGGACACAGAGCTCGGCGGGGTGCTGATGACCCATGCCATCCACCAGCATGACATGATGACCCATCTGATGGGACCGGTGCGGCGGCTGTTCGCACGGGCGACGACGAGGGTCAACGCCATCGAGGTCGAGGATTGCGTCTCCTCCTCCTGGGAAATGGACAATGGCGCGCTGGTGGCGGCCAGCGCCACTTTGGGCTCGCAGAACGAGATTTCGCGGCTGCGCCTGTGCTTCGAAAACGTCACTTTCGAGAGCGGCGGCGAGGCCTATTCGCCGGGTGACGACCCCTGGACGATCCTGCCAGCGAACGAGGCCGTGGCGGCTGACATCAAGGATCTCGTCGCCGACCTGCCCCCGGTCGGCCGCCGCTTCCTCGGCCAGATGGATGCCTTGCACGAGGCCCTGCACGGCCGTGCACCGGTCCCGGTCACGGTTGCCGATGCGCGCCGGGCGCTGGAACTGGCGACCGCCTTTTATCATTCCGCCCAGACCGGCAGCGACGTGGCCCTGCCGATCGGCCCCGATCATCCGAAATATCGCGGTTGGCGACCGTAAGGAGGACGACATGGCGACGAGCATCCGGCTCGACAAGGTGGTGAAGCGCTACGGCTCGCTGGACGTCATTCACGGCGTGGATCTTGTCATCGAACCGGGCGAGTTCACGGTGTTCGTCGGCCCGTCGGGCTGTGGCAAATCCACCCTTCTGCGCATGATCGCCGGTCTCGAGCCGATTTCGGGCGGCGACCTCACCATCGACGGGGAACGCATGAACAATGTCCCCGCCTCGCGCAGGGGCATCGCCATGGTGTTCCAGTCCTACGCCCTCTATCCGCACATGACGGTCTACAAGAACCTCGCTTTCGGGCTGGAGACCGCCGGCTACAAGCGGGCCGAGGTCGACCAACGGGTGCGCCATGCCGCCAGGATCCTCAAGATCGAGGACTATTTGCAGCGCCGCCCCAAGGCCCTGTCCGGTGGCCAGCGCCAGCGCGTCGCCATCGGGCGGGCGATCGTGCGCGAACCGCGCATCTTCCTGTTCGACGAACCCCTTTCCAATCTCGACGCGGAACTGCGGGTGCAGATGCGCGTGGAGATCGCCAAGCTGCACCAGGATCTCGGAAACACCATGATCTACGTGACCCACGACCAGGTCGAGGCGATGACCATGGCCGACAAGATCGTGGTGCTGCGCGACGGCGTGGTGATGCAGGTCGGCGCACCCCTCGATCTCTACAACGCGCCGGCCAACCAGTTCGTGGCCGGCTTCATCGGCTCGCCCAAGATGAATTTCCTGGCCGGCCGCCTGGCCGGAGCCGGCGATGCGATCGAAGTTGCCGGCCGAACCGTAAGCCTCGGTTCGCCTCTAGCGGGCGCCAGGACGACTGCCCCCGTCACCTTCGGCGTGCGCCCCGAGCATGTCCTGGTCGGCGGCGGGGCCGGCGAGCCGCTCGGCGACGTCAAAGTCCATCTGGTCGAGCATCTCGGCGGAGAGACCGTGCTCTACGCAACCACCTCAGGCGGGGAGAACCTGACCATTTCGGCCCCTGGGCAATTACGAGTCCGCCATGGCGAAACCGTGCCCCTGCGCGCCGACCCCGCCCTCTGCCATGTCTTCAACCAAGAGGGTGCTTCCCTGCGACGGTGAGCCCAGCGGATCGCCGGAACGCCGATTTCGAAGGGTGGTGCGCCCGCGACAGATGGATGGGTCGGCAACGCTATCGGACGGTTGCGATCCCGGCCAGGATGAGGTCGATGCCGGCAAGGAACTGCTCCCGGTCGTCATGGCCGGGCAGCCGCGTCGCCAACCGATGCACGAAGGCATATTTGGCGGGGTCGAGCTGCCTCCACCGCGCTGCAACGGTGGTGAGGAACGCCGTCCGGTCCATTTCGCGCGGGGCGAGACGGGCATTCGCAGCGTTCTGCCCGGCGACGCCGAGAATGTAATTCACGAGCGCGGACCAGCAGTCGAACTCCGCCCGCTCGGGAACGCCGAGCGCCTGGAGATGGCTGCCGATGCCTTCGGAAATCTGGAGCATGGCGGCTTGCAATGGCTCACGGGAGAGTTGCGCACCCACCCAGGGGTGTGCGTCGATCGCATCGAACACACCGAGCGCCATGGCTCTGATGGCCTGCTGGGGCCTGTCTCCATCGCCCACCTCGGTCATGGCGCGGGCAATGATATCGTTGGTGGTAGCCGCGAGGAGCTCGTCCTTGTCGGCGACGTGCCAGTAGATCGCTCCGCTTCCCGTTGCCAGACGGGCGGCGAGTGCGCGGAATGTCAGGGCGCCTTCCCCCCCGCTGTCCAGGATCTCGATCGCGGCTTCGACGATCCTCTCCTTCGAGAGCGTGTCCGCGCGCCGTCCGGTTCGCTGAATCTTGGTTGTCATACCCACCATCTTGACATGGTTGGAACATCGTTCCAACAAATGTCTATGGAACAGTGTTCCATAGACATTTGAAAGGAATAGAATGACGACACCAGTCACGATTATCGGCGCGGGCCTCGGCGGCCTCATCCTCGCACGCGTCCTCTCCCGGCACGGCATCTCGGCGACGGTCTACGAGGCCGAGCCCTCGGCCGGGGCGCGCACGCAGGGCGGACAGCTCGATATCCACGAATATAACGGGCAACGCGCGCTCGATGACGCCGGCCTCCTCGATGAATTCCACGCGATCATCCACCGGGGCGGCGCGGCGGCACGCATTCTCGACCGACACGGCAACTTATTACTCGACGAGCCCGACGACGGCACCAGCGGACGTCCCGAGGTGCTTCGAGGCGACCTGCGACGAATTCTTGTCCAGTCCCTGCCCGAGAATACGATTCAGTGGGGAAAGAAGCTCGCCCACGTCGCGGACCTCGGCGATGGCCGGCACGAGTTGGCATTCACGGACGGGTCGACCGCGAGAACGGAACTTCTCGTGGGGGCGGATGGCGCCTGGTCGAAGGTCCGCCCCCTGCTGTCCGATGCGAAGCCCGACTATGTCGGCACCACATTGATCGAGACCTATCTACATGATGTCGACGAACGGCATTCCGCGTCTGCCGGAGCCGTCGGCCGCGGCGCGATGTACGCACTCGCCCCGGGAAAGGGCATCGTCGCACATCGCGAGGCCGGAAATATCCTTCACACCTATGTCGAGTTGAACCGCTCCGCCGAATGGATCGCCGACATCGACTTTAGTGACGCCGCTGCCGCAACAGCCCGGATCGCAGCTGAATTCGAGGGCTGGGCGCCGGCGCTCACCGCGCTGATTACCGATGGCGAGACTCCGCCGACCCCGCGCATGATCCATGCGCTTCCCGTCGGACACCGATGGGACCGCGTGCCCGGGGTGACGCTTCTCGGCGACGCCGCCCACCTGATGCCCCCCGCCGGCGAGGGCGGGAACCTGGCGATGCTCGACGGCGCCGAACTCGCAAAAGCGATCGCCGCTCGCCCCGACGACATCGAAGCGGCCCTCGCCATCCATGAAAATGCGATGTTCGCGCGCAGCGCCCCCGAAGCCGCGGACGCGCATTTGATGCTGGAAATCTGCCTCGGCGACCGCGCTCCGTTCGGACTTATCGACTTCCTCACTGCCGCCCATCAGGGGAGACAGGAAGAAAGCGCCCTGTCCTGATCCGCGCCACCACCAGTGCCGGCATGACGGCCGACGCTCTCGCCGGATCATCGCGGGCAAAAGGCTGGCTCAAGCCGACAGGATCTGTCTCATAAGCCAACAGGCCCGACCCCGCCCGTAAAAGCACGCGCCCGCAGCGCATGGATTGCCAGGCGCGCGCCGGCCAGCAGCGCTTGGCGGGGCGCCAGCACGGCCTGCCGCCGCCTGCGGCTGCGCGACAGTTTGAGCAGGATCTCCCGCGCTCTTGCCCGCCAGCCATAATCGTCGACCGCGCCGCGAAACAGCATCGCGACCGGCCGGTCGCCCACTCTCTGCAATCGCTGCATCATCACGCCGGCTTCGCGAAACCAATCGCTCTCCAGCCGCACGCCGGGGGCCATCACCAACACCCAATCGCTGCGGGCAGCCTCGAGGCCGGTACGCTCGTCACCTTCTACGATGACGCAGCCGACGGCATCCGCGACCAGGCGCGTGCCCTGGGAAGATCCGCTCTCGGCGACCACCACCTCGCGCACGAAACCATCCGCCGCCGCCGGGACAAGGGCAGCCAGCGTTTCCGCCAGCAGCAATTCCTGGCCGTTCGCGGCGATGACGACACTGATCATGGCAGGCAGGGGGGTTGTTTCAGTCTCATTCTCCTCCTCGCATATCACGCGGCGCCCTTCGAAATCAGAGCCCGAAACAGCCGATCCTGCGCAAATTATCGGCAATTTCGTTTCGCTTGCAGCAATGTTCTCTTTTTGTTCTAATGAGAACAGAGGAATTTGATTCGCGGAGGCGGCCATGGGCGTGCCGATAAGCAAGGTCTCTCTTACCGATGCGGTGCCGGTGGGCACGACCGTGATCGACATCGATCGGCGGCGGGGCCGCGGCGCCGGCTCCAACGCCAGCGGGCGTTTCGAAGGGCTTTCGCGCTTCATCGAGGATGACGGCTGGAACTCGATCGAGGAATTGCCGACTCTGCGCACCGAGATCCAGGACGAGCAGGCCCGCAAGATCATCACCTTCAACGACTCGCCGGACATCTCCTTCGACCGTTCGATCAACCCCTATCGCGGCTGCGAGCATGGCTGCGTCTATTGCTTCGCCAGGCCGACGCACGCGCATATGGGACTCTCGCCGGGGCTCGACTTCGAGACCAAGCTGTTCGCCAAGCCGAATGCGGCGACCCTGCTGGAAAAAGAATTGTCGGCCAGGAATTATCAGCCGCGCACCATCGCGATGGGCACCAACACCGACCCCTACCAGCCGATCGAGCGCCAGCGCGGCATCACCCGCTCCATTCTGGAGGTTCTTGATAGAACCAGCCACCCGGTCGGCATCGTCACCAAATCGGGCTTGATCACCCGCGACATCGACATTCTCGCACGCCTTGCGCGGCGCGGCCTGGTCAAGGTCGCCCTGTCGGTGACCACCCTCGACGCAAAGCTCTCCCGCTCGCTCGAGCCACGAGCGGCCACGCCGTCCTTGCGCCTGAAGGCCATGCGTCAGCTGGCCGATGCCGGCATTCCCGTGACGGTGATGGTGGCGCCGATCATCCCCAAGATCAACGATGCCGAGATCGAGCGCATCCTCGAAGCGGCCCGTGCGGCGGGCGCCCGCGAGGCGGGTTACGTCATGCTACGCCTGCCCCTCGAGATTTCGGGCCTGATGCGCGATTGGCTGGGCGAGCATCGCCCCGATGCCATGAACCATGTCTTCTCGCTGATGCGATCGAGCCGCGACGGCAAGGACTATGATTCGCGCTGGGGCCTGCGCATGTCGGGAACCGGACCCTATGCCTGGATGATCGGGCGGCGTTTCGAACTGGCTGCCGCCCGGCTGGGCCTCAACGCCAGGCGGTTGAAGCTGCGTACGGACCTGTTCACCCGCCCGGTGCGGATGGGTGAACAACTGGCGCTGTTCTGATCAGGCGAAAAGCAGATATTTTCGTTCTTCGGTCGTGTTGCCTGTCGCCCTTGCCGTTGCCCGGTTCTTACAGAGAGAGGGCAAGGGGGCAACGCCGCGGACCGTGAAGAAACGGTCTTCTTCCGCCCTAATATCCGAAGAACTGCCGGCAATCACCGCTTGCTGCCTTTGAACCAGGACGAGCGCGCCGGTTTGGCCGGCTCCGGTTTGGCCGGCGTGGATAAAAGCTCGCTGATCGTCGGGCCGGGCAGTTCGCTCACGGGCGTCAGGGTCGCCGAAGCCCAGAAGGAATTGCCGGCCAGGGCATGCTCGGCGAGCTTGCGATAGGTTGCCAGGCGACGGTCGATCCGCTCGCCGATGTCGTAGGCGGCCAATTCGTCCGGTGTCGGATCGCGCCCGACCTCCTGTTTGAAAGCCACCAGCCAGTCGCGCTTGTTCTGCGTGGAGAGGGAAAAGGCCAGCAGGCCGACGACATCCTCCTCGTCATGCACCAGGCGATCGAACACATTGTCGGAGGGCAAGCCAGCCTTGATCGGAGCCGGCGCCGCTTCGCTCTGGGATTGATGGTCCTGAGAAGGTGTAGCAGCCTCGATATCGGTCACGTTCTTTTGCATTCCGCCCTGCCCCGCAACAAACGCTATCTGCCCAAACGCTGTCCATCGTTGTCGGCAACATACCGTGAAAAATTGCGGCTAAACTTGACATGGCAGAGGCACAAAGCAAGTCACGATTTGTATCGGTACAGCGTCAGCCCACCCTCTGCGCTGGACCTGCCGGCGGGAATCTTCTAACGCCAGTTCATGACAAAACATCTTCTCGCTGGCGTCGACGAGGCTGGCCGGGGACCGCTGGCGGGCCCGGTATCGGCTGCCGCCGTCATCCTCGATCCCGACAGGGTGCCGGTCGGCCTGGCCGATTCCAAGGTCATCACGGCGGCACGGCGCGAAGAGCTCTATCAGGAGATCATGGCCTCGGCGCTCTCTGTCTCGGTCGCCTTTTCGAGTCCAGCCTTGATCGACCGGCTCAACATCCGCGGCGCCACGCTGGACGCCATGCGGCGGGCCGTCAGGGGGCTGTCCCTGCGCCCCTCGTCGGTGGAGATCGACGGCAAGGACGTGCCCCACGGCCTGCAGCTTCCGGCCCGCGCCATCATCGACGGTGACGCGCTGGTGCCGACCATCTCCGCCGCCTCGATCATCGCCAAGGTCACCCGCGACCGCCTGATGATCAAGCTTTCGGCCACCTACCCGCTCTATGGCTTCGAGCGCCATATGGGCTACGGCACGCCCGAACATACCGCCGCCATCGACACGCATGGACCCTGCCCGCATCACCGCCTGTCCTTCGGAAGGCTGAAGGCATATCGGGTTTGAGAGAGCGGTGCTGTCTCCTTACGGCGCGACCACGCCCTTGCGGAAGATGAAACAGCCATAGAAGCGCCGTTCGCCAGTAGCGATCACGCAATAGGCCTTCTTGGCGTGTTCGTAGAATTCCATGCGCTCGATCGAGGTCATCGGCCAGGACTTGCCTTCCGCCTTGTCGATCGCGGCCTGCACTTCCTGCTGGACCGGCGGGACTTCGTCGGGCGAGCCGACGATCTCCATGCGGCGGGCCGAGTCGTCGACGAAGGTGTCGAGCGGCACAACCGACAGTACGGCCTCAACCGCACGGGCGGCCGTCACACCGTCGATGCGCAGGAGGTCCCCCAGCACCGTCTCGCGAGCGACCGAATCGGCCGGGAAATTGGTGTCGCAGATCACCAGCGTGTCGCCATGGCCCATCGCTCGGAGGGCATAGAGCACATCGGCATTCAGCAACGGATCGATATTCTTGAGCATGGTAGTTTCCTATTTTGCGATCTGCGCAGGTCTGGTCTGCATGAGCTTGGCCTGCAGTATGACGACGATCAGCAAGAAGGCGCCGCGCACCACCGACTGCCAATAGGCTGAGAGCGAGATCCAGCCCATGCCATTCTCGAAATTGAGGATCGTGTAGATCAGGCCGAGCAGCAGGGCGCCGGCCAGCGTGCCGCCGATGGAGCCCTTGCCCCCTGTCAGCAGCGTGCCGCCCACCACCACCGAGGCGACGGCGATCAGCTCCCAGCCAATGCCTTCGATCGGTTGGCCGGCACCGAATTGCGAGGCCAGGATCACGCCCGCCATGCCGGCCGTCACGCCGGAGATCACATAGACCGCGAAGATGGTGCGGTTGACCGGCAAGCCCATCAGCCGGGAGGCTTCCGCGCCGCCGCCGACCGCCAGCACATGGCGCCCGAAAGAGGTGGAGTTCAGGGTAATGGCGCCCACGATATACGCCACCAGGGCGATCCAGGCCGGCGTCGGGAAGCTCAGGATGAAGCCGAGAATGTTCGCGGCGGTGCCGGCATTTTCGGCATCCACCCATTCAGGTCGCATGAAGCTGAGAAGATCGCCCTGCCCGAGCGCGGTGAAGGCCGTGTCATAGGAAGCCGAGACCGATTGGTTGTTGGCCAGCAGCAGGGCCGTGCCTTGCGCCGCCAGCATGGTGGCGAGCGTGGCGATGAAAGGCAGGATCTTCAAACGGGTGATGATCAGCGCATTGATGATGCCGACGGCCGCTCCCGCCGCAAGCCCGCCGGCGGCGCCGGCGATGAGGCCATAGGAGCTGAGATAGGCGGAGACCACGCTGGCCAGCGCGGCGGTGGTGCCGACCGACAGGTCGATGCCGCCAGTCATGATCACGAAGCACATGCCGAGGGCGACCAGCGCAAACATCGAATTGTAGCGCAGCACGGTCTGGATGTTGTAGGTGCCGAGGAAGCCGTCATAGCGCCAGGCCCCGAAGGCCGCGAGCAGCACGAGGGCCAGCAGCACGCCGAGGGCCGGAGAGAACCGAAAGTTCGCCATCACGCCGTCCCCTGCCGCTGGAGCCAGACAGCGAGCACGATCAGCACTGCCTTGGCGATGAGAGCCGCCGCATCCGGCACTCCGTTGGCGAGCAAGGTGTAGCGCACCAGCTGGATGATGAGTGCTCCGAGCAAGGTACCGACGATGGTAGCCCGGCCGCCGGAGAGCAGCGTCCCGCCAACCGCCACCGCCGCGATGGCATCGAGTTCCTTGCCCATGCCGATCAGATTGGCATCGGCTGCCGAGTTCATGGCGATCTCGATGAGGCCGGCGATACCGGCGCACAGGCCGCAGATGAAGTAGACCAGCACCTTGACGCGGGCCGCCGGCACGCCGGCGAGTCGGGCCGCCGCCTCATTGCCGCCGACCGCCAGGACCTGCCGGCCGAACACGGTGCCCTTGAGCACATAGGCGGCCGCGATCACCAGAACCGCCATGATCCAGACCTGGAACGGCAATCCCAGCACCTTGCCGAGCGCGATCGCCTGGAATTCCGGGACCTTGAAGACCTGCAGGTCGCCATTGGTGGAGACTTGGGCGAGCCCCCTGCCCGCAATGAACAGGATCAGCGTCGCGATGATCGGCTGGATGTTGTAGCGGGTGATCAGCCAGCCATTGAAGAGGCCGAATACGCCCGCGACCAGCACCGGAATGACGATGCCGAAGGCGATCGCGACATAGAGGTTGGAAAAATCCACGATTTTGCCTGTGAAGATCATCGGCGACAGGGCACCGGCAATCGCCATCAGCGAACCAACCGACAGGTCGATGCCGCCGGTTGCGATCACCAGCGTCATGCCGATGCCGACGATCACGATGGTGCAGACCTGGGTGAGATTGACCAACAGGGTCTGGGTGGTGGCAAAATTGGGAGTGACGGCGAAATTGAAGCCGATCAGAAGCAGCAGCGCGATGATGACACCGTAGCGCTGCAGAAACGCAGGAACATCACGCATGGTTAGCCGTTCCCGTCTCGTCGGCTGCGGGGCTGGCGCCGTGGGCCATGGCGGCCATGATGCTGTCCTCATTGATGTTAGGGGCGCGCAGCTCCGCCACGCTCAAGCCGTCGCGCAGCACGAAGACGCGACTTGCCGCCTCGATGACCTCCTCCAGTTCGGAAGAAATCACCAGCACGCCGAGCCCCTCCGCGGAAAAGCGGCGGATCAGGTTGAGAATTTCCGCCTTGGCCCCGACATCGATGCCGCGCGTCGGCTCATCGAGAATGAGAAGCTTGGGATTCATGCACAGCCAGCGGGCGAGCAGCACCTTTTGCTGATTGCCGCCGGACAATTCGCGGATCTTCTGGTCCGGGCCCGAGCATTTGATGCCGATTTCCTTGATGAAACGCTCGACGATCCGCCTCTGCTCGGCAAGGTCGAAGCGGCCGCCTCGCGAAAGGGCCGGCATCAGCGCGAGGGTGAGATTGTCGGCGACCGACATGTCGGGGACGATGCCTTCGACCTTGCGGTCTTCCGAACAAAATCCCATTCCGGCCTTGATGGCTTCCGTTGGCGTGCGGAACTCCGTCTTGGCTCCATTGAAGGCGATCTCTCCCTTGGCGCGCCTGTCGGCGGCGAAGATGGCGCGGGCCGTCTCGGTACGGCCCGAACCCAGCAATCCAGCCAATCCGACGATCTCGCCCTTGTCGATCGAAAGGGAGGCATCGCTGACGCGCCGCCCGACGGCGAGCGAGCGCACGCCGAGCAGTTCCTCGCGAACAGCCGAGCCCTCTCCCCGTTCGGCGGCGGTGCCTTTCGCCATCACTTCCGCAAGGGCCCTGCCGAGCATGGAAGAGACAAGGGTCAGCTTGGGCATGTCCTGCATGGGCGAAACGGCGACCGTGCGCCCGTCGCGCATGATGGTGACCCGGTCGCAGACGGCATAGAGCTCGTCGAGCTTGTGGGTGACGAACAGCACCGAAACCCCGTCATCCTTGAGCTGCCGGATGGTGCGCAGCAGCACCGCCACCTCGGCCTCGTCGAGGGAGGAAGTCGGCTCGTCCATGATCACCAGGCGGGCCTTGAAGGACACCGCGCGGGCGATCGCCACCATCTGCTGGATGGCGGTGGGAAATTCACCCAGCGGCTGGGTAACGTCGATATTGACGTCGAAACGGGCCAGGAGTTCGCGTGCACCGGCATTCATCGCCTTCCAGTCGATGAACAAGCCGCGGTGCTTGGGCTCGCGGCCGAGATAGATGTTCTCGGCGACCGAACGATAGCCGATCAGGTTGAGTTCCTGGAAGATGGTGCTCACCCCCAGGCGCTGGGCCTGCTGCGGAGAACTGGCCTGCCAGGGTGCTCCGCCGAAGGTGATGGTGCCACCATCATGCGTATGGGCACCATTGAGGATCTTGATCATGGTCGACTTGCCGGCCCCGTTCTGGCCCACCAAGGCCATGACCTCAGCAGGGGCGATGTCGAGGGTCGCGCCATGCAGGACCTTGACGCCACCAAAGCTCTTGGTGATGGCGTCCATGGAAAGAAGCGGGGACGATGGTGCCATTCAGTCTCTAGCTCTAATGGCGGCTAAACCCGCCTCTATCATTGTAAAGAATCGCCGCTTAGGCTCGACCTCTGTCATGCCCGGGCATGACCCGGGCATCCAGGCTCTCTGTCATAAAGGAGGAGCTGGATTGCCGGGGCTAGCCCGGCAATGACAAAAGTCAGCGTTCTAAGACCGCCGGATCAATAGGATTCCGGCAAATAAGCGGCGATGTTGTCCTTGTTGAACAGCCGGTCGGTATTGACGAGACGCGGCGCCACGGCTTCGCCGGCGGCATATTTGACGATGGCGTCGAAGGCAGCCGGACCGAATTTCGGATTGCATTCGATCAGGACGAGAAGCTTGCCGTCCGAAACGGCCTGGGCCGCATCGCGCGTACCGTCGATCGAAGCCAGGATCAGGTCCTTGCCCGGTGTTTTGCCGGCAGCCTCCATCGCGGCGATGGCGCCCATGGTCATCTCGTCATTGTGCGAATAGAGGGCGGTCGCGTCGGGATGGGCCTGATAGAGCGTCTCGAACACCTGGCGCCCCTTGTCGCGGGCGAAGTCACCCGACTGGGAGGCGATGATCTTCATGTCGGGATAGGCCTTGATCGCCTTCTCGAAGCCCGTCTTGCGGTCGTTGGCCGGAGAAGAGCCCACCGTGCCCTGCAGCTCGATGATCTTGGCCTTGCCGTTGACAGCCTTGGCCAGATATTCGCCGGCCATCTCGCCTTCCTTGATGAAGTCGGAGCCGATGAAGGCGACATAGTCCTTGCCGCCCTTGGCGAGATTGGCATCGACACCGCGATCGATCAGGAAGAGCGGGATGCCTGCCTTCTTGGCTTCCATCACCGCTGGCACGAGCGGCTTTTCCTCGCGCGGCGACAGCAGGATGACGTCGACCTTCTGGGCGATCATCGAGCGTACGTCGGCGACCTGTTTGGCGGCCGAGCCGGCGGCGTCGGTGTAGACGAGCTGCCAGCCCCGCTTCTGGGCCTCGTCCTTCATGCTGGCGGTCTGTGCCAGACGCCAGGGATTGTTGCTCTCCGTCTGCGCGAAGCCGACCTTGTATTTGTCTTTCTTCTTCAGCTTGGGCAGGTCGGCGTAAGCAGGCACCAGCCCGAGGCCGGTGAACGCAGCACTGCCGGCCGCGATCTGCAGCAAGGAACGACGCGTAATCATGTTTCTCTCCCGTTTGGGCCCTGGTTCCGACGGGCCCGGACCGCCGGCAACGCAGTTTCGGTGCCATGGTCGGCGGCTAGAATGGTCGGACAATTTCAATCGCGTCAAGTCATCAATTTGAGCAGAACGCGGACAATCACAGCAAGCGTGGCGGAGCGGCGGGCGTCCCGTTCCGGCACGAAATTTTTATTAGGATGGCAACGCGGAATTTACCAAACCGGCCCAGGATCCACCGTGTTGTCAGTAAGCGTTGCGTATGAGTACCCCATGAGTATCTCGCGTACCGGAGCCGCCCAAGCGCTTCGGATGAGCCCAGGGTTGAAGCGTGTAGAATCGCGTTCGTCTGCAATGGCGAGTGCGGTTCTACCGCTCGATACCATCATCGAGGGCGACTGCATTGCCGCGTTGCAGCGCTTGCCAGCCGCGAGCGTCGATCTCGTCTTTGCCGATCCCCCCTATAATCTTCAATTGGGTGGCGATCTTCAGCGGCCCGACAATTCCATGGTCGACGCCGTCGACGACGACTGGGACAAGTTCGCATCCCTGCGCGACTATGACGATTTCACCCGGGCCTGGCTCGCCGCCGTCAAGCGCGTGATGAAGCCCGATGCCACGCTGTGGGTGATCGGCTCCTACCACAATATCTTCAGGGTCGGCGCCAGCCTGCAGGATCTCGATTTCTGGATCCTCAACGATATCGTTTGGCGCAAATCGAATCCGATGCCGAATTTCCGCGGCAAGCGCTTCACCAATGCGCATGAGACCCTGATCTGGGCCTCGCGCGACCAGCGCTCGCGCTACACCTTCAATTACGAGGCGCTGAAGGCCGGCAACGAGGATGTGCAGATGCGCTCCGACTGGCTGATCCCGCTGTGCACCGGCTCCGAACGGCTCAAGGACGACGAGGGGCGCAAGGCCCATCCGACCCAGAAGCCGGAGGCGCTGCTGGCACGCATCCTGCTCGCCGCCTCCAAGCCCGGCGACGTCGTGCTCGACCCCTTCTTCGGCTCGGGCACCTCCGGCGCCGTCGCCAAGAAACTCGGCCGCCACTTCGTCGGCATCGAGCGCGATCAGGCCTATATCGCCCATGCCCGCGAGCGCATCGCCCACGCCACGCTTGTCGACGATGCCGCCATGCTGGCACCGGCGGAAAAGCGTTCCGAACCCCGCATTCCCTTCGCCAACGTGATCGAACGCCAGCTCCTGCAGCCCGGCGCCATCCTGACCGACGCCAATCGTCGTCATCAAGCCCGCGTGCGGGTCGATGGATCGATCATGCTCGGCGACATCGTCGGCTCGATCCACAAGATCGGCGCCCTCGCCCAAGGCCTGCCCGCCTGCAATGGCTGGACCTATTGGCACTATGACGATGGTGGCAAGCCGGTGCTGATCGACGAGCTACGCGCCATCCTGCGCAAGGAACTGGCAGCGGCGGGGTAAAATTCCTTCTCCCCTTGCGGGAGAAGGCGGCGGCAGCCGGATGAGGGGTCGACGAAACCTCCCCATTGCCGGTGGCTGCCTGCAAGGCGTTTAGGATGGGTCGCGCGACCCCTCATCCGCCCGTTAGGGGCACCCAGTCCACTCCAAGTGGAGTGGACGATACCCACAAGGGGAGAAGGTAATTGCCCCTCACGCACTGATGGCCGGGCGCCGGCCGTTCCAGGGCATGGCCTGTTCGAGCTGTGCGGAAACCGCCAGCACGCTCGCCTCGTCGCCGTAACGCCCGACCAGTTGCACGCCGATCGGAATGTCGTCCGGCGTCGATCCAAGCGGCAGCGAGATCGCGGGCAGGCCGGAAAGATTGAACGGGAAGGCAAAGACCGCATCCGTCCATTTGGCGTTGTACTGGTCGAGATCGGTCATCGACATGTCGTAATAGCCCATCGGGCGCGGCAGCTGCGTCAGGGTCGGCGTGATGAAGATGTCGTAAGGCCCAAGATCCTCGGCGATGGCACGGCTGAGTTCGCGCAATTTCCAGACATCGCGGGCATGCTCGACGCCGCTGATCGAGCGGCCGCGCTCGATCACCGCCCAGGTCACCGGCTCGACGTCGTCCCGGGTGACGGGACGCCCGATCACGCTGGCCAATCCGTCGAACATCGCGGCCGTCTCGACCGGAGACATATGGGTATAGGTCTTCCAGGCATCATTGCCGTCGAGGGCCATGTCATGTTCCTCGACGAAATGGCCGAGGCCCTCTAGGGTCTTCACCGTGGCCAGCACCGCAGCCTTCACCTGGGGGTCGATCGGCGTGCCGTTGGCCGGCGTGACGGTGTAGCCGATGCGCAGCCGCGCAGGCGTACGCTTCGACAATTCAAGCCAGCTCTCCGCCGGCCTGGGCGGCGTGTAGGGATCACCCGGCAAGGCTCCGGCAACGGCGTCGAGATAAGCGGCTGTATCGCGCACGCTGCGCGAATGGCAGAGGAAATAGGCGCCGCCGTACCAGAAATCCCCCGCCGGAGCGAGGGTGACGCGTCCGCGCGAGGGTTTCAGGCCGACGATGCCGCAGCAGGAGGCGGGAACGCGGATGGAGCCCGCACCATCGCTCGCCTCGCCGATCGGCACCATGCGCGAGGCCACGGCCGCCGCCGTGCCGCCGCTCGACCCGCCGGCGGTGATGCCCTCCTTCCAGGGATTGATGGTGGCGCCGTAGAGCTTGGGCTCGGTCGAGATCGACCAGCCATTCTCGGGCGCATTCGACTTGCCGAGCAGCACAAGGCCGGCAGCCCGGATGCGCTGCACCGACACCGAATCGCTCTCGGCCACCAGATCCTTCAGATAACGCGATGAATTGGTGAGCGGTGCCCCCTTCCAGGAACTGGCGAGTTCCTTGGCAAGAAAGGGAACCCCGGCGAACGCGGCCTGGCGATCGACATCGGCTGCGGCGGCACGGCCCATGTCGTAGAGGCGGTGGATGACTGCATTGAGCTTCGGATTGAGCTGTTCGATCACGGTGATGGCGGTCTCCACCACCTCGAGTGGCGACACCTCGCCTTTCTGCACCAGCCCGGCCAAAGCGAGCGCATCGGATTCGACGTAGGTTTCCAGCAATGTCGTCATGACGAGTGTCCCTTGGTGATGAAATGAAAAGCTACGACGCGCGCAAAACGCGCACGTCGGATCGCTGGCGGAGCGACGAACACCGTCAGCCGATTTCGATCGCCCGCTGTTCCCGGATGCTCTGCTCGGCCGCCAGCACGATGCGTAAGCTGTTCACTGCGGCCGCCATGGATTCGGTGAGATCGAGGTCCTCGCGGATCGCACGCAGGAAATAGGCCTGCTCGCGATCGCACAATTCCTGATGGCCCGGTTCGTCCTCCATGCTGAAGATCTCGTCCGGCTTGGCGAAGTTCTTGTCGGCGTCGACCTTGGCGTAGTGGATCTTGATGGCGTCGGTCTTGGTGTGGCGATCGATGTCGGCGGAATCGGAGAGTTCTTCGCCCTGCTTGCTGCTCTCGGTCTGGCCGGCAACGATGGATACGGCCCCTTCCGGCCCGATGACGTCCTTCACGAAATAGGCGATCTCGCTCATCATCGGCCCCCAGCCCGCCTCGTACCAGCCGACGGAACCATCGTCGAAGGTGACGTGCAGATGGCCGTAATTCTGCTGGGCCGCCTCCTGCCAGAGCTTGGCGCCGATGCCATGCACGCGCAGCGGTTTGGCGCCGGTGAGCTGGCACATCACATCGACATAATGCACGCCGCAATCGACGATCGGGATTAGCGAATCGATCAGGTTCTTGTGCCAGTGCCAGGCCGGGCCGCTGCTCTGCTGGTTGAGATTGAGGCGCATCACCAACGGCTTGCCCAGGGTCCGGCCCATCTCGATGAACTTCACCCAGGAGGGGTGCACGCGCAGGATATAGCCCAGCACCAGCTTGCGATTTTTGGCACGAGCAGCGGCGACCACCTTCTCCGCGTCCTCGATCGTGGTAGCGATCGGCTTTTCCATGAAGACGTGGCAGCCTGCCTCGATCGCCTTCAGCGCATATTCGGCATGGGTGTTCGGCCAGCTGTTGATCGAGACGGCATCAGGCCTGGTTTCCCTGAGTGCGGTATCGAAGTCCTCGAACAGCGGGTAGCCGGCGAGTTCGGCCGGTACGGGCTTCGACTTGATCGAGCGGCTCATGATGCCGACGATCTCGAAACCATCATTGCGATGATAGGCGCTGGCATGGGAGGCTCCCATATTGCCGAGCCCCACCACGAGAATCCTAACCTTGTCGGACATGCGCCCTCCCCCAATACCAATCACATAGTCCGACGCGGACCGGGATCCGCGCCGGATTTCAAATGTTTGCAAAGCACCCCTCAGAGGGCTGATGCGGTTCACTTGAGCGTCTTGGAGCTTGCGCGACCTTTGTCATTGCCGGGCTTGACCCGGCAATCCAGCCCCAAACCGTTTGCGCGTGTGGCTCCTGGATAGCCGGGTCAAGCCCGGCTATGACAAATCGCAGCATTACCTCCTTAAGTGGACCCGCATTCCCCCTACAGGGCTCCGTTAAACAGATTCGCCTTGATCTTCTCGACGTCGACCTTGGCAAAGCCGTCCGAAAGCTTGGCGCCGTCTGCGTCGGCCTTGACCTTGGCCTTGTCGAAATCATTGGCCGGCTTGATGAGGTCGTTGGTGAGCACGTCCTCCGCCTTAACCGGCGCGGAGATCTGGCCGATCTTATGGATCTGGTCGAAGAAGGCCTGCCAGCTTGTCATGTCGTGCCAGCCCCAGCCGCCGCGCTTGTCCATGTCGCCACGGAAGACGTTGACCTGCTGCAGGATCGAGGTGGTGCCGAGCTCCGGGCCGAGATTGCTGGCGAGCGTCGGGAACTGCTCGAACACCGCCTCAACGGCCGCCCGCGGATTCTGGTAGCCGAACTCCAGGCCCATGGCCCAGCCGCGCAGATATTTCTCCAGGAAGACCTTGCGATCGGGATCCTCGAGATCGGCGCTGCGCACCACGAAGGTATTGGCCGGGAATTTCGAATGCTGGACCCCGAGCCAGTAGTCGAAGCTGAGGCCCTTGGCGATCCATTCCGCCCTGAGCCCTTCCCAGGACAGGGCGGCGTCGCCCTGCCCGCCGGCCAGCGCCGTGCCCCAGGTCGGCCAGCCGGCCTCGACATATTTCACCTTCTTGACATCGACGCCCTGGGCGGCGAGCAGCGGATCGGTGATCGCCTGCCAGGCGGCTGAGCCGAGCAGGATGGTCTTGCCTTCCAGCGTCTTGAGATCCTTGGTGCCCTCCCCCTTGCGGAAAGCGAAGCTGAAGGTGTCGCGCGCGCCCATATGGAACACGGATTTGAGCTTCATGCCGTTCTGAATGGCGAAGGAGAACACGCCCGGGGACGGGAAACCCATATCGGCCTGGCCGACATCGACGAATTTCACCGTCGCCGTGCCGTCGGAAGGGCCGGGCTGCATGTCGGTGGCGAGATCGCCAAAGTAACCCGCCTTCTTCGCCGCCCAATAGGGATAGTCGTCGAGCACTTCCAGCGTGCCGCGCGGCGAGATCCAGGTGAACTTCTCATAGGCCGCGGCCCGCGCCGGTGTCAGCAGGCCGGAGGCGCCGAGGGCCGTCGCCGTCACCAGGCCGCCGGCCCCCACCTGCAGGAAATAGCGCCGGCTGATGCCAGGCTCTACACTCTTTGGCCTCGTCGATGCGCTCTCGTTCTTCGTCACGGCTTTCCTCCGGTTGGGCCCTGCCTGTTTCCGGCAGTTCGAATGGTGAGTGGTCTTTTCGTTCTATCGCTTTGCTATCGTTGGCTTTCCTGCTCAGGCTTCCCAGCTTGCCCACTTCTTGCCGATCAGGAAGAACAGCACATAGATCAGGATGCCGAGGATGGAGAGCACCAGCACCACCGCGAAGAATTGCGGCATCTGGATCATGGAGGAATATGTCGTCAGCCGGTTGCCGAGCCCGAAGCCGCCGCCGACCATTTCGGCTCCGACAGCCGTCAGCAGGCCGAAAATGGCACCGATCATCAGGCCGACCAGGATCATCGGCAAAGCCATCGGTGCCCGGATCTTCCAGAAGATCTGCAGCGTCGAGGCGCCATAGGACCGAGCGAGCGCGATCTTGGCATTGTCCACCCGCCGGAAGCCGGTTGCGGCGTTGATCATCACCATCGGGCCGGCGGCCAGCGCCACCGCGATGATCCTCGGCGTATAGCCGAAGCCGAAGCGCAGGATGAGCAGCGGCACCAAAGCCAGCATCGGCGTGGTGACCAGCAGGAGGATGTAGGGCGCGATGATCTTCTCGGCGAAGGGGAACTGGGTGATCACCGCAGCCAGGATCAGGCCGATGCAGGCACCGATGGCAAAGCCACCGCCCAGTTCCACCAGCGTGTAGCCGAGATGCGGCAGGATCAGCGGGAATTCGGTGAACAGCGCCGTGACGATCGCGCTCGGCGGCGGCATGATGTAGAGCGGCACCTTGAACAGCCTGAGCGCGAGCTCGGCGCCGCCGATCAGGATCACGGCGACCGCGACGATCGCGGCGATCTCGAAGCCGGACTTGATGCCGGGCCCCGAGGAAAAGGCCGACAGATTGGTGAGGCTGACATCCCGGCCGTCGCCGGAGCTGGCTTTGGAAAATTGGGGAACGGCGTCACTCACGGCAATGTCCTCAGCTTGCAGCCATGGCGCTGCGCAGCGGCACCTGCGTCTGGCTGGCGCGGCCGCCCACGATGTCCAGCTTGATGGCGTTCTGAAGGTCGAAGACTTCCTTGGTGGCCATGATTTCCAGGGAGCGCGGACGCGCAAACGGTACCTGATATTCCCTCGCCACCCGGCCGGGCCTGGCGCTCATCACGATCACCCGGTCCGACAGGAAGATGGCCTCCTCGATGCTGTGGGTGATGAAGACGATGGTGGTCGGCCTATCGAGCCAGATCTCTTCCACCAACCCGTTCATCTCCTCGCGGGTGAAGCTGTCGAGAGCACCGAAAGGCTCGTCCATCAGCAAAACCGAGGGCTTGAGCGATAAAGCGCGTACGATGGACGCCCGCTGCTGCATGCCGCCGGAGAGCTCGCGCGGGAACTTGCCGCCGAAGCCGGCAAGGCCGACACGCTGCAGGAGATGCTCGATCCAGGCCCGGTCGGGCCGAGTGCCCTTGATCTCGAAGGGAAAGGCGATGTTGGCATCGAGATTGCGCCAGGGCAGCAGGTTCGCTTCCTGGAAGACGAGGCCGATATCGGGATGCGGGCCGGTGATGGCCTTGCCGTCCAGCCTGATTTCGCCGCTCGACAGGCGGTGAAGCCCCGACATCGACCACAGCAAAGTGGTCTTGCCGCAGCCCGAGGGCCCGACGATGGAGATGATCTGATTGGCCTGAATGTCGATGTTGCAGCGGTCCAGCGCAACGAGATCGCCCGAAGCCGTGTGATAGACCTTGCTTGCCTCCCGCACGGCAAGCTTCGGGTGTGATGCCAGCCCCGTTTTCATTCCATCCCTCGGAGAATGCGCCGTGGCCCTCAAGGGCCATCTCATCGCAGGCGGCACTGTGTAACTATCCTACTTTAGTGTCAAGCATATGGTAGGACCATTGCAAGACCAGTGAGCCGATATGCCTTCTATCTATCGGAATTATCTTGTGTTATTGCAAAATGAAGGTTGTGTTACTTTCCTACATGGGCCGCTTGCCTGCCGTCGCCGGCGGGCCTTGAAGCTTAGGGAGAAACGCCTCATGAGCCAGGGCAGGATGCGGACCTCCCCGCGCAGCAAGGCAAGCGAGCCGGGCGGCGGCGTTGCCGAGCGCGTGACCCATATCCCCGATATCATTTCCCTGGTTAAGGACGGCTATCGCGACCTGCGTCCGGCGGAACGGCGCGTGGCCGACGTGGTGCTTGACGATGTCGAGGCTGCCATTGCCGCCTCCAATGGTGAATTGGCCAGGCGCGCCGGGGTCAGCGAGCCCACCGTCACCCGATTCTGCCGCGCCATCGGTTGCGAGGGCGTCAGGGATTTCAAGCTGCGCCTAGCCCAGAGCCTGGTGGTCGGCGCGCTTTATCTCGGCAAGCCGGGCACCGATGCCGGCCACCAGGCACCTGAGCTGCCCTACTGGAGTGCCGTGTTCGGCGAGGCCCATCGCGCCATCCAGGAGACCGAGCGCCAGCTCGATCCTGCCGAACTGCAGAAGGCGGCAGATCTCATCGCCGGCGCTCGCCAGATCGCCGTCTTCGGCCTCGGCGGCAGCGCCTCCGCCTTGGCCCAGGAGACCCAATATCGTCTGTTCCGCTATGGCGTCGCGGTATCGGCCCATTGCGACCCCTATGTCATGCGCATGACGGCCTCGACCCTGAAGCCGAGGGACGTGGTGATCGCGATCTCTGCAACCGGACGCACGCGCGAGGTCGTCGAAGCAGTCGAGATCGCCCGCCAGTACCGGGCCGCTGCCATCTGCGTCACCGCACCCGACACCGATCTCGCCCGCGCCTGCGACGTAAGGCTGACCGTGGCCGTGCCCGAATTCCCCGACACCCTCAAGCCCACGGCCCTGCGCTTTGCCTTCTTGACCCTGATCGACCTGATGGCCACCGCCACCGGCTATAAGCTCGGCGGTTCGGCCCGCGAGACACTGCGCCGCATCAAATACAATGTGCAGATCCGCCGCGCCGGCAAGGAGATGGAGCCCTTGGGGGATTAGCGGCTGTGCGGATAGCACTCTGTCACCCCCGCATATCCTCACTGCGCTCGCTTGTGAGTGGAAGCGATGAGGAAAAGCTTCGGAAGCCGACGGCGGTTCATAGGGTCTCGCGCCCCTTGCCGCGGCGCGACCCATCAGAGGTGTTTTAGCCGTTGGATGCCCGGCGAGCCGTCCTGCCAATCGCATCGACAACCATCTGATACAATGCGGGCGGCAGATCATGCCCCATGCCGTCGACCAGCATGAAGTCCGCGTTCGGGATCGACGTGGCAGTGTCCCTGCCACAAGCGGGGAGGATGAGCGGATCATCAACCCCATGCACTACGAGGCTAGGCACGGTGATCGTTGCCAAGCGCGAACGACGATCGCCGATCACGGCCATCGCGGCGATCTGCCGCCCGGTACCGCCGGGATCATAGGCGCGTTGGACCTCTTCCAGAACGAGAGCGCGATGGGCTTTTTCATCAAACGGATAGCCCGTGCCGGCGATGCGGCGTCTGAAGGCGAGGCTGTGCGACAGAAATCCCGCATGATTCGTGACAGGATCGGGTGCCGGGCGCATCATCATCGCCATGACGTCCGGGGCTGCCTGCGGAAGGCTCGGATTGCCGGTGCTCGACATGATCGAGGTGAGCGACAGCACTCGCTCGGGATGCTCGCTCGCCATGATCTGCGCAATCATCCCGCCCATCGACCGGCCGACGACATGCGCCCGGTCGATGGAGAGGGCATCGAGCAGGCCCGTTGCGTCCGCTGCCATGTCGTAAAGAGTATAGGGAACGTCCGGCCGCCGCCCCGCCGCGAGCATAGCCGCCAGCGCGCCAAAATCCGGCGGGACGCATTGACTGAAATGCGTCGAGTAGCCGGCGTCCCGGTTGTCGAAACGGATCACACGATAGCCCCGTGTCGCCAGCTCCTCGCAAAACGGAACCGTCCAGTGGATCATCTGCGTCCCGAGGCCGGCGATCAAAAGCATCGCTTCGCCGGCCTCGTCGCCGAAGCTGTCATAGGCCAGGTCGATGGCGTTGGCTTTCACACTGTTCATAGGCCGTATTCCGTCCGGATCTTCCTAGCTGCAACCAATGACCATCGAAGGCCGCGCTAGGTTTGGAGAGGGAGGGGTCGAGCGCGCAATCGGCACGACGAACTCCCACATCCATTTATTACCCGGATAAAACATCTGCGTCAATATTACCCGTGTAATATTGAACGACTGTCTGCGCGAAGATACCCTGACGTCTCCAGCGGCGTCCTGCCGCTACACCAGCGGCTGCAGCTCGCCGATCATGGTCGGCACCAGTTCCGAGACGGTCGGATGGATGTGCACGGCGCGCTGGATGGTGGCATAGGGCGCCTTGGCATACATTGCGTCGAGCAGGCCATGGACGACCTCGTCGCCGCCGACACCAAGGATGGCCGCGCCGAGGATGGCATGGCTTTCGGCATCGACGATCACCTTCATGAAGCCCTGCGTCTCGCCCTTCTCGACCGCCCGGCCGACCCGTGTCATCGGCCGCTTGCCGATCAGGGCCTTGCGCCCGGAGCGGCGCACCTCCTCCTCCGTCATGCCGATGCGTCCGAGCGGCGGATCGATATAGAGGGCATAGGCGGTGATCCGATCGCTCACCCGGCGCGGATCGGCATCGAACAGATTGGCGGCGGCGATCTCGTAGTCGTTGTAGGAGGTATGGGTGAAGGCGCCTTTGCCGTTGCAATCGCCGAGAGCCCAGATCCCCTCGACATTGGTGCGAAGCTCATCGTCGACGGTGACATAACCGTGCGCATCGGTGTGTACGCCCGCCTTGTCCAAGCCGAGATCGTCGGTGTTGGGCACCCGGCCGACGGCAACCAGCACATGCGAGCCTGATATCCGAGCGGGGCTTTGCCCCTCCCCCGCCACGGTGACGGCAAAGCCGCCACCCTCACGGGCAAAGGACAAGTTCGTCGCCTCCAGGCGAATATCGATGCCTTCCTTGGTCAGGATGTCGCGGATGGCGTCGGAAATATCGGGGTCTTCCCGCGAGGTCAGCCTTGGCCCGCGCTCGATCACCGTGACCTGCGAGCCGAAACGGCGATACATCTGCGCAAATTCCAGCGCGATATAGCTGCCGCCGATCACGATGAGATGCTCCGGCAGCGTAGCGAGCTCCACGATCGAGGTGTTGGTGAGATAGTCGATGCCATCAAGCCCCGGCATGTCGGGCACCAAAGCGCGCCCGCCGACATTAAGGAAGATCTTCGGCGCGCTCAGCCGCTCGCCATCGACCTCGATCTCATGGGAGCCGGTGAAGCGGGCATGGCCCCGGATCAGCCTGCAGCCCGGCATGCCGCCGAGCCAGTCCTCCAGCCCGGTGCGCGCATTCATGGTAACCGCCTGCTTGCGGGTCCAGACCTTCTTCATGTCGACGCCGACATGACCATTCAGCACCACGCCATAATCGTCGGCGCGGCGCGCGAGATGGGCGGCATAGGCGCTAGCCACCAGGGTCTTGGTCGGCATGCAGCCGGTGTTGACGCAGGTTCCGCCGACATGCTTGCGCTCGATGATGGCAACCCGCTGCCCCGCCGCACTGAACCGGCCAGCCAGGGACGGCCCGGCCTGGCCCGCGCCGATGATGATGGCGTCGAACTGTGTGCTCATAGCAATGCCCTGACGACCAGGAGCGCCCCGAGGACCGCAACCACGTCCTCGATCAAGGCGGCCGGCAGGTCCCGCCCGAAGGCGAGCGCCAGGCGGCGGCGGAACTCATGGCCGCCCAGCGTGCCGACGACAGCACCGGCTAGGCCGGCGACGAGGCCGGTCAGCCAGGATCCGGAGGCGAGGCCGATCGCCGCTCCGCTGAAGGCACCGCTGACGAGGCGGGCGCCGAACTGCATCGGCACCTTGCGGCTGGGCGTCGAGGGCAGCTGGTCGCCGACGAATTCCAACAGGGCCAGCACGGTGAAGACATAGGGCGTGACGGGATGGCCAAGAAAGGCCAGCGACGTGCCATCCAACGGCAGCCACCCCAGATAGGCGGCCCAACTCACGGCTGCAGGAGCGGTGAAGGTGCGCAGTCCCGCGACCACGCCGATCAGAAAAGCGCCAAACAACGACATGCAGCCCCCTTATGCCGATGAGCCCTCATGCTGGTGGTAGGATGGTATAAAGGCAATAGGGTTTTGGAGCGCCGACGTCGCGGCACCACACTGCACTGGCAGCCGACGCCGTTCACTCAAGCATCTTCGAGCTGGCGCTACCTTTGTCACAGCCGGGCTTAACCCGGCTATCCACAAGCCACATGCCCTGGTGGCCGAGGGGTTGGATTGCCGGGTTAAGCCCGGCTGTGACAAAGCCGCTACAGCTCATCGAGCGCGTCACCGTAGGTTTCTATGTCGCGCAGGCGCCTGCGCCCGGCAGCGCCAGCCTTCTCGATGGCGCGGGTGGTGAGCAGATGGCACAGCGCCATCACCGACGTGTGGTTGAACAAAGGGCCGGGCGCCAAGGTCTGGCAGTAGAAATGCCACTGCGCAGAGGAACGCAGAGGCGCGCCCTCGTCGGTGATATAGAGCAGCTTGGCGCCCCGCTTTTCAATGGCCGCCAGGATGTCGTCCAGCCTGGCAATGCGGCGGCGTAAGGCGAAAACCACCACCATGTCCTCCGTGGCGATGCTCGCCAGATATTCGCCGAGCGTCTGGCCCGGGCCGGGAATGGCGACGATGTTGTCGATGACCTGCAGCATCTGCCATTGCAGATAGGCGGCAAAGGGCTGGCTGGAGCGAAAGCCCACGACCCAGGTCCTGCGTGCGCCCAGCATGGCCTCCACCACCGCATCGATCTGGGCTTCGCGGATCGACAGAAAGGTCTGTTCCAGATTGGCGATGGCCTGGCCGACATGGCTGGAAAGCGACTGGCCGGCGGCAGCGTCAGCCGCATTGGAAAGAAACAGCCGTGACCCGGTCTGCCTCTCCTGGCGCACGTGGCGGCGCGATTCCTCATAGGTCTCGTAGCCCAGGCGACGCACGAACCGCGTCACGGTGGCATTGGAGACATGAGCCAAGGCCGCCAGCTCCGATGCCGAATAGCTCGCCAGTTCGCCGGGAAAATCACACACGAATTCCCCGAGCCGGCGTTCGGCCGGCGGAAGCTCGTCGAGGACGTCCCGCACGCGGGTCAGGAATGATCTTTCGGAAGACTGCATGGCCGAGGCTGCTGAAATCTATTTTTCAGGACATTCCGAGCACTAGGAGATTTTGACCGTTTGTACAATCATATCACCTCGGATCCTCACAAATTGTGCCTTGAGCAAGAGACCAAAAATACCAATTGTAAAAATATTTTCTTTGAGTTTAATTGTGAAAAAATAATTTCAAAAACATCATCCAGAGGATTTAATCGCCATGGCAGGGGAACAGATGATCCCATCCGGCGCATCGTCGCCGGTTCAAAAGCAGATGGAACAGGCACTGGGGACGATCGGCGTCACCACGGCGCACAAGCAAATTCTCGCGCTCATTCTGATCGGATGTCTGTTCGACGCCTTCGAGCAGAACACCATCGGGCTGGTCGCGCCGATGCTGAAGACGCAATGGAGCCTCACCGGCGCCGACATCGGTTTCCTGAACACCATCACCTTTGCAAGTGCGGCCGCGGGCCGCCTCCTCTCCGGCATCCTCGGTGATCGTTATGGCCGCCGCGTCATGCTGACCATCAATCTGCTGCTGTTCACGCTTGGGTCCGCGCTCTGTGCGCTTGCACCGAGTTTCGCGGTGCTTTGCATGGCGCGCGCCATCGTCGGCTTTGGCGTCGGCGGTGAAATCTCCACGGCCGTCACCATGCTCGCCGAGTTCTGCTCGCCGAAATTCCGCGGCACGGCGGCAGGCCTGGTCAATGTCGGCGCCGGCGGCTTCGGGAATTTCCTCGCTCCGGCATTCGGGCTCGTGATCTTCACCCTGTTCGCAGGCGAAGATGCCTGGCGCTGGCTCTTCGGGATGCTGGCGATCCCGGCCTTCCTCGTCGTGTTCTTCCGCCGCTACGTTCCGGAAACACCGCGCTTTCTCGCCTCTCAGGGCAAGATCGACGAAGCCAACAAGGTGCTTTCCATTCTTGCCTCCGGTTCGCTGCGGCCGAAGGAATTGCGGATCAAGGAATATCTGTCGAAACCCGAAGACGGCAGCGACCAGCCTGCGAAAAGCAGCTGGAGAGAGCTGTTCCGGGCGCCCTATCTCGGACGCACCATTCCGGTGGCGATCGCGATCCTGATGAGCTACGGGGCGCAGCTTTCCGTGCTCACCCTCATGCCGATGATCTTCATGTCGATGGGCCACACGCTCTCCGGCAGCCTGCTCTTCAGCATGATCATCCAGAGCGGCAGCGTGCTGGGGGCGATCACCGCCTCGATGTTCGGCTATTATTTCCCGCGCAAGAGGGTCCTGAGCATCGGTTCGGTCTGCGCCTGCGCGGCGGCGCTGGCCATCGTCTATCTGGGGACCAGTCTCTATCTGGTGCTGTTCTTCGGCGCGCTCTTCCAGTTCTTCGTGCTGCTGCTCAACACCTCGATCTGGATCTATGCGCCCGAACTCTATCCGACCCGTATTCGCGGCTTCGGCGTGGCGTTGATCCTGGCAAGCGGCTCGGCCGCAGGCTCGATCGTGCCGACCGTGGCTGGCTACCTGTTCGACCATCTGGGCATGCTCGGCATTTTCGGTCTCGCCGCCTCGATGTATGCGGTCTTCGCCTTCTGCATTCAGCTCGGGCCCGAAACCTATGGCCGCTCCATGGAAGACCTGACCCAGCCGGCCGAACCCGAAACCCCGACCGTCGATTTTACCAAAACCGCCAGAGAACAGGCCTGACAATGCAAGCATCGTCCCCCCATGTCCTATTGATCAATCCCAACAGTTCGGAAGCGACCACGGGGATGATGCTGGCCATTGCCCGTCGCAAGGCCGATGGGCGGCTTCGACTGGAAGCCGCCACGGCAACCCGCAGCCCCTCGATGATCGTCAACGAAACTCAGCTTGCCGCTTCGGCAAGCCAGGTCATCGAGATCGGCCGCGCGCAGGACACGGGCTGCATCGGCATCATCGTCAGTGCCTATGGCGATCCGGGTGTCGTCCATCTGCAGGAAAGCCTGCAAGTGCCGGTCATGGGCATTTGCGAGGCATCCATGATCGACGCCTCGCAGGGCGGGCGGAAATTCGGCGTCGCCACCGTCACGCCGGATCTCGCCGAAGCAATCGCCGCGCGTGCGGCAAGCCTGGGGCTTCAGCACCTCTATACCGGCATACGCTGCACGCCGGGTGACCCGGTCAAGCTGGCCGATGATGCAGAACGCCTGCGCAGCGAGCTGGCAACCGCGGTGAGGCTGTGCATCGAAGACGGAGCCAAAGCGGTCATCATCGGCGGTGGGCCGCTGGGCGAAGCGGCGGAATATCTGCGCACCCAGTTCGACATCCCCATCATCGCGCCCATCGGATCGGCGGTGGATCTGATGATCGCCGCGATCGAGAATGGCGGCAGGCCTCGGAACTGACCGGCAACAAGACGGCGTGCCGATCTTCTCGGGCTACAGCCGCTAGTTCCCCCGCGCCAGCGCCACGATCTTGCGCATCACCGTCGGCAGGGCTTCGCCATCGAGGTCATCAAGACGAACCCAGCGGCAATCGGCCGGCGCCTTGGTACTCAGCAGGGCATCGGCGGCATAGACGCTGACGGCAAGCTCGAAATGGGTGAAACCATGGCTCACTTCGCCCGTCAGCCTGCGCCATTTTGCCTTGAGCGGCGCGTGGTTGACCGCCGTGGCCGAATCGAAGTCTTCGCTCCACACGCTGGAGGGAATTTCCGTCATGCCGCCGAGCAGTCCCTTGTCGGGGCGCTTGCGCACCAGCACCCAGCCATCCGGCCTGACGATCCAGAAGGCTGCCCCCTTGCGCAGGGGGCGCTTGGGCTTGGGGGCCTTGCGCGGGAAGCTTTCCTGCGTCCCTTCCCGGCGTGCCCGGCAGAAGGGCAAATAGGGGCAGAGGCCGCAAGCCGGGCGTTTCGGGGTGCAGATCGTCGCCCCCAGATCCATCATGGCCTGCGCAAAATCGCCGGGCCTGTCGGCCGGCGTCATGCCGTCGACGATTTCGGCAATCCGAGGCTTGGCCTGCGGCAGCGGCGTCTCCAGCGCTTCGAGCCGGGTGACCACCCGCTCGACATTGCCGTCGACCACGGCCGCACGTCGGTCGAAGGCGATAGCGGCAACGGCCGCCGCCGTATAGGCCCCGATTCCCGGCAATTGCCTGAGGCCCTCGACCGTGTCGGGAAAGTGCCCGCCCAGCTTCCCGCTAACGAAACGGGCGCAGGCATGGAGATTGCGGGCGCGCGAATAATAGCCGAGCCCGGCCCAGGCCTTGAGGATATCCTCCTCGTCGCTTCCAGCCATGGCGTCGACCGTGGGCCAGCGTGCCAGAAAAGCCTGGAAATAAGGGCCGACGGTCTTCACCGTGGTCTGCTGCAGCATGATCTCGGAAAGCCAGACGCGATAAGGATCGGCCTTCTCGCCGGGAAGCGCACGCCAGGGCAGCCGCCTTCGATGCCTGTCATACCAGACGAGCAGGGCTTCTGCGTGCAGGGCTTGGGCATGCGAGCCTTCTGCGGACTTGACCTCGGGAGCGACACCATTAAGCATGGCTCCTCATTCCACAGATCGACCATGATCAACAAGCCCAAGTCTCAACCCAAAGCGCCTCAACCCAGAGCGTCTCCACAGCAGGCCCCCTTCAAGCGAAGGTCGGCCCGCCCCTTCGCGGATCTCGTCGGACCGGCCCTGGCCGACGCCCTCAAGGCGCGTGGCTTCGCCACGGCCGACATCATCGGCCATTGGCCGGATATTGTCGGCGCCCGGCTCTCGGCCCATTCGCTGCCCGTGAAGATCCAATGGCCACCCCGCCCCAAAGGCGAAGCGTCCGATACCGCTCCTGCCGCCGCGACCCTGATCCTGCGGGTCGAGAGCGCCTTCGCGCTCGAGGTCGAGATGTCGGCCAGCCAGATCATCGAACGCATCAACGCCGTTTTCGGCTGGCGCTGTATCGGCAAGCTGCGCCTCAAGCAGGGGCCGGTGGACCATCCGGCGCCGCGGGAGAGGCCAAAAATTCCCGATTTGCCTCCCGAAGCCTCCCGTCAATTGGCTGACGATCTCAGCGGCATCGAGAACCCCGGCTTGCGCGAGGCCCTGGAACGGCTGGGGCGGCAGGTTCGCGGCACGCCTCGCCGTGCCAAACCGGTCACAGCTACGTGAAGGTGGCCGGTCTGCCTGTTGCCATAATTGCAAGGCTCAAGTACCGCACAGATAGAGTGCGCGAACGCGCAATGATGAAGGACATGAGTCGCCGATGAGCCCGATGCTTTCCCGCCGTACCCTGATCGCAGCCCTTGCGGCGAGTCCGGCGCTTGCGGCCCTGCCCGCCCTCGCGGCCGACGACAAGGTCAGCCTCCTCGAGTTGGCCGTTCCCGGCCCCATCCCCGATATCGCGCTCGGCAAGCCGGATGCACCGGTGAAGGTCTATGAATATGCCTCGATGACCTGCCCCCATTGCGCCCGCTTCGCCAAGGACGTGTTCCCGGGGATCAAGGAAAAATATATCGACACCGGCAAGGTGCTGTGGACGATGCGCGAGTTCCCGCTCGACCCGCGCGCCACCGCTGCCTTCATGCTGGCGCGCTGCGTGGCCAAGGATGCGCCGCCGGAGAAATATTACACCATGCTCGACGTCCTGTTCTCGCAGCAGGAGAGCTGGGCGTTCGTCAATGACGCCAAGCAGGTGCTTCCCGCCCTGTTCGGCATTGCCAAGCAGTCCGGTTTTACACAGGAACAGTTCCAGGCCTGCTTGAAAGACCAGGCGCTCTATGCTGGCGTAAATGCCGTGAAGGAGCGTGGTTCTTCGGCTTTCGGTATCGATGGCACGCCGACCTTCTTCATCAACGGTATCAGGAAGGGCGGCGAGATCACGGTCGACGAGTTCTCCAAGATCGTCGATCCGTTCCTCAAATCCTGAAAGCAGTCCCGGCCCCGCCGGACTGCGGGGTGATGGATGAAACTAACCAAGCTCAGGCTTCTCGGCTTCAAGTCGTTCGTCGAACCGACGGATTTCCTGATCGAACCCGGTCTGACCGGCGTGGTCGGGCCGAACGGGTGCGGCAAGTCGAACCTTGTCGAAGCCCTGCGCTGGGTGATGGGCGAGAGCAGCCACAAGAATCTGCGTGCCGCCGAGATGGACGACGTCATCTTCGGCGGCTCCGGCAACCGGCCGCCGCGCAACATGGCCGAGGTGATGCTGACGGTCGAGAACAAGGACCGCACCGCCCCGGCTGCCTTCAACGACGCCGACATTCTGGAAATCTCCCGCCGGATCGAGCGTGATCGCGGCTCCAATTACCGCATCAACGGCCGGGAGGTGCGCGCCCGCGACGTACAGCTCATCTTCGCCGACGCTTCCACCGGCGCACGCTCGCCCGCCATGGTGCGCCAGGGCCAGATCGCCGAGCTCATTGCCGCCAAGCCGCAGTCGCGCCGCCGTATCCTCGAAGAAGCCGCCGGCATCTCCGGCCTGCATACGCGCCGCCACGAAGCGGAATTGCGGCTGAAGGCGGCCGAAAGCAATCTGGAGCGGCTCGAGGACGTGCTGACCCAGATCGAGACCCAGCTCGACAGCCTGAAGCGCCAGTCCCGCCAGGCCTTCCGCTATCGCGGCCTTTCCAACGAGATCCGGCAGGCCGAGGCCCTCATCTTCCACATTGCCTTCGAGGAAGCGGGGCGGCTGGTGATCGAGGCCGAGAAGCGACTGGATCTCGATACCCGCACCGTAGCCGAGCGCACGCGGGCACAGGCCGAGACAGCCCGTCTTGCCGCCATCGCCGCCCATGAGATGCCGCCCTTGCGCGACGCCGAGCATGCCGCCGGCACCGCTTTGCATCGCCTGGTGCTGGCGCGCGAACAACTGGAGCAGGAAGAGCGGCGCGCCGGCGAGCGGCGCATCGAGCTCGACCACCGTATCAAGCAGGCCGGCGCCGACATCACCCGCGAAAAATCGCTGATATCGGATGCCGGCACCATGCTGCAGCGCCTGAGGGCCGAGGCATCCGTCTTGAAGGCCGAGCAGGACGGCAGTGGGGAACGTGCCGCCGAGGCCGCTGGCCTGTTGCGGGACGCCGAGGCCGCCCTGGCCGAGCAGGAGAAGGCGATGGGCGAGGCCCAGAGCGCCCTGGCCGAACTGCAGGCATCGCGCACCCAGGCCGAACGCAGCGAGCACGAGGCCGCGGAACGGGTCCTCCGCCTCGAACGCCAGCTCGCCGAGATCCGGCGCGAGAGCGAAACCCTGCGCGCCGGATCCAATGCCACGGCCGTCGCCGAAGCGTTGCAGCTTGAACTTGCCGCGCTGCAGGAGCGCCGTAGCCAGGCCGAACAGGCCGCCCTGGAAGCCGAGGCTGTTCATGCCGAGGCGCGCGAGGCCGAAGCCGCCACGCGAACGCCTCTCCAGGACGCCGAGCGTACGGCCAACCGCCTGGAAACCGAGGCGCGAACCCTGGCCAAGCTGGTGCTGACGCCGGCCGGCGCCAAATATCCCCCGATTGCCGATGCCCTCCAGGTCGCCAAGGGCTATGAGGTGGCGCTCGGCGCCGCCCTCGGCGAGGATATCGACGCGCCTGTCGATCTCGACGCGCCGGCGCACTGGTCGGGCGCCGCGGTCGCTGACGGCGACCCGGCTCTGCCCGCCGGAGCCGAGGCTCTGGCGAGCTTCGTCCAGGCTCCCGAAAACCTGGCGCGCCGCCTGGCCCAGATCGGCATCGTGGACAAGGCCGACGGCCACCGCCTCAAGGCCCTGCTCGCCGCCGGGCAGCGGCTGGTGAGCCGCGAAGGCGATCTTTGGCGCTGGGACGGCTTCGTGGCCGCCGCCGAGGCCCCCTCTCCCGCCGCCCGGCGCCTGGCCGAACGCAACCGTCTGGCCGAACTGGAAGAGCGCGCGCTCGAGGCGCGGGATGCCGTCGCTCCCCGTCGCCGCGAGGCCGAGATGGCGCAGACCGCCTCGCGCCAGGCCGCTGAGCGCGAGCGCACCACGCGCGACGCCTGGCGCAGCCTCAGCCGCGAGGCCGACCAGCTGCGCGAGCGTGCCGTCGCGGCCGAGCGCCAGGCAGCCCAGCTCGCCAGCCGCCTCTCCGCCCTGGACGAAGCCGGCAACCGCCTCGGCAGCGATCTTGCCGAGGCGCGCGAGGCCTGCGAGCGGACAAGACAGACTTTGGCGGCACTGCCCGATGGCAGCGCCCTCAACGACCAGCTGCAGGAATTGCGCCATGGCGTCGCGGAAGGCCGCGCCGTGGTGGCCGAGACGCGCGCCCAGGCCCAGACGCTGGCACGCGAGGACGAGTTGCGCTCGCGGCGTCTTGCCGCCATCGAACAGGAAAGCCAGTCCTGGACAGACCGCCAGGAGAATGGCGCGGCCCAGATCGAGACGCTGACCAGCCGCCTGACCGAACTGGAAATCGAACGGGCCGAGTTCGACGATGCCCCGGTCGTCTTCGCGGCACGACGGCGGGGCCTGATCGCGGAAACCGAGACGGCGGAAGAAGTGCGCAAGATTGCCGCCGACCGCCTGGCCGAAGCCGAGACCCGTCTGGCCCAGACCGATCGCCAGGGCCGCGAGGCGCTGGTCGCCCTGAGCCAGGCGCGCGAGGAGCAGGTGCGCGCGGAAGAAAAGCTCGACGCCCTGCGTGCGCGTCGCGCCCAGATCGTGGCCGAGATCGCGGAAGCCCTGAACGTCGCGCCGACGGGCCTCCTGAAGCTCGCCAATCTTGCGCCGGACGCCCCGATCCCCGATCGGCGCGTGGTCGAGCGCATGCTGGAGGACGCCAAGCGCGAGCGCGAGCGCCTTGGCGCCGTCAACCTCAGGGCCGAGGACGAGCAGAAGGACGTGCAGACCCAGCTCGATGGCCTCGTCAGCGAACGGGACGATCTGGTCGAGGCCATCAAACGCCTGCGCCAGGCGATTGCCGGCCTCAACCGCGAAGGGCGCGAGAGGCTGCTCGCCGCCTTCGACGTGGTCAACGGCCACTTCCAGCTCCTGTTCCAGACCCTGTTCGGCGGCGGCACGGCCGAGTTGCAGCTCACCGAGTCGGACGATCCCCTCGAAGCTGGCCTGGAAATGCTGGCCCGTCCGCCCGGCAAGAAGCCGCAGACCCTGTCCCTGCTCTCGGGCGGCGAGCAGGCCCTCACGGCGATGGCGCTGATCTTTGCGGTGTTTCTCACCAATCCGGCACCGATCTGCGTGCTCGACGAAGTCGATGCGCCGCTTGATGATGCCAATGTGGAGCGCTTCTGCGATCTTCTCGACGCGATGATTCGCGAAACCGAGACGCGTTTCGTCACCATCACCCACAACCCGATCACCATGTCGCGCCAGAATCGCCTGTTCGGCGTCACCATGGCCGAACGCGGCGTCAGCCAACTCGTCTCGGTCAATCTGAGCGAAGCCGAGAAGTTCCTGGAAGCGGTGTAGGCGTTCGGGATAGCAGGACTGCCGAGCGCCAAGGGCGCCTCGGTCGAGGCAGGACTGGTGGGTCGATCTCCTGATCGACCATCTTAGAACAGCTGTACCTGAAAAAGGCGAAGAGGGTCGATCTGGAGATCGACCCTCCAGGCTCCGAATTGCTCTTGCCGAATCCATAAGCAAGTGCTTATGTGTTTTGCATGATGCAGACAAACCTCTTCCGGGCCCTCGCCGACCCCACCCGCCGCGCCGTGTTCGAACGGCTGGCGGGCGGCGAGATGAGCGTTTCACAGATCAAGGCCGGCTTCGAGATTTCCCAGCCGGCGATCTCGCAGCATCTGGCCGTGCTGCGCGAGGCGGGCCTAGTGGCCGAGCGGCGCGAGGGTCGCATGGTGCATTACCGTGCCGCCCCCCAGGCGCTCGCCCCGCTGGCCGACTGGGTCGACCGCTACGCGAGCTTCTGGCCTGGACGCATCGACCGGCTCAAGGCCGTGCTGAAGGAGATGGACCAATGACGATCCTGAGCGACGCGACGATCAAAGGCGCGGAGGACAAGACAGCGCCGGACGATCTTCACTTCGAAAGCCTGCTGGAAGCACCGCCCGCCAAGGTCTGGCGTGCCCTCACCATTCCCGATTACGTCGCCGCCTGGCTGACGCCGGCCGAGGACGGGACGGGTGCTCCCCGTTCACCGCGACGGGAGTCGAAAGAGCCCGAACTGGTCGATTGCCGCCTCCTTGCCGCCGAGGCCCCGCAAATACTGCGCTATGCCTGGAGCGAAAAGATGCAGGACCGCGTCCTCGACAGCGTCGTCACCTTCGAGCTCACCCCCCATGGCGAAGGCTCCACGCTGCTGCGCATCACCCAGAGCAACTTCGTCCTGCGGCCCGTCGCCGCCAATCTCAACCAGCCGACCATGCTGCCAAAGGATTTTCCAGAAAAGTTGGCAGACTTTTCGATTAAGAAAATACGTCGAAACAAAGAGTCAGAGAAAAGTTGCGATCTAATCGGATCGCAACTGGCTCTCGCCGCCTGAGGAGCTCGTCATGAATTCCCTCGTCCCCATGGTGGTGGAGCAGTCCACCCGCGGCGAACGCGCCTTCGACATCTTCTCGCGCCTGCTGCGCGAGCGCATCATCTTCATCAACGGCCCTGTCGATGACGGCGTCTCCGCCCTGGTCTGCGCACAGCTCCTGTTCCTGGAAGCGGAGAATTCGAAGAAGGAGATCTCGCTCTACATCAACTCCCCGGGCGGATCGGTGACCAGCGGCTTTGCCATCTACGACACCATGCAGTTCATCAAGAGCCCGGTCTCGACGCTGTGCATGGGATCGGCCTTCTCGCTCGGCTCCTTCATCCTGATGGCCGGCACGGCCGGGCGCCGCTTCGCCCTGCCCAATGCCTCGATCATGGTGCACCAGCCCTCGGGCGGCTATCAGGGCCAGGCCAGCGACATGCTCATCCACGCCAACAACATCATCAAGTCGAGAGCCCGTCTCAACGGTCTGTACGCCCAGCATTGCGGCCGGACCGTCAGAGAAGTCGAGGCCGCCATGGATCGCGACAATTTCATGTCAGCCGACGAAGCCCAGGCCTGGGGCCTTGTCGACCACGTCGCATCGGAGCGCCAGGAAGCGGCTTAGAAAATGTCGAAGAAATAAGTGAACTGCTTCCGGACTGTCATCCCCGGCGAGCAAAGCGAGGGAAGGGGATCCAGGGGCTAGAGATCGAGCCCTTCAACCCCTTGATCCCCTTCCCTTCGCCCTCTCTCGCTTCGCTCAAGAGCGGCTCAGCCGGGGATGACAGCGGCACGTATCTACCCACGGTTCCAAAATGCGGATGGGGACGTCCGCGTTCCCAAGACGACCCGGCCATAGGTCAAAATGAGAACCGCTAACGACAAAGCTCGCACAAGCCCCCAATGACGTTTGAATGAGCCGCATTGCGCTTGTCAGCTCCTGATTCTCGCCCCCGTTTTGCCACCACAACCCATCTGTGGCGGCTCCGGGACGGCTTCAAGGCAGGCTTGTGCAGGCCTGCACGAGCAAATGTGACGCCGCAACCATGCCTTGTCCTGGAGCAAAGCGCGTTTGAGTGTAAGCGCATCTTTGCTCTCATTCTTTGGTTCAACGCGTCTTTGCGATTCTTGCCGATTCCGGCAAATCGCAAAACGCTTTGGCAGAAAAGCCGGCAGCCAACAGCCATTCTCCCCATTTTTTATTTATTCTCAAACACTTGGCATAATTCTGCCTCGCCTTGACACCGCAAGGGGGCCTGGGTATGGTCCCGCCGTTTTCAAGGGGGGCGTCCGGCTCAGTTTTGGCCGGCCAGGGAGCATGTTGCCGCAATGGCGAGCGACGAAGCGGACCAGGCCGGGAAATCCGGCAAAGACGAATCCCGCGAACGTGAATTGAACGAACGCTTGCGCCGTCTCGACGAGCGCCTCGGCTCCATCAAGGCCGGGGAAGAAGCCGAAACGGCCAAGGCGCGCAAGCAGGAGGGCGATCCTTCTGCGATCGGCAAGGCCATGCGCCTCTCGTCCGAGTTCGTCGGCGGCATCATCGCCGGTGGCTTGCTGGGATGGGTCGTGGATCGGTTTGTCGGTACTTCGCCGTGGGGGCTCATCATCTTTTTGATGCTTGGCTTCGGGGCAGGTATCCGGAACTTGTTGCGCGCCTCGAATATGTTGGGCAAAACGCCCGGCAAACAGGAATGATCCGGCGCCTTGCGCCACAATTGAAGACAGGGCCTGCCAGGCGATGCATAGTCCGATTACGCAGTTCGAGATCAAGCCGCTCTTCCATATCGGCAGCATCGCGTTCACCAATTCGGCTCTCTTCATGTTCCTGGCGGTGATCCTCATCGCGCTGGTGATGATTGCCACGACCTCTGCCCGCGCCACCGTGCCGGGCCGCTGGCAGTCCCTCGCCGAGACCTTCTATGAATTCGTGGCCGGCACCGTGCGCTCCTCGGCCGGGAACGAGGGCATGCGCTTCATGCCGCTGGTGTTCTCGCTGTTCATGTTCGTGCTGTTCTGCAACGTGCTCGGCCTGATTCCCGGCTTCTTCACCGTCACCAGCCACATCATCGTCACCTTCGCGCTGGCGGCCCTGGTGATCGCCACGGTGATCCTCTATGGTTTCTACAAGAACGGCGCCCACTTCCTGAAGCTGTTCGTACCCTCCGGCGTTCCGGCCGTGCTGCTGCCGCTGCTGGTGGCGATCGAGATCATCTCCTTCGTCTCGCGTCCGATCAGCCTCTCCGTCCGTCTCTTCGCCAACATGCTGGCCGGGCACATCGCGCTGAAGATCTTCGCAGGCTTCATCGTCATGCTCGCCAGCGCCGGCGCGCTGACGGCGATCCTTTCGCCCCTGCCCCTGCTTCTCGTGATCGCCCTGGTGGCGCTCGAAGTGCTGGTTGCCGTGCTGCAAGCCTATGTCTTCGCTACGCTGACCTGCATCTACCTCAATGACGCCCTTCATCCCGGCCATTGATCCCGTCTAAATCCAACAAAACCTACACCAACAGGAGTTCTCCATGGATCCCGTCGCAGCTAAGTATATCGGCGCTGGTCTCGCTTGCATCGGCATGGCCGGCGCTGGTATCGGCCTCGGCAACCTGTTCGGCCAGTTCCTCTCGGGCGCCCTGCGCAACCCGTCGGCTGCCGACGGCCAGCGCGGCACTCTGCTCCTTGGCTTCGCTCTGACCGAAGCTCTCGGCATCTTCTCGCTGCTCGTCGCTCTGCTGCTCCTCTTCGCAGTCTGATCCGCGCCAGCCACGCCGAACGGGACGGCTTTCGCGGTTTTTTCTAGAAATCGCGGGGCCGTCTGTCGTTTCAGTGGCTAAAGCGTTTTGCGATCTGGCGGTCCCGCCAAGAATCGCAAAGACGTGTCGAACCAAAGCGCTAGGGCAAACAAGCGTTTCCGTCCAAACGCGCTTTGCTCTAGAACTGGCAGCAATTCCATCTGTTTGTGGCTCAATCTGTTTGTAGCTTGGCCTGCAAAAACGTGAGTTCACATCCGTTGAAGGTGTTTCATGGCTGAAAGTCACGCAGGAACCGAGGTTCCCGGCGATGCACATGGGGCCAAGGGCGCATTTCCGCCCTTTGACAGCTCGTCCTTTGCCTCACAGCTTGTGTGGCTGGTCATCGCTTTCGGGCTTCTCTACATCCTGATGTCGAAGATCGCGCTCCCGCGCATCGCCGGCATCCTCTCCGAGCGGTCAGCTAAGATCGCGGCGGACCTTGCGGCTGCGCAGAAGGCGAAGGCGGACAGCGATGAGGCCGTGGCCTCATACCAGACCTCCCTCATCAAGGCTCGCGCCAAGGCCCAGAACATCGCGGCCGAAACCCGAGCTGCCGTGACTGCCGAAACGGACACCACCCGCAAGTCGCTCGAGGCCGATCTCTCGGCCAAGCTGGCAGCGGCGGAAGCCAAGATCCAGGCGACCAAGCAGGCTGCCCTCGGCAACGTCAACGGCATCGCCGTCGACGCCACCACCGCCATCATCGAGCAATTGCTCGGCAAGGCCCCTGAGCCGCAGACGGTCCAGTCTGCCGTCAACACGGCCTTGGCTAACTAAGGGAGGCGGGCGTGATCGAATATTTCGCCGAGATGATCCATGAACTCTTCAACCCTGCCGGGCCCGAGTTCTACATCCTCATCGCCACGCTGATCTTCCTGGCCATCGCCTGGAAGCTCGGGGCCTTTGGCCAGATCGGCAAGGGCCTCGATGCCCGCGGCAATGCCGTGCGCGCCGAGCTCGAGCAGGCTCGCGCCTTGCGCGAGGAAGCCCAGAAACTGCTGGCCGACTATCAGAAGAAGCAGAAGGAAGCGGAAGCCGAAGCTGCTGCGATGATCGAGGCTGCCAAGGCCGAGGCCGAGCGCTTCAAGGCCGAGCAGATCGCCAAGATCGAAGACTTCGTGGCGCGCCGCACCAAGCTTGCCGATCAGAAGATCGCCCAGGCCGAAACGTCGGCCGTCGCCGAGGTCAAGGCCGCCGCTGCCGATGCCGCCGTCAAGGCTGCCACCACGATCCTTGCCGACCAGCCGCCCGCCAGCACCGGCAATCTGATGTCGGCTGCCCTCAACGAGGTGCGCGCCAAGCTCAACTAAGCGGCCCGAACCGGGCGCTGTTGAAAACCGCCCGAGCTCTCGGGCGGTTTTTTATTGTCCTGCTCGCGCCGCTGTCGCTTGGAAAGGCCGTGATCCGATGATAGGCCCGCTGCAGGGCCAGCGCGGGATCCCGCGGATTGCCGAGCCCCAGCCGCGGATGCCGAAAATCATGAAGCGATTTGGACGTCTGGTCTTGCGTCAACCTGCTGTGTCCGATCTCGAACGGCATTTCGAGATCCACGGCGATCCGGCGACCAATCTTTACAATCCGGCGGGTCCGACCCCGAATATCGCAGCCAGCGAGCGGGCACTTGCACGCTGGATCGAGCATTGGCGTCGGCACGGCTTCGGGACATGGGCGGTGGCGGCCGCAGACAATCCCGAACACCTGATCGGCTTCGGCGGCGTCGGTTACCGAACCTATGGCAGCGAGGAACGCCTCAATCTCGGCTTTCGATTCGCCCCCGAAGCCTGGGGTCAGGGCCTGGCCACGGAACTCGGCCGTGCAGGCCTAGAACACGCCTTTGAGGACCTGGGCAGCGAGGCGGTCTTCGCGCTCGTCCGGCCGGCCAATCTCCCCTCGATCCGAACGCTCGAGAGACTGGCGATGCGCCGCGATGGCTTTCTCGACGATGTGCCGGGGCAAGCGCCGAGCCTCGTCTATGTCATGACGGCCGAGGATTTTCGGGCGACGGCGAGCCGGTCCTGAAACCATGTAGATTTGGACGGCTGCGTCCGCGTCGAGGTTCCTTGCGGGTGATACGTCGCCTCGTCCGGCTCAATGTCGTTCGCTAAAACACCATCGGAGTTTGCGCGAGCTACGTCCGCGGTCTTTACACTTGACCCGGCAATCCAGTCTCTTGCCCGCCTGTCTGTGGCGCTGGATAGCCGGGTCAAGCCCGGCTATGACGAATTGAAGCGCTCTGCCCTTCCTAAGTGAAACTCATCGCCCTCGTCCAGCCGCCCCTTCTCCCGCGAGGAGAGAAGGGGCTATACCTTGGTGGGCCCCTACAGGTCCACCAGCGTCGCCTTCAATCGCTCGATCAGCAAGGCCGCATTCTCATGCGAGAACACCATGGGCGGGCGGATCTTCAGGCTGTGCCCCCGCAGTCCGGTAGCCGAGATCAGCACTTGGCGCTCGCGCAGGCCGTTGACGATGGCGGCGGCCGCTGCGGCGTCGGGGGCACCCTTGGCATCGACGATGTCGGCGCCGATGAACAGCCCTGCCCCGCGCACTTCGCCGATACGGCCATCATGCCTGCCGAGATCCTCAATGCCGCGCTTGAGCGCGGCGCCGACGTCACGGGCATTGGCGATCAGGCCTTCGTTCTCGATAACGTCGAGCACGGCCATGCCCACCGCGCAGGAGACGGGATTGCCGCCGAAGGTGTTGAAATAGCGCACCTCGCGCCCGAAGGCTTCGAGATGCTCGGGCCTCGCCGCCATGGCCGCCATCGGATGGCCATCGCCCATCGGCTTGCCCATGGTGACGAGATCGGGAACGATGTCATGCCGGGCAAAGCCCCACATGCCGGCGCCGGTACGGCCGAAGCCGGGCTGAACCTCGTCGGCGATGAACAGGCCGCCGGCAGCGCGGATGGCCTCCACCGCCGGACGCAGGAAGCCCGGCGGGTCGGCGAAGACGCCGTCGCTGGAGAAGATGGTGTCGACCAGCAGCGCCGAAGGTCGGATGCCATGAACAGCCATATCGGCAATCGCCGCCTTCACGCCTTGCGCAAAGGCTTCGCCGGTCGTGTCGGCAGATGTGGGAGCAGGCACCACCCGCACCGTCTCGGCGATCGGCGCCCCCGCGCCGAGCGAGGGCGACATCTGGGCGAGCACATCCGTCACGCCATGATAGGCGTTCTGCGTGACGATGACGCCCGTACCGCCGGTCACAGCCTTGGCGACGCGCAAGGCCAGGTCGTTGGCCTCGCTGCCGGTGCAGGTGAACATGATGTTGGAGATCTCGGCCGGCATGGTCGCGACCAGCCGCTCGGCATAGTCGAGAATGCCGTCGGTGACATAGCGCGTATGGGTGTTGAGCACCCCGGCCTGGCGCGCCAGCGCCGCCACCACATGCGGGTGGCAATGACCGACGCTGGCGACATTGTTGTAGGCGTCGAGATAGGCCGTGTCGTCGGGCCCGTAAAGCCAGACGCCCTCGCCCCTGACCACATGCACCGGATGGGCATAGAACAGACGATAGGCAGGACCGAGCACGCGCCGGCGGCGCTCGATCAGGGCTGCCTCATCGGCGGCAAAGCCGGCCGTGTTGCTGGGATCGAAGGCATTGACCATGGTCATGAGAGGCGATCCTTGCTCAGGTAAAGGTGGAATTCGTCCGCCGCCTGGTTTGACGAGAGCGAGCGCGCGGCAGCCAATCCCGCCCAGGCCCGGCCGGCATTGCGCAGGATGTAGTCGCGATTGCCGGGCTCCAGCGTGCAGCGCCAGGCCGTGATAATGGCCGTCAGCGTCATGCGGCCGCAGATGAGATCGAACAGGCAGCCGATCTCATCGTCCTGCAGGGGCTGGATGCGGTTGTAACCGGCGACGAACTGCTTGACCGGCTCCAGGAAGTCTACCCCTTCCCCGATATGATAGGAGGCCGATACGCCCACCTCGTTGACCAACGGGGCTCGCACCATGTCGCCGAAATCGATGATGCCGGCGAGCTGGTCCAACGCACCGTCATCTCCCGGTCCGACCAGGATGTTGGAGGGGTTGAAGTCGTTATGAATCACCTGGGTTCGAAGCCCGGCCGTCAGGGGCAATGTGTGGGCCTCGAGCCGGTCCAGCACGGCGGTGACGAGGGCGCGAGCCTCCTCGTCCTCGACATGCACGACCAGCGGCCGCAGGCTGGGGGCGTGGGTGAGGTCCCACAACAGGTCGGCCGGGCTGCCGGCATGCTCGAAACCGTCCAGGGCGCGGTCGAGCTGGGCAAGGCCGGCGCCGAGATTGCGGCGAAGCGCGGGGCCCCGTTCGAGCTTGGCCAGAGGCGTGCCGGGCAGATAGGTCAGCACGCGCACCAGGCGCGGCGGCTGCCCGGGCTCCTCAAGCCAGAAATAGGCTTCGCCGGCCTGCGTACGCACGACCCGAGGCACCGGCAGGTCGGCATCCCTTCGGGCGATATGCAGCAGGGCCTCCGTCTGGAAATCGGTCACCGCCACATCTTCGGCCGGGTTGACGATCTTCAGGAGAAACTCGCGTCCGTCGCCCGCCCGGAGCCGGAAATTGTTGTCGCGCTCGCCGATCAGCGGGAAGGCTTCGACGTCGAGGCCGTAATGATCACGGATGATGGCCTCCGCACGTGCCTTGGAAACAGGCGGGGCCGGCGTTGAAAGAACGGTCGATGTCTGTGGAGGCGCCATGGCATCCCCCTCTCCCATCCCTCAGGCCTCGACGCAACCCCCGCATGGCGGGAGAGGCCGCGCAATGGTCGGTAAATCGACCAGGGTGCCTGCCTGTATGGCTGTTTCGGCCATCAGGCCTCGGTTCTCAGAATGGCGCGCGATCATCCTTCCCCGACTTCGGGGAAGGTGCCGATGCGAAGCAGCGGCGGAAGGGGGAGAGTGGCGCCCATCTGTCAAATATGATCGACTGCGCCACTCTCCCCCACCCGACCCGGCTTTGCCGGGCCACCCTCCCCGAAGTCGGGGAGGGATTGTCGCGCTCTACTCGGCCTCGTTAGATTGCGTCCTTGATAGCCTAATAGGTCGGCGGCGTGATCGCGCTGACGATCTCGCTGCGCCCGTCCGAGATGTTGCGAAAACGGTGCGGCAGCCGGCTGTCGAAATAATAGCCATCGCCGGCACGGAGCACCTCGACCTTGCCGTCGACGGTAATCTCGATGGCGCCGCTCAGCACCATGCCGCCTTCCTGCGCCGAATGGGCATAGGCCTCGCCTGAATCGGCGCCGGGCGCGTAGGTCTCGTGCAGCAGCAGCATGGACTTGTTGGGATAATCGAGGCCGATGACGCGATGGGAGATCGCCTCCGGCTGCCCGATCTCGGTCAGGTCGGCGGCCCGGTAGAAGGGGCTCTGCGGCAGCGCGGATTTGAGATCGATGAAGAAGCCCGGCAGCGTGGTGCCGAGCGCGTCGAGAACCGCTCTCAGCGTGTCGAGCGAGGGGCTGATCAGGTCCCGTTCGATCAGCGAGACCGAGGAGTGCGAGACACCCGAGCGCAGGGCGACCTCCCTGACGCTGAGCTTGCGCCGGTGGCGCAATTCGCGCAGCTTGTCTCCGATCTTCATCGTCCCTCCTTGGGCATGGCATCACGCAAGTGGTGAATATATTGAACGAGCCAGTCTGGGGCAATTGCGCCGGGCGCTTGCGGCGGCAAGTCTTTGGGCATCTCGCTTCCCAAGGCATTTTCCAAGAAGTTGATCGACTTCCTGATTCAGAAAATGCGCCAAAACAAAGAATTAGAGAAAAAGGCCACCAATGCTCGACGCCACCATCCAAGCTCGCATCACACGCATCAAGGCACCGGGACGCAGCGCCCTCACCGACAATGCGTCCGTGGAAGCCACCGTGAAGCAGGTCGTCGACGAGGTGCGCAAACGCGGCGATGCGGCGCTGCGCGACTATTCGCGCGAGTTCGACAAGGTCGATGTGGAGCGCTTCGAGGTGACCGCCGCCGAGCGCCAGGCGGCCGTGGATGCCCTCGACCCGCAGACCCGAGCCGATACCGAATTCGCCATCGAGCGGGTGCGCGCTTTTGCCGAGGCCCAGCGCGCCACGCTGCTGCCCTTGGAGATCGAGGCCCTGCCGGGCCTGCATCTTGGCCATCGCATCATCCCGATCGCCCGTGTCGGCGCCTATGTGCCCGGCGGGCGCTATCCGCTGCTGTCGGCGCCGGTGATGACCATCGTGCCCGCCAAGGTCGCCGGCTGCGACGAGGTGATCGCCTGCCTGCCGCCGGGCGCTCACCAGGCCATGATTGCCGGCTGCCACCTCTCCGGCGCCGACCGCATCTTCCGGGTCGGCGGCGCCCAGGCCATTGCCGCCATGGCCTATGGTACCGAGAGCATCCCGGCCGTCGACAAGATCTTCGGCCCCGGAAATGCCTTCGTCAACGAGGCCAAGCGCCAGGTCTTCGGCCTTGTCGGCATCGACCAGCTCGCCGGCCCCAGCGAGATCTTCGTGGTGGCCGACGAGACGGGAGACGCGGTCACCATCGCCGTCGATCTCCTGGCGCAGGCCGAGCACGACGTACGCACGCGCGTCGGCCTGATCACCACGGACAGGGCCCTGGCCGAAGCGACCCTGGCCGAGGTCGAGCGCCAGCTCGCCAACCTGCCCACCGCCAATGTCGCCGGTCCGGCGTGGCGCGACTATGGCGAGATCGTGCTGTGCGAAGACGAAGGGGCCATGCTGGCCTATTCGGACTTTATCGCTGCAGAACATCTTGAGGTGCACACGCGCGATGCCCACGCCACCGCAGCCAGGCTGCGCAATTACGGCTCGCTGTTCATCGGCGTCTCGGCCAGCGTGGTCTATTCGGACAAGTGCTGCGGCACCAACCACACCTTGCCCACCATGGGCGCGGGGCGCTACACAGGAGGCCTGTGGGTCGGATCCTACCTCAAGACCTGCACCCATCAGTGGCTGGACGATCGCGGCGTCGCCGCAGTCGCCCCGCCGGCCATTCGGCAGAGCGCCAGCGAGGGGCTGGAAGGCCATCGCCGGGCGGCAGCCCTGCGCCTCGCTCCCAAGCAGCTGCTTGCGGAGATCGGCGTCTAATTTTTTCACCGGAAGCGGGCGCTGCCATTGCCATTGGCGGGCTCGCGGGTTCCGATGCGACAATTCCATGCGGCGGTGAGCCGCGTGCAACAGACGAAGCGGGTCCTTCCTCCGGGAAAGACACTGCGACGCACACCAGAGACCAGAACCAGTGGGGAAGACCGCAATGCGCTTCAGACATCTCCTTCTTGCCTCCGGCATCGCCTTGGGCACCGTCCTCGCCGGCGTCGCCAGCGCTTCGGCGCGCGACCTCACCGTCGTATCCTGGGGCGGAAACTACCAGGACGCCCAGCGCAAGATCTATTTCAAGCCCTTCTCCGAGAAGACCGGCAAGCCGGTGCTCGACGAGGCCTGGGACGGCGGCATCGGCGTACTGCAGGCCAAGGTCAAGGCAGGCACGCCCAATTGGGATGCCGTGCAGGTCGAGGCCGAGGAATTGGCGATCGGCTGTGCTGACGGGATCTACGAGCCGCTCGACTGGAACAAGCTCGGCGGCAAGGACAAGTTCATCGACAGTGCCGTCAGCGATTGCGGCGTGGGCGCCATCGTCTGGTCAACCCAGCTTGCCTATGACAGCGACAAGCTGAAGGAAGCCCCGAAATCCTGGGCCGATTTCTGGGACACCAAGAAGTTTCCGGGCAAGCGCGCCTTGCGACGCGGCCCCAAATACGCCCTCGAATTCGCGCTGATGGCCGATGGCGTCGCCCCCAAGGACGTCTACACGGTGCTGCGCACGCCCGAGGGCGTCGATCGTGCCTTCAAGAAGCTCGGCGAGATCAAGGGCGACATGGTCTGGTGGGAATCGGGCGCCCAGCCGCTTCAGCTCCTGAAGTCGGGCCAGGTGGTGATGACCTCGGCCTATAATGGCCGCATCACCGGCATCAACAAGACCGAGGGCACCCATTTCAAGGGCGTGTGGCCAGGCTCGATCTACGCCGTCGACAGCTGGGTCATCCTCAAGGGCAGCCCGAACAAGGATGCGGCGATGGACTTCATCGCCTTCGCCAGCCTGCCGGAGAACCAGTCCAAGCTGCCGCAGGACATCGCCTACGGCCTGCCGAGCAAGGCCGCGGCCGCCCAGGTGCCCGCCGATCTTGCCGTCGATCTGCCGACCTCGCCGGCCAACATGACGGATTCGGTCTCCATCGACACCGAATTCTGGAATGACAACATCGAGGATCTGACCAAGCGCTTCAACGCCTGGCTCGGGCAGTAGGCCCGTCCTTTCTCCGGCATGCGCCTGCTCTCGGGCACCAGCCTTTGTCGTTGCCGGGCTTGACCCGGCAATCCAGGACCGCTTTCAAGGTTGAGGCGAGGCACTGGATGCCCGGGTCGAGCCCAGGCATGACAAGGCTGCGTTAATGCCGGCTGGGTTGCGTCTCGATGTCCGTGTGGACATCGCTCATTCCAACTTCCCAAGGCCCGCGCCTGGAAGGAGCTTTTCGGATCCGATGGACTCGTTCATTCACTTCGACGGTGTCAGCAAATCCTTCGGCACGATGAAGGTCGTCGACAATCTCGACTTCCATGTCGGCCAGGGGGAATTCGTCAGCCTGCTCGGCCCCTCCGGGTCGGGCAAGACAACCCTCCTGATGATGCTGGCCGGCTTCGAGGCACCCAGCAGCGGCGCCTTGCTCGTCGACGGCACCCGCGTGGAGAACCTGCCCTCCTACAAGCGCAACATGGGCGTGGTCTTCCAGAACTACGCCCTGTTTCCGCATATGAGCATCGCCGAGAACGTCGCCTTTCCGCTCAAGATGCGCGGGATCAGCCGGGCGGAGCGTGACGCCCGGGTGACCAAGGCGCTCGACCTGGTTCGCCTCGGCCATCTCAAGGACCGCAAGCCCTCCCAACTCTCTGGCGGCCAGCAGCAGCGCATCGCTCTCTCGCGCGCCCTCGTCTACGAACCCAAGGTGGTGCTGATGGACGAGCCGCTCAGCGCACTCGACAAGCAGTTGCGCGAGCACATGCAGCTCGAGATCCGCGAGCTGCATCGCAAGCTCGGCCTCACCGTGATCTTCGTCACGCATGACCAGGGCGAGGCCCTGACCATGTCGGACCGGGTCGCCGTGCTCAATCTCGGCAAGATCGAGCAGCTCGACACGCCATCGGGCCTCTACGACCGTCCGCGCACGCGCTTCGTCGCCGAATTCATCGGCGAGACCAATTTGCTCGACGGTACCCTGAAATCCTGCTCGGACGGCCTGGCCACCGTCGAGCTCGCTTTGGGACCGACAGTCTCCTGTCGCACCGAGCTTTCGCCGAAGCCGAGTGCGCAGGTGCTGGTCTCCGTGCGGCCCGAAAGGCTGCATCTGAGCGATGCGCCGGCCCTGGCCAACAGCCTGCCCGTGCGCGTCGAGGATGACGTCTATCACGGCGACCATGTCCGGCTGCATCTGTCGAGCGGCGAACGCCGCCTCGTGGCCAAGGCCGATAGGCGCGAGGCGAGCCGGGCCATCGGTTCCGAGGTCCATGTCGGCTTCGCGCCCGACGACTGCACGCTGGTCCTGCCATGACGGCGGCGGCGCGGCTCAAGGCCGCTCTCCTGGTGCTTCCGCTCATCGCCTTTCTCGGCATCTTCTTCCTGTGGCCGCTCGGCATGATGATCGTCACCTCCGTGCAGGGCGGCACCGTGCGTCATGCCTTCCCGCTGACGGCGGAGGCGATCGCCGGCTGGAAGGGCGACGGCCTGCCGCCGGCCGAGGTCCAGGCCGCGCTCGCCAAGGATCTGCGTACGACGATCCCCCAGGAGCAATTCGGCGATGCCGTGCGCGCGCTCAACAGCCAGCAGGCGGGCTTCCGCACCCTCTTGCCGAAGACCGCCACTGCCGTGCGCAACGCCCCCGAAAACAGCCCGCCTCCCCTCGCCGGCATCGATCCGCGCTGGGGGCAGCCTGCCTTCTGGCTGGCGCTGAAGCGCTCGATGCCGTCCTACACGGATGCGAACCTCCTGGCTGCGGTCGATCTCAAGCGCGCCGATGACGGCAGCATCGCCAATGTGCCTGCGGATATGGCCGTAAACCGCATGATCATGCTGCGCACCTTCATGATCGCCCTGCAGGTGACGCTGCTCTGCGTCGCCATCGGCCTGCCCTTCGCCATGCTGGCCGCGAGCCTCTCGGGCTGGAAGCGCAATCTCCTGCTGCTCTCCGTGCTGCTGCCGCTCTGGACCTCGCTCCTGGTGCGAACCGCCGCCTGGATGATCCTGCTGCAGGAGAACGGGCTGATCAACCAGACGCTGAAGGCCCTCGGCCTGATCGATGCCTCGCTGCCGCTGATCTACAACCGCACCGGCATCCTCATCGCCATGACGCATGTGCTGCTGCCCTTCATGGTGCTACCTGTTTATGCCAGCCTCGTCGCCATTCCGCGCAATCTGATGCCGGCCGCCGCTTCGCTCGGCGCCCCCCCGCTGCGGGCCTTCAGCCACGTTCTCCTGCCGCTGGCCATGCCGGGCGTGCTCTCCGGCTCGCTCCTCGTCTTCATGGTGGCGCTCGGCTACTATATCACCCCCGCTTTGGTCGGCGGCCCGAACGAGCAGATGATCTCCTCGGTCATCGCCTTCTATGCCACCGGCACCGCCAATTGGGGCATGGCCGGCGCGCTCGGCATCTTCCTGCTGGTGCCGACCACGGTGCTCTACCTCGTCTATGGACGGCTCTCGCGCACGCCAATGGTGCAGCCATGATGGGATTGGGCAAGAATTCCTTCAACGCCCTGCGCCTTGCCTTCGGCGCGCTGATCGTGGCGTTCCTGGTCGTCCCGCTGGCGGCGATCCTGCCGCTGGCCTTCACCGACAGCGTGTTCCTGACCTACCCGATGACGGGCCCCTCGACACGCTGGTTCGATACGCTCGCCACCAGCGACGCCTGGCAGCGCTCGATCGTCAACTCCATGATCGTGGGCTCTGGCGCGACGGTGCTGTCCACCGTGGTCGGCACGCTTGCCGCCCTCGGCCTCAGGCGCAATCTGGTGCCGTTCTCGGGCGTGCTGCGCTCGATCTTCCTGCTGCCCATGGTGGTGCCGGCGGTGGTGCTCGGCGTCGGCATGCAGATCCTCTATGCCCGGCTCGGCCTCGCCTCCTCCTATGCGGGCGTGATCATCGCCCATGCCGTTTTGTGCGTACCCTTCGTGCTGGTCAACGTCTCCGGTTCGCTCGCCAGTATCGATCCGGCACTGGAAAAGGCGGCGGCCAGCCTCGGCGCTTCGCCCGGCACCGTCTTCCGAGCCGTGACCTTCCCGCTCGCTCTGCCCGGCATCCTCACCGGCGCTGCCTTCGCCTTCGCGACCTCGCTCGACGAGGTGGTGATCACCCTGTTCGTCGCCGGCCCCAACCAGACCACGCTGGCGCGGCAGATGTTCTCGTCGCTCAGGGAGAACATCAGCCCGGCCATCGCCGCGGCTGCCTTCCTGATCATCGTGATCACGCTGATCCTGGCCGTCGCCGTGAAGGGAGCCGCGATCCTGGCTTTGCTCGGCAAGCGCAAGCAGGTCCTGCCGGCTGAGGAATGATACCAAGTTCGAGGAGATAGGCTCCTTCCGGGAGCGCGAACGCCGCGACATGCAGGCATGTCGCTGTGACGTCCGCGCTCCCGGAAGGACCATCGCTCGAAATATTCGGCACGCCATGAGGCACCCCCTGCCCGGCGCGTGCGCCGTGTCACGCCGGCATAGCGGTGCTTGAGCAAAGATATCGGCAAGTCAGTCGCGTAGGAGCCTTTGCTCCACCATGGCGTTTTGTGATTCCTGGCGGCATCGCCAAGAATCGCAAAGACGCGAGGAAACAAAGAGTTAGAGCAAAGCACGTTCCCGTCCCAACGCGCTTTGCCCTGGAAGCGTGAGAGTACCATGCCGAGTACCGCCACCGACATCCTGCCCAATCCGACGCGCCGCCAGGTCGCGGCCTTGCCGCTTCGCGAAAAAGACGGTCGCATCGAGGTCTGCCTGGTGACCACCCGCACTACCCATCGCTGGACGGTGCCGAAGGGCTGGCCCATCAAGGGCCGCAAGGATCATGTCGCCGCGCGCATCGAGGCCGAGCAGGAAGCGGGGCTGACCGGCAAGCCGCGCAAGAAGGCGCTCGGCTCCTTTATCTATTGGAAACGTCTCGCCGACCGCTTCGAACTGATCAAGGTGAACGTCTATCCCCTGCGCGTCACCGGCATGCTGCCGGCGTGGAAGGAACAGGCCGAGCGCCGCGTGCAATGGATGGGCCTCGGCGACGCCTCCATCATCGTGGACGATCCCGGTCTCGCCCGGCTGCTGTCCGGGCTGAGGCCGGCCATGGCACCGTAGGATGTCCCTCTTTTTGGATCGCAGGCATCCCATGAAATGATGAGCCGGCCTAACCGGCAAGCTGCTCCATGCAGACCTTTCGGACGCACTCCCTCAGCCAGCGATGCGCCGGGTCGGCATCGAGCCGCGGGTGCCAGAGCAGAGAAATCGTGATCTCCGGCAAGGCAAACGGCAGCGGGAAGCAGAACAGCCCCGCGCGCAGCCGGCCGGTGGAACGCTCGGGCACGGTGGCGATCAGGTCAGTCGAGCGGGCCAGGGCCAGGGCTTCCGCAAAACCGCTGACGATAGTGGCAATGTTCGGCTTGAGGCCAAGCGCTTCGAACCTGCCGTCGACAGGCCCCCGATAGAGGGCTCGGCGAGAAATCAGAACATGGCTTCCGCCAGCATAGCGCTCAGGCGTGACCGGAGCCTCGCTCAGAGGATGCCCCATCCTGACGACACCGACGAAACGATCGCGGAACAGGGCCTGCGCCCGCACTTCCGGTCCCATCGAATCGCCGATCACGCCCGTCTCCAGATCCACGCTGCCGTCCCGCAGAGGCGTGCTGTCCTTGTCGACTTTCGGCACGAACCGGAGCGTGACCCCCGGCGCCTGTTCGCGGACATGAGCAATGAGATCGGGTCCGAAATTCTCGACGAAGCCCTCCCGGTTGCGAAGGGTGAAGGTTCTCGTGAGCTTTTTCAGGTTGAGCGCTTCTACCGGACGAAGAACGCTTTCGACACTCTGGACGAGTTGGCCGACGCGTTCGCGCAGTTCCAGAGCCCGCGGCGTCGGCACGAGCCCGCGGCCGGCCCGAACCAACAGGGGATCACCGGTCGTCTCGCGCAAGCGGGCCAGGGCCCGGCTCATCGCCGAGGGGCTGAGCCTGAGGCGGCGGGCCGCTCGGGCGACACCGCCTTCCGTCAGCAGAACGTCGAGCGTGATGAGAAGATTGAAATCGGGAAGCGACATGGGTCGATCATAGCATCCAAAGTCAATTATGGCATGGCGTTTGATGCACGAATGAAGTGCAAATGATGCGTATTCCGCCATGTCAGGCACAGGCCTATCTTTCGGTGGTTCCACCTTCGAACCGACGGAAGACGCGATCCATGCCGAAATCAGCCACCAGAGACGATGGACGAATGCATGAAAAGGCCACGCCCAAGTTCCACGGAGCGCTTGCCTGCCTTTCCCTCTGCATCCTGCTGTCGTCCCTGGGCACCAGCATCGCCAATGTCGCCCTGCCGACCTTGGCCACGGCCTTCTCGGCCTCATTCGAGCAGGTGCAGTGGATCGTGCTGGCCTATCTGCTGGCGATGACCACTTTGGTCGTCAGTGTCGGCCGATTGGGGGACATCGTCGGGCGGCGCAGGCTGCTGTTGGCCGGGCTCGCCCTGTTTACGCTGGCTTCCGCTTCCTGCGCAGTGGCGCCCACATTCGGGCTGCTGGTCGCGGCTCGCGCCGCCCAGGGCCTCGGCGCAGCCATCATGGCGGCTCTCGGCATGGCTGTTATCGGCGAAGCCGTTCCCAGGGAAAGGACCGGCAGTGCCATGGGGCTGCTCGGTACGATGTCGGCCGTCGGCACCGCTCTGGGGCCATCGCTCGGAGGCCTCATGATTTCCGCCTTCGGCTGGCGGAGCATCTTCCTCCTCAATATTCCTTTGGGCCTCCTGGCCTTCTATCTTGCCCATCGATTCCTGCGCGAGGACGGCGGCAAATCCCGGGATGTCCGCAACAGCTTCGACAGCCTCGGCACGCTGCTGCTGGCCGCAACGCTCGCCGCCTATGCCCTGGCCATGACCACGGGACGCGGCACTCCCGGCTGGATCGGCACGAGTCTGCTGCTGGCAACCGTCATCGGCGGCGGTCTCTTCCTGCTGGCGGAGGCACGTGTCAGCTCACCCCTGATCCAAGTGGCGGCCTTCCGTAGCGAGGAGCTGAGCGTCAATTTGGCAACGAGCGCCCTGGTCGCGACGGTGATGATGACGACCTTCGTGGTCGGGCCATTCTATCTGTCCAGCGTCTTCGCTCTCGACGAGGCTGAAATCGGCGCGGTGATGGCGGTCGGCCCGGTCCTTTCCATCCTGAGCGGCGTGTTTGCCGGACGCATCGTCGATCGCCTGGGTGCGCCTCACCTGATCCTTATCGGCCTCACCGAGATGGCCGTCGGAGCCATCGCCCTGTCCATGATGGGCCCGACGTTCGGCGTCGCCGGCTATATTGCCGGCATCGTCATCCTGACGCCGGGCTACCAGCTTTTCCAGGCCGCGAACAACACCGCCGTCATGGCCGGTATCCCAGCGGACCGGCGAGGCGTGACATCAGGCCTCGTCAATTTGTCGCGCAATCTAGGCCTGATAACCGGGGCTTCGGCCATGGGAGCCATCTTCCGTTTTGCCGCCGGAACGGGCGACATCGCCAAAGCCCCTTCGGAGGCCGTCGCCTTCGGCATGCAGGCGACATTCGGCACCGCCGCCTTCCTGATCGTGGTTGCGATTATCCTGGCTGCGGGAACGCGCATTCTGGCGGGACGCGCCGCGCAGCCACAGGATGTCCCCTGAATTGCGGGGTGCAGGTGAAGCCCAAGCGCAAGTTTCATCCTCCCCTGGAGGTATCGGCACTCCCAAGAGGAAGTGCCGATACCTCCAGGGTAGGATGATGAATTCGCGCCTCAGCCCTGCGGCGCCATCGCGGCGGGATCCATCCACACGATTTCCCAGACATTGCCGTCGGGATCCTCGACGCTGCGGCTGATCATGAAGCCATGGTCCTGCGCCGGGTTGGGATCGGCGCGCCCGCCCGCCGCCGTGGCGCGGGCCAGCGTCGCATCCACACCATCGCGGGTGTCGACATTGAGGGCGATCAGGGCCTGGCTCCACTGGCGCGCATCACCGATCGGGCGCTTGGTGAACTGATCATAGCGCTCATGGGTGAGCAGCATCACGACGATCGCATCCGAAAGCACCACCGATTTGGTCTGCTCATCGGAAAATTGCGGATTCACCTCGCCGCCCAGGGCGACATAGAATGCAGTTGCGGCGGCAAGATCGCGCACCGGCAGATTCAAGAAAATCATCTTGGCCATCACTTCCTCCTTCACCGAATGGGCGAGTTGACTTATTATCTCGCTATCATGTTAGTAGACGAAAAATATCTTAATGTCAAGATACTTTTCGTCAAGAGAACCTGCCGATGGACCGCGCCGATATTGCCGTCGAACAATGGGCTCGCGAACGCCCCGACCTTCCCTCCTTGCCGATGGCGGTGTTCGGCCGCTTGTCCGATGCGTCCGAACGGGTGCTGCGCGACCATATGAACCCGCTCTTCGCCGCCGCGGGCCTGCAGCCCGGCGAGTTCGACGTGCTGGCTACGCTGAGGCGTTCGGGCGAGCCCCATATGCTTTCGCCGACCCGGCTCTACGAAGCGGCGATGATCTCCTCGGGCGGCATGACCAATCGCCTCGACAGGCTGGAACACGCCGGCCTGGTCGAGAGGCGCCCCGATCCCAATGACCGCCGCGGCAAGCTGATCGCCCTCACCGAGGCCGGCAAGGCCGTGATCGACGAGACTATCGCGCGCCATGTTGCCAATGAGGAGCGGCTGCTGTCGGTGCTGACGCGGGCCGAGCAGGAAACCCTCGATGGCTTGCTCCGAAAGCTGATCACCGCCCTTTGACGAGAGGCTCCGGCTGCTGCGCAGCCAGGCGCGCATGCTTCAACCGGGTAGCCGCTGCATCAGCGGCTGCGGCTGCGCCGGCATCTCCGGCACCAGGTTGAGGCCGGCTTCATACTGGTGGAAGCCGTCGAAATCACCCTTGCCGATCGGGCAACCGGCAAGGCGCAAGAGTGAATAGGCCATGCCGAGATGAAAGAAGAAGTTCGGCAAGGCATATTGAGTGACGAATTCGACGGCCTTGGCCTCGAACACCGCCTGGCCGGCCTTTTCCCGTACGAGCCTGGCTTCCCCGCCGGCAAAATCGCGCCGGGAGACGTTTTTGAGCCGCGCGATGGTGTTTCCCAGCAAGAGGCGGATGTCCTCGATCGATTCGATCGGGCCGTCATCGAGCATGATCGGTTGCTGCAGCACCGGGTTGATGGCCCGGATGGAGAAGCCCAGCGCGATGCGAACCTGCCACTTCAAAGGGAACATGTTCGGCTGCAGGGCCAGGTTGAGGACCTCCGCCTGCTCAGTGCCCCGGAGCTGCAGATGCTCGGCCGTCTTGTCGAGGATCGCGTCGAGATTGGTGAGATAGCGCAGGAAAACCGGAACGGAAACGTCGAAAAGATCAGCCATGGGCTTGCTTCCCTGGACGGCCTCGGACCGTCCGCATAAATACGCTTGTCGAGTTCCGCATCCGGCCAAAAGCGGCCGGCCGGCGCTCAGTGAGCGCGGCCGATACAGAACTCCACCACATCCGCCAGGGCCGATTTCATCGGACTGTCGGCGAACAGCGCCAGGGCATCCTTGGCCATGGCCCCATAATGACGGGCGCGCTCGATGGTATCTTCCAGCGTCTTGTGGCGGCGCATCAGGCCGATGGCGTGCTCGAGATCGGCTTCCGTGATCTCGCCGCGTTCCAGCGTGCGGCGCCAGAAATCGCGCTCGCCCTCATTGCCGCGCCGGAAGGCCAGCACCACCGGCAGGGTGATCTTGCCCTCGCGGAAATCGTCGCCGACATTCTTGCCGAGCTTGGTGTCCGAGCCGCCATAGTCGAGCGCATCGTCGACGAGCTGGAAGGCAATGCCGAGATTCATGCCGAAGGAACGGCAGGCGGCCTGCTCATCCTTGGGGCGCTCGGCCAGGACCGGGCCGACTTCGCAGGCGGCCGCGAAGAGCTCCGCCGTCTTGCCGCGAATCACCGCCAGATATTCGTCCTCGGTGGTCGCCGTATTCTTGGCGGCGGCAAGCTGGGCCACTTCGCCCTCGGCGATCACAGTCGCAGCGGTCGAGAGGATGTCGAGTGCCTTGAGCGAGCCGACTTCCACCATCATCTTGAAAGCCTGGCCGAGCAGGAAATCGCCGACCAGCACGCTCGCCTCATTGCCCCACAGCATGCGCGCGGCCGGCTTGCCGCGCCGCATATCGCTCTCGTCGACGACATCGTCGTGCAAAAGCGTGGCCGTATGCATGAACTCCACGGAGGCGGCCAGCTTCACATGCCCCTCGCCCTGGTAGCGGGCAAGCTGGGCAGTCGCCAACGTCAGGATCGGGCGCAGTCGCTTGCCCCCGGAAGAGATCAGATGGTTGGCGACTTCAGGAATCATCGTCACCTCCGACCCTGTCCGCGACAGGATGGTGGCATTGACCCGCGCCATATCCGCCTTGGTCAGGTCGACGATCGGCTGGATCGATCCTTGCGACCCGGATTTGTCCTCGAATGCGACAACGACGCCCAATACATGCACTCCGTTTTGCCGGCACCATAGAAATGCGCGGCTCCCCATACAAGCTCGCAGTTGTCGCGCCAACAAGCACATTGCAATTGTTGCGATAATCGCAACCATTGCCGCATGGAAGAAATCGTTCGTACCAATGATCCCGTGCTGATCTCCTATATCGAGGCCCTGCTCACAGAGGCAGGCGTGGTCCATCTCGTGCTGGACACCCATATGAGCGTGCTGGAAGGCTCGCTCGGCATGATCCCGCGCCGCATCCTGGTCGACACGGACCAGAGCGTGCTGGCGCGCCAGCGGCTGACCGAGGCCGGCCTCGGCAAGGAGTTGCGCACGCCGTGACCGCAACCGAGACCACCCTCTCGGCTTTTCTCGGCGGTCGGCTGCAGCTCTCACAGCCGGCCCGGGGCCATCGGGTCGGAACCGACGCCGCCTTGCTTTCGGCCTGTCTTTTGCCGGCTGCGGGAGAGATGGTCTACGACCTCGGTGCGGGGATCGGCGCCGCCGGCCTCGGCCTTGCCGTCCGCTGCCTGCAATGTCGCGTCACTTTGGTCGAGATCGATCCGGTCATCGCGGCATTGGCAGCCGGGAATGCTGCGCGCAACGGCCTTGCCGAACGGGTGGCCACGATCGAGGCGGACGTCACGCAAAGGCCGGCAAAGGGCCAGGCCTTGCAGCCCGGCACGGCCGACCATGTCATCATGAATCCGCCCTTCCATCTTCCCGGCACGATTCGCCCGGCACCCGATGCCTATCGCGCCGGTGCGCATGTGCATGGCGAGGCCGATGAGGAAGCCTGGATCCTCTGCGCCCTCGCCCTCCTGCGCGCCAAAGGCAGCCTCGCCCTCATCCACCGCGCGGATGCCCTGCCCCGGCTGCTGGCCAGCCTCGACCGGCGCTTCGGCGACATCCGGGTCAAGCCCGTGCAGCCGAACGCCGGCGCGCCGGCCGTCCGCCTGCTCATCCGCGCCGTCAAGGGTTCGCGCGCGCCCTTCCTCCTGCTGCCGCCGCTGATCCTGCATGACGAGAACGGCGGCTTCACCGCAGAGGCGGAGGCCCTGCATCGCGGTGAAGCCTCGATCGACTGGCAGGCCTAGCCTGGAGGCTAGCCCGTCTCGTTCAAAAGCGAGAGGAAACGGGCGAACAGGCCGGCCTGGGAATGGATGCCGAGTTTGTGGTGAATGTTGCGGCGATGCACCTTCACTGTGCCCACTGAGATATGCAGAAGGCGGCTGATCGAATCCGACGAATGCCCCTGCAGCACCAGATTGACGATTTCGCCCTCCCGCGCCGTCAGCGACTGGCTGGCCCATAGGCGGGCGCGATCGAAATCGCTGCCCGGCAGCGGCAATGTCGCCATCCGGCTGCCGGTCTCGCCGAACTCCGGCAGGTCGCGCCAATGCTGGGCGCACAGCGCGAGGACGATCGGCGCCAGGTCGCGCAGGCCGCGCACCTCGGCGGTGCCGAACGGCCCCGACCCCGCCAGGCGCATCAGCGACAGCACCACCGAAGTCTGCTCGGGGAGCTGCACGAAAAAGCCCACCTCCTCGGCAAGACCCGTCTGGCTGTAATAGGAGCGGAAATATTCGCTCGTATAGAAGCGGTCGGGCGCCAGCTCGCGCATGCGCCGGAAGCCTTCGCAGCCCCCGATCGCAGCCCGATGAAAGGGATCGAGCAGATAGGCGCCATCCTGATAGAGGGCGACGAAGATATGGCTCTCGGCCGGCGAAAAGGTCTCGTACAGCATCGGCGGCCGCGCCGAGCCGCGATAGGCGAACACCACGCTGTGGTCGAAACGCGCATGCAGGCCGAGCCAGGCCAGCAGGGCGCGCGCGAAGTCACCCGAGCCGGTGCGACCCGCGGTTCCTATCGCCTCCGCCAGCGCCGTGGATGCCGCCAGATTATGCCTGGTGCCGCCGATTTCTACCCCCTGTGCTGAACAAACATGCAGCATATACCCCCTGGTAGGTATATACGAGATGAAATCGGCTCTGCTAGCTTTCCTTTCGCAAAAGCCGAAAAGCAAGAATGAACCGGCCAGATCGAAACGGCTTGGCAGCGACCGAGGGGACAAGCGCGGATGAACGACAGGACCTCGCCCGATATCGAATTTCGCGCCGTCGCCAAGCGCTATGGTGAGGTCACCGCGGTGCATGGCATCGATCTCGCCATCCCCAACGGGGCCTTCGTCGCTTTGCTCGGCCCCTCGGGCTGCGGCAAGACCACCTGCCTGCGCATGATCGGTGGCTTCGAACAGCCAAGCAGCGGCCAGGTGATGATCAGCGGCCAGGACATGGCCGGCACGCCGCCCTATCGCCGCCCGGTCAACATGGTCTTCCAGCAATATGCCCTGTTTCCGCATCTGACCGTCGGCGACAACATCGCCTATGGCCTGCGCCAGGCGCGTCCGCGCCTGGCTGGTTCGGAGATCGCCCGGCGCGTCGACGAGGCCCTCGCCATGGTGCGCCTCTCCGGCTATGGCCGCCGGCGCATCCACGAGCTCTCCGGCGGCCAGCAGCAGCGTGTTGCCCTGGCCCGGGCCCTGGTCAACAAGCCTGCCGTGCTGCTGCTCGACGAACCGCTCGCCGCGCTCGACAAGAAGCTGCGCACCGAGATGCAGCTCGAACTGCAGAATCTGCAAAGGTCCCTCGGCATCACCTTCGTGCTCGTCACTCATGACCAGGAAGAGGCGCTCTCGATGAGCGATCTCGTCTGCGTGATGAACAAGGGCCGCATCGTCCAGACCGGGGCACCCAGCCAGATCTATGACGATCCGGCCGACCTCTTCGTTGCCGATTTCGTCGGAAAGTCCAATTTCCTCGACGGCAAGGTCGCCGAGGTCGACGGCAAGGCGGCCAGGATCGTGCTCGCCGACGGCACCATGCTCCAGGCGCGCAGCCATGCCCCGCTCCAGCCCGGCCAGGCCGCGCGCATCAGCATCCGCCCCGAAGCCATGCGCCTGGAGGCCGGCGAGGGACCGAGCCTGCGGGGCACCGTGCACAACCGCATCTTTCTCGGTTCGACCGCCGAATATGCCATCGACGTCAAGGATGTCGGCACGGTGCTGGTCGCCGCCGACCATCTGGCCCATGGCCCCGGCCTCAAGGGGCCGGGCGACAGCGTCTCGATCGGCTTCGCACCGGGAGCACCGTTGGCCTTCGCCGCCTGAACGACGATAGAGCAAAATGACTTTATCTTCGAATTGTCACCTTCGCTCTAACTCTTTGTTTTAACCCATTTTCTTAATCGAGAAGTCGATCTAAAAGCCGCGCAAAGCGGCACCACCAGAGGGAAATGAGCCATGTCGAAATCCTATCGCGACGGCCTGCCGATCTCCGCCCAAGACTTTGTCGATCAGCTCCTGCGCTACCGGAAGGGCTCGATCAGCCGCCGCCATTTCCTCGGCGCCACCGGCCTCGGTATGGCGATGGCCGTGCTCGGCCGGGAAAACGGCATCTTGCCCGCTCCCGCCCATGCCGCCGGCGAACTCGGCGACAAGATGTCGATCGCCACCTGGCCCAATTATCACGACCCGCAGACCTTCGTGAACTTCACCAAGGCGACGGGCGTCGCCGTCGAGGTCAACGTCTTCGGTTCCAACGAGGAGATGCTGGCCAAGCTCCAGGCCGGCGCCACCGGCTGGAGCCTGTTCGTGCCGACCAACTACACCATCTCGACCTACAAAAAGCTCGGCCTCATCGACGCCATCGACCTTGCCAAGCTGCCGGCCTATAGCGCCCCCACCGAGGATGCCCGCTTCACCGCGGAGGGCACCATCGACGGCACGGTCTTTACCGTGCCGAAGAACTGGGGCACCACCGGCTTTGCGGTGAACACCCAGAAGCTCGGCAAGCCGCTGGCAAGCTGGAAGGATTTCTGGGACACCGCCATGGCCGAGGGCTCCAATCGCACCATGGTGCATGACTACCAGCTCACCACCATCGGCAACGCCTTGAAATATTTCGGCTATTCCTTCAATTCGCTGAAGCAGGACGAGCTCGCCAAGGCCGAGGAACTGCTGATCAAGGCCAAGCCCCATCTCTATGCCGTGTCCTCCGACTATCAGCCGCCGATGCGCGCCAACGATGCCTGGATGACGATGTGCTGGACCAATGACGGAGCCCAGCTCAATCGCGACCTGCCCCACATCAAATATATCCTCGGCAAGGAAGGCGGCGAGATCTGGACCGACTTCTACGCCATTCCCAAGGACGCGCCCAACAAGCCGGCCGGCTACGCCCTGCTCAATTATCTGATGACGCCGGAAAATGCGGTGAAGGAGCACATCGCCAATGGCGCGCCCTGCACGGATTCGCGTGTCAACGCCCTCCTGCCCAAGGAATTTCTTGCCAATCCCATCCTCTATCCGGCCGCCGACCTGCTGAAGCCTCTGGAATTCGGGGCGGCGGCGACACTGACCGATCCGAACCGGGCCGAGCTGATGGCCCGTTTCAAATCGGCCTGAGTGCCCCCTGGTGATCGCTGGAGACAAGGCCGCTCCGTCATTCCCGGCCGAGCACAGCGAGGGGAAGGGAATCCAGGGGCAGCACGACGCCCCTGGCCCTGGATTCCCTTCCCGCCACCTGCGGCGGCGCCGGGAATGACAGCATCCTCACACCGAGCGCATTTTGCCAACAATGCAGCTCGCCCTTCCACTGGAACCTCATCCGTGGCCTCCTCCCGCGCCCGCCGCACGCTCGTGACGACCCTGCTGCTCGCCCCAGCGAGCGCCTGGCTCGTGGTCTTCCTGGTGCTGCCCTTCATCGCCGTGCTCGTCTTCAGCGTCGGCGAGCGGGCGCCGGAGGGCGGCTACCAGGCCGCGTTCTCTTTTGCGCAATATGCCAATCTCGGCGCACGCTCCACTGCCTTCTGGAACACCGCGATCCTGGCGCCGGCCGGTGCCTTCGCCTGCCTGCTGGTGGCCTATCCCGTCGCCTATTACCTCGCCGTCAAAGCGCCGCCACGCTGGCGCCTGATCCTGCTGGCGCTGGTGGTCATCCCATTCTGGACCAGCCTGCTGATGCGCAGCTATGCCTGGATGTACATCCTCGGCTCGCGCGGCATCCCGGCCTTGCTCGATCTCATCGGCATTGCCGATATCCGGCTCCTCAACACGCCGGGCTCGGTGCTGGTCGGCATCGTCTATGGCTACCTGCCGCTGATGATCCTGCCGATCTACGTCAGCCTCGAGCGGCTCGACCGCCGCCTGCTCGAAGCCTCGGCCGACCTCGGCGCCAGGCCCGTCTCGACCTTCCTCGGCGTGACGCTGCCGTTGTCCCTGCCCGGCGTGATGACCGGCTTCAGCCTGGTGATGATCCTGCTGCTCGGCGAATATCTGATCCCGACCTTGCTCGGCGGCGGCAAGGTCTTCTTCATCGGCAATGCCCTGGTCGACCTCTTCCTGCAATCGCGCAACTGGCCGTTCGGCTCCGCCATCGCCGTAACGCTGGTGGTCGCCTCGGTCGTGGTGCTCATGATCGCCAACCGCATCACGGCACGCGTATCGGGCGCCCGGCAGGTGGACCTGATCTGATGAGAGCCTTCGTCGCCGCCGTCTTCGCCTTTCTCTATCTGCCGATCGGGCTCCTCGTCCTGTTCTCCTTCAACGCCGGCCGCAACGCCAGCGAGATCGTCGGCTTTTCGACGAAGTGGTACGGCACCGCCCTCGCCAATCCCTTCCTGATGGAAGCCCTGCGCAACAGCCTGATCGTCGCCTCCAGCAGTGCACTGCTGGCGGCGGTGTTCGGCACGATGGCGGCCCTCGGCCTGTCGCGCGTCGGCACGCGAACCCGCCTCGTCTTCGATGCTCTTTTCGGCGCCGCGATCGTGGTGCCCGGCGTGGTCATCGGCATCGCCACGCTGGTGGCGCTGGTGCAGGTTTTCGCCTTCGCCAATCCGCTGCTCGCGGCGATCTGGCCGGGCGATGCCCCGCCCAGGCTCGGCCTCGGCTATGGCTCGATCATCGCCGCGCACGGCCTGTTCTCGATGGCGTTGGTCACCATGATCGTACGCGCGCGCCTCGGCAGCCTGAGCCGCGACCTGGTCGAGGCGTCGAGCGATCTTTACGCCACGCCCTTCACCACCTTCCGCTCCATCGTGCTGCCGCAGATCTTCCCGGCCATCCTGGCGGGATTCCTGCTGTCCTTCACCTTCTCTTTCGACGATTTCATCGTGGCCTTCTTCGTCGCGGGCCCGCAGACCACCCTGCCCATTTATGTGTTCGCCTCGATCCGCCGCGGCGTCACGCCCGAGATCAACGCCATCGCCACGCTGGTGCTGGTCGCCTCGGTGCTGATGGTGCTGCTCGCCCAGTTCCTGCTGCGCAAGCGCCAATAGCGCCCCTGCTCCCCATCATCGAGTGAATGACCATGATCCTGGAAAGCCGCATCGCCGTCGTCACCGGTTCGGGCTCGGGTATCGGCCAGGCCGGTGCCCTTGCCATGGCGCGCGAAGGAGCCGTCGTGATCGTCGCCGACCGGGACGCCGCCGCCGGCGAGGCGACCGCCGACAGGATCCGCACGCAGGGAGGCCGTGCCGAGGCTGTAGCCACCGATGTGGCTGACGATGCGGCCGTCGAGCATCTCGTTCGCAGCACGCTCGATCGCCATGGCCGCATCGACATCCTGCACAATCATGCCGGCATCCAGATCGGCGGGCCGCTCACCGATGTCAGCCTCGATGGGTTCGACGCCTCCTGGCGCATCAATGTCCGCGCCCATTTCCTTGCGGCCCGGCTCGCCATGCCGGCGATGATCGCGGCTGGCGGTGGCGTCATCCTCAACACCGCCTCCAATTCCGGCATGTTCTACGACCGGGAGATGATCGCCTATGCCACCTCCAAGCACGCCGTGGTGGCGATGACCCGCCAGATGGCCCTCGACTATGCCCGGCACAAGGTGCGCGTGAACGCCCTCTGCCCCGGCTGGGTCGACACCCCCTTCAACGAGCCCTTCATCGCCCAGATGGGCGGCCGTGCCGCCATCGAAGCCTATGTCCGCGAGAAGATCCCGATGGGCCGCTGGGCCACGGCTGAGGAGATCGCCGAGGCCATCCTCTTCCTGGTCTCGGATCGCTCCGCCTTCATGACCGGGCAGGCCCTGGTCGTCGACGGTGGGGAAAGCATCGGCTGAGCCGCCACCGCAAGTTCACCGGTCAGCACCGCCGTTCCGCCGCACTGTCCTGCGCGAAGCCTGCACCACGGGCGGTATGGTCCTGCTTCGCGTTGACCAAAGTGAACGCTCCTGTTTTTCGAGCAAAACATCCCGTCAATATTCGACAGGAAATGTGCCGGTCGACATCTGCAAAAGCGCTTTGAAAAGGCTTGACTCACGCGGCCGGCTGGAGTGCAACTATGTCAATAACATGACAAATCCGTTGCAAATTTTTGGCAAGCGCCCTTTCAAACGCCGTTTGTCTGATAATTTGCCCCAGAGAAATCTCGCTTGTCTGCATCCCGCCGGATGCAACCGTTAGGTCAAATGAGGGGGGTCAACTTGAATAAGAATTTCATCTACGTGATGATAGGCCTTGTACTGGGCATCGCGATCGGTATCGCCTGCTTCTATTCCTTCCCCGACAAGAAAACGGCTGTCTCGGTCGCCGACTACATGTCCCTGGTCAGCGCCGTCTTCCTGCGCCTGATCAAGATGATCATCGGCCCCCTGGTTCTCACGACCCTGATCGTCGGGATCGGCCATATGGGCGATGCCGCGACGCTTGGGCGCGTCGGCGCCAAGACCATGGCCTGGTTCATATCGGCTTCGATCGTGTCGCTGCTGCTCGGCCTGCTGATGGCCAATCTCCTCCAGCCCGGTCATGGCATCGTCATCGCCGATCAGGCCGCGAACACAGCCAATCTCTCCTCCGAATCCTTCAGTTTCAAGAACTTCGTCGAACACCTGGTACCGACCTCGCTGTTCAAATCGCTGGCCGAGGGCGAGATTCTGCAGATCGTGGTGTTCTCGATGTTTGCCGGCGTCGCCATCATGGCCCTGGGCGAGCGCGGCAAGCCACTGATCCAGCTGGCAGACGATATCGCCCATATGATGCTCGTCATCACCGGCTATGTGATGAAGGTCGCCCCCTTCGCCGTATGCGCGGCCGTTGCTTCGGTCATCACCAAGTCCGGGCCGGGCGTTCTCCTCAACTTCGCCAAGTTCCTTGGGGGCTTCTACCTGACTCTGGCCATCTTGTGGGCACTCCTGCTCGGCGTCGGCTATTTCGTGCTCGGCGGACGTATGACCAGCCTTGTCAGCCGCATGCGCGAGCCCTTCCTCCTTGCCTTCTCCACCGCGAGTTCGGAGGCTTCCTATCCGAAGATCCTCGACCAGCTCGAGCGTTTCGGTGTCTCCAAGCGCATCGCCAGTTTCGTGCTGCCCTTGGGCTATTCGTTCAATCTGGACGGCACCATGGCCTACACGACCTTCGCGACATTGTTCATCGCGCAGGCCTATGGCATCGAACTCTCGATTGGTACCCAGTTGACCATCGCTGCCGTGCTGATGCTCACCTCCAAGGGCGTGGCCGGTGTACCGCGTGCCTCGCTGGTGGTGATCCTCGCCACGCTGCAGCAGTTCAAGATTCCGGAGGCCGGCCTGTTCCTGATCATCGGGATCGACCAATTCCTCGACATGGGCCGCAGTGCCACCAATGTGATCGGAAACTCGCTGGCGGCCTCTGCAGTCGCCAAGTTCGAAGGCGATCTCGGCCCGGAGAAGGACGACATCGGCGTGGCCGGTGCCACACCCGCAGGCGCTCACGCCTGAACGCCTGGCGGCGGCATCGGCTGCGATGCCGCCGCCCTCATCGAGCATCGTTTGTGCCGCCAATCGCCTCTTGCGTCGCGGCACGCCGCATGAGGGCGGCGCCGACCGGCGGCCGCCCGGATTTTCGGGAGAGATCCTTGAACAAACTCATTCCGCTCACGTTCGCTATCGTGATGGCGGCAATCGGCATCGCCAGGGCCGAAGACATGATCGGCGAGGACCTGTCGGCCGCGCCCAAGCAGCAATATTTTCCGCTCGAACTGTCCGGCACCCTTTTGAAGGCGAACAGCACCGGTGCCATCACCATCGGCTATCGCGACGCCTCCTTTCCCTTCTCCTTCAAGCGCCCGGACCAGGCCGGACCAGAGGGCTACGCCATCGAGTTGTGCAAGGGCGTGGTGGAGGAGATCTCGCGCGAACTGCACGACAAGCCGGTGCGCATCGACTACAAGCTCGTCACCTCCGATACGCGTATCGAGGCCGTGACATCAGGTGAGGCCGATCTCGAATGCGGCTCGACCACTGCCAATCTCGAGCGCCAGAAGAGCGTCTCCTTTTCGCCGATCACCTATGTGGCCGGCACCAAGCTCCTGGTCAAACGCGATTCCGGCATCCACACCTACAAGGACCTGCACGGCAAGACCCTGGTGGTGACAGCCGGCACCACCAATGAAGCCGCACTGAAGCAGCTCAACGACAAATACAAGCTTGGCATGATCATCGCCTCGGCTCCCGACCACCAGCAGTCTTACGACATGCTGGCGGCAGGCAAAGCCGATGCCTTCGCGACCGATGACGCCCTGCTCTATGGCTTTATCGCCCGCAATCACGCCCAGAAGTCATTGGCCGTCGTCGGGGATTTCATCACCTACGACGCCTATGGCATCATGTTCCGCCGGGAAGATCCGCTGATGGCCGAAGCCGTCAGGCGAGCCTTCGCGACCATGGCCGAACAGGGCAAGCTGGTCAGAACCTATCGCAGATGGTTCCTCCAGCCCACTCCCACGGGGGAGAACCTCAACCTGCCTATCTCCCTGCAGTTGACCGAAGCCTGGCGGGCACTCGGCATCGACGAGTTCTAAGGCATCCGCTCTGCGCATGAAGAAACACCCCCGAACCAAGATCGGGGGTGTTCATATTCACGCCCTCGAGCAAAGCGCGTTCAGACGGAGCATCGCTTTGCTCTCACTCTTTGGTCCGACGCATCCTTGTGATCCCTGGCGATGCCGCCAAGTCGCGAAACGCCTTGGACGAAACGTTCGTTAGCGCCAGCAGACGCGACGGTTCACCCAGCGCCAGCCGTAATAGGTGTGCACACGCACGCGCTTCACCCGACAATAGCGGTGTGGACGTGGACGCCAATGCGGGCGGCCGTAGTGCGGACGGCCATAATGCGGGCGACCGCGGTGATAGACCTTCTGTGCGGCATCCGGTGCCGGGGCCGACTGTTCGATGGCCTGGATCACGCCGGCATTGGCTGCCGGATGAACCACCGCGGCCTGGACCGACTGCACGGTCATGGCAGCGCCCCCCATGCCGAAAGCCAAGGCGGCCGCTAAAGCGAGCTTGCGAAACATTCGTTCCTCCTGCGATTCAGATCGGCGAAAGCTCGACCCAACCCCGACGGGCCAGCTTACTATGATACTAACTGCCAGAACCGGGAAGGTTCCAGGGGAGTGGCGACTATCTCTCGCTCCTTCCCGCTTTCACTATCCCATCATCTGCTGAATGCCACTTGATCGACCCGTTCATCCTGCATTCAGCAGATGCCGCAGCCTATCGTCCCGCCGGGATTTCGTGCCTATATGCGGCAAAGGCGGTCATCACCTTCTCGTGAGGCCCGCCGCTTCATGCTGCACAGGAAAAGGCGAAGCCGCGTTGACGACACCTGATATCCCGCAATCGGACAATCTGTTGAAGCGAAGTGTCGGCCGGATCCGGCGGTTGCTGCCCGAGAAGTGGCGCCACCCGGCTCCCGTGGTTGCCGTCCTTCCGCTCTCGGGCACCATTGGCACCGGCTCGCGTTTCAGCGCCAGCCTGAACATGACCAAGCTCGACAAGCTCATCGACAGCGCCTTCGCGGTAAAAGGTGCCAAGGCGGTCGCATTGGTGATCAATTCGCCCGGCGGCTCGCCGGCGCAGTCGCATCTGATCATGCGCCGCATCCGGGCCCTTGCCGCCGAGAAGAAGCTGCCGGTCTTCGCTTTCGTCGAGGATGTCGCCGCCTCCGGCGGCTATATGATCGCCTGCGCTGCCGACGAGATCATCGCCGACCCAGCCTCGATCCTCGGCTCCATCGGCGTGGTCTCCGCCTCGTTCGGCTTCGACAAGCTGATCGAGAAAATCGGGGTCGAGCGCCGTGTCCATACGGCCGGGCGCTCCAAGACGATGCTGGACCCCTTCCGCCCCGAAAGACCCGAAGATGTCGAAAGGCTGGCCACCCTGCAGCGCGACATCCACGATATGTTCATCGCCCTGGTGAAGGAGCGCCGAGCCGGCAAGCTCAAGGGCGAAGACGACCAGCTCTTTTCGGGCGAGTTCTGGCTCGCGCCGCAGGCGATCGAGTTCGGCCTTGCCGATGCGATTGGGGACATCCGGTCCGTCATGCGCGCGCGCTACGGCGAAAAGGTGCGCTTCAAGACTGTCTCGGAGTCACGTGGTCTGCTGGGCCGGCGCCTTGGTCTGGGCGCCCATTTTTCGGCCGCCGAAAGTGAGCAATTAACCGAAGGCGTACTTGCCGCACTCGAAGGGCGTGCAATTCGTGCCCGTTTCGGTTTATAGTTACGAAATGATGAATGAAGAGGGCCTGCCATGCATCCTGTCGTTCTAGCAGTCGCCAGCCTCGTCGGGACCGTGGTGCTTGTTCGCCTGGTCAAGCGCGAATGGGAGCGAGTGAACAACGAACTCTACAAGCCCCAGCCCGTTCGGCAGGAAGCCATCAACCTGCGCCGCGACCCGCGCAGCGGCGTCTATCGCCCGGATTGAACCGGAGGACGGCAGACCTGGTGCTGCCTCCCGGCATGGCACATGCGTATGTGCGGCCGCTCTTAACGCCAAGCCTATCAGACGCGTCGAAGCAGGTTCTTGCGAACCTGCTTCTTTGTTTTGGGACGCTCGATCAATCGAAATTGCGGATGACCCGGCAATGCTTGCGCATCGGCATCGTGCGGTCCTCGATGACGCTGCCGTCATCCAGCACCACCTGGCGCCAGACATTGGTGCAGCGCGTCTGATCGACGAATTTGGTCTGGATGCGAACCACGGGCGGGCGTGGCGGCGGATTGCAGACATGGGTGCGGCAGGGCGGCGGGTTCGCGATGATCAAGCGGGCCTCGGGTGAGATGCCACCACCGCCACCACCGCCACCGGAAGGACCCGCGCTGGCGCCGCGACCGCCGCCGTTCCCACCGTTGCCGCCCGCACCGGGGCCGGTGGATGCGGCAAAGGAGGTGGTGATGGAGCCGACCACCGAGCCGAAGATCAAGGCTGCGATGAGACCGGTACGAAGAAGGGATTGCCTGGACATACTACTCTCCTGGGATTTGGTTGTACGGGATCGGTTGATGTGTCCCGTTGCATCCCTTGTCTCATGAGAGCTTCCCGGCAGCTGTGCGGACAGGCACAGGATCGCGCGCTGCACAAACAGGTTTCCCCAGTGTCGATCTTGCTCTAAGGGTCGGGCTGACGTCTGTACCGGCGGAAACACCTTCCCCGGCACGGCTTATTACTTTCGAGAACCGAGATGGCCGACGCTACCCCCGCTTATATGCGCCCTGAACGCTCGTTCCAGGGCCTGATCCTGACCCTCCAGCGCTACTGGGCCGATTATGGCTGTGTCGTGCTGCAGCCCTACGACATGGAAGTGGGTGCGGGTACCTTCCATCCGGCCACCACGCTGCGCTCGCTCGGCCCCAAGGCCTGGAATGCCGCCTATGTCCAGCCCTCGCGCCGCCCCAAGGACGGCCGCTATGGCGAAAACCCCAATCGCCTGCAGCATTATTACCAGTTCCAGGTCATCCTCAAGCCGTCGCCGCCGGATCTGCAGGACCTCTATCTCGGCTCGCTCGCCGCCATCGGCGTCGATCCCTTGCTGCACGACATCCGCTTCGTCGAGGACGACTGGGAAAGCCCCACCCTCGGTGCATCGGGTTTGGGCTGGGAATGCTGGTGCGACGGCATGGAAGTGTCGCAGTTCACCTATTTCCAAATCGTGGCTGGTCAAGAGTGTAGTCCCGTCTCCGGGGAACTGACCTACGGCCTCGAGCGCCTGGCCATGTATGTCCAGGGCGTCGAGAACGTCTACGACCTCAACTTCAACGGCCGCGACGGCGCCGAGAAGGTGACCTATGGCGACGTCTTTCTGCAAGCCGAGCAGGAATATTCGCGGCATAATTTCGAGCATGCCGACATCGAGATGCTCAAGCAGCACTTCGCCGATGCCGAAAAGGAGTGCAAGGCCCTGCTCGCGGCCGGCGACAAAGGCGAGCGGCATCAGCTCGCTTTGCCCGCCTATGACCAGTGCATCAAGGCGAGCCACCGCTTCAACCTGCTCGATGCCCGCGGCGCCATCTCGGTGACCGAGCGCCAGAGCTACATCCTGCGCGTGCGCGAGCTCGCCAAGGCCTGCGGCGAGGCCTGGGTCAGGACCGAGGCAGGTGGAGCCTAGCTCTCCCCAACTCTCCCTTGCCCGACACGTCCTCGCCTCCTTCATTCGACCTTCCGGGTCGCCCAACTTCGAAACCGATCCCATGCCCGACCTTCTGCTCGAACTCTTCTCCGAGGAAATCCCCGCCCGCATGCAGGCCAAGGCGGCTGAAGACCTCAAGAAAATGGTGACGGATGCGCTCGTCGAGCGCGGCGTCGTCTATGAGGGCGCCTCGGCCTATGCCACGCCGCGCCGCCTGGCGCTAACCGTGCACGGCCTGCCGATCCGCCAGCCCGATACGCGCGAGGAACGCAAGGGTCCCCGGGTCGGCGCCCCCGACGGGGCGATCCAGGGCTTCCTGAAGGCCGCCGGTCTCGCCTCGCTCGATCAGGCACGCATCGAGAGCGATCCGAAGAAGGGCGAGTTCTACGTCGCGGTGGTGGAGAAAGCCGGCCGCGCCGTGCCCGAACTCATCGCCGAGATCGTGCCGGAAGTCGTGCGTAGCTTTCCCTGGCCCAAATCGATGCGCTGGGGGTCGGGAAGCTTGCGCTGGGTGCGCCCGCTGCATTCCATCATCTGCACCTTCGGTCCCGAGACCGAGGACCCGGAGGTGGTGCGCTTCGAGATCGAGGGCGTCGCCGTCGGCGACACCACCAAGGGCCACCGCTTCATGGCGCCGGGCACCATCCAGATCAGGCGCTTCGAAGATTATGTCGCCAAGCTGGAGGCCGCCAAGGTGGTGCTCGATCCGGCCCGCCGGCGCGACATCATCCTCACCGACGCCCGCAACCTCGCTTTCGCCCAGGGGCTGGAACTGGTCGAGGACGATGCGGTGCTGCATGAAGCTGCCGGCCTGGTGGAATGGCCGGTGGTGCTGATGGGTTCGTTCGAGGAGACCTTCCTCTCCGTGCCGGATGAAGCAATCCAGGCTACCATCCGCGCCAACCAGAAATGCTTCGTGGTGCGTGATCCCAGGACGGGGCGCCTGGCCAACCGCTTCATCCTGATCGCCAATATCGAGGCTGTCGATGGCGGCGAGGCCATCGTCGCCGGCAATGAGCGCGTCATCCGCGCGCGCCTGTCCGACGCCAAATTCTTCTGGGAGACCGACCAGAGGCCGCTGCCCGGCTATGAGGAAGAAGGCAAGCCGCTCGACCAGCGCCTCGCCAAGATCATCGCCTCGAACGTGGTGTTCCACGAGAAGCTCGGCACGCAGGGCCAGCGCATCGATCGCATCGCCGCCCTGGCCAAGGCGCTGGCGCCAGCCGTCGGCGCGGATCCAGCCAAGGCCGAACGCGCGTCAAAGCTGGCAAAAGCGGATCTCGCCACTGAAATGGTCGGCGAATTCCCCGAATTGCAGGGGTTGATGGGCCGCTATTATGCCACCGCCCAGGGCGAGGACGCCGCCATCGCCGCCGCGATCGAAGATCACTACCGTCCCAAGGGCGCCGGCGACAGTGCGCCAACCGATCCGGTTGCGGTCGCCGTGGCGCTCGCCGACAAGCTCGACACACTGGTCGGCTTCTGGACCATCGACGAGAAGCCGACCGGCAGCAAGGACCCTTATGCGCTGCGCCGGGCCGCTCTCGGCGTCATCCGCCTGGTCCTCGACAACGAGCTGCGCCTGCCTCTTCTGGCTGTCATCGCCCAGGCGCCCTTCGCCAAGAGCAATGACATCGCCGGCGATCTCCTGGCCTTCTTCGCCGATCGCCTTAAGGTGCAGTTGCGCGAACAGGGCGCACGCCACGACCTCGTCGACGCGGTGTTCGGCCTGGGCGGGCAGGACGATCTCCTGCTCATCGTCCGCCGGGTCGAGGCTCTTGGCCGCTTTCTCGGCAACGAGGACGGCAAGGCACTGCTGGCTGGCGCCAAGCGCGCCGCCAACATCCTGCGCATCGAGGAGAAGAAGGACGGCGCCGGCGCCTATTCCGGCGGTGCGGACGCTTCTCTCCTCACCGAGCCGGAGGAGAAAGCCCTGCAGATGGCCTTGCAGACGGCCAAGCAGGCTGTCGCTGCCGCCATTGCGACCGAGGACTATGAAGGCGCCATGACGGCCCTCGCGCAGTTGCGCCGGCCCGTCGACGCCTTCTTCGACAAGATCCTGGTCAATGCCGAGGATGCCGCTCTGCGTCTCAACCGTCTGAAGCTGCTCGAGGAGATCCGGACCGCAACCCGCAGCGTCGCCGACTTCTCGCGCATCGAGGGCTGAAGCGTTTTACGATTTGGCGGAATCGCCAAGAATCGCAAAGACGCCCAAGCCAATCCGTAGGATTGGCTTGGAACCAAAGAGCGAGAGCAAACAAGCGTTTCCGGCTAAACGCGCTTTGCTCTCGTACTCGGCACCCACAAGCCCAATCGACCCGTCATTGCGAGCGCAGCGAAGCAATCCAGGGGCCATAGCCCACGATCTTGCGAAGACTGGATTGCTTCGCTGCGCTCGCAATGACGAATATGCTTGCTATGAAAACACGGACCGAATTGCCGCCAGCAAGTCGATCTTGCACCGTTGCTCACCGATGCTAACAATAGAAAGCCTTCGCTGGATCCGCGTTTCTTGTCGCCAGGGGCGCCTGTATGACCGTTTCTGACTCCGCTCTACAGCGTCCATCCCCCAATTGGGATGATTATCGCTATGTCCGCGCCGTGGCGGAGACGAAATCCCTGGTGGGTGCGGCAATCGCGCTCGGGGTCAATCATTCCACCGTGTTTCGCCGCATCAATGCCGTCGAGGAATTGCTCGGCGCCCGCCTGTTCGAGCGAGGGCGCAGCGGCTACGCCCTCACCGCGGCCGGTGAGGAGATGGTGGCCCTCGCCGGCCGCATTGCCGACGACATCAGCGGCTTCGAGCGCCGCGTTGCGGGACGGGACGTCAAGCCGTCGGGGGAACTGCGCGTCACCACCAATGACAGCATCATGGCCCACCTGACGATGCCTGTTTTCACCAGTTTCCTGACCAGCTTTCCCGACATCCGCCTCGACGTCGTGGTCTCCAACCTGCCGCTGAACCTGTCCAAGCGGGACGCCGATGTGGCGATCCGTGCCACCTCCGCGCCGCCGGACACGCTGGTCGGCCGGCGGGTCTGCACTATTGCCTGGGCCATTTACGGCCCGGAGCGGCTGAAGGGAGCCGAACTCACCGACCTTTTCGCCGAGCGCTGGATCGCCACCGGCGAAGGGCTTTCCAACATTCCACCGGCGCGCTGGGTGGAACGCGAAGTGCCGAACGAGCGCATCATCATGCGCCTCAACACCATTGTCGGCGTCGCCGAGGCCCTGCGTTCGGGGTTCGGGGTCGGCCTGCTGCCCTGTTATATCGGCGATACCCTGCCGCTGCCGCGCCTGTCGGAGCCCCTGCCGGGTGTTGGCGCCGGCCTATGGCTCCTGACCCATCCCGATCTCAAGCACTCGGCCAAGGTCCGCGCCTTCATGGACCATGGCTGGGAAGCGCTGACGAAGCTGAGGCCCGTGCTGGAGGGAACCGGGGAATCCTGAGCATCCGCCCCGGCTCGTTCGCCGCTTCACCCGTAAAGCCGGAGGGTTATTCGCTCTCCCGCTACACCGCCAGCCCTGCCCGCCTGCCTGCGCCCCGATAGGCCAGCATTGCCATCATCAAGGCCATGGCGGCCAGGATCGCGCCGATGCCCGGCAGAGAGCTGATCGGCACCCGTTCCACCGCGACGCCGCCCAGGGCCGTGCCCAGGCCGACGCCGATATGCATGGCGGAAAGATTGAGGCTCACCCCCGCTTCGGCGGTATCCGGCCCCATCGCGATCAGGAAGCTCTGCACCGCCGGCGAGATCATCCAGCTCAGGCAGGCCCAGACCATCATCACCGGAAAGAAGGACAGGCTCGTGCCGGCCGCGAGCGGGATCAGCATGACCGCTGTGAGATAGCCCAGCGGCACCAGCACGATCGCCCGGCGCGGCGTGAGCTTGTCGGCGGTGAGGCCGCCGAGATAGCCACCCGACACACCGGCAACGCCGAAAGCGATGAAGGCCAGCACGATCCCGGTTCCGGCGATGCCGAGAACACCACCGAGATAGGGAGCCAAATAGGCAAACAGCACGAAATGGCCTGAGATCATCAGGATCGACACCAGCTGTGCGCAGACCAGGGGGCGCGATCGCAAATGGGCGAGGTAATCGGGCGTGCCCTGCCGGCGGGCCCCGACATCGGGCAGCTTCAGGCGGCAGACGATCAGGACGACGACCGCCAGGGCGGCGAGCGCCAGGAACACGCTGCGCCAACCCGCCAGCGAGCAGACGAGCATGCCGATCGGCACACCGAGCACCAGTGAGCCGCTGACCCCCATGAAGATCACGCCGATCGCCCGGCCTTTCATGCTCTCGTCGACGAGTTCGGTGGCCAGCATGGTCGCCAGCAGGGCGATGGTGGCGCTCGCCGCCGCCATGCCGACGCGGGCGACGAACAACACGCTGTAGCCGGGGCTGGCTGCGGCGAGGAGGTTGCAAAGGACGAAGGCCGCGAGGGCCGCGACAAAGGCGGCCTTGCGCTCCAAACGCGCGGTCAACAGCAGGGCGGCAGGAGCTGCGAGCGCAAACGTGATCGAAAAGACTGCCGTGAGCTGGCCGGCAAGGCCGATGGAAACACCGAGCCCACCGGCAATGTCGGGCAGGATGCCGATGACGATGTTCTCGGCGGTGCCGGTGACGAAAGTGGCGAGTGCAAGGAGTAGGACGCGGCGATCCATCTGGTCTTCCCGATCATGAGACCTCACGTCCGGGATCGGGATGGTGCCGACGATCCGCCTGGTGAGGCCAAGGATGTCGGGTTTCGAGGCAGCGCTTCGGTTATCCCTTTAAAGCCCTGAATAGCAGGAAATCGGCACCATTGGAACAATCGTCCGGCTAGGCGGCATCAAGCTGCCGCCCGTCCAGCGCCGACATTGGCCAACCCGATCGCGCCGAGAATGATGCCGACACCGGCCCATTGCGAGGGCAGGAAGGCCTCGTGCAGCATCAGGCCGGCCATGACGACCGCCACTGGCAGCTCCACGGAGGAGAGCATCGCCGCAAGGCCGACGCCTGTGGCTGGAATACCCTTGTTGAACAGGAAGGGCGGCAGCACCGTGCCGAACAGGGCGATGACGAGGCCCCAGCCCCAGATGATGCTCGGATCGAACCGCACCGAGAGTTGTGGCAGGGCGATGAGCACGGCGACCACCGCGCCACCGAACACCATCAGGAAGCTCCGGCTGATCACGTCGACATGGACGGCCACGTGATTGGAGCACCAGATCACGGCCGTATAGCTCACGGCCGCCATCAGGCCAAAGGTGATGCCGAGGACACTCAGATGGTCTGTATCCCCGAGGAGATTGGTTGCCAGCACGGTGCCGAGCAGCACCAATGCGGATGATGCCAGCTTGATCGGCGACGGCCAGGACCGGGTCAGTAAGGCATCGAGCGCCACGCCCATCCACACGCTCTGCATCAACAGCACGATCGCGGCCGAGACCGAGGTATAGGCAACCGACAGGTAATAGAACGAGCCGGTGAAGCCGATGCTGGCACCGCCGGCGATCAATTTGAGCCGATCGGACCAACGCACCGGCATTGCGCCTGATCTGGACGGCCGCATCTGGCTGGCCAGCTTGATCAGGCCGAGGGCGATGGCCCCGATGACGAACTGCGTGCCGATGACCTCGCCCGGCGAATAGCCCTGGCCGTAGGCGAGCTTCACGCAGGTCGATTGCAGCCCATAGCAGGAGGCCCCGACCAGCACGAGGACGATGCCCAGAATAAGATCCTTGCGCATGGCAGCCTTGGCATGAGGAAGAGGAACGCCCACTGAGGAGGCGCCCTGCAAACGGAGGGGCCCAGCCGGCCCTGTCCCCCTGCGGTTTGCTTAAGAAAGAAACGCAGCTTTTTGTCATGCCCGGGCCTCGACCCGGGCATCCAGCGGTTCGGCGGCTGAAGCTGGGTTGCCGGGTCAAGCCCGGCAATGACAAAGGTCGTGCAAGCTATACCGCATCGGACCTTTGCCGAACCGTCAGCCGATCTCCACCACGACCCGGCCGCGCACCTTACCTTCCAGAATGTTGGCGGCGGTTTCGCGGACCTCGTCGAAGGGGATCGAACTCGTCATCGCATCGAGCTTGTCGCGGTCGAGTTCGTTGGCGAGGCGGCGCCAGGCCTCCTGGCGGACGACCTGGGGGCATTGCACCGAATCGATGCCGAGCAGCGAGACCCCGCGCAGGATGAAGGGCATCACGCTGGACGGCAGGTCGGCCCCGCCGGCAAGGCCGCAGGCGGCGACGGCACCGCCATATTTGATCTGCGACAGCACATTGGCGAGGGTAAGCGAGCCGACCGTATCGACCGCGCCGGCAAAGCGCTCCTTCCCGAGGGGGCGCGCGGGCCCGGTCAGCTCGGCACGATCGATCACCTCGGCGGCACCGAGATTCTTGAGATAGTCGGCTTCTTCAGGCCGCCCGGTGGAGGCAATCACGCTGTAGCCGGCCCGAGCCAGCAAAGCGACTGCCGTGGAACCCACGCCGCCGGCAGCCCCGGTCACCAGCACCGGCCCGCGCGAAGGCGTGATGGCATGAGCCTCCAGCGCCATCAGGCTGAGCATGGCGGTGTAGCCGGCGGTGCCAACAGCCATCGCCTGCGCATGGGTCATGCCATAGGGCACCCGTACCAGCCACTCGCCCTTGACGCGGGCCCGCTCGGCATAACCACCGAGATGGGTCTCGCCCACGCCCCAGCCATTGAGGATGACATGGTCGCCGGGATCCCAGTCCTTGCTGGAAGTGGCGATCACCTCGCCGGCGAAATCGACCCCCGGAATCATCGGAAAGCGCCGTACCACCGGTCCCTTGCCGGTAATGGCTAGGCCATCCTTGTAGTTGACGGTCGAGTGGGTGACGCGCACTGTGACATCGCCGTCCATGAGATCGCGCTCGTCGAACTCGGCGAAGTTGCAGGCATAGCCGCTATCGGGCTTGGTGACGACGAGAGCCTTGAAAGTCGACATGCACGCTCCTGCAATTGGTATACTGGCGTTTTCGAGGCCCGGGCCGGTTAAGGCAAGGGGAAAAATGGCCGCAGAGCCTTGCTGGGACCGCTGGCTTCCAGCCGGCTCCTGGAAACGCAACGCTGGTTGTAGAGGAAGGGCCGGCCGGAAGACAGCGGTCCCTGATACTGTCTCCCCGCCATCTTCAACGATTCGGCTCGATTAATCAGACATATCGCGCTCTAGACGTGCCCGTTCTTCAGACAAAAGCGGGATCACGCGCAATTATTACACTCTGACACATTTTGTTATCCGTCCAACCTATCGATTTAGACGTTTGAAGAATTGAATTTATCGGCCGGCTGTGGAAAGGCTCTGCGCCAAATACGTGCCGGCGCAATCGGCCAATCCGAAATCACTGAGGAAGTGCAATGACGAAGTGGGTGTATGGGTTCGGCGACGGCAAGGCCGAAGGCGAACAGAGCATGAAGAACCTGCTGGGCGGCAAGGGCGCCAACCTGGCGGAGATGTCGAATCTGGGCCTGCCGGTGCCGCCCGGTTTCACCGTCACCACCGAAGTCTGCACCTATTATTACGCCAATGACCGCAGCTACCCGCCGGAGCTGAAGCGCCAGGTCGAAACGGCCCTGGCCGAGATCGGCCGCATCACCGGTAAGGCCTTCGGCGATGCCGAGAATCCGCTGCTGGTCTCGGTGCGCTCGGGCGCGCGCGCCTCGATGCCGGGCATGATGGATACGGTGCTCAATCTCGGCCTCAACGACACCACGGTCGCTGCGGTGGCGGCGGCCTCCAACAATGAGCGCTTCGCCTGGGATTCCTACCGGCGCTTCATCACCATGTTCTCGGACGTGGTGCTCGGCGTCGACCACGGCCATTTCGAGGAGATCCTCGACACCTATAAGGAGCGCAAGGGTTATGTGCTCGACACCGACCTCCAGGCCGCGGACTGGAAGATACTGGTCGGCCAATACAAGGCTCTGGTGCTCGAAGAGCTCGGCAAGCCCTTCCCCGAGGATCCGCAGGAACAGCTCTGGGGCGCTGTCGGCGCTGTCTTCGCTTCCTGGATGAACGCGCGCGCCATCACTTATCGCTCGCTGCACGCCATCCCCGCCGAATGGGGCACGGCCGTCAATGTGCAGGCCATGGTGTTCGGCAATCGCGGTGATACCTCAGCCACCGGCGTCGCCTTCACCCGTAACCCGTCCACCGGCGAGCACGCACTCTATGGCGAGTTCCTGATCAACGCCCAGGGCGAGGACGTGGTGGCCGGCATCCGCACGCCGCAGCCGATCTCCAAGGCCGCCGCGCAGGCAGGCGCCTCGAACAAGCCCTCGATGGAAGAGGCGATGCCCGCAGCTTTCGCCGAATTCGTCGGCATCACCAAGGTGCTCGAGAAGCACTACCGCGACATGCAGGACATCGAGTTCACGGTCGAGGACAACAAGCTGTGGATGCTGCAGACGCGTTCCGGCAAGCGCACGGCCAAGGCCTCGCTGCGCATCGCGGTTGAAATGGCCAAGGAAGGCCTGATCACGCAGGAAGAGGCCGTCGGCCGCATCGACCCGGGCGCCCTCGACCAGCTTCTCCACCCCACCATCGACCCCAAGGCCGAACGCATCGAGATCGCGCGCGGCCTGCCAGCCTCCCCTGGCGCGGCCTCCGGCGAGATCGTCTTCACCTCCGACGAGGCCGAAGCCGGCAAGGCAGCCGGCAAGACCGTCATCCTGGTGCGCCAGGAAACCAGCCCGGAGGACATCAAGGGCATGCTGGCCGCTTCCGGCATCCTCACCCGTCTCGGTGGCATGACTTCGCACGCCGCCGTGGTGGCCCGCGGCTGGGGCAAGCCCTGCGTCTCCGGCGCGGGCAGCATCCGCGTCGACACCGCCACCGGCACGCTGGTGGCTGGTGGCAAGACCTACAAGAAGGGCGACGTCATCACCATTGACGGCTCGACGGGACAGGTGCTGGCCGGCAAGATCGCCATGGTGCAGCCCGAGCTCTCCGGCGAGTTCGCCGAGCTGATGACCTGGGCCGACGGCGTCAGGCGCATGAAGGTACGCACCAATGCCGAAACCCCCGCCGATGCCCGCCAGGCGCGCAGCTTCGGGGCCGAGGGCATTGGCCTGTGCCGCACCGAGCACATGTTCTTCGACGAGGGCCGCATCGTCTCCATGCGCGAGATGATCCTGGCCGACGACGAGAAGGGCCGGCGCGCCGCCCTCGCCAAGCTCCTGCCGATGCAGCGCGAGGATTTCCGCCAGCTCTTCGAGATCATGTCGGGCCTGCCGGTCACCATCCGTCTGCTCGACCCGCCGCTGCACGAGTTCCTGCCGCATTCGGAAGACGAGGTCGCCGAAGTCGCGGCCGCGATGGGAGCCTCGGCCGCCAAGCTCAGGGCCCGCGCCCAGGAACTGCACGAGTTCAACCCGATGCTCGGCTTCCGCGGCTGCCGCCTGGCGATCGCCTTCCCGGAAATCGCCGAGATGCAGGCGCGCGCCATCTTCGAGGCGGCGGTCGAAGCTGCCGCCTCGACCGGCCAGCCGGTGACGCCTGAGATCATGGTGCCGCTGGTGGCGACGCGAGCCGAACTCGACCTCGTCAAGGCGCGCATCGATGCCATGGCGCAGGCGGTGGAAAAGGAGAAGGGCGTCAAGCTGGTCTATCAGGTCGGCACCATGATCGAGCTGCCGCGCGCGGCCATCCGTGCTGGCGAGATCGCCGAAAGCGCCGAATTCTTCTCCTTCGGCACCAACGACCTGACGCAGACCACGATCGGCATCTCGCGCGACGACGCGGCCTCCTTCCTCGGCACCTATGTGCAGAAGGGCATCTTCGCCATCGATCCCTTCGTCTCGATCGACCAGGAGGGTGTCGGCGCGCTGGTGGAGATCGGCGTCGAGCGTGGCCGCAAGCAGCGGCCCAATCTCAAGCTCGGCATCTGCGGCGAGCATGGCGGCGACCCGGCCTCGATCGCCTTTTGCGAGCGCACCGGGCTCGACTATGTCTCCTGTTCGCCCTTCCGCGTGCCGATCGCCAGACTGGCAGCCGCACAGGCCGCGCTCGAGGCCAAGAAATAGACGGGAAACGTGCCGGATCCCGTCTCGGCCCGTCCTGATGCCGGTCGCTATGCGCTGTCGCTGCGCAAGACGGGATTGGGCGACCGGCTCGTCTGCCTCTGCGCAGCCTGGCGTTTCGCGCGTCTGAGCGCGCGCACGCTGGTGGTCGACTGGCGCCACGCCCGCTATGCGCCGGGCGCCGGCAACCTTTTTACCCACTGCTTTGAAGCCGGGCCCACGCTTGCCGGCGTGCCGCTGATCACGGGCGACGAGCTCGATACCGCCGATCTGCCCCGGCCGGCCTATCCGCTTGCCTGGGAACAGCCGGGCATGCTGGCCATGCCATGGCTGATGCCGACCGATTCCTATCCCGAGGAACGGGACAAGGCGGTGGCCGCGATCCTGGCCGGCGAGGATTTTCCAGCCGCGACGGTCGCCTTCCATGCTTGCCTGTCGAGCGAGCATTTCCCCTTCGCCGACGCGCATGCCTGTCTCGCAGCCCTGCGTCCCCTGCCCGCCATCGCCGCAGCGGTCGAGGATTTCCGGCGAACCCAGCTTCCACAAGCGCCGGTGATCGGCCTGCACATGCGCCATGGCAATGGCGGCGACATCATGGGGCACGCGCCTTCCTGGCATTCCTTCGACGCCGCCCTCCAGCGCTGCCGGCGGGCCGTCGAGGCCGCTCGCGCCAGGCTCGGCCACGAGGCCCCGGTACTGCTCTGCACCGACAGCGTCGAGGTGGAGACCGCTTTCAGGGCCCAGGTACCCGGCGTGATCTGCCGTCCCAAGACCTATCGCCCGCCCGCCGCCGGGGAATTGCACGCACCCGGCGCCGCCGCAGCAGGCTTCGAGGACGCCCTGGTGGAAATGCTGCTGCTGGCCCGCTGCGATGCCCTGATCCGCTACCCCGCCGGAAGCTTCTTTTCCTTCTACGCGGCGATCACGAGGGCGAGGCAAGGCGCCGCCCCGGCAACGGTCGGAGCCTTGCAGCAGCCCTTCGATCGGGCGGATCCGCTGTCTCCCGCCCTCCTCGTCTGAGCGAGCGCTGCCGTCAGTTTGCCGGCGGCGCCGTGACCATGCCCTGGCCGATATCGACCTCGGGGACATCCGCGGGGAACACGTTCCGGCGGGCGCTGGCGAGAATACGGGCGCCGACGCTGGCGGCACTGGCGCTGATGCCCTTCTGCTCGAGCGCCTGCCACCACAAGGCGGCCACGCCCGAGACATGCGGGCAGGCCATGCTGGTGCCGCTGATGGTATGAAGGCCGCCGCCAGGCCAGGCCGAGGTGATGTCGACCCCGGGTGCCGCCACTGCCGCCAGCATGTTGGAAAAGGGCGCCACCTTGTAGGTGTCGGCGTCCCGCCCGATCGCAGCCACCGCTATCACGCCATCGGCCGCGGCCGGCAGGGATGCGGCGATGCGATAGGGCGTCACGGCCGCCCGCTTGCTCTCATTGCCCGCCGCCGCCACCACCAGCGGCGAGGTGCCGAGGGCGCCGTGGGCCTTGAGCATGGCCATGATGGTGTCGAGCATGCGCAGATTGCTGCGATAGCCGACCAGTGCCATCGAGGTCGCCGGTTCGATGTCCCAGCCCTCCGAGGTCAAGTTTTTCACCAGGCCCGGGAAATCGAAGCCGAGCGACATGGAGACGATGTCGGCCTTCTCGCTCAGAGCCCATTGCAGGGCTTCGAAGATCATGCCGGAATCGCCCTTGCCATCATTGCGGAGCACCTTGCCGATCAGGGCCTTGCCGACACCGCGCGCAATGCCGATACGCTGGCCGCCGACGTCGCGGCCAAAAATGGTGCCGGCGCAGTGGGTGCCATGGCCCTTGACGTCGCCATTGCCGCTGCCGGTGAAATCCTTCTCGACCAGTGTCACGCCGGCAAAGGCCGGATGGGCCGCATCGATGCCGGTATCGAGCACGGCAACCGTGACCCCGGCGCCGGTAAAGGGGCTGGCATCGGCGCCGACAGCCGCGATCCCCCAATCCGCGCCGGCCACTGCCGGTGCGGGGCTGTCGAGAGGCTCGATCAGCGCCGTCGGCATGTTCTCGGCATAGGAGGTATCGGGATCGGCATCCAGCTCGGGCAGGGCATGGTCGGGCAGGTTCTCGACCGTGATTTCCGGCGGTTTGGGCTGGAGCCTCTCAAGCCCCATTCGACCGGGCGCGTCCGCCTTGGGTCGACGCAGAATGACATAGGATCTCATGACTTCCCCCTGCCTGCCGTCGTGCCGAACGTTCCGGCTCTTCTCATGCAACAGCGGGCGTTATCACGCCGTGACAACGCCCGACGGGCCTGTGGGCTGTTTTTCGGGATGCTTTGCCCCTGCCGGTCGCGTCGATATAAGGACATGATGGCCGGCTCATCGTCGGCGCGACAAAGGGGGCCCTTGCATGTCGGGACTGGCACGAATTCTTGCGATCATTGCCGTCATCGTGGTTGTCGTCGGGCTGGTGGTCAGCGGCGGCATCAACACCATTCCCACCGACGAGGAAAAGGCCAAGGCCGCCTGGAGCGAAGTGCAGAACCAGTATCAGCGCCGCGCCGATCTCGTGCCCAACCTGGTCGAAACCGTGAAGGGCTATGCCAAGCAGGAAGAAAAGGTGCTGACCGAAGTGGTCGAGGCCCGCGCCAAGGCGACGAGCGTGAAGATCGATGCCAGCACGATCACCGATCCCGACAAGTTCAAGCAGTTCCAGGAGGCTCAGCAGGGCCTGTCCGGTGCTCTCGGCCGCCTGATCGCCTTGCGGGAAGCCTATCCGGACCTGAAATCGAACCAGAACTTCCTGTCGCTGCAATCGCAGCTCGAAGGCACCGAGAACCGCATCGCCGTGGCGCGCAAGGACTATATCGAGGCGGTCCGGGTCTTCAACACCGACCTGCGCACCTTCCCGCAGAGCATCTACAAGGCGATCTTCTACAGCGGCACCAAGCCGATGGAGACCTTCAGCGCCGCGCCGGAAAACCAGGCGGCTCCCAAGGTGAACTTCAACTGAGGCCGCAATCGGCATGAATGGACGCGCATCCCTGGGTGTGCTGGTCTTCCCATCTCCATCGCGAGATGGAGCGGGACCGGCAGCAAAGACGGGACATGCCGGTCCGCCTCCATCTCGCGATGGAGATGAGAAGACCGGCACACCGTTCTTTGCTGCGCTCGCCCTTCTGCTTCTCTTCCTCGTCTCTCCGGCTCTCGCCCTCGACTTTCCCGCGCTGACGGATCGCGTGGTCGACCAGGCGGGCATCATTCCCGCCGGCGAGCGCGCCAGCCTCGAACAGTCCCTGAAAGCGCTGGAGGACAAATCGAGCGACCAACTCGTCGTCGTCACCCTCAAGAGCCTGGAAGGCCTGGAAATCGCCGATTACGGCTATCAGCTCGGCCGTCATTGGGGCATCGGCCAGGGCAAGCTCAACAATGGCGTGCTGCTCATCGTCGCCCCCACTGAACGCAAGGTACGCATCGAGGTCGGCTATGGGCTGGAAGGCACGCTGACCGACGCGCTCTCCAGCGTGGTCATCCAGCAGGCCATCCTGCCCCAATTCAAGGCCGGCGACATGCCCGCCGGCATCACGGCCGGTGTCGCCGCCATCGAGGACGTGCTGCTCAACAATGAGAGCGAATGGAAGCAGCGGGCCAAGGATGGTGCCCGCAGCGACGACGGCTTCGACCCGCAAACCGTCCTCGTGATTCTCTTCATCCTGTTCTTTATCTTCGTGATCGCCTCCGGCTGGATCGATACCTTCCGCGGTGGCCCCCGTGGACCGGGCGCCAGGCGGCGCGGCTCCGGCCCCATCTTCATCCCGACCTCGTCGGGCTGGGGCGGCGGTTCGAGCTGGGGCGGTGGGGGAGGATCGTCCGGCGGCGGCTTTTCGGGCGGCGGCGGCTCCTTCGGCGGCGGCGGTTCGAGTGGGAGCTGGTGAGATGACCCGGGTGCTGACCCAAGACGATCACCGGCGCATTGCGGCGGCCATCACCGCGGCGGAAACGAACACTTCCGGCGAGATCTACTGCGTCGTCAGCCATGCCGTGGCGAGCTATCGCTGGATTCCGGTGACCCTGGGCGCGGTGGCGGTGCTCCTTACTCCGGTCCTGATCGGTCTGCTGGCATCCGGGTTGCTGCACGCCTCGCTGTTCGGAGCGGACTGGAGCAGCGGCAATTTCAGCCAGGTCGACATGGTTTCCGGCCTCAGGAAGGGCTTGCTCACTCTCAGCCTGATCCAGATCGCCGTCTTCACGGTGGTGACGGCCTTGAGCTGGCCGCGGCGCGTGCGGCTCTGGTTTGCGCCGTCGCCCATGCGCCGCCACAAGGTGATGCTGACGGCCCACAGCCAATTCCTGGCCCAGGGCCTGCAGCAGACCGCCGACCGCACCGGCCTCCTCATCTTCATCGCTATGGCCGAGCGGCAGGCCGTACTGATCGCCGACGAGGGCATCAATGCCAAGGTCGAGCAACAGGTCTGGGACGATACGGTCACCGACTTGACCAAGGCTGCCGCGACCGGGCGTCTCGCCGACGGCCTGATTGCCGCTATCGGCCAATGCGGGGGCCTGCTGGCACAGCATTTCCCGCCCGAGAGCCAGCCGCGGAACCAATTGCCGAACCGCGTGGTGGAACTTTAGGGCTCATACCAGGTCGGATTGAAGCCGACTCTTCCTGGGATCACAGGCATTTCTGCCTGCTCTTGGAAGCGATTCGGCGGATGAATGGGAAGAGCCGTCAAGGATGCCCACGAGCGCTGACTTAAATCCGGCGAGCGCCAATTTCTTACCCTCCCCTGGAGGGATCGGCCATTCCTCTTGGAATGGCCTGGGGTCGGCCTGGAAGGCCGGGGTGGGGTGAAATTGCGCAATTTTTCGTTGATATGACTGCTTTTTCTGCCAAGAAATCACCCCACCCCGACACTGTGTGTCGACCCTCCCCCTCCAGGGGAGGGTAAGAACCTGAGCCTTTGTCCGCAAAGTTAGCGCCTATGGGCAAGGATGCCTGCGATCCCAGAAAATAGCTCTTCGAAGGCCCGGTATTATCCGCCGGTCAGCGCCTCGTCGAAGCGGCGCCAACTGTCGGTGAGGTCGAGTACGGCTCGGCTGGCTCGGGCCTCGTCCATCTTGATGGCGGTCAGGCCCGCCGCGAGCGCGTCCACCACCGAGACCGGCAGCGGAGCGCCTTCGATCAGATGCTTGCCAATATCGGCGGCCATCTGCTCGTCCGCGCCGTAATGGGCCGAAAGCTCCGTCATCTCGTAGGTCTTGTCGACCAGCTTTTCCGAAGTGCGGGCGTCGTGCACCCGGAAGTAATTGCGCACGAAGTCCCCTTCCGCCATGCCCTTCGAACCGATCACGCAGAAGCGCCGGAACTCGTCGGGTACGTTGATATTGGTGTGAAAGTTGAGCGCGACGCCGTTCTCGAATTCGACGATCGCCACCTGGAAGTCGATGATGTCGGCATCGGAGTCGAACACCTTGTCCGTACTCAGCCAGCCGCTCGGCTTGCGATGATAGACTTCGAGATCGTTGATGCCCTGGGCATTCGGGGCATTGCCCGGCAGGAAGGTGCGGCGGCCGCCAAAACTTGCCACCCGCACCGGGCGAGAGCCGACCAGGCCCTGGTAGAGGTCGATGTCGTGGCAGCATTTTTCCAGCATGAAACCACCGGAATAATGCTGGTAGCGCCGCCAGTCCCGCATGAAGAAGGCGCCATGATAGGGCGCCAGATGCTCGGACGCCTCGATCGAGACGATGTCGCCCAGCACGCCCTCGTCCCGCATGCGGGTGAGATCGCGATAGAGCGAGGCATAGCGCAGCACCAGGCCGACCATCACGCTGTCGGTGCCGTGGATGCGCAGGAGTTCGAGCAGCTTGAAGGTGTCCTCCTGCGAGGTCACCACCGGCTTTTCGGCGAAGACCTTTACGCCATGCTCAAGCCCAACCTGGATATGGCCGAGATGCATCGCATTGGGGGAGCCGACCATCAAAAGGTCGAGCTTTTCGGCGGTGAGCAAGGCCTGGGGGCTGTCATGAACCCGCCCCGCCTCGATGCCATGCTCCTTCATGTAGCCCAGGCCCGCCGGTGCCGGGTCGACATAGCCCACCACGGTGAAGCCCGGCACCATCAAGCTGAAGATGCGGGCGAGATAGCCCATGCGATAGCCGAGCCCGATAATGCCGACCTTCATCCTACCTTGCTCCATCACTGTTCAGACAATTCCTACAGGGCTTCCGCGACCGATTGAACACATCCTTGGTGGCATGAACAGTTCGCCCACAGCCTGGAGGTGCCTCATTTCACCGCTCCGGCCGTGAGGCCGTGGATGAAATTGCGCTGGAAGATCAGATAGACCACGATGATGGGCGCCACGATGATCACTGCGCCTGCCGTCAGGGTCGGAATATCGACGATATACCGGCCCTGGAAGAACAGCATGCCGATCGGCAGCGTGCGCACTTCGTCATTGTTGACCAGGATCAGCGGGATCAGGAATTCGTTCCAGGTCCAGATGAACAGGAAGAGCGCAAGCGTCGACATCGCCGGCTTCATCAAGGGCAGGATGACGTGGCGCAGCACCTGTAGCCGCGTGGCGCCATCGATCACGGCCGCATCGACGAGCTCGATCGGCAATTGCCGCATGGCGCTCGCCATGAACAGGGTCGCGAAGGGGATCGACATGCCGATCTGCGGCAGGATGAGCGCCCAATAGGTATTGAGCAGACCGAGCCAGCGAAACTCATGGAACAACGGAATGATGAAGGCCTCGGTCGGCACCATCATGCCGATCGTCAGCATCACGAAGAACGTGCGCTTGAGCGGCAGTGTGAGAAAGGCGAAGGCAAAGCCCGAGAGAATGCCGAGCATGACGGAAATGCCGACCACCGGCACCACCACCAGGATGGAATTGAGGAAATAGGTGTCGAAATGCCCGTCCACCCAGGCCCTGGCGAAATTCTCGAAATGCAGTTGCTGCGGCAGGGCGAAGGCGCCTGCCAGGACGTCCTTCTGGCTCTTGAGCGAGGTCAGCACCAAGAGCGCGAAGGGCGAGACGGTGAGCAGGGCAAACAGCCACATGAGAGCCCGAAGCGGCAGCAAGGCAGGCGCCGTGCGCGAAGAAGCGGCCATCAGCGCTCCCTCTCCCGCTCGGGCATGAAGCGATGGATCACGCCGTTCACCAAGAAAATCAGAATCGCCCCGACCACCGCCACCGCCGAAGCGTAGCCGTAGCGTCCGAGATCGAAGCCGAGCTGATACATGTAGAGATTGGGCACCAAGGTCGCATTGGCGGGGGCGCCTCGCGTCATGGTGAAGACGAGGTCGAAACTCTTGATCGAGAAGATGATGGTCAAAAGCAGAACGATGCGCACTTCCGGCAGCAGCGAGGGCACGCTGATGTGGCGGAAGGACTGCACGGGCGTGGCGCCATCGACCTTGGCGGCCTCGTAGAGCGAGGGCTCGATGCGCTGCAGGCCAGACATGAAGATGGCCATGCAGAAGCCGGCATAATACCAGGTGGCGACGAGACCGACGGCCGGCAAGGCGAAGGTAAAGCTGCCGAGCCAGGGCAAAGCGAGCGATTTGAGGCCGATCGCCTTCAGGGCCTGGTTCAACGGTCCGAAGGCGGGATTGTAGAGCCAGCGCCAGATGATGCCGAGCACCGCGGTGGGCATCACATAGGGCATGAAATAGAGCGTGCGCAGGACGAGCTGCTCGCGCGAACGGATCGAGGTGACGACGGCGGCCATCACCAGGCCGAGCAGCAGGGGCAACGCCACATAGAAGATCAGCAAAACAAGGTTGTTCTTGAGCGCGATGTAGAACACCGGATCGGAGAACAGCGCGATATAGTTCTCCAGGCCGACGAAGCGCGGGGCGCTGATGCCGCCCCAGGCGGTAAAACCAAGGACGATGGAGCTGAGGATCGGCACCAGCACGAAGGCGCCATAAATCAAGAGCGACGGCAATACATAGAGAAGATTACGATATTTGGAGGCGTCGAGCATGGAGCTGTCTCGGATCCGATCCTGAGAGGCGCGAGAAGCCCTCTCCACGAAATGGGGAAGGCCGCCATATCTTCGAAAAGAAGATATGGCTGTTCACGACGAAGTCGTGACGGATGTGTTGTGGCGGGCACCCCGCTCAGCGCGATAGTCTTGCACGACCGTCGTGCAAGCCTTCAAAGGCCATTCGCTGCCCGCCGCACCTCACCCGACCTCGCTTCGCTCGCCCCCCTCCGCTTCGCGGAGAGGGCAAGTCGTGCCTTCTGCGGCAAGGTCACGCGGCGTGAACGAGCCTTGTGTCCCTTATTTCTTCTGGCTGGCCATATAGCCCTGATAGTCCTTGTCGACGGCAGCAATGAAGACTTCCGGCGTATCCTCCTTGGCAATCACCCGGGTCAGGCCATCGGTTAAGGTCTTCAGCATGGTGGGGCTGGCCCAATCGGGATAGTGGCCAAGAGCATTGGCGGCATTCACCGTATTCCACACCTTGATGGTCTCGCCGAGCAAGGCGGGGATCTGGACCTTGTCGGGTTTTTCGAGGGCCGCCACCGGCAGATAGCCGGCCGCCGCCCAGGCCGCCGCCGCATCATCGGACAGGAGATAGTTGATATAGTCGCCGGCAAGGTCCTGCGTCGCCTTGTCCTTGGCGAGTGCCGTGATGGTCCAGGCCAGCTCGACGCCGCCGACAATGAGCGGGTCCTTCACGCTGGCTGCGGGCGGCAGTGCCATGAAGTGGATGTCAGGATTGGCCTGCATGTCGCCGAGCCGCCAGGTGCCGCTGATCAGAAAAGCGCCCTGCCCGCCCACGAAGAGCTGCACCGCATCGTCATCCGCGATGCCCTGGAAACCCTCGTTGAAGGCCCCGCCATTGGCCCAATCCTGAACCTGCTTGGCGGCGGCGACATTGCCGGGCGTGTTCCAGCTGCCGCCCCGGCCATAGACGAGATCGTCGAGGCTCTTGCGGTCGGCGGCGCCGATCATGGCCTGCGACAGGGAAGCAAACATGTGCAGGGCCATGTCGCCCTTGGTGGTGCCGATGGTGAAGGGCACGGCGCCCTTGGCCTTCAGCGCCTCCACATCCTTGGCGAGTTCGTCCAGGGTTGCCGGCGGCTTGTCGATGCCGGCTTCCTTCAGCACCTTGGCGTTGTAGTAAAGGCCGACCAGTTCGCCGAGGGCGGAGATGCCGTAAGTCGGCCCAGTGCCGAACTCACCCTTGTCCGACCAGCGGTCGCGCGCCAGCACGCCGTCGGACTGCTTCTTGTCCCAGCCATATTTGGCGATATAGACGTCGATGGGCAGCAGCAGCTTCTCCTTGACCAGGGCCCCCATCTGCTGCGCGCCCTGATTGGCCTTGGTGACCGCCGGCCCGCCTCCGGAGGAGAGGGTCAGCTTGAGCGTCAGGCCCAGATCCTCGAAAGTGCGCGCCGTGCGGGCGATCTTCACCCCGGGATGGGCCGCCTCGAATTTGGCGTTGATCTCCGAGATGACCTTGGCCTGGGAAGGCAGGGCCTGATCGTCCCAGACGGTCAGCGTCTGTGCTCCCGCGCCGTGGAGGGTACTTCCCCACCACAGGGTGGCGACTGCCAGGCAAGGCAAAAGCCGACGCAATAGAGTATCGGTTCTCAAAGAAGACGTCCCAGTCCGCAACATCGGTGGTCCCTCTCTGCGTTGCGCTATGTTGGGCGCCGGTCACCGGTCCGACTTGGATGTGCGAACGGCCGCGCCCTTTCTTCGTTGGCGCTACCATCACGGGGAAGCAGGCGGTTGGCAAGTTGCAATTGTTCATTGGTAAGACGATAGTGCTGAAATGGCTGGCGTTTCAGCATCGGCCAAGTTTCGGGGAGACGACGTACAGGCGGGCTCCGCTTGAAACGGCAGTCCCCCATGATCGGCAGGGCTGGTGAGGGTTTCCTCCCGGCTCTTCCTTCCTCGCGTTCTGCACGGAGCCCCTTCTTGGCCGACACTGCCGTCATCCGTCCCGCCACCGAGGCCGACCGCCCTGCCCTCTACGAGATCTGCCTGCGGACGGCCGACAATGGTTCGGACGCCAGCCATCTCTATTCCGAGCCGCGCCTGCCCGGCTTCATCTGGGCCGTGCCCTACCAGGTCCTGGCACCCGACTTCGCCTTCGTGCTCGACGCAGGGAGCGGAGCCGTGGGCTATGTCGTGGCCGCGCCCGATACCGATGCCTTTGCCGACCGGCTGGATAGCGAGTGGTGGCCGCGGGTGCGCCTGCAGGTCGCCGGCATCACGCCCAGCAAGGCCAGTGACGAACGGGTGCTGTCGCTGATCCGCCGCCCAGAGCGCAAGGATCCAGCCATGCTCGCCGGCTATCCGGCCCATCTCCATATCAATCTGCTGCCGCCGTTCCAAAGCAGCGGCTGGGGCCGCCGCCTGGTCGAGACCGAACTCGCGGCTCTCAGGGCCAAGGGCGTGCCGGGCCTGCATCTGGGCGTCAGCGCCGGCAACGCCAAGGTGCTCGGCTTCTACGAGAAGCTGGGTTTTCGGGAAATCGCGCGGCCGGCAAGCATCTATATGGGCATGAAACTGTAGGAACGCTTCGAGCCGTCTCTCGAGTCACTTGGCGGAAAATCCCTGCAAGACCTTACGATTGCGTCCTTTTTTGCACTCGCGAGATCAGGTACCGCCCATGCGTGTTGCGTCGGGCTGCGGCAGGCTTATTCTTCGATCGACCAATCCATTTATCTTTGAGCGGACAGGCGATGCGCAAGGTCGATCCGAAGAAATACGAGGCCAAGCGCCGCCATATCCTCGATGCGGCGATCGCCTGCTTTTCCCGCAAGGGCTTCCACCAGACCTCGACGGCCGAGATCTGCGCCGAGGCCGGCATGAGTCCGGGCAACCTCTTCCACTATTTCGCGAACAAGAAGGCCATCATCGCCGCCATCGTCGAGGAGGAGGGACGGCAGACCAAGGTTCATTTCGATCGGATCCAGCGGGCGCAGGACCTGTTCGCGGAACTGCTTGAATTCATGGGCCTGATTCTCGAACTCGGCAGCAACAAGACCTATCTCAGGCTGCAGCTCGAAATCGCTGCCGAAGCCCTGCGCGATGCCGAGATCGGCGCCCTAGTCGCCGCCAATGACCAGGCGTTGCAGGATTCGCTCAGGATGCTTCTGCGCAATGCGGTGGCGCGCGGACAGGTCGATCCGACCCTGGCGCCGGCCGATGGCGCCCGCTGGATCGCCGCCCTGATCGACGGCATCTTCAATCGCTTCGCGGTGGATCCGGGCTTCGAGCTTCACCGCCAGCGGGACGTGCTGCAACTGCTGCTCACGCGTTTCCTGCGCCCGGGCGTCGTGACCTGACGATATCGGTCTGACCAGCCACCTTGAAAAATCCGCAATTGGCACCAATTATTAGATCGACTAGTCTATTAATTAATATGCACCATTGGTCAGCCAGCCATGAGCCGCTCCACCACCCTCGCCCGTCTCGCCAATGTCGACGCCCTGCGCGGCTTCGCCCTCTTCGGCATCCTTGTCGTCAACATCACCGCCTTCGCCTCGGTCTATTACGGGCGCGGCGTCACCGATCCAGCCTTCACCAGCCTGACCGGACGCCTGGTGGAAGGCCTGGTCTCCTTCGTCTTCGAGACCAAGTTCTACCTGCTGTTCTCCTTCCTGTTCGGCTACAGCTTCACGCTGCAGATGCGCTCGGCCGAGCGGGCCGGGGAACCGCTGGTGCCGCGCATGCTGCGCCGCCAGATCGGCCTGTGGCTGATCGGCCTCACCCATGCCGTGTTGCTGTTCCATGGCGACATCCTCACCACCTATGCCGTGCTCGGCGTCATCCTGCTGATGCTGCGGCATTGCAGCGATCGGGGTGCCATGCGCCTCGCTGCCTGGCTGATTGCGGCGACCGGCCTGGTCTGGGCAGCGCTCGGCGGGCTGCAATTGCTGGCGGGCGAGGCCGTCGATCCCCTCACCGTCCATGCCGAGGCGGCAGCGGCCCTCGCCGCCTATGCCGGCACGCCCGGCACCGTGATCGGCGCCCATCTGCAGGAACTCAGCGGAATCTGGGTCCTGCTGGGCCTGATCCAGGCGCCCTCGGCCCTCGCCATGTTCCTGTGCGGCCTCGTCGCCGGCCGGCGGCGGTTGTTCGAGCAGGACGAGGAGGCCCGTCCCCTGCTCCGCCGGCTGCTGCGCCATGCGTTGCTGATCGGCCTGCCGGGCAGCGCCTTCTACACCTGCACCTCGATGGCCCTGCCCGGCACCGGCTGGGAAGTTCTGGGCCTGGCGGCCGGCATCCTGACCGGCCCCTTTCTCGCCGGCGGCTATATCGCGGCAGCCATGCTGCTGTTCCGCACCACGGTCGGCATGCGCCTCGCGGCCGTCCTCGCGCCTGCCGGACGGATGGCCCTGTCGAACTATCTCAGCCAGTCGCTCGCCTGCTCGCTGATCTTCACCGCCTATGGCCTCGGCCTGGTCGGCCAGCTACCGGCCCTGGGCGTGCTGGCGATCGCCGCCGTGCTCTATCTCTTCCAGCTTGCCTTCAGCGCCTGGTGGCTGCGCCACCACGCCTATGGTCCGCTGGAATGGCTGCTGAGGGCGCTCACCATCGCCGCGTTGCCGAACTGGCGGGCCGTGCCGGTGAGGAGCGCATAGCTGACGTAGCGTCTTTCCGGCTTCCCATCAGGCCTCTTCCGTTTTACCAACGTGAGGGCTGCGCTGGGTGGCAGTTCAATTCGGGAAGACATCATGCCGGCACCGCATTCCGACGCTCTCGTTCTCTTCGGCGCCACGGGCGATCTTGCCTATAAGCAGATCTTCCCCGCCCTCTATGCCATGGTCCGGCGCGGCGCCCTCAATGTGCCGGTGATCGGGGTCGCCTTCGATCCGTGGGACGTGGAGAAGCTGCGCGCTCGGGCCCGCGAGAGCTCGGTGAAGGCCTATGGCGATGCCTTCGACGAAAGCGTGTTCGCCAGGTTCTCCAACCTCCTCGGCTATGTCAGCGGCGATTATCGCAGTCCCGAGACCTTCGCCAAGTTGAAGGCGGCCCTGGGCCAGGCGACCCGCCCCCTGCATTATCTGGCGATCCCGCCGAGCCTGTTCGAAACGGTGGCGCAGGGCCTGCAGGAATCGGGCTGCGCCGCCAATGCCAGGCTGATGGTAGAAAAGCCCTTCGGGCATGACGAGGCCTCCGCCAGGGAGCTCAACGCCGTCTTGCATCGCTTCTTCGACGAGAGCGCGATCTTCCGCATCGACCACTATGTCGGCAAGGAAGCCATCCAGAACCTGCTCTATTTCCGCTTCGCCAATGCCTTCCTCGAACCGGTCTGGAACCGCAATTTCGTCGAGAGCATCCAGATCACCATGGCCGAGAATTTCGGCGTGCAGGGCCGCGGCAAGTTCTATGATGAGGTCGGCACGATCAGGGACGTGATCCAGAACCATCTCGTCAACGTGCTGATCCTGCTCGCCATGGAGCCGCCGGCCGGCCGGCTCGAGGACGATCTGATCGAGGAGAAGGTCAAGATCTTCAAGGCGATCCGCACGCTGACGCCGCAGGACGTGGTGCGCGGCCAGTTCGTCGGCTATCACGACGAGCCCGGCGTAGCGCCTGCTTCCACCGTCGAGACTTTCGCGGCGGTGAGGATGTTTGTCGACAGCTGGCGCTGGGCCGACGTACCCTTCTATATCCGTGCCGGCAAGAACCTGCCGGTGCGCTGCACCGAGGTGGTGGTCAGGTTCAGGAAGCCGCCGCACGACGTGTTCGCCGAACGGCTGCAAGGGCCTTCCAACGAGCTCCGGTTCCGCATCAATCCGCAGATCACCATCGGGCTCGGCTCGCGCATCAAGGCGCCCGGCGAGAACCTGGTGGGCGAGCCAGTCGAACTCGTGGCCGTCGATGACGGCACCGGCGACCTCGCGCCCTATGAGCGGCTGATCGGCGATGCCATGGAAGGCGACAACGCCCTGTTCACCCGGCAGGATGCCGCCGAAATCGCCTGGCGCATCTTCGACCCCGTCATCGGCAACATCGTGCCCGTGACCCCCTACCAGCCCGGGACCTGGGGACCCGCGACCATGGCCGGCTTCGAGCCACCCTTCGGCTGGGTCAACCCGGCGGTGTGAGGGCAGGCATTTTCTGGGATCGCAGGCATCCCTGCGATCCCAGAAAGCCTCAATTGCACTTCACGTCATAGTCCGACACCGAGGGGTAGTCGTTGTCGCCGGCCGTGGTGACCGACAGGGTACCCGCCGCGCCACGATAATTGTAGCTGCAATAGCCAAGGCCGGTGCCCGAGCAGCTCTCCGCCTCGACCACGCCGAGCTTGACGAGATCGGCGACGCGGCTGTCCGTACGATCCTGCTCGCTCGAAGGCACGGGTTCCCAGCCATTCGCCTTCAGCGCGGCACGCGCCTTGTCGATCGGCATGTTGTTGATGTTAGGCACCTTGGCGCGGCCGTTGCAGACGCCGTCATTGGCCGCCACGGGGTTGAACTCGAACTTGTAGTCGTCGATCGAGCGGATGTCGCCGAGCGGCGTGGCGAGAAAATCACCGTCGATGACCCGAACCCCGCCCCCTTCGAGGGCCTGGACGCGGCCCAGCGACTGCTTGGAGCCCTTTTCGGCATAGAGCAGGGCAACCAGTTTGCTGCCGTCGAAAACACCGACATTGCCGTCATTGACGAGACAGGTACCGCTGGTTCCCGGCTCGAAGCCGCCGGCGAAACTGACGGCGCGCAGGGATGTCCCCAGCTTGGCCTCGCCCGTCACGGCCCAACCGCGCTCAGCCACGGCGCGGCCGGCCTCCGAACTCGGCTTGACGGTCAGATGGCTGCACTCGTCCAGTCCTTCCACGGCCCCCCGCGCGCGCGGCAGGGTGGTGAGAAGGCGGAACGCCACGCCCTTGACCTCGCTGCTGGTGGAGGGCGGCTCGTCCCCCATGCCCATCGCCGCGGCCAAAGCCGGGACCGCCGGGGCACCCAGCATCAATGCGCTTGCCAAAGATGCAGCAAGGAAAGTCCGGCCTCTCCCGGTGTTCGCTACAGCCCGCCGTCCATCCGTCATCGTCGTCTCCACTGTCGCCGATTCATGGGATCGGCGCAGGCGCCAAGATATCGGCACGCGGCGACAAGACAATCACCATGGTGCGAAGTTTCAAGCTCGACTGGGGATAGGGGTTTCGCCGGGAACAGGACTGCATCGCGGCCCTGCCGAGGAAGGCAGGCGTTTCCTCCCCCAGCTTCGTCTAGGGCATAGACATATCTCGCGGTTTCAGAACAGGGCGCGAGAATCCTTCCCCGACTTCGGGGAAGGTGCCGGTGCGCAGCACCGGCGGATAGGGGAGCGTGGCGCCACGGAGCCGAAAAAGGCGGGATCGCGCTACTCTACCCCACCCGACCCGGCTTCGCCGGCCCACCCTCCCCGAAGTCGGGGAGGGATATTTGAGTCTTACTCGTCTCGGTCGAGAAGTTTAGATGCCCTAGATGAAGCTAGGGGAGGCAAAACGGGCCTTTTTCTGCTGCGCCCTACCCGATCGTCATCAGGCTGGCATTACCACCCGCGGCCGTGGTGTTGATGGAGGTGGAAACCTCTTCCAGCAGCCAGTTGAGGCAATAGGCGTCCGCCTTTGCCGCCAGTTCCTGCGAGGAGGCCGCCTGCACCAGGACGAGCGGGCCCGGCAGGCCGGCAATGGCCTTGCTCGCCTCCTGGATCTCACCCGCGCTTCCCTCGACCAGGGCACCGGCGAACGGACCTGATTTCTTCCAGTCCTTGCTCCAGCTCACCCGCGCCGCCACGCTGACCGGCAGGGTCTTGAGCACGGGCTGCAGGCCGGAGGTCGTGTCGACGACCACGCTGTTGCCGGTGGCGAGCGCCGCCGTGAGCTGCCGGTGCAGGCCGATCTCAGTCTGCGGTACCAGCAAGATCTGGCCGCGCGGATGCAGGGCATAGAGATTGCGCTCGCCGACGGGGCCGGTGAGCTCGATCTCCAGGCCGAGGGCGGAGTCGCCGCCGATTTCGCGCGCGTCCTGGGCCAGATTGTTCATGCCGCGCTGTCCCAGCCATTTGGCGAAGTCGGTCAGCACCGGATCGGTATGAACGGAGCTGTGCCGCGGGGGGATCGGCGGGGTGTCGACCAGGCGCCCGAGATAGAGCGGACCGCCCGCCTTGGGGCCGGTGCCTGACAGGCCGCGCCCGCCGAAGGGCTGCACGCCGACGACCGCGCCGATGGTGTTGCGGTTGATATAGACATTGCCGACCTTCACCAGGCTGGTGACATGGGCGATGGTCTCGTCGAGGCGGGTGTGCAGGCCGAAGGTCAGGCCATAGCCGGTTGCATTGATCGCATCGATCAGGCGCTCCAGGTCGTCGCGCTTGTAGCGCACCACATGCAGTACCGGCCCGAAGACCTCGCGCTGCAGATCGGCCAGCTCGTTGATCTCGATGATCGTCGGCGCCACGAAGGTGCCGCCCTGCGTCTCCTCGCCGAGTTCCACCTGCTCGACCTTGCGGCCGCGGCCGCGCATGGCCTCGACATGACCCTCGATGGTGGTCTTGGCTTCGGCTGATATCACCGGGCCGATATCGACCTTCAGGCTGTCGGTCGAACCGATACGCAGCTCCTTCAACGCGCCCTTGAGCATGGCGAGGGTGCGGTCGGCGACATCCTCCTGCAGGCAGAGCACGCGCAGGGCCGAGCAGCGCTGTCCCGCGCTGTCGAAGGCGGAGGCGATCACGTCTGCGACCACCTGTTCGGCCAAGGCCGAGGAATCGACGATCATGGCGTTCTGGCCACCGGTTTCGGCGATCAGCGGGATCGGCTTGCCATTGGATCCAAGGCGCGTAGCGAGCTGGGCCTGGATCAGGCGTGCCACCTCGGTCGAACCGGTAAACATCACGCCCGCGGTCTGTGGCGCGGCCACCAGCCCGGCGCCGACGCGGCCATCTCCCGGCAAAAGTTGCAGGGCGTCGGCCGGGACACCGGCCTCGTGCAGGATGCGCACGGCCTGGGCCGCGATCAGCGGCGTTTCCTCCGCCGGCTTGGCGAGCACGGCATTACCCGCCACCAAAGCCGCGGCGACCTGGCCGGAGAAGATCGCCAGTGGGAAGTTCCACGGACTGATGCAGACGACCGGACCGAGCGCCTTATGGGCCACGCCAAGCGTAAGGCGGGCCTGGTCGGCGTAATAGCGCAGGAAGTCGATGGCCTCGCGCACCTCGGCGATGGCGTTCGGCATGGATTTGCCCGCCTCGCGCATGATCAGGCCAAGCAGCACCGGCATCTCGCTCTGCATGATGTCGGCGGCGCGCGCCAGGCAGGTTGCGCGCTCGCTCGGCGTCCAGCGGGACCAGCCCTGCATCGCCTTTTGCGCGTTCGCCATCGCCGTCGCGACATCGGCCTCGGTGGCCTCCGTCACCTGGCCGACGACATCGTTGTGGTCGCCGGGATTGAGCACGGGCCGGCTCTCTCCAGCACTGGCGGCACCGGCGAGCTGCGGCACGGACGTCCAGGCCCGGCCGGCGCTTTCCTTGAGGATAGCGCTGATCTCGGCGAGCGTCGTCTCGTTGGAAAGGTCGAGCCCGGCGGAATTGGCGCGCTCGTCATAGAGTTCGGAGGGCAGGGAAATCTGGTCGTGGCGCGCGCCCACTACCGCCATCGACCTGATCACCTCGGCCGGATCGGCGATCAGTTCGTCGACCGAAACATTGCTATCGCCGATGCGGTTGACGAAGGAGGAATTCGCGCCGTTCTCGAGCAGGCGGCGCACCAGATAGGCGAGCAGCGTCTCATGCGTGCCGACGGGCGCATAGATACGGGCCGGCCGGCGCAGCTTGTGTGCCCCGACCACCTCGTCATAGAGCGGCTCGCCCATGCCGTGCAGGCATTGGAACTCATACTGGCCAGTTTTGAAGTCGGCACCGGCGAGATTGTAGATGGTGGCGAGCGACTGGGCGTTGTGCGTGGCAAATTGCGGGAAGACGGCGTCGGTGGCTTCGAGCAGCTTGCGCGCGCAGGCGATGTAGGAAACGTCGGTGTGCACCTTGCGGGTGAAGACCGGGAAGTCGGCGAGGCCGTCGACCTGCGCCCGCTTGATCTCAGCATCCCAATAGGCGCCCTTGACCAGGCGCACCATGACGCGATGCCCGGTGCGGCGCGCCAGATCGATGATGAAATCGAGCACGAAGGGGCAGCGCTTGCCATAGGCCTGCACCACGAAGCCGATGCCGTCCCAGCCCTTGAGATCGGGGTCCTCGCACAGGCTCTCGAGCAGATCGAGCGAGAGTTCCAGCCTGTCGGCCTCCTCGGCGTCGATGTTGAGGCCGATGTCATACTGCTTGGCGATCGCCGCCAGCGCCTTCACCTTGGGCAGCAATTCCGCCATCACCCGTTCGGCCTGGGCGCGCACATAGCGCGGATGCAGCGCCGAAAGCTTGATGGAAATGCCTGGCCCCTCATAGATGCCACGGCCGGCCGAGGCGCGGCCGATGGCATGGATGGCGGTCTCGTAGTCCTTGTAATAGCGTGTCGCGTCCGCGGCGGTGGTCGCCGCCTCGCCCAGCATGTCGTAGGAATAGCGAAAGCCCCTCTCCTCCAGCGGCCGGGCGCGCTTGAGGGCTTCCTCGATGGTCTCGCCGGTGACGAACTGCTCGCCCATCATGCGCATAGCCATGTCGACGCCGCGACGGATCACCGGCTCGCCGCAACGGGCGATCAGCCGGGTCAGTGCGGCCGAAAGACCACGGTCGTTGACCGTATTCGACAATTTGCCCGTGACGACCAGGCCCCAGGTCGCGGCATTGACGAAAAGCGAGCGCCCGCCGCCAATATGGGAGCGCCAGTCGCCATCAGAGATCTTGTCGCGGATCAGGGCATCTCGCGTGGCCATGTCGGGGATGCGCAGCAGGGCCTCGGCAAGGCACATCAGCGCGACGCCTTCCTGACTGGAGAGCGAATATTCATGCACCAGCGCCTCGACGCCGCCGCCCCGGCGCTTGGAACGCAACGCCTCGATCAGCTTGCGGCCCGTGGCGCTGATCGCCTCCCGGGTTCCGACGGGCAGGCTGGCCTGTTCCAGCAGCGCCGCCACGCATTCCTCCTCGGAGCGGCGATAAGCCGCCGTGATGGCCTGGCGCAGCGGCGTCTGCGGCCGGATCGGCGGCGCGAAATCGGCGAAGGGCATGGCGGCTGACTGAGGATTTTGGCTGAGTGCGGCAGATGTCGTCATGGCGGTCTCGCTCTTGAAAACGTCAGGTGCCATTGGCCCGGATCGGCGATGATACCTCAAGCAAAACGCTTTGGCGTTTCGACGATCAGATAGCACAGCCCGATGTTGCTTTTTCACCAACGATATGTGCATCCATAGGCATTAAATCTTTTGTTCTTGAATTATGCAGGATTTTTGAATGTCAAAATCGACAGAAACAGGAAATCTGGATAGTTACGACCGCAAGATCATCGACGCACTGGTCGAGAACGGCCGCATCTCCATTACCGAACTGTCTGAAAAGATTGGACTTTCCAAGACGCCGTGCCATCAGCGCCTGAAGCGGTTGATCGACGAGGGTTATATCCGCGGCTTCCGCGCCATCCTCGACTCCGGCAAGATGGGCCTGGACCATATCGCCTACACCGAGGTGAAGCTTTCGGACACACGCGAGGCCGCGCTGAAGGCCTTCAACGTGGCGGTGTTCAAGATCCCTGAAGTCGAGGAATGCCACATGATCGCAAGCTCCTACGACTATCTCCTCAAAGTGCGCACCGCCAATATCCGCCGCTACCGCCAGGTGCTGGGCGAGCGCATCTCGAGCCTGCCCCATGTCGCCAACACCTCGACCTTCGTGGTGATGGAATCGGTCAAGGACACCGATCTGATACCGTGAGAAATGACGAGCCATCTGGGCTGACGCAGCTATGGCGATGCAAACTTGGTCCGAAGGGGATGGAGAGGGATGCCCTGCGCCAAATCTCCACTTCAAATGCAATGATTCTCGCCATCATCTGCACCACATCATGCGATGTCGCCTGTTATTGAACACAGCCATGAGCATCCAACCCACTTCCCGCCCCACCAGCGCAACGAGCGTAGTCGCCGGCCTCGCGCGACTTGCCACCTCCCTGACTTTCATATCGCCAGCTCCGGCCCTTGCACAAACCATCGCCTGCAAGATCGAAGCAGCATGGATCATCGACGAACATGGCGAGGGCATCTTCCGATTGACCAAACTCATCGGAACGTCCCTGACAGCTGCAATGGATGGCCAGACGGCGACTCTTACGGTCGAAAGCCCGGTGGTGAAGATAGGAACCTTGAAATGCAGACCGCCGGAGAAAACGACCGATGAGCTGTTCTGCAAGGGCACGACGGCGGATGGCCGGACCGATACCTTCCATACGATGGGAGGGCGCAAGGAGGTCTTTCGCACGACCTGGTTCGGAAATCAGGCCATCGTCATGGCCTGCCCCTATGATTGACCCGCCGTCACTCTCCTGCGAGCGGTCGGACACCCGACGGCCTGGGAGCTGCTTTCGGCTCAGCCGGGCGCATCCTCCGGGCCCTCCAGGGCCAGCGCCATACGCGCAACGGCGGCGGCGATCTGCTCGGAGAGGCTCGGATCGGAAACGGCGCGCGCCAGCGTGACGCCACCGCTGAGCATGGCCAGCAGCAAGATTGCCCGTTCCTCCGCACCCCCCGGATCGTTGGTACCTGACGGGCGTTTGGACAGGCCGCCGGCAACCTCTTCGATCAGTCGGCGCAGCTCGGCCGTGTAGATGCGCCGCGTTTCGTCATCCGCGCGCATGACGTCGGGCGACAGGCTCGGCAGGGCACAGGCCTCGTCCAGGCCGCAGGTGCGCTTGTAGCCGAGATAATAGCCGACGAAGCTCTTCAGCCACCCGCGCGGCTGCTCCGCTTTCAAGGTCGCAATCCCCTGCCGCAACTCGTCCAGCCCCGTCAGCACGGCCGTGCGAAAGGCTTCGCTCTTGGATTTGAAATGTCCGTAGAAGGCGCCGTTGGTCACGCCGGCCGCTTTGGTCAGCGCATCGATGCCGGCGCCGCCATAGCCTTCCTTGCGAAAGATCTGTCCTGCCGCCGCGATCACCCGCTCCCGGGTTTCCCGCTTATGCTCGGCGTTATAGCGCATGATATCACCTATTGAGAGCGATCGCTCTTTATTGCTTGCAAAGAGAGTGATCGGTCTGTATCCATAGAGAGCAATCGATATATATGACGTCAGCCATCCCTCGAACAAGGAGCTTTCGATGCCGATCACGCTCACCCTGCCAGACGGCCTGCTGTCCCCGCAGGCTCAGGCCGAGGCCTTTGCCGCCTTGACGAACGCGCTTCTCGAAGTCTCCGGCCTCACCGGCAACAACTTCATGACAGCCAATATCGTCGGCACCATCAACGTGCTTGCGCGGGACCACGTGTTCGCCGCGGGAAAACCGGCGCCCGCCGCCTTCATCGAACTCAAGCTGCCCGAGATCGCCCTGGCTTCACCCGAGGCGAAAACAGCCTTCATCGAAAAAGCGACGGATATCCTGGAACATGCAGCCGAAGGCCGGCTGAAACGCGAGCACATCTGGACCAACATCGTCTACGCGCCCGAATGGGCGTGGGGCATCGCCGGCCGCGGTCTCGGCAACAACGACCTCGTCGATGCCATTCAGGCTGCTTCACCAAGCCATTGATTTCGAAGGTCCGGCACCTCGGTGGGGATGAACCATGCAGCTTGCCAATTACCTATTCTTCACCCGGCATTGCGAGGAAGCGCTCGCCTTCTACGCCCAATGCGGATTGGGGCGGGCCTCGATCCTGCTGCGCCATGGCGACCTCGGCATCCCTCTTGCCGACGAGGCAATGCGGGGAAAAGTGATGCATGCCCGTTTCGAGGGGCCAGGCATCCTGTTCTTTGCCTCGGACAATCAGGACGCGGAGCCGATGCGCGGCTCCGCCCACATGCTGATCATGCGTGACCGCGGCACGACCGCCAGCCTCTTCGCCAGCCTGGCCGATGGCGGCACGGTCACGACGCCGCTCGCAGTACAGCCCTGGGGAAGCTTTTACGGCAAGCTGACCGATCGCTTCGGCGTGCAGTGGATGCTCGATTGTGCGGACGGCATCGAGCAGCATTCTCCCAGCAGAGCTCAATCGCACCCTGCCCGGCACTGGACATTGCCGCAGCTTGCAGGGGTCGCAGGACCCTGCCAACTAGGTCTGCAGGGCCGAAGCGGCCTGAAATGCATTGGTGCGGGTGACGAGATTCTCGACCATGAAGTCGACGAACGCCCGGACCTTGGGTGAAAGCTGGCGGTTGGACGGCCAGACCAGCGACAGCGAACCGAAAGGCTGCATGAAGGCGGTGAGAACCGGCCTCAGCGTGCCGCCGCGTATGGAGGGCTCGGCCACATAGACAGGCAGGTGCGCCAGCCCCAGCCCATCCTTCGCCGCCCGCAGCGCGGCATCGGTGTTGTTGAAGACGAGATTCCTGGGCAGCAGCAACCGTTCATGGGGCGGCAGGAAAGACCATGGCGCGATGCGGCCGCTGGAGGGATATTTGAAGTGGATGCAGGCATGCCCGAAAAGCTCCGCCGGTGTCGTCGGCAGGCCGTGCCGGGCGAGATAAGCGGCACTGCCGCAGACGACGAAATGCTGCTGGCCAAGCAGACGGGCGATCAGGCCGGTATCGGCCAATTCTCCGCTGCGGACCACCACGTCGACGCCTTCGGCGACGAGGTCGACAACCCTGTCCTCGAATTCGATGTCGAGTTCGATTCGCGGGAAGGCCCGGGTGAAGGCAGGCAGGAGCGGCATGAAAAGATGGTGCCCCACGATATGCGGCAGGCTGACGCGAAGGCGCCCCTCCGGTCGCTCGCGGCTTCGCAACAACGTGGCTTCGGCATCTCCGAGTTCATCGAGGATGCGCTTGCAGCGTTCATAAAAGACGCTGCCCTCTTCCGTCAGGCTCATGGTGCGCGTGGTGCGATTGAACAGCCGGACGCCCAGGCGGGCCTCGAGGCGAGCCACCGCCTTCCCGATGGCGGAAGGAGAACTGCCCGTGATACGGGCAGCCGCGACGTAGCTCTGCTGCTCGGCGGCGTGCACGAAGGCCACAATACCGGTGAAGCTTTCCATAGCTCTTCAGATTTGAGACATTTTGTCTTTTATATACTGACATTGGCCGCGATTGTTCAATATTGAAGACAAAATATCATTCCTTTTCCTGAAGACGGTCTCGTGCCCCTTCGGCTGGAAAGGAAGCATCATGACCTCACTACCCCTCGAAACGAAGAAGGCGGGATCCTGGTCCTCGCTCGCGGTGCTTCTGGTCGGCAATTTCGTCACCATCCTCGATCTGTTCATCATCAATGTCGCCCTGCCCGACATCCAGCATGAGCTGCACACCTCCAATGCCGGCCTGCAACTCATCATCGTCGCCTATGAAGTTCCCTATGGCGCATTGCTCCTCAATGCGGCCCGCCTGGGCGATCTCTACGGACGGCGGCTGTTGTTCCTGACCGGGATGGCGGTTTTCGCGCTCAGCTCCCTGGCCTGCGCCCTGGCGCCTTCCTCATGGGCCCTCATCGCGGCTCGCGCAGTCCAGGGCGGCGGCGCGGCCCTGTTGATGCCGCAGGTCTACACCTCGCTGCGGCTCCTGTTCGAGGGCGAGGAGCGGCGGCGGGCCCTGGCCGTCATGGGGGCGGTCCAGGGCGTCGCAGGCGCCGCATCGCAGGTCATCGGGGGATATCTGATCGCACTCGACATCGGGGGCCTGGGCTGGCGCCTGATCTTCCTCGTCAACCTGCCGATCGCCCTCTATGCCCTGATCGCGGGCCGGTGGCTGATCACCGAGACGCGATCGCCCCTGCCCGCGAAGCTCGACATAGGCGGCGCGGCCATGGGTGCGTCCACGCTCACCCTGGTCCTGCTGCCGCTGACCATGGGGCGGGACAATGGCTGGCCGTGGTGGATGATCGCGAGCATCGTCCTGTCCATCCCGGCCTTTGCCTGCTTCGCCTGCCATGAAGCCCGGCTGGCCCGACGCGGCGGCGTTCCCATCATCGCCATGTCCCTCTTCGGCAAGGAAAGCTTCAACCTGGGAATCCTCGCGACCTTCTTGTTCTTCTCGGCCATCGGCTCGCTGTCCCTGTCGCTGACGATCCTGCTGCAGGTCGGTCTGGGCTTGTCTCCGCTCGAAGCCGGCATGCTCTTTCTTCCCTCCACCATCGCCTTCTTCACCGGTTCGCTTCTGTCGGCGCCACTGGCCCGAAAATGGGGGCGATGGGCGCCGCTCGCCGGCATGCTCGTCTTCGCGATCGGTCTGGCAATCGCGATCGTGGTCGGCCTCGACGGCGGCGAGGACCTGAAGGCCTTGAGCCTCTCGCTGATCCTCAATGGCCTCGGCCAGGGCATCGTCATGCCCCTCCTGCTCGACATGATCTTGAGTACGGTGTCCAATGACGAGGCCGGCATGGTCTCCGGCGCCTTCAGCACCATCCAGATCGTCGGGGCTGCCTTCGGCGTGACGATCGTCGGCGTCATCCTGTTCGACACGCTGTGCCGGATCGAGACCGAGGCGGTTTCCACTCTCGCGACGACAGGAGCTTATGGTGCGGCCTTCGCCATCGCGACTGTCTATAATTTCGTCGCCATCGTCCTCGGCCTCGCGCTGCTCAGCTGGCTGCACGGCGCGAAACGACAACCCGGATAGGTCCGGGGAATTCGTCGGCAAATGGTAACGCTCGGGTGCATCACCGTCGGCCCAGGTCAGGCCTTAGCCATCCCTTCCTGCCCTTCCTGCCGCTCCTTGCGAAATTCGCTCGGTGTCGTCGTGAAGCGCTGGCGGAAGCGCCGGCTGAAATGGGCTGAATCCGAGAAGCCGCACTCGATGGCGATCTTGGCAAAGGACTTGTTGGACGTCTCGACCATATGCCGGGCGAGCGACAGCCGCATCTCCATGAAGGCCGCACGTGGCGAGGTGGCGAGCGCGCTCTCGAAATGGCGTTCGAGGCGGCGCTTGGTAATTCCCAGATGCCGGGCGATCTGGCCGACGGAGAGCGGCGCATCCAGGCTTTGCTGCACCAGCAGCAGCGCCTTCCTGACGAAGGGGTCGGAGGTGTTGAAATCGAGCGTCGGGCTCGGCTGCGGTGCCTCGCCGACCTCCGCCCCGTTGATCATCATGATGTGCAGGCTCTTGGTCGCGGCGGCCTTGCCCAGATGCCGCTCGACCAGAAAGGCCGCCAGATGGGCCGCACTGGCTCCGCCCGGACAGGTAAGGCGATCACGATCGACGATGAAGATCTGGTCGGACACCGGCTGAAGACCGTCGAACTGCTCCAGGAAATCGGTGTGGTGGAACCAGCTCACGCAGCAGCGATAGCCGTCCATCAGCCCGGCATGGTGCAGGATGAAGGCGCCCGTGCACACGCCGACGAGCGGCACCTTCGCCGCGGCGGCCCGCTGGAGATAGCGCGAATAAGCGGGGCTGAGTTTGGGGATCTCGTCGATCAACCCGCCCACCACCACGATATAGTCGAACTTGCCGGGTTCCCCGAGCCTCTCGGTGGGGGCAATCACCACGCCGCTGCTGGAGGCGATCGGGCTCATGGTGTCGGACAGCACGCTCCATTCGAAGCGGATCGGCCGGCTGCGATCGCCTTCATCGGCCGCCAGCCGCAGCACGTCGACGAAATTGGCGAAGGCATTCAGGGTGAAGTGCCGCGCCAGGATGAAGCCGACGGACAGCCGCGGCGCCCGCTTCTCGGGCCGGACCGGCTTCCTTGTCCCCGCTTCGCTCACGCCTGGGCCTCCCATGTCGGGACGTCGCACATATAACATCCGATCGACGCATCCATTCTATTCATGCCGACGAGGGCCGGCAAGATACCGGGATCGGGCTGCCTCCAGCCGATGGCGCAATTCTGGTGCGCCAGTCATACAAGCCATGGCGAGGAAAGCGTTCATGCTCTAAGAAGCGATCGGGGATATCCGATTGGGATGGAGGGGACAGTCCATCGACAGCAGGTATTTCCATGAATATGGTAGAAACATACCGACACTTCTTGCGCCGTAGACTGCGCCCCGCGCGCCTTTCTTCGATTGTATTCCTTTGCCTGGCCGCCACGCCGGCCCTGGCACAGTATCAGCCTCGGGAAACCTTTGCCCCGCGTCCGATGACGCAGGCCGTCAACGCCTATCGCTCGGCCGATGGCCTGCCCGGTCCTCAATATTGGCAGAACAAGGCCGATTATCAGATTCATGCGACCCTTCAGCCCGACCAGCCGGCCGTCAGCGGTGATGAAGTCATCACCTATACCAACAACAGCCCCGACCGGCTGACCGAGCTCTGGCTGCAGCTCGACCAGAACATCTACAAGGCCGACAGCCGCAGCGGCTACGCCAACGGCAAGGCGCGCGACGGCACGACGGAGGGTTTCGTCCTCGACAGCGTCGCGATCGGCGGCGGCAAGGCAGCTCCGGTTCCCTATACCGTCAGCGACACGCGCATGCGCATCGCCCTGCCGACGCCCCTGGCGGCCAAGGGTGGGCAGGTCAAGCTCCATATCCGCTATCACTTCACCATTCCCGGCGAGTGGGGCGGGCGCATGGGCTGGGGCAAGGCCAAGGCCGGGCCCGTCTACGAGATTGCCCAATGGTATCCGCGCATGGCCGTTTACGACGACATCCGCGGCTGGGATACGCTGCCCTATCTGGCCCAGGAGTTTTATCTCGACTATGGCAATTTCGACTATTGGGTGACGGCACCGAGCGCCATGCTGGTTGCGGGTTCCGGCGAATTGGCGAACCCGCAGGAGGTGCTGACCGCAGAGCAGCAAAGCAGACTGCAAAAGGCCCGCGCCAGCGACAAGACCGTGACGATCCGCAGCGTCCAGGAGATCGATGATCCCAAGTCGCGCCCGAAGACGGACGGCACGCTGACCTGGCACTATCGCATGAAGAACAGCCGCGACGTGGTTTTCGCAGCCTCGGCCGCCTTTGCCTGGGACGCCGCGCGCATCAACCTGCCGGCCGGCAAATCGGCGCTCGCCATGTCCTTCTACCCGGCTGAAAGCCAGGGCAGCGAGCGCTGGGGCCGCTCGACCGAATATCTCAAGGATGCCGTCGAGCGCTTTTCGACCCGCTGGTATCCCTATCCCTGGCCGGTCGCGGTCAATATCGCCGGCCCGGACGATCTTGCCGGCATGGAATATCCCGGCCTGCTCTTCGATGGCATCGGCGACAAGACCAAGGACCTGTTCTGGGTCACCGCCCATGAGATTGGCCACACCTGGTTTCCGATGGTCGTCGGCTTCGACGAGCGGCGCGATGCCTGGATGGACGAGGGCTTCAACACCTTCATCGACGTCTATGAATCGGACGACTTCAACCATGGCGAATATGCGCCCAAGCGCGACGTCGAATATGCGCCGGGCGGCGGCAATCCGGTCGACGAGATCATCCCGGTGCTGAAGGACCGCGAGGCACCGCCGATCCTCTCGCGCGCCGATACCGTGATCGAGAAATACCGCCATCCGGTGACCTATTTCAAATCGGCGCTCGGCCTCGTCCTGCTGCGCGAACAGATCCTGGGGCCGGAGCGCTTCGACGCGGCCTTCCGCCAGTTCATCGCCGCTTGGGCCTTCAGGCATCCCAAGCCGGACGATTTCTTCCGGGCGATGGAAAGCAGCACCGGCGAGGACCTGTCCTGGTGGTGGCGGGGCTGGTACGACCAGAATTGGACGCTGGACCTCGCCATCGACAAGATCGCGCCGGCGACCGACGACAAGGACAAGGGCAACAAGGCCAAGGAGCCGAAGGGCACGGCCATCACCGTCAGCAGCCATGACAAGCTCGTCATGCCGGTGACCTTGCGGGTCGACTTCGCCGACGGCAGCCATCGCGACTATCGCCTGCCCGCCGAAAGCTGGATCAGGCAGGGCGCGACAACCGTTGTCGTCGAGCCCGGCAAGAAGGTGGTGCAGGCCACCCTCGATCCCGACCACAAGCTCCCCGACCAGAACCGCGACAACGACAAGCTGAGTGCCGACGCAAAATAGCCTGCCCGGTTTGCCGTGCCGGTGAAACGGCACGGCAATGCCCGGAGCATTTCACTCTCAAATCGCACCACGAATAAACGCAAGGAGCATTGGGCGACCGAGAATATGCTCACTCCTGTCGTTGAGGGGCTGCACCGCGGCGAGCAATTGCGAATGACGGTACCGCCCGTTGATGCTCCGGCAGCTTCACCATTTGCAGTTCGTCGGCGCTGCCATTCCAGCATCACTCCGCCAGCTGGAAGGCCTCGAACCGCCCCAGCGCCTCTTCGATCGCCGGCTTGTGGGCGGTCGCATCGCCCACCCAGTTCCATTGCTGGATCAGCACCTTGCCGGCGGCGCGGTCCGTCTTGAGATCGATGGCCGCCACCACCTCTTCGCCCACCAGCACCGGCAGGGCGAAATAGCCGAAAACGCGTTTCTCCTTCGGCACATAGGCCTCGAAACGGTGATCATAGTCGAAGAAGAGTTTCAGCCGCTTGCGCTGGATCACCAGGGGGTCGAAGGGCGAGAGGATATGCACGAGCTCGGCCGGCGGCGCCTCGGCAACGGCGTCGAGAGTCGCAGGGCTGGCCCAATGCTCGGTCTTCCCCGCCCCTTCGACCTCGACGGCGACGAGTTCCTTGCGCCGCACCCGGGTTTCGAGGCGCTCGCGCACCGCGCCCTTGCGGCCGGCATCGAGATGACAGATCGAATCGAGGCTGATCAGCCCCTGCGAACGCAATGCCCTGTCGATGATGTAGTCGAGCCGCTGGCGCTCGGTGGCGGGCTTGGGCCTGAGGCCCTGCTGCTCGGCCCAGCCGAAATGGCGCTCCATCAGTTCATAGGTCTTCACCATGCCGATGCGGGCGCTGATGGTCAGCACGCCGGTATAGAAGGCTAGCTGCAGCGCTTTCTTGGAGGGCTTGCGGCTCGCCCAGGGATGGGTCTTCTCCACCAGCACGTCGTCGTCGATGTCACGGATGGTGAGCGGCCCATTCTTGCGGATCAGGGTCAGGACCTTGCGCAGATCTGATTTCGCCACGTTCTCGAACCAGCCATTGGGCTTGTCGAGATAGGCTTTCATGTCAGGCAGGAAATAGCGCAGGTCCGCCGTGGGAATATAGGAAAGCGCATGCGTCCAATATTCGAACACGGATTTGTCGGCGCTCTGTGCCTGGATGAGATGGTCGCGGCGATAGTCAGGAATGCGCGTCCACAAGATGTGATGGTGACTGCGCTCGATCACGTTGATGGTGTCGATCTGCACATAGCCCAGATGCGCGGTCGCCGCAGGGGTCGCCTGGGGGCCGTCGCCGAAGGGGGAGAGGCTGTCGAGACGCTGAGCCCGGAGCCAGATGCGCCGGGCCTGCGTCTTGTCGAGGGAAGGCGGTTTACGGGGCATGCAATCTCGCCAGGATACGGGGCGGCTGGGAGCACGCTCTCAGCCCTCATGCCCTGCAAGATAGGTCTTCCCAGCCGAGTCGCCAGCCCCGCGCCACCATTTTGTTCACGGAATGTTTACGGTCCAGCGGGTTGTCAGGGCACGTAGAGAATCTTGACCTCGCCCGGTCCGGCCGGCCTGGCGATGATGGCCGGCACCTCCTCCAGCGTGACCTCGCGCGAGATCAGCTCGTCGAGATTGAGCGCCCCGGCAGCCACCAGTTCGGCCGCGCGCCGATGCGTGAAGGGATTGATGAAGGAGCCGAACACCTTCAGCTCGCGGAACAGGATGTCGAAGGGCTCGACCGCCACCTTCTCCCCTTGCGCCATCACGCCGAGGATGACCACGGTGCCGCCGGGGCGGGCGAGCTGGAAGGACTGCTCCACCGTCTCGGCCACGCCGGCGCACTCGATCACCACGTCGGCCCCGCCGGGCAGCAGGCCGTCGGGACCGGTGACGTTGGCGATGAAGTCGCCCTGCGTGGGATCGATGCTGGCGGTGGCGCCCACGCGCTCCGCCAGCTCGCGCTTGGCGGCCTGGCGGGTGGAGAGCACCACGCGTGACGCGCCGGCGAGCCTGGCCAGTTGCACCGTGATCAGCCCGATCACGCCGCCGCCGAGCACGATCACCGAAGAGCCGGCCTGGATGTCGGCGATGTCGATGCCGTGCAGGCAGCAGGCGATCGGCTCGCAGAAGGCGCCATGGCTGGCCTTCAGGGACAGCGGCAGTTCATGGGCCTGCTGCTGCGGCACGATCACATATTCGGCCAGGCCGCCGTCGCGGTGAATGCCGATGGCGGTGAGATTGCGACACAGATTGATCCGCCCGTTCTGGCAGTGCACGCAGCGCCCGCACACGATGTTGGGATCACCCGTCACCCGCATGCCGGGGCGAAAGCCCTGCACGCCCGGGCCGACCTCCTCGACGATGCCGCAGAATTCGTGGCCCAGCGTCACTGGCGGCTTGGAGGGAAATTCGCCCTTGAGGAGATGGCGGTCCGTGCCGCAAATGCCGGAGGCCTCGACCCGCACGAGGAGATCCCCAGGCCCCGGCTTGGGCCTTTCCATATCCTTCAGAAAAAGCTCTCCCACTGCGTCGAGCCGCACCGCCTTCATCGTTGCCTCCGCCTGCTGTCTTGATTGTTCATACAATTCTAGGCCGGATTCGTATCTGCGGGATAGTGCCCGGCGCATGTCATTTCCTTGGAGCGCGGACATCACGGCGACATGCTTGCATGTCGTGACGTCCGCTCTTGAACCGTCGGGGTTCGGAGCGAAGAGCGGACATCGCGACATTTCTTAATGTCGCTGAGATGTCCGCGCTCCGTATAAGATGGCCGCCATGCCCGACACGCCTCCTGATTCTCAGCCCTCCAACGCCCCCGAATGGTCCGTCTCCGAACTCTCCGGCGCTCTTAAGCGCACGGTGGAAGATGCCTTCGGCTATGTGCGCGTGCGCGGCGAGATCTCGGGCTATCGCGGCCCGGTCGCTTCGGGCCATGCCTATTTCGCCCTCAAGGACGAAGGCGCCAAGATCGATGCGGTGATCTGGAAGGGCAATCTCGCCCGTCTGCGCCAGCGTCCCGAGGAAGGCATGGAGGTGATCGCCCACGGGAGGCTGACCACCTTCCCAGGCAAGTCCTCCTACCAGATCATCATCGACCGGCTCGAACCTGCAGGCCTCGGCGCGCTGATGGCGCTTCTGGAGGAGCGCCGCCGCAAGCTTGCCGCCGAAGGCCTGTTCGACGAGGGGCGCAAGCGGGCTTTGCCCTTCCTGCCGCGCGTGATCGGCGTGGTCACCTCGCCGACCGGCGCCGTGATCCGCGACATCCTGCATCGCATCACCGATCGTTTTCCGCGCCGGGTCATCGTCTGGCCGGTGCGGGTGCAGGGCGAGACATCCGCCGCCGAGATCGCCAATGCCATCGCCGGCTTCGATGCCCTGCCCGCCGGCGGCCCCATCCCGCGGCCGGACGTGCTGATCGTCGCGCGCGGCGGCGGCAGCCTGGAGGATCTGTGGTCGTTCAACGAGGAAATCGTGGTGCGTGCCGCCGCGGCGTGTTCGATCCCGTTGATCTCGGCGGTCGGCCATGAGACCGACTGGACGCTGATCGACCATGTCGCCGACCGGCGCGCGCCGACGCCGACCGGTGCCGCCGAAATGGCCGTCCCGGTCAGGGCCGACCTCTTCGCCAATCTGCACGATCTCGGTGCCCGGCTCACCGGCCATGCCCTGCGCATGATCGAGCGCCGGCGCCAGGATCTGCGCAATCTCGGCAGGGCCCTGCCCAGTGGCGAGGCGCTGCTGGCGACGCCGCGCCAGAAACTCGACCTTGCCGCCGGCCGCCTGGTGCACGCACTCACGCTCAACACCCGCCGTCACCACCAGCGCTACGACGCCCTGACCCGCCGGCTGCTGACACAGAGCCCGGCCAACCGGCTCGACCGCAGCCGAGATCGCTTCCATGCCGTCGCCGAACGCCTGGAGGCTTCGGCGCGCATCGCTCTCTCCCGCAAGCGCGAGGCCTTTACCGGCCGTGCGGCACAGCTCACGCCACTGCTGCTGTCCCGCCGCAGCGAAGCCGGGCGCGAGCGCCTGCAGACCCTCGCCGGCCGCCTGCTGCAGGCCGCAGCCGCGCGCACATCGGCCCAGCGCGAAAGGCTCGGCCGCTTCGCCGTGCTGCTGGAGGCCTATTCCTACCAGGGCGTACTGCAGCGCGGTTTTGCGCTGGTACGCGACGAGGAAGGTCGACCCATACGCAATGTTGCCTCCGCGCAGGCTGCCTCGAGCCTTGACCTGCAATTTGCCGACGGCCATTTCATCGTGGGCAACGGTGCGACATCGCCAACCTCAAATCCGGCGAAAGCCAAAGCAAAGGGCGGACCGGCCCGCACGCAACCGAGCCTGTTCGACGATTAGAATTGGCTCTGTTATAGTTTCGAGAAATTCTGCAAACGCATAGGCCAGCGCCTCCATGAACCGTCACGAAAGCCGCATGACTCTGCCCGGCGAAGCACAGGTCCAGTACCTCGATTCCGATTTCCGCATCCTCAAGCCGGGTAATTACGTGCGCTGCGCCGTTACCGGCACCCACATCCCGATTGACGAATTGCGCTATTGGAACGTCGACCGCCAGGAAGCCTATGCCAGCCGCGAGGCCGTGCTGGAGCGGCTGAAGAGCCTCGGCGAGATCTGAGAATCCGGGTGCGCGGACAACAGCCACATTGAACCTCGTTCAATGTGGCGGCGACGTCCGCTCTTCCTCATTTGCAGACGCTCCGCTTCCAAGAGCGGACAGGATGTCCGCGCTCCGAGCGCCCTCACCCCGCCAGGCGGAAGCGCTTCACCAGGAAATCGTGCATCGCTTCCTCGTCGTCGAAGGAAAGCCGGATCGGCACGATCTCGCTGATCGAGGCCAGGCCAGTGCGCGCCGGGCCTCCGGCCAGGCGGGTCATGTCCTTGCTCGTCGTCACCGGAACGAGCTTTGCGGCCTGGGCCCGCGCCGCGATCCTGGCCGCCTCCTCCTCGCTGAAGGCATGATGATCGGCGAAGACTTCGGTCGCGGCGATGATCGCCCCCATATCCGCCAGGGTCTTGAAGAACTTCTCGGGACGGCCGATGCCGGCAAAGGCGAGCACCCGCTTGCCGCGCAGAGACGGGGCTTGTGGATCGAGGCCGATGCGGGCCCGGAAGACGGCGACACTCGAGCCGCGGGCGAAATCATAGACGGCCGTTCCGGCATCGCCTGGCCCGATCACCACCACCGCCGAAGCGAAGCCGATCTGGTCATGGATATCGGCCCGCAGCGGCCCGGCAGGAAAGGAAAGCCCGTTGCCGATGCCCGTCTCGCCATCGACGGCGATGATCGAGCAATCCTTGTCGAGGGACGGATTCTGGAAGCCGTCATCCATGATGATGATGCTGGCGCCCTGCTCTATGGCGAGCGCCGCCCCGGCCGGCCGGTCGACGGACTTCACCGTCAGGGCCTTGCGGGCCAGCAGCAGGGCCTCGTCGCCCACCTTGTCGGCGGCATCATCAGGCCTCACCACCAGCGGCCCCTTCTCGCTGCCGCCATAGCCGCGGGTCAGGAAGGCTGGGCGCTGGCCGGCCTCGATCAGGATATCGGCGACCGCCAGCGCCAGCGGAGTCTTGCCGGCCCCACCAAGCGTGAAATTGCCGATGCAGACGACAGGGACGCTCACTCGGCTGCCTGGCTGGCGCATGCGCGCGATGACCTTGCCACCATAGAAACGAGCCAGCGGCGTGAGCAGGCCGGCCAGCCAGCCGCGCGGCCGGTACCAGAAGGCTGGCGCCTTCAAGCTGAAGAGCCGCCGCAGGCTCATGTTCGCCTCGCTCCGAGCGGCAACAGGGCGGCAAGCGTACGATCCAGCGCTCCGGTCAACGCTGCGATCGCCCTGGCGCCACCGGCGGCGAGTTGTTCGACCTCTGCCGGTTCGGCCAGCAGCCTTGCAACGGCATCGGACATTTCAGCCGCGCTGTGCACGACCACGGCGCCGCCCATGCCGTCGAGCGCGCCATAGGCTTCGACGAAGTTCTGGATATGGGGTCCGTGCAGCACGGCCGCGCCAAGCTTGACCGGCTCGATGGGGTTCTGCCCGCCCTTGCCGAGCAGCGACTTGCCCATGAAGACGATGCGGGCAAGGCGATAGAACACGCCCATTTCGCCGACCGTGTCGGCAACATAAACATCATGCTGTGGTTCGAGAGCGATCCCCTGCGAGCGCAGGGCGACAGTCAGGCCCTTTTCCCGCAATGCGGCAGCGATCGCCTCTCCGCGCTCGGGATGGCGCGGCACGATCAGTGTCAGCAGGCCCGCAAAACGCTCCCTCCAGGTCGCATGCACCTCGCCGGCCAGTGCCTCCTCACCCTCATGCGTCACCGCTGCGAGCCAGAGCGGGCGGCTGTTGACGGCCCGTCGCAGCCCCTCCAGCACGCCCGGATCGGCGGGCGGGAGCGGAGCATCGAATTTCAGATTGCCGGTGACGACGACGCGCGGCGCCCCGAGCGAGGCAAAGCGCCGGCCGTCATCCTCGCTCTGGGCGGCGATGAGGTCGAAACTCCCCAGCAGGGCGGCACTGGTACGCGGCACGCGGCACCAGCGCGCGAAGGAGCGCGGCGACATCCGCCCATTGACCAGCGCCAGGGGAATGCCCGCCGCCTTGATTTCGACGATCATCCCCGGCCAGAGTTCCGATTCCAGGAAACAGACGATATCAGGCCGCCAATGATCGAGGAAACGGCTGACATAGGCAGGGATATCGAGAGGCACGAACTGATGGATCGCACCGGCCGGCAGCCGTTCAGCCATCAGGGCGGCTGAGGTGACGGTGCCGGTCGTCATCAGGATGCGATAACCCTCCGCCGCCAGGCGCGCAGCCAGGGGCAACAGGGTTATGGCTTCACCGACACTGGCGCCATGCAGCCAGGCAAGGCGCCCCTCGGGGCGGGGCCGGCCGGCAATACCGAGGCGTTCGGACCGGCGCGAAGCGTCCTCCTTGCCGCGGCGCTGACGCTTGTCCAGCAGCAGGCCGGCGAACGGGCGAAAGCAGCTGGTCGCCAGCCGGTAGGCCTTGAGGCTGAGGGGAAGTACCGCGCTCACGTGCCCGCCTTCACGAATTTTCGGCCAACCATGGCATAGGCGGTGCGATGCGCCGCATCGAGGGCGTGTTCCACCTCCAGGCGCTTCGCCTCCATCAGCGCCTTGTCGGCATCCTCGGGCACATGCACGAGATCGCCGACCACGAAGGCGCCCCGCGAAAATGGCATGTTGATCACGGCCTTGTCCCAGGTGGAGAGCTGGATCATGTTCGAGGTCGCCACGGCAACCGGCACGATCGGCCGTCCCGACAGCCGCGCGAGCGTGACGATACCGAGCCCGGCTATGCCGCCGGTGCGCGGCACGTCCGCCGTCACCCCCACCGACTGCCCGTCCTTCAGGGTGGCCACCAGTTCGCGCAGGGCCGCTGGGCCGCCCTTGTGGTGCTGGCGCTGAGGCCTGCCGCCCGAGCCGCGTACCAGGCCGAGGCCGAGACGCGTCACTGCGACAGCATTGATCTCGCCGTCGCCATGGCGCGAGATCAGGATGCGGAACTCATGTCCCTCGCGGCGCATGAAGGGCACCAGGAAATGCTGCCCGTGCCACATCGCCACGATATAGGGATATTGATCGCGAATGGGCCCGTAGAGATCGGCCGGACTGTCGGCAAAGCGGCTGGTGCCGTGCACGAGCTTCAGCCACGCGGCGAGACCTTCGCCGATGGCCTTCTGGACGAAGCGGGATCGGCCGATATCCTTGATCATGCAGGATTATCAGCGTTTCGTCGTGTCGGTGGCGGGATCGAGCAGGCGATGCAGATGCACGATGAAATAGCGCATCTGGGCATTGTCGACGCTCGCCTGGGCCTTGGCCTTCCACGCCGCCTGGGCACTGGCGTAATTGGGGTAGATGCCGACAATGTCGAGGCCCTGAAGGTCCTTGAACTCAACGCCCTCGATCGAGCTCAGCTCGCCGCCGAAAACCAGATGCAGCAATTGTTTCTGAGGTTCGCTCATCCCATACTCCTATAGCGTTTTTCAGAAAAGTTGACAGACTTTTCGATCAAGAAAACGCGCTAAAACAAAGAGTTAGAGAAAAATGACGATTCGAAAAAAGTCATTTTGCTCTAAAACTCAATTCATGCCCTCGAACAGGGCAACCAAAGCGCCCTGGCGCTCGCGCCCGGCCATGACGAGCGGCCGGTGCACGGGGTCGGGGCGGTTATAGACGATGTCATTGCCAGCCACGGTGGTAAGAAGCCCGCCGGCTTCGCTGAGAATGATGTCGGCAGCCGCGATATCCCAATCATGGGAGGAGCCCGACGCGAAAGCGCCATCGACGCTTCCCTCCGCCACCATGGCGATGCGCAGGGCCAGCGAGGACATCGACGAGGCCCGCTCGACCCGCGGCAGGGCACGCTGCGCCAGATCGAACATCGGCTTGGGTCCGGCCAGCGTGCGGATTGCAGCAAGGGCACCCTGGCTGGCCTTCAGGGCGACGCCGTTCTTGAAGGCGCCCAGACCGCGCCCGCCTGTATAGAGATCGCCATTGCTCGGGCGATAGAGCACGCCCGCCAGCGGATGCCCGTCCTCGACCAGCGCGGCCGAGATCACCCATTCGCCATTGCCGGCGATGAAGCCACGCGTGCCGTCGATGGGATCGATCACCCAGACCTGCCGCTTGTCCAGGCGCTCGGCCGTGTCGACAGCCTCTTCGGAGAGCCAGCCGACCGCGCTGGAAACATCGCGCATGCGCTTGGCCAGATGCGCATCGATGGCAAGGTCCGCCTCGGTGACGGGCGACTTGTCGGCCTTGTCGAAGATGCGGGCGCCGTCGCGCGCAAAGCCGAGCCCGATGTCTCCCGCTTCCCTGACAGCCTCGACCAGCAGACGCAACGCCTCGCCCGCACCCAACGCCCGGGCCATACGCCCTGCCCCATCCTTCTCGATCATGGCTCGGATTTAGGCGAGCAGACCGGCGCGTGCAAGCAAGAACCATGGGTTCGAAGCGGTTGGCAGGGCAAGGCGCTTACTGGCTTCGCCGCGGAACGTGATAAATCACGGCTGTGTACTTCCTGTCGCGCCGCTCCGCCGCCGGGATTCCGCCCAGGCCCTCGGCAATGCGCCGGCTCGCCAGATTGGCCTCTGCGACGGGATATTGGAAATATTGTATGGCCGGATCCCTGGACGCCCAGGCGGCAACTGCAGCGACGGCCTCGCGGCCATAGCCGCGTCCATGTTCGTCTTCCCGGATCCAGATGCCGAGTTCGGGCGTCTTGCTTCCGGCCCGATGCAGCCCTGCCAGACCGAGAAACAATCCGTCCCGCCGCCGGACGACGAAAATATAATCGCTGCCGACCTCGGCCAAGGTTCCCCAGTTGCGCCAGATCGAAGCAAAGGCCTCGCGTGACGGTGAAGGCTCCCATGCCATGAAGCGCGTCAGGCTCGGCGTGATGCAGGCAAAGATCTCGTCTGCGTCATCAGGCTCGAAGGACCTGAGCAGAAGGCGCTCGCCGAACAGGGCGATGGGCGGTGGATCAAGCGACACATTGTTCTCCGCTCACGCAATTGCAGCCTGCCGACCGGGGCATCCCCGCCAACTGGGGCGGGAATCATGCCATCGACGTGCGGTCCCAAATTTGAGACCGCCCGGCGATGCGGGCAATTGAGAACGGCGATAATGTGCCTGTGGCAGGATTCGTCAAAGAAGGCAGCCTTGATTACCTGACGCGTAATTGAGACGCCCCCTTCTCCCGGCCATGCTGAGCGGGCCTGAAGCAATCAGGCTTGCCAAAAGGAACACGTCGATGACCGATCCCGCCACCATCGCCCGCATCTATATCGCCACCTGGAACGAGACCGATCCCGCCCGCCGGCGTGCCTTGCTCGATGCTTCCTGGACGCAGGACGCCCTCTATGTCGACCCGCTGATGCGTGGCCAGGGTCATGACCAGATCGACGGATTGATCACGGCCGTGCAGCAGCGCTTCCCGGACTTTCGCTTTTCCTTGATCGGCGAAGCGGATGGTCATGGCGATCATGTCCGTTTCTCCTGGCAGCTCGGTCCGGCGGGCGCCGATGGGCCGATCAAGGGCACCGACTTCGCCCGGCTCGACGAGGGACGGCTGCACGAAGTCAGCGGTTTCCTCGATCAGGTTCCGGCGGCCGCATGAGCGCCCGCGGCAACATCCAGGCCGTCCGCCGCCCGGGCGCCTCGCCACAGGCGAGGGCCGCCCGGGGGGTCGGCGACCATCTGCGCGCCTGGCGCCAGCATCGCCGCATGAGCCAGCTCGACTTCGCGCTGGAAGCTGAGATCTCGCAACGCCATCTCAGCTTCATGGAAAGCGGGCGTTCAAAGCCAAGCAGGGAAATGGTGCTGCATCTGGCTGAAAGGCTCGAAGTACCGCTGCGCCAGCGTAATGCCCTGCTGCTCGCGGCCGGCTATGCGCCTGTCTTTCAGGAGCGCGGGCTGGACGACCCGGCCCTCGCCCCGGCCCGCGAGGCAATCGAGCTGGTGATCGGGGGGCACGAACCTTACCCCGCCCTTGCAGTCGACCGCCATTGGACGCTGGTCGCCGCCAACAAGGCAATCGCGCCCCTGCTGGTCGGGGTTTCCGACAAGAGCCTGCTGGAGCCCCCGGTCAATGTCCTGCGCCTCGGCCTGCACCCGGGCGGCCTGGCCCCCCACACCGCCAACCTGCCCGAATGGCGCGATCATCTGCTCGAGCGCCTGCGCCAGCAGATCGCCGTCAGCGGCGACGAGATCCTGGCCGAGCTCCTCGATGAGCTTTCCGCCTATCCGGTACCGGCCTCGCGCGGCAAGCCCCGCGCCGATCTCGGCGGCATCGTCGTGCCTTTCGAGCTCAGGACACCGCAGGGCCTGATGTGCTTCTTCTCCACCACCACCGTGTTCGGCACACCCGTCGACATCACCCTGTCGGAACTGGCGCTGGAATGTTTCTATCCGGCCAATGCGGAGACAGCGGAGATCCTCAAGCGAACGGCGCTGTGAGAGGGATCGCTACTTCTGGGATCGCAGGTGTCCCTGCCTGCCTTAAGGGCACTTCGGCAGATGGACGGGAAGAGCAGCAAGCATGTCGCTGAGATGCCTGCGATCCCAGACGAGCACCTTTTGATACCAGGTCGGATGAAGTTTGACCTGTCATTCCCGGCCGAGCGCAGCGAGGGGAAGGGAATCCAGGGGCGGCAGGGCTCGACTTTTGGCCTCTGGATTCCCTTCCCGCCGCCTTCAGCAGCGCCGTCGCCCCGACTTGCATCGCAAGTCGGGGCTGAGAATGACAGAACTATAGGTTGCACACACGAGTCAGACTTTATGCAACTTAAAGCGTTTTGCGATTCGACGGAGCCACCAAGAACCGCAAAGACGCGTCGAAACAATGAGTTAGAGCGAACAAGCGTTCAGTCATGAACGCGCTTTGCTCTAGTGTGAAAGCACCGCATAGGAACGGGCGGATCCCTGCCCTCGTCGACCCGGAAGCTGGAGGTCGCCTTCTCCCGGGAGGACGAGGCCGAAACCCGCCCGTCATTCCCCTCGTAGCAGGGGAAATGCGTGATGATCAGGCCGCCTTGCTCTCGGCCGGCGCATCCAGCGTCTGCAGGACCTCGAAGCCCTCGAAGACGGGATGGCCGAGCGTCAGCGCCGGGCCCTTGCCGGCATTGCGGTGCGACAGACGGAAGGCCTCGGACTGGGTCCAGGCCTCGAAATCGGCCTTGGAACGCCAGACCACATGCGAGGAATACAGCACATGGTCCTCCCGCTCCGGACCACGCAGCAAATGGAAGGAGACGAAGCCCGGCAGCTTGTCGATATGCACTTCACGATCGCGCCAGACGGTCTCGAAGTCCGCGGTGGACTCCTTCTTCACCTGGAAGCGGTTCATAGCGATGAACATGGATAGTTCCTTTCTTGAGTTAAGATCTTGGACATTGGACGGGCACGATGCGCGAGACGGCGCCTCCCGGTGGAGGCGGCGGCGATATCGCGCGGACGGCTGCAAGCGCAGCTCGGTCCAATGCAGAATCCCCCGACGCACTGTTGAGGCGTATGCCGCCGACACTGCCGGAGGCGGAGACGTTGAAGGCAACGGTGCTTCGCTTACCACCCTGGCAAGCAATGCCGCCCATCGCCCTTACACGTCCATTCACCGCGGCAACGAGAATAGCGTTATATTTTTGCAGAGCCGCAGCACGCGTGTGCGCACTCTCCGCGACACCGATATCCGATATGGCCCCCTCCCCGCCTTTCTGAGCGCGGCGAATCTGCGTGGTCGTATCGAGCTTGGCCAATCGCTTGACCTCTGGCTTGTCCTTGACCGGCGCCTCGACCGCCTTCTTCTTGACAGGCTGGTCCTTGGGCTTTTCCACTTTCTTCTTCGGCTTTTCCGGAGCGGGTTTCTCGATCACCGGCTGTTTCGGCTCAGTCACCGTCTCGCTCGGCACAGTGTCGGGAACGGTCGCGACGGTCGCACTGGGCTGCGTTGACGTCGTGGTGACGACGTCAGGCACCAGAGCTGCCAACTTCTCTGGCTCGACAGGTGTCGGCGGAGCCTCTTCGGCCGCCCGAGCGGGCGGAGGTTCGACGCTTTGCTCGTGGGGTGTCACCGGCTCGGCAGCCACCGCATCGGGCGGAATCGCCGTGACGGTATCCTCGGTCAGCGTTTCGCTCTCGGCCACCGGCGAGACGACCTCCTGCGACAACGGCGTGCTCGCCTCATTCACGGCATCATTCGACGGTGCCGGCATCAGCGACGCCTCGATCGGACGATCGAGACGCGTTTCCACGCCGTCATGCGGCACCATTACCCAGGCACCGGCGAAGACAGTCAGATGCAGGAGCGCTGCTCCCGCGATCATGCCGACGCGCCAGTCCCTGAAGATGTCGATCGATGTCATGGCTGCACGATCACGGCCGCGGGGCCGCGTTGTCGGCCTTGCCGATGAAGGCGAGCTGGCTGACGCCGTTACGGCTGAGATTGGCCATCAGATCCAGCACCTTCTCATAGGGCACGCTGGCGTCGGCACGGATATGGGCCATCACCTTGGGATCGGCGGCGAGACGGGCGCGGATATCGGCATCGAAAGCCTCGCCGTTGCGGGCTTCCTGGCCGATATAGAGCGAGCCGTCCGCCTTGATGGAAACCACCAGCGGCTCCTTGGTGGGCGACATCGCCGCCACGCCACTCGCCTTGGGCAGATCGACCTTGACGCCGGCCGCCAGCATGGGCGCCGTCACCATGAAGACGATGAGCAGCACCAGCATCACGTCGACGAAGGGCGTCACATTGATGTCGGAGACGGCCTTGGGCGCCCAAGACCCATAGCCAGACCCTTCGCCGCCTTCGGGCTCCTGGAGGGAGAAGCTCATTCCGCCGCCTCCCTGAAGCCGGCAACCTTGATGGGCGCGCCGCGGCGGGTCGCCATGGCCTCCGCCTCGCGGCGCAGGATCTGTTCGAACAGCCGGCCGAGGCCGGCCATGCCCTGCGACAGGCGGTTATAGGAGATCAGCGCGGGAATGGCCGCCACCAGGCCGAGCGCCGTGGTGAACAGAGCCTCGGCAATGCCGGGCGCCACTGTCGCCAGCGAGGTGTCATTGGCGCCGGCAATGGCGGAGAAGGAATTCATCACGCCCCACACCGTGCCGAACAGGCCGATAAACGGCGTCACGGCGGCAATGGTCGCGAGGATCGACAGGCCGGCATCGCTGGCGCCGACCAGCCCGCCAGCGGCCTCGCGCATCGCCCGCTCGATGCGCCCCCGATACTCGCCGCCGGTCTCGCCGGGGACGGCGAGTTGCGCCGACTGCTCCCCCTGCCCGTGAAGGCTCTGGGCCAAAGTCGGCGCGGCGCCAAGGCCCTTGGCTGTCGCGGCTCGGAGAAGCCGGCGCAGCCTCCCCTGTCGCCTTACCGTCTCGAAGCTCAGCCCCCAGGACAGCACCGAGGAGATCACGAGGATCAGCATGACGGCCTTCACCACCGGATCGGCGTTGAGCAGCATATTCACGAAGGAAAAATGCGTGGCGGTTTCGGTCATGGCACTCTCGCTCTCACTCTTTGTTTCGACGCCTGCTTGAATCAGGCCTCAATTGAAGAATTTGGCCTCACTTGAAGAATTTGGGTCCGGCCTTCGAACTGACGCTGACCGCCTCGAGACAGGAAGCTTCCCCCGCCTTGGCATTGACGAACTGGCAGGTCGGCACGTCGTTGAGCAGGATGCTGCCGATACCGTCGCAGGCGAGTCCCGCGACGTCGAAGGCCTTCACGATGGTCTTGTTGGCAGGGATCGGGGCAAGATCGACGGCCAGACGCTTGGCGACAACGCCGTCCGCGCCGAACATCACCAGATCGGCGCGCAGGCTCTGCGCCGCTTCCGCTCGCCCGTTCACCAGCACCATGGTCAGCCGGCAATTGCCATTCTGGGTCTCGAGCTTGTTGAGATCGATCGACACATCGGCAGCCAGGGCCGGCAGGGGCGCCATGACGGGCACCAGCACGGCGAGAACGGCGGCGAGGCGGGACGGTTTCATCATGCGGCTTGATCCTGTGAAACGGCGTGCATGATGCTGGGGCCGCCATCCTGGATGGCCGTGCCCACGCGCACCTTGAAGACACGCTCGATGAGGGAAGGTGTAAGGGTTTGCGCCATGGCGCCCTGCGCCGCAATGCGGCCGCGATCGAGCACCAGCGCATCGTCGCCATAGATCGAGGCCAGCGTCAGATCATGCAGGGTAACCACCACGGTCGCGCCCTGTTTCGCCAATTGCCGAGCCTGGCCGAGCAGGCGGTGCTGATGCTCGGGATCGAGGCTGGAGACCGGCTCGTCCAGAATGACGAGATGCGGCTCGCCTGCCATGCTGCGGTCGAAGATCTGGGCCGCGGCCTTGGCGAAGGCCACGCGCTGGCGCTCGCCGCCCGAGAGCATGGTGACGGGGCGGCGGGCCAGCGAAGCGAGATCGGCGCTGGCAAGCGCGGCCGCGATCGCGGCCTTGTCCCGCGCGGCGCGCGGCGTGCCGGCATGGCAGAGCCGGCCCAGGGCGACGATGTCCTCGACGCTGTAGGCGAAGGGGCAATCGAAATGCTGCGCCATATAGGCGCGCTGGGCCGCCATCGCCTGCGGGCGCAGGCCGATGAGCGGGCGGCCATCGAAGTCTATCCCGCCGCCGGCCGGGCTCATGGCACCGCCGATTGCCGCCAGCAATGTCGTCTTGCCGGCACCATTCGGTCCCATCACGATGAGAACGCGGCCTGATATGGCTGAGAACGAGATCTCGTGCAGCACCGGGCGGCCGCTGCGTTCGACCGTGAGGTTACGGACCAGAAGATTGCCGAACTGGAGATTGCCATCTTGGAGGCTCATGCGCGCTGGGCCTTTTTCAGAATGGCGATGAAGACCGGCCCGCCGATCAGGCTGGTGACCAGGCCGATCGGCAGCTCAGCCGGCGTGATCGCGACCCGGGCCACCGTATCGGCAGCCACCACCAGAGCGGCCCCGAGCAGAGCAGAAGCCGGCAGCACGAAACGGTAGCGCTGCCCGCCCAGCAGGCGCACGCAATGGGGCGCGATCAGGCCAACAAAGCCGACCAGACCGGTAAAGGCGACGGCCGCGCCGATCGCAAGGGCGGTCGCTGCGATCACGGTGCGCTTGAGATGGACGGTGTCGACGCCGGAGAGGAAGGCTTCGCTTTCGCCGAGCGTGAAGGCGTCGAGCCCGCGCGCCTGCCGAGCCAGCAACACCGTCGCCATCGCGAGTGCCACGCCCGTAGCCATGACGGCGACCCAATTGGCGCCCGAGAGCGAGCCCATCATCCAGAACTGGATCGACCGGAGCTGGGTATCGTCGGCGATGGTGATGAACAGGCCGATCACCGCCATCGCCAGGGCGTTGATGCCGATGCCGGCCAGCAGGAGATTGGCGATGCTGACATGGCCGTCACGGTCGCGCGCAATGCGGTAGGTGAGCACTGTGGTCAGCCCGCAGGCCGCAGCCGCGGCGGCGGGCAGCACATAGCTGCCGAGACCACCCGTACCGCCGACATGTTCCAGCAAGACGATGCCGGCGACCACGGCGAGGATGCCACCCGAAGCAGCCCCCGTCAGCCCGGGATCGGCCAGCGGATTGCGGAAAAGCGCCTGCATGCCGGCACCGGACATCGCAAGGCCCGCTCCGACCAGCATGCCCAGCAGCACGCGTGGCAGGCGGATATTGACCAGAATGCCCGAATAGAGGTCCCAGCTGCCAGTCACGGTTGAGAACCAGGTCGAGACCGGGATACGAACGCCGCCGAAGCTGAGGCCCATGGCCAGGGCCGCTGCCAGCAGCAGTGCAAGGCCAGCCTGCACCAGTGCCTCGCGCCGGCGTGGCGAGAGAGCTTGGGAAAGGCTTCGCGGCGTGGCTTGCACCAGACTCATCACCCTACCCCGAGAAGCGGTCCGGATGCAGGCGGCGTGCCAGCGACTGGATCTGCGTGGCGGCCGACGGCCCGAAACTGAACAGCGTGGAAAGATCGGTCTCGACCAGCCGGTCGGGCCTGCCTGCAAACGCCGAGGTCAGTCCCAACTGCTCGAGAAAGACCGCCGCGCCGCCGGTGTTGGAGACGACAGCGCTATCCGCCAGGATGAAATCGGGCGGCGTGGCGGCGAGCACCTCGCGCGACACCGGCTTGAACAAGGGGAAGTCTCCGAACGCATTGGCGCCGCCGGCCAGGGCATAGGTGGCATCGACCAGCCCCATCTTGCCGCCCGCCATCGGCGTGCCGCCGTCGATGGAACGGATGAAGCCGATCTTGGGATGGCTGGTGATGCCGTCGAGACGCTTGGAGACATCGGCCATGGTTGAAATCACCGTGCCCGCCAGAGCCTCTGCTTCCTTCTCGCGCCCGAGCAAGCCGCCGACATGCTTGATCTTGGCGGCCATGCCCTCCCCGTTCAAGGGGAAGGAAACGATCTCGATGCGCAATCCGGTGCTGCGCAGCTGCTCCACCGCGGTCGGCGGTCCCAAATCGCGATTGGCGATCAGGAGGTCCGGCTTGAGGGAGAGGATGCCTTCCACCGAGATCTGTCTGAGATAGCCGATGGACGGCAGTTTGGTCACCTCAGGCGGCGCCTTGGAGGTGGTATCGACGCCCTGGATGACCGAGACGCCGGCAAGCTTGGCCACGATCTCGGTGACATCAGCGCCGGCGCAGACCACGCGCTGGATGCCTTCGGCGCGAGCTATGCCCGGCAGGGCCAGTAAGGCGAGCGCGCCGGCCAAGACGCCCCCTGCCAGGACATCACGACGGCTGAGTTCGGAAGTTCTCATCACCGCCTCCTCACTTGCCCGCGAGCTTGACGGTAAGCGCGAACTTCGCCGCCAGTCCGGTGGAGTAATCGGAATTGAGGAACGCCTTGTAGCGGCGATCGAAGATGTTATCGACCGCCAGGCTGGCGCTGACATTATCGCTGTATTTGTAGCTGGCGAAGACGTCGACCAAGCCATAGCCGCCGCTGGGTTCGGTCACCCTGCGGGAGGTCGCACCGACCAGGGTGACCCGCGAACCGACGGTCAGGCGATCATCCCAGAAACGCAGGCCGACGGTACCGCTGACCTTGTTGGGCGCCACCGAGTTCAGGGGCTGGTCGGTCACCCGGTTCTTGCCGTTGGTGTGCGATCCGGCGATCGACACGAAACCGGCACCCCAGTCATAGGCGGCCTCGAGTTCGACACCCATCAGGCGCGCCTTGGCAATGTTCTGATATTGCTGGGTGGGGAAGCAGATCTGCGGGTTCGGATTGGGGACGTTGCAGACAAACGGGGGAATGCCCGGGAAGCCCGGCACATAGGGAGCACCGGCGACGATATCGATATAGTCGTCGACATTGTTGACGAAGCCGTTCAGCTTGGCACGAAACGTATCGCCCTCCCGGAAGACATTGTCATACTTGGTATTCACGCCGATCTCGAAGGTGTGGCCGACTTCGGGCCGCAGGTTCGGGTTGGGCTTGATGGGGAAGGACGGGATGGGATGAATCCCGTCCATGAGCGTTTCGCTGATCGACGGCGAACGGTAGCCCTCCGCATAGGTACCGTAGAGTTCGATACCCTTGATCGGCGTCACGCCGATGGTGATCTTGGGCGATAGATGACTGCCGTCGGATTCGTACTTGCCGCCTTCGAGCTGGTAGTGATCGTAGCGCAGGCCTCCAACCACTCGGAGCCAATCGCCGTAGCGGACCTCGTCCTGGACATAGGCGCCGAGAAGGCGCCTCGTGCCCGACGGCGTGAAGGCGGTGACGAAGCCGCCGGCCCCGTCCCGAGTTTCGACCCGATCGAAGGCGGCGTCGACACCATAGGTCAAGGCATGGTCGAAGGCGCCCGTCGAGAAGCGCGACGTATTGTAGACGTCGAAGCCGAACGTCCCGACCTTGTCGGAGAGCTTGTCCCCCGGCTGCACGCCCAGGCTGGCATAGGTACCGGGAACGATGATCGTCTTCTCGTTCTCGGTTTCCGAATAATAGACCTTGGCGTTGAAATTGATCAGCGGGTTGTCGGGGCTTTCGAACTTGTAGCCGGCCGTGAAGGTCGAGGTGACAACATCATTGCGCCAGCGTGAATTGCCGCGGCTGGTATTGTTGTTGTCGAAGTCGAACTTCTGGCTCATCGCGCTCAGGCTGACGGTCTGGCCGTCGCCCGGATGATAGTTGAATTTCAGCAGGCCGCCGAAATTGTTCTTGCCGGTATAGGTGACGCGATCATTGTTGCCGTCACGATAATCGCCGGCGCCGCGATAGATGAACTGGCCATAGATGTCGGCGACCGTGCCGAAGCGCATGCCTGCCGAGGTCGAGGTGAAGGCGCCCAGACCATTGGAGGAAACGCCGACCTTCTGCTCCACGCCCCAATTCTGGTCAGGCGTCAGGATGGAATCGATGCCGCGGGTGGTGAAGGAGGCCACGCCGCCGATGGCACCCGAACCGTAGATATTGGAGATCGGGCCGCGCACGATGTCGATATTGTTGATGAATTCAGGCTCGAGATAGAAGCTGCCCTGCGCATTGTGGCCGGTGATCTGGTAGTCCTGCCGCGCACCGTCGACCAATACGTTGACGCGGCCGAAATCCTGCATGCCGCGAATGTTGATCGACTGCATGGGATCGTTCGAACTCACCTGCGTGGCGACACCCGGCACCGTCTTCAACAGATCCGAAACCGAAGCGGGCTGGGCCCGGTCGATCTCCGCCTGGGTGATCTGGCTGACGCCGCCCAGCGTGTCGATCAGCTTTTCCGAGGTCTTGGTCGCCGTCACCGTTACGGTGTCGAGCACCACCGGTTCGTCGGCTGCGGCGGCCTGGCCGGCGGGAGCCTGCTGCGCGCGCGCCAACGTCACGCTTCCCGCCAGCAAGGCAAGAGCGGCTACCGTCGCAAGGCTGCGACTGCGCATGTAATTCGACCTGACCATCTCGGCTCCGCAACGTATAATTATTCAAAACTGCGCTGCAGATAATTTATCTTGTAGAAGCAGGCGCCGTTTCATACAGTTTTCAGCGATTTGCGGCAGCAAATGGGGTGTGTCAAGGGATTAATGCCTGATTATATTGATATAATCTGCGCAGTTTTGCTTAGTTCTAAACTGCAATAACAAGCTTAGGTCCCAGTTTTGAATTTCTCTATTTTGCGCCGATCAGAACCGAGGGAAAGAAGGGAAATGAGCGAGTTAAAACAACGGTGGCAGGCTCTCCGGGAAAGTCAGTCCGGATTGCGCATTCGCGATGCCGCGGCGCAATTGGGGGTTTCGGAAGCCGCCCTGCTGGAGACCCGGATCGACGAAGGCGTGAGGCGCCTGGCCGTCCGGGTCGACGCGCTCTGCGCCGCCCTGCCGCATCTGGGTACCGTAATGTCACTCATCCGCAATGAGTCGGCCGTGCACGAAAAGGATGTCACCTTTCCTGCCGGAGCCGAGTCGGATGACGAAATTCGCTTCGCCGGCGGGGGGTTCTGCCTTACCTTGATACCATCTTCGGTTGCACACGCCTTCTATGTGGAGGATGCCAACCCCAAGGGACCGTTGCGCAGCATCCAATTGTTCGATGCGGCGGGCGGTGCACTCTGGAAGATCTATGCCCGTGACAAGGCCGATCACGCCGCTTTCGAGCGACTGCTAGCCGAACTCGCCTGGCCGGACGGCGTTCAACCCATTCCCTTCTCCCGCCCCGCCTCAGCATCGACGGACGCCGCTCCGGCCGGCAACCCGACCGACCTGCAGGCTGTGCTGGAGGCCGCCGCCGCCGAGGCCATTCCGGTCAGGCTGGAAGTCGCCAATCACGGTGTCAGGCAAAGCCATCGTGGGCCGCTGGCAAGGATCGTCAGGATGGGCCCCTGGCTCAACGTGCTCGATCCCGGCTTCGACTGGCACCTCAACGAGAAGCCTTTGTCAGGCGGCAGCATCGAGCTCGGCGACAGGCCGATCCTCGTGTTGCACCTCGCTTCGGGCGGCGAGGCGGCGCGGCTGCAGGCCGATGACGGCGCCACGGCCGATCAGCAGGCATCCTGGCGCGGCATCCTGGAGAAGGCGGTGACGTCATGAACCAGGCCGTGACCGCGCGCCTCACCGGTGCGATCCCTACTCTCGCCTCGCTCAGCTTCGAGGAAACCACGCAGTTCTACCAGAGGCTCGGCTTCGAGGTCCTGCACAGCGACATCTCCTTCCTGCTCCTGCATCGCGACGGCGTGCGTCTCAGCTTCTGGCTGACGGGCAACCGCCGGGTGCCGCAGGCCACAAGCTGCTGGCTCGAGGTCACCGGCATCGCGGCCCTCTACGAGCATTTCAACGCGCTCAACATCGTGCACCGCAAAGGCCATCTCGAGGCCAAGCCCTGGGGAACGCATGAGTTCTCGATCACCGATTGCCATGGCAATCTGATCCGCTTCGCCGAGCAGTTGCAGGACCATTGAGGCTTCACAAGTCGCCCCCTGGCTTCGGTCCGGACCTTGTTCCGGCCAGAGCCAGGGGTTTCGCTCACAACGTCACCACGACCTTGCCGAACTGCTGGTTGCTCTCCAGGAAGCGATGGGCCTCGACGATCTCGTCAAAGGCGAATGTCCTGGCGATCACGGGACGGAGCCCCCCCTCCCGTACCCCGGCGAGAATGAAAGCCTTGGCGGCTTCGAGGCGCGCGGGGTCACCCGTGATCTCATGGACGAGATAACCGCGCAGCGTCAGGCTCTTGCTCAGCACCGTGAACAACGGAAAGGGGGTCGGCGCGCTGCTCAATCCGCCATATTCGGTCAAGATGCCGCCACGCGCCATGGCCGCCGTGAGGGGCAGGAAGAGCGGGCCGCCGATCGGATCGAACACCACGCGCACCCCTTGCGGACCGGCGATCGCCCCTAGCCGCGCTTCGAGGTCTTCCTCCTCGGCAGCGATGACGTCGCCTGCACCATGATTCAGCAAGGCCTGCCTCTTGGCGGAAGTCCGGGTGATCGCGACCGGCTTGGCGCCGACACGATTGGCGATCTGGATCGCCGCCAGCCCCACACTGCTCGAGGCCGCCGTGATGGCCACGAAGTCCCCCGCCCGGATCCCGGCAATGTCGACCAGGGCGCCATAGGCGGTGAGATAAGGCATCCAGAGCGCTGCGGCATCGGCCCAGCCCAGTGACGGCGGATGCTTGACCACGAGTTCGGCGGGAAAGCTCGCCAACTCGCCATAGGCAGGCCAGCGCACCATCGATTGCGGCGGGACGATGCTGACGGCGTCGCCGAGCGAGAAACCGTCGACGCCGGCACCGATGCCTTCGACCACGCCGGCGGCTTCCAGGCCGAGCCCCGACGGCAGGACCGGCGTCTCGATATAGCTGCCTCTGCGCAGCAAGGCTTCCGCCCGGTTTAGCCCCAGCGCCTTGACCTGGATGCGGATCTCGCCCCGGCCCGGTGCGGGAAGCGCGATCTCCTCGATGCGCAGCACCTCCGGGCCGCCATGGCTATGGAAGCGAACGATGCGAGCCATTTGGTAGAACTCCTAATCAATGGAACCGAATATGGTATGCACCTCCTCATTTCCGGGATAAATGCTGTGTCAGGAAGAGTAGAAGAAACCATTGGTTTTGAATAATGGATCGCCTCGCGAGCATGGCCGTCTTCGTCAGGGCCGTCGATCTCGGTTCCTTTGCGGCGGCGGCCGCGGCGCTCGACTTGTCCGGGCCGATGGTGGGCAAGCATGTCCGCTTCCTGGAAGAGCGCCTCGGCGTCCGCCTGCTCAACCGGACCACCCGCCGCCAGAGCCTGACGGAGTTCGGACGTGCCTATTATGAGCGTTGCCGCATCGTGCTCGCCGAAGCCGAGGCCGCGGACGCCCTTGCCGCCGACCAATTGTCCGAACCGCGAGGCACGCTGCGGGTCGCGATGCCTGCTCTGTTCGGCCGCCACTGCATCATGCCGGTCCTGCTGGAGTTGGCGCGGCGGCATCCCGCCCTCGCATTCGATCTTTCGCTCGGCGACCCCATCATCGATCTTGCCGAGAATGGCTGTGATCTGGCGATCCGCACCGGTACCCTGGACGACAGGGCCGGCATCATCGCGCGCCGCGTCGCGCGCCAGCGCATGATCCTATGCGCCGCCCCGTCCTATCTCGCCGATCACGGTACGCCCATGCAGGTCGAGGACCTCGCCGGTCATGCCTGCGTCATCTATCGCCGCTCGGGCCGGATCCGTCCCTGGCTTTTCCCGACAGCGCAGGGACAACCGCGGGAATTCATGCCGAACGGCCGGTTGCGGCTGGACGATCTCGCCGCCATAGCCGATGCGGCGGCGGCCGGCATGGGGCTGGCCTGGCTCCCTTCCTGGCTGGTCCGCGAACGTATTCAGGCCGGCGCCCTGGTCAAGCTCCTGCCGGACCGGCCCGATTTTCTCTATGACGCCTATGCGCTATGGCTGGAAACGCCGCATCTGCCGCTGAAGGTGCGCGTGACGGTCGATGCCCTGGCTGCAGCGCTGCCGGCGACGATGACCTGACAGCCGGCCTAGAGCCAGTTCCAGAGGCAATCCGCGATCAGACCGGCAAACAGGATGGCGCCAGCGTCGCGGTTGGAGCGGAACAGGATCAGGCTCAGCGCGCCGTCGCGATGATCGAAGCGCATGACCTGCCGGGCGAGATGCACGGCAAAGCCGGCAAGACCGAGATAGGACAGGAGGCCGGCGCCATTGGTGGCCAGCGCCAGCCCGATCAGCACCACTGCGCCGGCGTAGAACGCACCGACCGCGCCGCGCGCCTTGTCGCCGAACAGCAGCGCCGTCGAGCGCACGCCGACGATCGCATCATCCTCCTTGTCCTGGCAGGCATAGATGGTGTCATAGGCGATCACCCACAGCACCGATCCAGCGAACAGCAGCAGCGCCGGCAGGGCCAGCCCCGCCGCGACGCCGGCCCAGCCCATCAGCGCGCCCCAGGAAAAGGCAAGGCCAAGAACGGCCTGCGGCCAGGAGGTGATCCGCTTCATGAAAGGGTAGACGGCCACCACCGCCAGCGAGGAAATCCCCAGCAGGACGGCGAAAAGGTTGAACTGCAGCAAAATGACAAGACCGATCAGGCCCTGCGCCCCCAGCCAGGCCGCGGCGGCAAGGACGGTGACCTGCCCCGACGGGATTGGCCGCGAGCGCGTGCGCTCGACCTTGCCGTCGATGTCCCGGTCCGCGAGATCGTTGAGCGTGCAGCCGGCGCCGCGCATAACGAAGGCGCCGATCAGGAACAGCGCCAGATGCCAGAGTGTCTGGCCGGCCGTGCCATGATGAAGGGCAACGAGGGCCGCCGACCACCAGCAGGGCCACATCAAGAGCCAGCCGCCGATCGGGCGATCGGCGCGCGACAGGCGCAGAAAAGGTCGCCAAGCAGCCGGCGCGTGGCGATCGACCCAGTTGCCGGTGGGTGCGTCGGCCACCTTGTTCGCCAGCCCGGTCAGACCAGCCTCGGCGGGACGCGGCACCATGCCGGCACTCTCCCTTTACTGCAGGCGCAGATTGACGGGTGGCTTGGGCGCTGCAGGCCCACCCCCGCCGCGACCAGGCTGCGGCGCGGCCTGCTGGCGCGGCGGATGGGCGCAGATCTTCGCCTTGGTTTTCTGAGTCTGGGCCAGGTCTGCCGAGATTTGCCTGACATTCTCGTCCGTGATCGAGCAGAACTCCTTGTTGGACTGCATGTAGTCCAGCATCTTCTTGTCGTTCTCGATGTAGGAGGAGAGACTGCCGCAGAACTCGTTGAATGTCTTCTTGGCCTGTTCGAAGGTCTTGGGCCGCCCGCGCTTGTTGATCGCCTGCAAAGCCAGTGCGATCTTCCCACGGCGATCGATCATCGGCTGCAGGTCCTTGTTGCAGAACTGGTTGCCGATCGGAGCCGACTCCTGCGCTGCGACCGGTGCTGCGGCCAGCAAGGTGCCGGCGACGAGGGAAATCGAAACGAGACGCAACATGAGGACATCCGCAAGATTGGTGGTGACACTCTCGATACAGAGGAACTATTGATCTCGCAAGTTCGGGGCAGCTTGATGGCGTGTCCACCCCCTGTTTTTCTGCAAGCAGGTTCTTACCGACCCAGCACGTGGCTCGGTCGGTAAGAACCTGCAAGATCTCAAACATTTGCAGAGTATCTCGATATTGCCCCCTGGTGGGCGACCTCGAAATACTCTGCTTAGAACAAAGACCCGGTACATGGCCGCCTATGATTTTCTTTCCGTCCGGCTTTTCGTCGATGCGCCGCTCGGCGAAGGACAGCCGGTCGCGCTCGACAAGACGCAACAAAACTATTTGGGCAATGTCCTGCGCCTGAAGTCGGGTGCGCGCATCCTGGTCTTCAACGGCACGGACGGCGAATTTGCCGCCGCGGTCGCGCATGAAGGCAAGCGCATCGGCCTGGAGGTGGAGGAGCAGACCCGGCCCCAGACCCCGATACCGACACTGCGCTGGCTGTTCGCCCCTCTCAAGCACGCCCGGCTCGACTACATGGTGCAGAAGGCGGTGGAGATGGGCGTCGGCACCATCCAGCCCGTGATCACCCGCCGCACCCAGGTTTCCCGGGTCAATCTCGAGCGCATGCGGGCGAATGCCATCGAGGCGGCCGAACAATGCGGCGTGATTTCCGTGCCTGAGATCAAGCCGGAACAGAACCTGATGCGTCTTGCCGAAGACTGGAACCCCGACATGCATCTGATCTTCTGCGACGAGAGCGCTGCGATCGCCAGCCCGCTCGAGGCGCTCGCTGCCGTTCCCAGGGGGCCGCTCGCCGTGCTGATCGGCCCGGAAGGCGGTTTCGACGATGTCGAGCGCAGCGCCATCGGCCGCATTCCAAGCCATACCCGCCTCTCACTCGGTCCCCGCATCCTGCGGGCCGACACCGCGGCGGTGGCAGCCCTCGCCTTGGTGCAGGCTGTCCGCGGAGATTGGCGCTGAGGCGGGATCTCCTATGGAGCGCGGACTTCCAGTCCGCTCTTGGACTCACAACTCTCAAGAGACAGGAAAGTGCGGACATCGCGACATGCGAGCATATCGCTGCCATGTCCGCGCTCCAGTACCCCTTCTCACTTTTGACGCGATCTTGTATCGGCGCCTGATTGTTTTCCCGGATGGCACTGTCTATGGTCCGGGCCGTTTTGTAAGGTTCTCCCCGCATGGCCCGCGACGTAATCGATTCAACCCCCATTGGCTCGCGCGACGAACTCGTCGCCTGGATCGAAAAGGGCGTCAAACCGCCGTCCCAATTCCGGATCGGCACGGAGCACGAGAAGTTCCCCTTCCGGGCCGGCACGCACCAGCCCGTTCCCTATGAAGGTCCCAACGGCATCCGCGCCTTGCTCGAGGGCATGCAGGCGATGCTCGGCTGGGAGCCGATCATGGAAGGCGAGCATATCATCGGCATGCTCGACATTACCGGCGGCGGCGCCATTTCGCTCGAACCCGGCGGCCAGTTCGAACTCTCCGGCGCGCCCCTGCCCTCGATCCATCAGACCTGTTCGGAAATCCACGCCCATCTCGCCCAGGTACGCGAGATCGGCGGCCCGCTCGGCATCCGCTTCCTGGGCCTTGGCATGTCGCCGGTATGGACGCGGGAGCAAACGCCGCGCATGCCCAAGCGCCGCTACGAGATCATGACGAACTACATGCCCAAGGTCGGCGTGATGGGCCTCGACATGATGTACCGGACCTCGACGGTGCAGGTGAACCTCGACTTCTCCTCCGAAGCCGACATGGTGAAGAAGCTGCGCGTCTCGCTCGCCTTGCAGCCGATCGCCACTGCCATCTTCGCCAATTCGCCCTTTCTGCACGGCAAACCCAACGGCTTCCTGTCGCTACGCTCGGAAGTCTGGCGCCACACCGATCTCGACCGCACGGGCATGCTGCCCTTCGCCTTCGAGGATGGCATGGGCTTCGAGCGTTATGTCGACTATGCCCTCGACGTGCCGCTCTATTTCGTCAAGCGCGGCGACGTCTATCACGATGTGGCCGGCTCTTCCTTCCGCGATCTCCTGGCCGGCACCCTGCCGCAATTGCCGGGCGAGCGCGCCACCATGTCGGACTGGGCCAACCATCTCGGCACGCTATTTCCGGAAGTGCGGCTGAAGCGCTATCTGGAAATGCGCGGCGCCGATGCTGGGCCGACCGGCAAGCTCGCGGCCTTGTCGGCCTTCTGGGTCGGCCTGCTCTATTCCAACGACACGTTGGACGCGGCCTGGGACCTGGTGAAGGACTGGAACGAGGCCGAGCGCCAGGCCCTGCGCGATTCCGTCAGCCGACAAGCCCTGAAGACTCCCTTCCGCCGTGAGAGCGTCCGCGACATCGCCCTCAGGACCCTCGCCATCGCGCGCCAGGGACTCAAGGCGCGCAACATCGAGGATTGGGAAGGCCGCAACGAGGAGCATTTCCTCGACGGCCTGGACGATGTCGTCGAAAGCGGCGTCACCGCCGCCGATGAGATGCTGGCCCGTTTCCATGGCGAATGGGGCGGCAAGATCGATCCGGTCTTCGACGAAAAGGCCTATTGAACCAGCCGGTCAAAGTCCGTTCGATCAAAACGCTCTGGCGCTGCGAAATAACGGGTGCTGCTTGGCCCAGCACCCATTCGTCAGGCAGCTATTGCAGCCCGGCATTCGGCAAGGTCCGGGCCGCCGGAGATGTTGGGCCGCCGCCATAGAATTTCGATGCCGGATTGGCCTGCAGGAAATCATACACCACCATCCCGATCGGCCGTTTCGGGCGTTCCGCCCCTGGCTGTTGCCACGGCACGACCTGCCGCAAGGCCGCGAGAGCTTCGGAAGGTGCCTTGCCGAAATTGCGGGATGGATTCTGGATCTTTCGGATTTCCATCCAATAGCTCGCCGTGAGTAGGTCATGCGCGAGCAATTCGAAGGACAGGTCGACGGCCTTGCGGGCGCGCTCGGTCTTGATCCTGGTCTGCGCCTGGAGGTCTTCGACCGTCGAGACGATGGCCTGCCCGGCCGGCGTGACGGGCGTACCCATCTCCGAAAGTTCCTGCCACAGGTCGGTCGGCAGATATCCGCCGAACGTTGGCGTGTTCCTGCGTGTTTCGGCGTTCAGGATATCGGCCGGCTTGACCACCGTGAAGAACGGGTTCTTGAACCGTTCGATCCGTTGGGAGACCGCAGCGCCCATATTCGTCAGGGCAATGGTGAACGCTTCGACCTGATTGGCAAGGGGATAGGGGTCCCAGTTCGCGTTGGAGAAGATGTAACCCTGCTTGCCGCCACTGAGAGGCCCACCCTTGACATGGTATTTCATGAATTGGGGTGTGCTCAGTTCCCAGGAACTTTCGGGCGTGAGCCCCGGCATGGTGGCCGGATTGTGGTCCGATGAATTGATGGAAAGGCTGACGGAATCCCTGAGTTCCGCCCAGGCATGCCAGGCCGATCCCTGTCGCTGGCTCGAGGCCCGCATGCTCTCCGGATCCTGAATGATGCGCGCGGGATCGTCATCGAACAGATAGCTGCCCCTGATCATGTCCATGATGCGGGCGGCGTCCCAGGTCAGCCAGTCATAGGGACGCATCGCTTGGACCGGAGCCGAAATCGGCGTCACGCTGGAATTCATGCCCAGCAGGTCCATTGCGTAAGTGAGATCTGCCCATTCCAAGAGCCTCCGGGAGTCTTCGAGCAGCAGAACCGCTTGCGCCTGCGCATAGGCATTGGTGCTGATCAACGCCGCCTCGTCCGCGGCAAAAGGTTCGAGGGGCTTGATGCCGGCCTGGGCGAGAGCCTGGGAGGCGGGCATTCTGACGCCGCGATAATAGGCGTCCCCTTCCCCGACCATCGCGGCCCCGATATTGCCCATCGTGTTCAGATCCCCCTCGCCGAGCGTGCCGCGCGACTGCACGACGGGAGTGACCCGCTTGTTCAGCATGTCGACGAGAATTTGCGTCAGAGGCGGACTGGCCGCCTCGTATGACATCGTATTGGCGCGAATGGCCATGATGGCCCGCACGAGAGCCTCTTCCCGGATCTCCGGCCCATAGCCATCCCTGACACCGTCCTTGAAGCGCGCGAGCTGCTGATCCTTCAAGAGCTTGGTGTTTTCCGGGGTCGTCGGATCGCCCGAGAATATCACCGTCTCACGCTGATCTCCCGCACCACGATTGAACCAATAGATCGTGACGTTCTCGGCAGCGCCCTGCAGCAAAAGGCCATAGGCATCGGCCGAGCGTCGACGCGCTTCGGGGCTGAGCTCGACCTTGGCGCCATTGCGGGCGATCTCGACAACCTGCCGGTAGGTAAGATCGCGTCCCGTCAGCGTGACCGTCTTTTCGACCTCTGCCTCGGTGATCGGCAGATATCTGTTGGTGTCTTCAAACGCTATCGCGTGCGGCACTGAGGAAAATAGGAAAGCAACGACCGCGGCAGTCAAAAATAGACGAATTGGATACCTGGTACGCCTCAACATACGCATTTCTCCTATCGGTTAGCGGAAAGCTCCCAATACAACGCTTCACTAATTAGAAAAAAATATTCATATAAGTAAAAATCCCTGCAGCTCCTTGTCAATCGGGCCAGTGAAAATTCGGATCGCCCAACCGCCACTGCCGGTATCGAAGCCTGTTTGGCAGGCCCGTCATTCCGGCCCGGTTGAAGCGTCCGCGTCCCGCAACCATCAATCGGCGCGATGACTTCCATTCGCGAGCTTGATTGGACCGATCCGGCAAATCCCCCGATAATCGAGGCCATGAGCAGTACGACTTTGAATGCAGGGCCGGGCGGGGCAGCACCGCTCGGAGCCATCGATCTCGGCCTCTATGCCGGGGTGGTCTTCGTGTGGGGAACCTCGTGGATCGCACTGCACATGCAACTCGGCGTGGTCGCGCCGGAAGTCTCGCTGCTGTGGCGCTTCCTGCTCGCCGCGGTGATGATGCTGGGCTGGGTCATGCTTTCGGGTGGCCCACTATCCTTCGCCTGGAAGGACCATCTCGGCTTCGCCGGGCTCGGCCTGCTGCTCTTCTCCAGCAATTTCCTGTGCTTCTACTATGGCGGCCTGTCGACACCATCCGGCCTGCTCGCCGTGGTCTTTTCGCTGACCTCGGTGTTCAATATCGTGCTGAGCGCCCTCATATTCGGCCAGAAGCCCAGCCCGCGCTCGGTCATCGCCGCCTTGATGGGTTTTGCCGGCGTCGGCTTGATGTTCGCGCCGCAACTCGCCGGCGACCATCTTTCGAGCGCGGCCCTCACCGGCCTCGTCCTGTGCGTGGTCGGCACCCTCAGCTTCTGCTTCGGCAACATGCTGACCCTCAGCCTGAAGAAACGCGCCATTTCCCTGACCTCGGCGACCGCCTGGGGCATGGTCTACGGCTCGCTTTTCTTGTTTGTCTTCAGCATCGCACGCGGTCAGGCTTTCATCATCGAGCCTAATCTGCATTATCTCGGCGCCCTGCTCTGGTCGGCCCTGCTCTCCTCGGTCGCCGCCTTTGCCGCCTATCTCACTTTGCTATCGCGCATCGGAGCCAGCCGGGCCGGCTATTCCACCGTGCTGTTCCCGGTGGTCGCGCTGGCCATTTCGACGATCTTCGAAGGCTATGTCTGGACCACGCTCGCCATATCAGGCCTCGCGGTCGTGCTCGCCGGCAATCTGCTGATGCTGACCGGGCGGCGCTGATCATGCCCCTGGAAGCGCGGACGTCCCTACGACACTTGAGAGAGTGTCGGACGATCCGCAGCTTGGAACCACGACGCTTGCAGCAAGAAAAAGCGGACGGGGACGTCCGAGCTCGCGAAAATGGACCCTTCTCTCCTGGCTTATGACTGATTCTGGTCATAAGGTTGCCGGCCGGCAAAACAGGTATGGCAGCGAGGAGCCGCGGTGAAGGATAGCGTCAGGTCGGGACAGGAAGCAGGCTCGGCGGCGGGAGCCGGCGCGATCCTCTGGCTGATCGCCTCCGGAAAGGCGCGATCGCGTTCTGCCCTGATCGAAGCCTCCGGCCTGTCGCGCTCCACCGTGACCGAACGCCTCGCCGCCCTGTTCGCCGCCGGGCTGATCGAGGAAGCACCCGATGCGATGCCGAGCGGCGGCCGGCCCGCGCGCCTCATCCGACTGAACACCGCCTTCGGCGTGACGCTTTGCGCCGATATCGGCGAGAGCCATGTGCGCCTGGCCGTCACCGATCTCGAACCACGGATCCTGGCGGAAGCGGTGGGAAACATCGATATTCGCCGCGGCCCAGTGCCGGTTCTTGGCTGGATCGTCGAGCAGTTCCGAGCGCTGCTTGCTGAGATCGGGCGCGACAGCGGGGACGTACTCGGCATCGGTCTCGGCCTGCCGGCGCCGGTCGACCACGAAGGCGGCCGCGTCGTTGGCCCTTCCGTCATGACGGGTTGGGACGATTTCGAGATCCGCACCTGGATGCGCCGCCAATTCGACGCCCCGGTCGCGATCGAGAACGACGTCAATCTGATGACCTTGGCGGAATATCGTCGTTTCTGGCCCGGTGTCGGCCAATTCCTCTACATCAAGGCGGGAACCGGCATCGGCAGCGGCATCATCACCGATGGCCGTCTCTATCGCGGCGCCCAGGGCGCGGCCGGCGACATCGGCCATATTCAGCTCACCCACGCCCCCGCCCCGCTCTGCCGCTGCGGCAAACTCGGCTGCGTCGAGGCACGGGCCGCCGGCTGGGCCATCGCCCGCGATCTGCGGAGCCACGGTATCGAGGCCTCGGCCGCCCGCGACATCATCACGCTGACCCAGGCGGGCGAGCCGGAAGCCGTGCGGCTGGTGCGCGAAGCCGGACGCGTGCTCGGCGAGGTGACCTCCGACGTGGTCAGCGTGCTCAATCCCAGCGTGATCGTGATCGGCGGCACGCTCGCACTGGCCGGCGAGGACCTGATGTCGGGCATTCGCGAGCTGGTCTATCAGCGCTCGCTGCCGCTGGCCACGCGCAACCTCACCATCGCGCCGGCCCAGTCCGATCTGCCCACCGGATTGCTGCTCGGGGCCGCCTTGCTCGTCATCGAAATGCAGACGCGCCTCGAAACGATCGAGCGCACCATCCTTCGGCATCAGCGCCCGCGCGCAGCCTGAAACTGCGCGACGACTTTTGAACAGACAAGAAGGGTCACCCCTCCCTTTGCGTCAATGTAAATTCATCAGAAATCAGACAAACAAAATCCGCGCCCTGAAGATTTTCATCTTCGAGGTATAATCTTCCACCATGCTCTCGATGCTGAAGAATTCATTGCGTTAAATACCGTGACAATACCGTGATTCCGGATTGATCATCCGGGATTTGCAAGTCGACAAACCTGCGCTTCCTACCCATCATTGCTGCCACTAAGGGGGATGCAATGACTGGAATTGTCGATCGCTTGCTGATCCTGCTGGCACGGGGAACGAGCCGCTTTCGCATCTGGTACCGCTGGCCCTTCCCTGTGAGCGTTGCCATCATGCTCGGCAGCCGGGGAATCTTGAGACAGAACAACCTCTTCGATACCGAGACGGCACCCGCGCGGCCCGACCCGGCGGATGGCTTCGACATTCTCCAGTTCCGCACGGCCGACGGCAGCTACAACGATCTCGCCCAGCCCTGGATGGGGCGGGCCAAGACACGCTTCGGCCGAAACGTCGCATTGAACAAGACCTATGGCGAGGTGGCGCCAACCTTGTACGAGCCCAATCCGCGGCTGGTTAGTTCCAGACTGCTGGCGCGCCAGGCCTTCGTTCCCGTACCGCATCTGAACGTATTGGCGGCGGCCTGGATCCAGTTCATGGTGCATGACTGGCTGAGCCACGGCACTAATCTGAAGGAAAATCCCCATCGCTTCGACGTCCCGGAGGGGGATGACTGGCCGGCCAGGACGATGGAGGTGCTGCGGACCCCGACGGATCTGACGGAGGCGGACCAGCCTGGACGGCCGGCCGCCTACACCAACACCGAGAGCCATTGGTGGGACGCCTCGCAGATCTATGGCTCCAGCCTCGCGCTGCAGACCCGCATCCGCAGCGATCCCGCGACCGGCGCGATCCGTGCCGACGGCAAGATCCATCTCGACGAACACGGCCATCTGCCGGTCGACACCGAAGCCAAACAAGCGGGATCGGAACTGTCCGGCGTCAACGGCAATTGGTGGGTCGGCCTCTCCGTGCTGCATACGCTGTTCGCCCGCGAGCACAACGCCATCGTCGACCGCCTGCGCATCGACCATCCCGACAAATCCGGCGAATGGCTGTTCCAGAAGGCCCGTCTGGTCAACGCCGCCTTGCTTGCCAAGATCCACACGGCCGAGTGGACCCCGGCCCTGATGAACTCCCCGTCCGGCCGTTTTGCCATGCGCGGCAATTATTTCGGCCTGCTCGGCGAGACCTACAAGAACAGCTTCGGCCGTATCAGCGACGGGGAGATCCTGTCGGGCATCCCAGGTTCCCCCAAGAACCATCACGGCGCGCCCTATGCCATGACGGAGGAGTTCGCCGCCTGCTACCGCCTGCATTCGCTGATGCCGGACAGCTTTTCCTTCCGCCGTCACGAGGATGACGACGCCCTGTTCGAGCGCAACCTCACCGACGTCTTCGCGGGCAAGACCCGCACCGTCTACCAAGAAGCCGGCTTTCTCAACGTCGTCTATTCGCTCGGCACTTCCCACCCCGGCGCCCTGGTGCTGCATAATTTCCCCAACACGCTGAGAAGGCTCGACAAGAGGGTGGAGGAGAACATCTTCGTCGACCTCGCCGCCATCGACATTCTGCGTGACCGCGAGCGCGGCGTGCCGCGCTATTGCGAGTTCCGGCGCCAGATCGGCGCGCCGGTACCGCGCAATTTCGAGGAACTGACCAATGACACGACCTGGCGCACTGAGCTTGCCGAAGTCTACCGCACGGTCGAACAGGTCGACCTCCTGGTCGGCACCCTGGTCGAGAGTAATGCCCATAATGGTTCGCCGCCCGGCTTCGGCTTTTCGGACACGGCCTTCCGCATCTTCATCCTGATGGCCTCGCGCCGCCTCAAGAGCGACCGCTTCTTCACCGAGGATTTTTGTCCCGAGATCTATACGCCGGCCGGCTTCCGCTGGGTCCAGGAGAACTCGCTCCTCACCGTGCTGCAGCGCCATGCCCCGGAACTCGCGCCGGCCTTCACCGCGACGCGCAACGTCTTCTTCCCCTGGACCAAGGCGAGCAGGTGAGATGACCCGCCGCATCCATATCCCCTTGCTGATTGATCTTCTCGAGGTCGACGATGCCGCCACCATCGGTGCGATCGACCGGGATCCCCGTCTCGACCGTGCCTATGACAAGGCCGGCCCCTTGTTCAACCGGATGCTGGCCGGGCGGCTGACCCGGGTGTTCAGCATCGACGGGACCCTTCTGCCCACCATGCGCGGCCGCGACGACGCCGGACGGCGCGCCGCCCAGGCTGCCCTGGCCGACAGGCTGCGGCATGTCCTCCTGCCCGATCTCGCCGGTAACCATGCCCTGATCGCCTATGTGCGCGGCGACGTAACGCGCGACAGAGCGGGACCGGCCCTGCAGGCCCTGATCGCGCAGCAATTCGTTCCTGGCTTCACCCTGGACGATGCGGCGGCACAACGCCTCTGGGAAGCCGCGATCCGCTTCGATGCCACCGCGCGAACAGTCAATCCGCTGCGTTGGCTGCAGCAGGCCGTGTTCGGCACCCTGCATGCCGACAGGAACATCCTGGCTGCCGCGGTCGGACGCAATCCGGAGGCCATCCACGCCATCGGCATCGCCGTGCACAACATCATGGCGAGCCTCGACCGCCTGCGCGCCCTCCATGACGATAGCGCCAGCCGCCATGCTCTCGACGGCAAGGCGGCGGCGATGGCTTGCCTGGCGGCGCCTGATTCCGTGCTGCGCCAGGCCAAGGGCGTCGCCGACGTCCCGGGTGGCTCCCTGACGCATGGGACCCTGGTGCGCTTCAAACTCGCTCATGCGGCCGCGCGCACGCTCGACCCCGCCACCGCCTTTCAGTCGGCCTCCTGGAGCGCCTGCCCCGCCTCCGGCTTCGTGTTCAGGCTGCTCGAGCTGATCTGGACGCGAGCGCGCCGCTAAGCAGAGCTTCTGGGCGAGACCCACGGATGGGTCTCGCCCAGAAGCTCTGCAAATGTTTGATATCTTGCAGATTCCTCCTGATCGGGCCTGTGGCGCGATCAGGAGGAATCTGCCTGGAGCCCTTGCGCAGGAAAACATCGCCATGACCCAGGATCCGATCTTCACGCCGCTTCATTTCCGCAGCCTCACGGTGAAGAACCGCATCTTCCGCTCCAGCATTTCCGGGCGCTGGGACAATGAGGACGGCTCGCCCACCCAGACGCGTCTCAACTGGGAGAGCAAATTCGCCAGGGGCGGCATCGGCGCCATCATCACCTCCTTCGTGCCGGTGGCGATCGAGGGACGGATCGCAGCCAACTACGCCACCAATCATCGCGATGCCTTTATCCCGCTCTGGGCCCGCATCGCCGAAGCAGTCCACGTCCATGACTGCCGCTTCATCATGCAGCTCAGCCATTCGGGCCGGCAGATGGACGTACCCGGTGTCACCAACCAGCATCGCCCGGTGGCAAGCCCCACCAATGCGCGCGAGACGCTGCACGGCTTCCCGACCCAGGCGATGACCGCAGGCGAGATCGCCATCCTGGTCGAGAAGTTCGGGAGAGCCGCCTGGCGGGCTCGGGAGGCAGGCTGCGACGGCGTCGAGTTGCATGCGGCCAACGGCTACCTCTTCACCCAGTTCCTCTCCTCCGGCATCAACGACCGCGCCGACCACTATGGCGGTTCGCTGCCCAACCGGGCGCGGTTCCTCCTGGAGGTCATCCGCTCGATCCGCAGCCATGTCGGCCGGGATTTCCATCTGCAGGTCAAGCTCTCCGCGGTCGATCGCAACAACGTCATTCCCTGGGAAAGGAAGGGCAACACCATCGACGAGACCATCGAGGTGGCGCGCTACTGCCAGACGGCGGGGGTCGATGCCATCCACGTCTCCACCGGCTCGCTGTTTCCCCACCCGCTCAACCCGCCGGGCGACCTTTCGCTGGAGACCCTGGCCGTCGTCTATGACGCCATGATCGCCTCCGGCCTGTACGGCCTGCGCAATTTCCTGCTGTTCCGCTACCCGGCTTTGCGCCCGATCTTCCGCTGGCTGTGGTTCCGCATGAAGAAGGGCCATGGCATCGAAGGCATCAGCCTGGAGGAGGCGCGCCAATTCAAGCAGGCCCTTGCCATCCCGGTGCTGGTCACCGGTGGCTTCCAGACGGCCTCGGTGGTCAGGCAGGCCCTGACCTCGGGCCAGTGCGACGGCGTGGCGATCGCCCGTTCCCTGATCGCCAACAACGATCTGCCGCAGCAATGGCAGGCGGGGCACGACCGCCCCGCCAATCCCTGCACCTATTGCAACAAATGCCTGGTCAATGCGGCCAAGAACCCGCTGGGTTGCTACGAGGAACAGCGCTTTCCCGACCGCGACGCCATGCTGGCCGCCCTCTACTCGATCTACGCGACGAAGCCCAATCTGGTCATTCCCGGCATGGAGCCGCCCAGTTCGAGCCTTGCTCCCGCACCGGCCAACGCCGCCCGAACCACGAGAAAGCGCAACACCCCTCACCCCGTTTCATGAGCCGATCGGAGGCTGCTGCCCGAACACGGCCAAGGAAAAGCGCGATGCCGCAACCCTATTTCGTCACCGAAGTCGAGCGCCAATTGGCGCAGCGCCGCCGGAAATGGCAGCCGGTGCGGCTCGTGCTCATCGCTGCCCTGGTGACAGTGTTCTATCTCGCTTTGACGGCCGCCATTCTCCTCACCCGCAACGACACGCCTGTTTATGGCGAGGCGATCGAGCATTTCAAATATGGCTCGATCGGCTCGGAGACGGAAAGCGGCATCCCCTACCGGGTCTGGCAAGCCCTGCCTAGGATGTTCCCGGATGCCTTCGAAAAGCGCGACGACTACAGCGCCTTCGGCTTCCTCTATGAAAAGGACGCCCTGGGGCGCCAGCGAGACCTGCCCATCGGAGTCTCGCGGAGGACGGTGCGCGGCGTCGACATGGTCTGGCTCAACTGCGCCGTCTGCCACACCGGCACCTATCGCCTGAGCGCTGATGCCCCCCGCATCATCGTGCCGGCGATGCCGTCCAACAATCTGCAGTTCGAGCGGTTCGTAAGCTTCGTCCTCTTGACCGCAGCCGACGAGCGCATGGCTCCGGACACGCTGATTCCCGCGGCCGAAGCTGCCGGCCATCGCTTCGGCGCGGTCGAGAAGGTCGCCTGGCGCTATCTCGTGCTGCCCAGCCTGCGCGAGGGCCTGATCGCTCGGCATGCAAGGCTCGAATCGCTGCTGGCCCACCAGCCCGACTGGGGCCCCGGCCGGGTCGATACCTTCAATCCCTACAAGGTGGTGCAAATGAAGGTCCCCGTCGCGACACTGACGCCGGCCGAGGTGATCGGCGCCGCCGACTTCCCGGCGGTCTTTGAACAAGGGCCGCGTGAGGGCATGCATCTGCATTGGGACGGCAACAACACCTCGCTGGCCGAACGCAACCTTTCGGCCGCGCTCGGCGCCGGCGTCACCCCCGAGACGGTCGACCATGCCGCCATCAAGCGCGTTGCCGACTGGCTGCTCACGCTCAAGCCGCCGCCCTCCCCCAACCAGCCTGAGGCCGGAGCCGTTGCGCGGGGCCGCGCCACCTACAAGGCTGCCTGCAGTTCCTGCCACGGCGAGCAGGATCCGGCAGGCTACCAGTTCCGGGGCGACGCGATCGGCAAGGTCGATCCGATCGCCAGCCTCGGCACCGACAGGGCCCGCCTCGACAGCTACACGCCGGCCTTCCGGCAAAGGCAGCTCACCGAACTGTTCGCCGGCACGCCCTATGCCTTCAGATCCTTCGAAAAGACAGACGGCTATGCCAATCTGCCGCTCGACGGCCTGTGGCTGCGCGGGCCCTACCTGCACAACGGTGCCATACCCACGCTGAAGGACCTGCTGGCGCCGCCCGCCCAGCGTCCGGCTGCTTATCTACGCGGCAGTGACGTGGTCGATCCCGTCAATGGCGGCTTTCTCTCGCCGCCCTGCGATCCCAAGGCCCCGCCGCCGGCATCCGGCTTCTGCTTCGATACCGCCAAGCCTGGCAACGGCAAGGATGGCCATCTCTACGGCACGGATCTGCCCGCATCCGCCAAATCGGACCTGCTTGCCTATCTGCTCACCTTCTGACCGGGAGAAACCCGCCATGACCGATCAGACTCTCACCCTCGGATGGACCATGGCGCAGGCCGCCAGGGCCCTGCGCAGCTACCGGCTCGTCCTCGGCTTCAACATGGCCGTGCATGTGCTGATCGGGCTCGCCTGCATTCTCTGCCCCGGCTGGGTTTCGCAGATGGCGGGCCTGCCGGAAGCCATGCCGGTGGGCTGGGAACGCGGCTGGGGTGCAACGCTCCTGCTCGTCACCGCCTTGTATGTCCCCGGCTGGTACAGGCCGCTGATTGCCCGGATGCCCAATCTGATCGGCATCGCGGGCCGCCTGTGGATGGCGCTGATCTGGCTCCTCTGCGGCGGCGGCTTCCTGTGGTTCGCACTGTTCGACGGTTTTTTCGCCGTGGTGCTCGCCTTGCTATACCGGCGCCTGCTGACCAGCCAGCTGATGACGCGTCCCTGATGCCGGATCCGGACTCCACGAGCGGTGCCGGCGCTCCCCTTTAAGTTCGAGGCCGCCAGGGCCATATCACAGGCGGGAATGCGGCCCCGGCCCGCCATGCTCGGGATTGCTCCGCCATGGCGTTTTGATGATTCAGGGGCATCGCGGATCGCAAAACGCGGCGGAACCAAGAGCCAGAGCAAGGAAGCGCTTACGCCTCGACCTGCTCGGCTCCGGGAGTATCGCCATGAACCCCATCACCCTGTTCGCCACGAGTGTCCTCGCCCTGGCTGGCGCCGGCTCGGCCTATATCGGACAATACTGGCTCGCCGGCCTCCTGTTCCTGCTCGCCCTCATCGTCGCCGCCTCCCTTAAAATGGCCAACACCTGGCAGAAATTCGTGGTGCTGCGCGCCGGCAATCTGCAAGGCGTCTACGGCCCCGGCCTGTTCCTGATCATTCCGGTCATCGACAATGTCGTCGCCGTGATCGACGAGCGCATCCAGACCACCGCCTTCAATGCCGAGCAGGCCCTGACGCGCGACACCGTGCCCGTCAATGTCGACGCTATCATCTTCTGGCATGTGCATGATGCCCAGAAGGCAGCGCTGGCGATCACCCATTACCGCGAGGCGATCGATCGCGTGGCGCAGACCTCGTTGCGCGAAATGATCGGCGCCGCGATGCTGTCCTCCCTGCTGTCCGATCGCAAGGCGGCCGATGAGCGCCTGCGCGCCGTCATCGGCGGCAAGACCGCCGAATGGGGCGTCACCGTGATGTCAGTGGAGATCCGCGACGTCGCAATCCCAGTGGCCCTGCAGGATGCGATGTCGCGCCAGGCCCAGGCCGAGCGGGAAAGAGAGGCCCGCGTCATTCTCGGCTCGGCGGAAGCCGAAGTCGCCAGCAAGTTCGTGGAAGCGGCCGAAACCTATGCCAACCATCCGGCTGCCCTGCAGCTCAGGGCCATGAACATCATTTACGAGACGACCAAGGAACGGGGCGCGACCATCCTGATCCCGACGTCCATGGTGGACAGCCTCAATCCCGCCTCGGCCCTGGTCCTGGCGAACCAGGGTTCGCCGAGCCCGCTGAAGAGCGTGGCTTGAGCGGTATCGGGTCAGGCGGCGGACTCGCCGCCTTTCGGCCCCCAGAAAATCACCCAGGTCTCAAAGTCTTCGCTGAAACTCTCGAAGCGATGCTCGAGGCCGGCCTCGACGAAGATCACATCGCCCGGCGCGAAGGCTCGCAACTCGCCGGCCTTGGAGAAGGTGCCATTGCCGGCAATCACGATATAGAGCTCGTCCTGTCCGTGCGGCGTCTGCAGATCACGGCCGACGGGCTTGTAGAGCTCCACCGTCATCGAGCCGTGCGCCATGCCCGTGAAGAACGGCTTGCCATCGCCGCCCAGATTGTCGCGGAAATAGGAAAGGGGCTTGAGCCAGTCCATCGCCCTATTCCGCCGCTTCGTTCTGCGCCAGATTGTCGAGGCTCTGGATGATCAGGTTTGCGAGCGCATCGGCCAGCGAGGTCTGCTCGCGCCAATTGCGCACCAGGCCGATCTTGCAGGACGGCAGCGGGGGGAAGCCGTCGGTGGGGCCGAGGACGCGCATGCCGGGCTTCAGCGCGCTTTCGGGCAGCACGGAGACCGCAAGGCCGGCAAGGACCATGGCGCCGACCGCGGTGGAATTCCAGCTCGAATAGAGCACGCGATAGCTGCGATTGATCGTTTCAAGCTTTTCCTGCGCCGCCTGCCGCCAGCCGCAGCTCGCTCGCCCGAGCGCAAGCGGCAGCGGCGTCTCGGTATGGACCTGATGGCGGCTCGAGGTCACCCAGAGCAGGCGTTCGTGCCGCACGAATTCGGCCGCCCCCTTGTGCTCGACATGGGTGATGATGGCAAGGTCGAGATCATTGGCGTTGATGCGATCAATCAGCATCGGTGTCGGCTCACAGACGATCGTCACCTCGACCCGGGGATTGGCCTGCGAGAACCGCGCCATGATCTCCGGCAGATAGCGATCGGCGTAATCGTCGGGAATGCCGATGCGGACGCGCCCGGTCAGTTCGTTCTGAGAGAAGGCGCAGACCGCATCCATGTTGAGCTTGACGATGCGCCGGGCATAGTCGAGCAGCTTGTCGCCGTCTTCCGTCAGCTTGGAGGCTCGCCCGTCACGCTCGAAGATCGGCTTGCCGATGCGTTCCTCCAGCCTCTTCATCTGCATGGAGACGGCCGATTGCGTCTTGAAGACGATGTCGGCGGCTCGGGTGAAGCTGCCCGTTTCGGCAATGGCGATGAAGGTCCTGAGCTGATCGATATCCAACAGCACGGCCATGGCACCCTCCCCTCGAACAAAGCGCGTTCCGCCCTACATCGCCTGAGGTGCGTGCCTCGCTGAGCCATCAAGGGTACGATAACAATCGCTTATGCTGAACATTAGAAACATTCGTTGGATTGATCAATGCCAATGTTTCATAGTGTTACCGTTCAGTATTGGTGATGAGTTGAGCGGTCCATCCGGGAGCGCAGCATCACCGGCCGCCCGATGGAGAATCCGATGAACAGCGTTGTCGTCAACAGCCAGTCTTCCTCTCTCGTCTCGACCCTCGTCGAGATGGTGCGCGCTGTGTTCGGCAAGGTAACCCGTCTCGCCGTCGCGCTTCACAATCGCCGAGAAATCAATCAGTTGGCCACTGCGGATGCGGCGATGTTGCGCGATCTCGGCCTGACGCCGACCGATGTCGAAGGTGCCCTGTCGCAGCCGCTCTGGCGCGACCCGTCGGCTCAGCTCGTCGCTGCGCAAATGGATTGGCGCAGCTCAGTCAAAGCCGCCAAGCATGACAATTTCGTCGGTCTGCACGTCTGATGCATGACCGGCACGACTTCTGGCCGCTTCCCCTGCGGCAGAACGCCCCGGAAGCGTGACTTCCGCACCTCAGCCCGCTTCGCCTGAAGCGGGCTTTTTCATGTCACATCCGCTACTTCTTGCCGAACCAGGTTTCGAGCAGCGACTGCATCGCCTCGGCCTGCGCCTTCTGGATCTGGCTGCCCGCTTCGAGCATCTGATCCATCACCGCCGTCGCATCGTTCTTGGGAGCAGGTGCCGACATCGGCGCCAGGAACGGCGCCCACAAGGCCGACAGGGCGCTGTTATCGAACCAGGGCGCCGGTTTGGCCTGAGGGGGCTGGAAGGCCCGCATCATCGCATCGAACATCTCGCCCAGCGGATGGCTGGGTGCCGGCGGCACGGCCGCCCGCGCCAGGCCGCTGACCAGGATGGAGGCCAGGGACGGCAGCATGGCTGAGATCACTGGGGCGGCGACACCGCTCTGCAATGCGGCAAGCTGGGATAGCGCCTTGGTCATCTCGGACGTGCCGAACAGAGCGGCCATCACGCGCTGGCCCTGCTGAGTCGCCTGTTGGGTGAAGGCCAGCGCGGCGTCCTGGAAGCTGTCGACCTGCGGCACCCCCGACAGGCCGAAGAAATCCGGCGGTTCGGACGCCGTCTTCGCCTTCTCCACCTCTCGCTTCAGACCGAGTGAAAAAGCCGGCATCAGCGCCTCGGCGGCCGCCAGGGCCTGCTTCTGGCTGAGCTCGAAATGGCGGGCCAGATTGTCGATCGCCTGCCCGTTCTGTGCGGTGTTCAATAGATCGAAGAGTGTGTTCATGCCGCTTCCCATTCCACCGCCGTTGCGGCTCTCAGACCTGTTCGGGAATCTTGAGCCACCGCAGCGAGCGATAGGCCCACCATACACCAAACACGCCGAAGATCACCGCGCCAAGCCCCTGCCCGGCCAACGCCCCTTCCGCTCCCCAATATTTTGCGCCGAGCATGGCAAAGGGAATGGTTCCCAGCGTGGCCTTGCCCCAGTTGGACAAGGTCGCGGCAAGAGGAAAGCCGAGATTGTTGAAGGAAGCGTTGGCAACGAAGAGCAGCCCGTGAAAAACCCACGATCCCGCCGCGAACAGGCAGAAGAAGGTGATGAGCTGGGCGGCCTGCGGATCGACGATGTTGAACAGGCGGATCACCAATTGGTGGGCGGCCGCCAGCACCGCCCATACCAGCAGGGCATAGAGGGTGGTGAAGGTGAAGGCATCGGTCAGGGCACGGCGCACCCGGTCGAGCCGCCCGGCACCGTAATTCTGCCCGAGAATCGGCCCGACGACGCCGGAGAGCGAGAAGATGCCGCCGAAGCAGAAAGCGATCAGGCGCCCCATCACGGCATTGCCTGCCACGGCGCCGTCACCGAAGGGAGCCAGCACGGCCGTCATGTAGCCATTCGCCACGGGGGTGGCGAGATTGGCGAGCATGGCCGGGCCGGCGATCGCCATGATCGGCTTGGTATCGGCGAGCGCCCCGCGCAATGACAACCGGCCGACCAGATCGTGGATGCGGGAGGCGCCATACCAGCCGACCCAGACGGTAACCAGCCGCGAGATCACGATCACGATCGCCGCCCCTTCGACACCGAGGCCGAACCAGAGGATGAAGATCGGATCGAGGATCGCCGCAGCGATAGCTCCCGACAGGGTGACATACATCGCCCGCTTGGCGTCGCCGACCGAACGCAGCACGCCGGAGAGCGCCATGCCGCTGCCCATGAGCACGCCGCTCGGCACGCTGATCTGGAGGAAGATGGTGGCAAGCTCCAGGGTGCGGCCAGTTGCCCCCAATTGTGCGAGCAACCAGGGAATCAGCGGAAAGGCGATCGCAGCCACGCCGGCATTGATCAGGATCATCCAGACCAGGATGGAAGCACCGTAACGCCGCGCCAGTTCGCGATTATGGGCTCCCAATGCGCGCGAGCACAGAGCGCCCGCCGAGATCATCACGCCGATGCAGATCGAGGTCGCCAGAAACAGCACCGCCGCGCCATAGCCGACCGCCGCCGTCGCCGCAGTATCGCCGAGATGGGCGATGTACCAAAGGTTGATGAGGTCGACGGCGAACACCGACATCAGCCCGATCGAGCCCGTCGTGGTCATCACCACGACATGACGCATGATCGAGCCGGTCACGAACTTTGCCGTCGGTGACAGGGAGGCCGGCTGCGCCGGCGCCTCGGCGGGCGAGGCGTCGTCGTCGGCTTGAGGATGGCGCATTTTCAGTCCAGTTCGAACGGACAGGCTGCCCGAAGCGGCTCGCAGCGGCGGGTCGGCCCTGCCCTTTGCCCGTGGCCGGGCGGTCAGGGCTTCGATATAGGCCGATATCCCACGGTGGGAAACCCCAATCCTTTCGCCCCTTCTCGCGCCCCTCGCCACAAGCGGCCCGGCGCGGTAGCCTATTGTCAAGCGGAACGCGGACGGTTGGACATCCGTTTCGATCGGCCACATTCTGTAGGGACTTCAAATCTTTGCGGGCCTCGCCAGGCTCACGCCTTTTAGGGGCGAAGCTGACGAATCCTGCCTGGCTGGGAAGCCACGCCATGATTGCGCAAGAACCGATCGCCGACCTGCCGACCCATCAGGTGACCAACCAGGTCCCGCCTCTGCTCGACTACAATCTGTTCGAGAGCGATCCCGGCCTGCAGGCCGCTTTGGAGCGCGAAGGCGCTGGCTGGGCCCGGGACGCCGCAAGCGCCTTCGGGGCGTCGATCGGAAGCGCCGATGCCATCGCCCTCGGCGAGGCGGCCGGCCGGCATACACCCGAGCTGCATCGTTTCGACCGCTTCGGCCAGCGTATCGATCATGTCGAGTTTCATCCTGCCTATCATGCGCTGATGGCCTGTGGGCTGGAGGCCGGCATCCACTCTTTGCCTGCCTCCGGGCAGGCTGGAGGCTTCGTCGCCCATGCCGCATTCGAATATATGCTGACGCAGATCGAACCCGGCGTGTGCTGTCCGATCACCATGACCGGCGCCAGCCTGGCCGTGCTACGCCAGGCTCCCGATCTTTATGCCGAATGGGGACCTCGCATCCTGGCGAACGCCTATGATTCCCTGTCCCGGCCGGCGGGTGACAAGGCGGCCGCGACCATCGGCATGGCGATGACGGAAAAGCAGGGCGGCTCCGACGTCAGGGCCAATACCACGCTCGCCAGACCTGTCGACCAGGATCTCTACGAACTCACCGGGCACAAATGGTTCTGTTCGGCTCCGATGTCGGATGGTTTCCTCACTTTGGCCCAGGCTCCCGGTGGGTTGAGCTGCTTCTTCACGCCGCGCTGGCGGCCGGATGGCCGGCGCAACGCCATCTTCATCCAGCGTCTCAAGGACAAGCTCGGCAACCGCTCCAACGCCTCGGCCGAGATCGAATATGCCGGGGCCCTGGCCTGGCGTATCGGCGAGGAGGGCCGCGGCGTCGCCACCATCATGGCCATGGTCAACCAGACCCGGCTCGATGCCGCCCTGGTCTGCGCCGGCATGATGCGCCAATGCGCGGTCCAGGCGGTGCATCATGCCGCCCATCGCCGAGCCTTCGGCAAGCTCCTGATCGACCAGCCCTTGATGCAGCCGGTTCTCGCCGACCTCACGATCGAGGCGGAAGCCGCCACCATGCTGGTGATGCGCGTCGCCCGCGCCTTCGACGGGGATAGCCCGGAAGAGAGCGCATTCGCGCGCATCGGCGCCGCCATTGCCAAGTTCTGGGTGACCAAGCGCCTGCCCAATCTGAGCTACGAGGCGCTGGAATGTCTCGGGGGCAACGGTTTTGTCGAGGAAGGTCCGCTCGCCCGCTTCTATCGCGAGGCCCCGGTCAATGCGATCTGGGAGGGCTCCGGCAACGTCAACGCGCTCGACGTACTGCGCGCACTCGGCCGTGAGCCCGCGACCGTCGAGGCCCTGCGCGTTGAACTGGAAGCCGCGCGCGGGTTGGATCGGCGCTACGATGCTTTCATCACAGCCATCGAGGCAGGAATGCGGGCAGATTGGATGCAGGAAGTGCTGGCCCGTCGCCTGGTCGAAGACCTGGCCCTGGCGCTGGAGGCTTCATTGCTGCTCCGCCACGGCCCCCCAGCGATGGCTGAGGCTTTCGTGGCGGGCCGTCTCAATGGTGGCATGCGCGGCTGCTACGGAGCCCTGCCCACCGGCTTGAGCCTGCAGCCGATTCTGGATCGTGCGAGAATCTGAGTCATGCCGGGCCCGCCGGCATTCTCGAAATTTGGTAAACGCCCCGAAAACCGCACGGCCCGGCGGTCCGCCGGGACAATGACCGGGTGCCTTCCGACTTCACTTCAGCTTGTCGAAACCTTCGCCGAAGCCCTTCAGGGTCAGGGGAATGCCGATTCCCTCTTCCGGGGTCTGGAAGATGATGAAGGTGGCTTCCTTGCCGGTGCGCAGCATGCCGATCTGGGAATCGTCGAGCACCACGTCGGCCAGGCAGCCCGTCGGCAGGCAGCGCACGAAGGCGGCGCGGCCGACATCCTTGCCGTCGATCTTAAGGCCAAGGCCGGAAGGCAGCAGCACACCGAGCGGCGCGATCACCCGCAACAGCCGGCTCTTCTGGTCAGCCGTGCGCAGCACCAGCACCGACAAGGCCACGTTCGGACGATCGGACGCCGTGACCGCCTGCACCAGGGCGCATTGCTCCTGCTGGGCGCCGGGCGGGGTATCGCAGCGCACCTGCCAATTGTCGTGCGTGGAGCGCAGCACGCCGAGCTGATCGGTCTGCTGCGCCACGGCGGGACCGCCGAGCACGACAGCTGCGAGCAGGCCCGCCAGGGAGAGGCCAGCGGTGCGGCGCGCCATAGCCGCAAGGCCTCGAGCCGCAAGACCTCGGGCCGCAAGAGCATGGTCCAGCATATGTGCCAACAAGTTACATCCTCGCCGAATCAGGGCCCGCAGGCCCGGTTTGGATTTCAGCCGCGACGGGTAGCAGACGGGTCCTGCCTGTCAAGCGTAGCGCCGCGACGGCGTCCGACCCAGGTTGACCGCACATCATGGCGCTTTCGCGCCCAATTGCCGCACAAACCGGGGCTGTCGAACCATTGCGATGCGCTGTGGATTATGGTTTTTGAGTGACCGTGTGCTTTACATGAGTTCCAATCCGTGAAATCTGCGCGCCAGATAGTTTTGCGCGATTGGCGCTCCCGACCGGTAACGAGCCAGGTGGCGTACTACGTGCCGTATCGGCTGCGTCGTATCGGCGGGGAATTGGAGAGAAGGCGGATGGCTTTCCAGGCTAGGAAGAAAATGGGCGGGGTGGCACTGTCATCGCTGCTGTGGGGCCTCATGATCGGCACGGCCTTCGCCGAAGAGCCAGCCAAGGGCGGCCTCGGCGAGCCGCAGCCCTGGCAGATGGGCCTGCAGGAACCCGCCACGCCGGTCATGGAATATATCAACTGGTTCCATACCTATGTGATGTGGTTCATCGTTCCCATCACCCTCTTCGTGATGGTCTTGCTGCTCTATGTGATCGTCCGCTTCAACAAGAAGGCCAATCCGGTCCCCTCCAAGGTCACGCACAACACCATCCTCGAAGTGGCGTGGACGGTACTGCCGATTCTGGTGCTGGTGTGTATCGCCCTGCCTTCGTTCAAGCTCCTCTATATGGAGGAAGTGATTCCGAAGGCCGATCTCACCATCAAGGCGACCGGCAGTCAGTGGTACTGGGACTACGAATATCCCGACAATGGCGACATTTCCTTCTCGTCCACCATGGTGCGCGACTTGCCGATGACCGACCCGCTGCGCCTGCTCAAGGTCGACAACGAGGTCGTCGTGCCCGTCAACAAGACGGTGGTGGTCCAGGTCACTTCCAACGACGTCATCCACTCCTTCTCGGTGAACTCCTTCGGCATCAAGGTCGACGCCATTCCCGGCCGACTGAACCAGACCTGGTTCAAGGCAACGCGCGAAGGCATGTATTATGGCCAGTGCTCGCGCCTGTGCGGCCGCGACCATGCCTTCATGCCGATCGCCTTCCGCGTGGTGAGCGACGAGGAATTCCAGAAGTGGGTGGCCAGCAAGAAGACTGCAATGAACGGCGCCGCCCCGGACAAGGTCGCAGCCGCGACCTCCGTCGTAGTACAGTAACGGCCTGACGGCTCGACTAAAGGATTGAATGTGATGGCCACTGCTCAGAACGCATCGGCGCATGATGATCATGCCCATGACGCGCATGATCATCCGACCGGCTGGCGCCGCTATGTCTATTCGACCAACCACAAGGACATCGGGACGCTCTACCTGATCTTCGCGCTGGTCGCGGGCGTCATTGGCGGCCTCCTGTCGGTGGCGATGCGCGCGGAACTGATGTATCCGGGCCAGCAATTCTTCACCAACCCCTACACGTTCAATGCGTTCGTGACCGCGCATGGCCTGATCATGATCTTCTTCATGGTCATGCCCGCGATGATCGGCGGTTTCGGCAACTGGTTCGTGCCGCTGATGATCGGCGCGCCGGACATGGCCTTCCCGCGCATGAACAACATTTCGTTCTGGCTGCTGATCCCGGCCTTCGGCCTGCTGCTCATCTCGATGTTCGTGCCCGGCGGCCCCGGTGCCGACGACCTCGGCGTGGGCACGGGCTGGACGGCCTACCCGCCGATGTCCTCGCTCAAGGGCACGCCCGGACCGGCGATGGACTTCGCCATCCTGTCGCTGCATCTGGCCGGCGCTTCCTCGATCCTGGGCGCCATCAACTTCATCACCACCATCTTCAACATGCGCGCACCGGGCATGACGCTGCACAAGATGCCGCTGTTCGCCTGGGGCGTGCTGATCACCGCCTTCCTGCTGCTGCTGTCGCTGCCGGTCCTCGCCGGCGCCATCACCATGCTGCTGACGGACCGTAATTTCGGCACCGCCTTCTTCGATCCGGCCAATGGCGGCGACCCGATCCTGTGGATGCATCTGTTCTGGTTCTTCGGTCATCCCGAAGTCTACATCATGATCCTTCCCGGCTTCGGCATCGTCAGCCACATCATCTCGACCTTCTCGCGCAAGCCGATCTTCGGCTATCTCGGCATGGCCTACGCCATGGTCGCCATCGGCGTCGTCGGCTTCGTGGTGTGGGCTCACCACATGTATACCGTCGGCCTCGACGTCGACACGCAGGCCTATTTCGTGTTCGCCACCATGGTGATCGCGGTGCCGACCGGCGTGAAGATCTTCTCTTGGATCGCCACGATGTGGGGCGGCTCGATCGACTTCAAGACCCCGATGGTGTGGGCGACGGGCTTCATCTTCCTGTTCACCGTCGGCGGCGTCACCGGCGTGATGCTGGCCAATGCCGGCGTCGACCGCTCGCTGCACAACACCTATTACGTGGTGGCGCATTTCCACTATGTGCTGTCGCTGGGCGCCGTCTTCTCCATCTTCGCCGGCTGGTATTACTGGTTCCCGAAGATGTTCGGCTATATCATCCCCGACTGGATGGGCCAGGTGCATTTCTGGATCGCCTTCGTCGGCGCCAACACGCTGTTCATGCCGCAGCACTTCCTCGGCCTGGCCGGCATGCCCCGCCACCTCGTCGACTACAACCCGGCCTTTGCCGGCTGGAACTGGGTCTCCTCTCTCGGCGCTTTCATTTTCTTCATCGGCGTGATCTGGTTCCTGGCCATCAATTTCTACGCAGTCTTCGTGCGTAAGGAGCAGGCCGCCGGCAATCCGTGGGGCGAAGGCGCCACCACCCTGGAATGGACGCTGTCCTCACCGCCTCCGTTCCACCAGTTCGAGACGCTGCCCCGCATCCGCTGAGCCCCTCGAACTATGAGCTTTCGTGAGGGCGGCCGCTTCGACGGCCGCCCTCACGCCTCCACCGGATTTCCGTTGCTTCCTCGAGCCTTCTGCGAAAGTTCGAGCAAGCAACCGGCATCAGAGCCTTCCACTGAAGCCGGAACGACGAAAAGGAACGTTCATTGACCGATATCGGCATGCCCATCCAAGGCGAGGCTGACGATGCTGTCCCCGTGATCAGCATCGCGTCGGTTGGCGACTTCCTGGCCTTGCTCAAGCCGCGCGTGATGTCGCTGGTGGTCTTCACCGCCCTCACCGGCATGGTGGTAGCCCCGGCCCATATCCATCCGGTCGTCGGGCTTGCGGCCCTGATCGCCATCGCCGTCGGCGCAGGCGCCTCAGGCGCCCTCAACATGTGGTACGACGCCGACATCGATGCGGTGATGTCGCGCACCCGCAACCGGCCCGTACCATCAGGCCGAGTCAGTCCCGGCGAAGCGCTTGCCTTCGGCATCATCCTGTCCGGCCTGTCGGTGCTGGCGCTCGCCGTCTTCACCAATTTCCTCGCCGCCGGCCTGCTGGCCTTCACCATCTTCTTCTACGTCGTCGTCTACACGATGTGGCTGAAGCGCTGGACGGTGCAGAACATCGTCATCGGCGGCGCCGCAGGTGCCCTTCCCCCGGTGGTGGCCTATGCGGCCGTGACGGGCACCGTCACGGTGGAAAGCCTCGTGCTCTTCGCCCTGATCTTCATGTGGACGCCACCCCACTTCTGGGCGCTGGCCCTGTTCAAGTCGGGCGACTACGAGAAGGCCGGCGTGCCGATGCTTCCCGTGGTGGCCGGAGCCCGCGAGACCCGGCGCCAGATCCTGATCTACACGGTGCTGCTCGCCCCGATCGGCATGCTGCCCTGGCTGCTCGGCTATGCGCATTGGAGCTACGGCGTGGTCGCGGGGCTGGGCGGTCTCGGCATGCTGTGGCTGGCCGTCGACATCTGGCGCAAGCCCGACGACATGGGACCGGCCAAGCGCATGTTCGGCTATTCCATCCTCTATCTGTTCGTGCTGTTCGCCTGTCTGCTCGGCGAGGCCCTGGTGATGAGGACACTGGCATGATGGCGCATCATCTGTGGTTCGTCGGGCCAGCGCTGATCATCCTGCTGCTGATCATCCTGTTCCGTCCCCTCGCTTTTCAGCGCCCGCCACGGGACAGTTGGGTGGGGCAGTTGCCGCCTGACCAGGCCCGCAAACTGCATTGGCGCTCCATCGCGATCGCCGCCGCCCTGATCGCCTTCGTCCTGCTCGTCTATGCCGTGAGCTTCGTCAAAGGCCCCGGCGTTCTGGACAAGGGCTTCTAGGATGACCGGAATGCCCGACACCCCTCCTCCCCGCCCCAAGGTCAGCAATGGCGTGATTGCGGTGTCCTGCATCGCCTTCGTGGCATCGATGGTGGGCGCGGCCTATGCCTCGGTGCCGCTCTATACGCTGTTCTGCCAGGTTACCGGCTTCGGGGGCACCACGCGCGTAGCCGAAACCGCGCCGAGCCAGGTCCTCGACCGCACGTTCGAGGTGCGCTTCGATTCGAACATCAATCCGGCCCTGCCCTGGAAGTTCGAGCCCGAGCAGCGCTCCGTGACGGTCAAGGCCGGCGAGGTGAAGACGGTCTATTACAAGATCACCAACCTTTCCTCGGAAACCACCTATGCCGCGGCCGCCTACAATGTGACGCCGCAGGAAACCGGTGCCTATTTCTCCAAGATCCAGTGCTTCTGCTTCACCAACCAGAAGCTGGGTCCGGGTGAGAGCCAGGAATTGCCGGTGGTCTTCTTCGTCGATCCCGCCATCGACAAGGCCGACTATCTCGCCGGTGTGCACACCATCACGCTTTCCTATACCTACTATCCGGCCAAGCCTCCCGTGACACCGGTCGCGGCGGCCGAACCGAAAACCGACAATTCGAGCAAACCGCAGTTATAAGTTCCCGGGCGACCGGCATCTGGAGAAAACCATGGCTCAAACCAAGAACCATGATTACCACCTCGTCAATCCGAGCCCGTGGCCGTTCGTCGGCGCGATGGCGGCTTTCGTTCTGGCGATCGGCCTGATCACCTGGATGCATAAATATTCCTATGGCCCGCTGGTGTTCGGCGTCGGCCTGATCGGCGTGCTCTACACCATGCTGATGTGGTGGTGGGACGTCATCAAGGAAGCGTCCGAGGGCGATCACACCCCGGTCGTGCAGTTGCACCATCGCTATGGCATGATGCTGTTCATCGCCTCGGAAGTGATGTTCTTCGTCGCCTGGTTCTGGGCCTATTTCGACGTCGCCCTCTTCCCGGGGGACGCGGCTGAGGTCGCCCGCACAGCCCTGACGGGAGGCGTCTGGCCGCCGAAGGGCATCGAGACCCTCGATCCCTGGCACCTGCCGCTGCTCAACACGCTGATCCTGCTGACCTCAGGCACCACGGTGACCTGGGCGCACCATGCCTTGCTCGAAGGCGACCAGAAGGGCCTGAAGAACGGCCTGATCCTGACCGTCATCCTCGGCGTGATCTTCACGCTGTGCCAGGCCTATGAATATGCCCACGCCCCGTTCTCCTTCTCGGGCCACATCTACGGCTCGACCTTCTTCATGGCGACGGGCTTCCATGGTTTCCATGTGATCGTCGGCACCATCTTCCTGGCGGTCTGCCTGCTGCGCGCCAATCTCGGCCAGTTCACCCAGCGCCATCACCTGGGCTTCGAATTTGCCGCCTGGTACTGGCATTTCGTCGACGTGGTCTGGCTGTTCCTCTTCGCCTGCATCTATATCTGGGGCTATGGTCCCGGCGGCGTGCACGGCTGAGCTGCCTTCACATAGCGTTTTGCGATTTTACGGTGTCATCAAAAATCGCAAAGACGCGTCCAAACAAAGAGTTAGAGCAAAACGCGTTCACACCTGAACGCGTTTTGCTCTAGGATCAACGGGGCGGCCGGGGTCACCCGGCCGTTTCCTTTTGGGGCTCCCACGATGCCGCAAGATCACCATTACGCGCCGCTTTCGCCCTTCCAGACAGGCTCGCGCGGCAAATGCCCCCGCTGCGGGCAGGGCAGGCTCTTCGATGGATTCATCAGCCTCAAGCCTGGTTGTAGCGCCTGCGGCCTGGACTACAGCTTCGCCGATTCGGGCGATGGGCCGGCCGTGTTGGTGATCCTGGTGGCCGGCTTCATCCTGCTGGGCGCGGCGCTTTATGTCGAATTCACCTTCTCGCCGCCGGTCTGGGTGCACATCGTGCTCTGGCTGCCGCTCTCGATCATCGTTTGCCTGGGCCTGCTGCGCTGGATGAAAGGCGTGCTGGTCGCCCTGCAATACACCAACAAGGCGGCGGAGGGCCGGCTGGAAGAATGACGACGTCCGCAGTTTCCTCACACCCGCGCTCGCTCATCGCGCTGACCCTCTCGATGCTCGTGATGTGCGCCTTCCTGATAGGGCTCGGGGTCTGGCAACTCGAACGCCTGCAGTGGAAGCAGGGCCTGTTGCGGGAAATCGCCGAGCGCACCACCGCCGCCCCCGTTTCTCCGCCTCCCGAAGCCGATTGGCCCGGCCTGACGCGGGACGGTCTCGAATACAAGCATTGGCAGGTCGCGGGAACCTTCGACCATGCCAAGGAGATTCGGTCCTTCACCAACCTGCCGGACGCCAAGGGGCGGTTTCGCGGCGTCGGCTATTGGGTGCTGACGCCTCTCCTGCGACCGGACGGCTCCACCATCCTGGTCAATCGCGGCTTCGTGCCCGAGGATGCCAAGGATCCCGCAAGCCGCCAGGCCGGACAGATTGCAGGTCCCGTCACCATCACAGGCCTGGCCCGCTGGACCGAGGACCGCAATCTGTTCACGCCGTCTGACGACCCCGGCAAGGGCAACTGGTTCACCCGCGACATCGCCGGCATCGCCAAGGCCGAGGGCCTGACCCGCGTCGCGCCTTTCTTCATCGATGCCGATGCCAGCGGGCCCGGCGGGCTGCCCCAGGGCGGGGAGACCATCCTCACCTTCCCCAACAACCATCTACAATATGCGCTGACCTGGTTCGGCCTCGCTCTCGGCCTGGTCGGGGTCTACATCGCCTTCGTCCTGCGCCTGAAGCGACGGCCGGGGCGATAGAGGCGGCGCGCAGCGTTTTGCGATTGGACGGAATCACCAAGAATCGAAAAGACGCGTCGAACCAAGGAGCGAGAGCAAACAAGCGCTCATATTTGGACGCGTTTTGCTCTAGCAGGCCAGGAGGCGGCGATACGCGCCTTGCCCGTCAGGCCCGAGCGGATTACAGGATGAAGACTTGTGTCGAAGACGGCGCTTCACTGCCACAGGAGCGCCGCCGACACCGAAAGGATAGAACCGTGCACTATGTTTCCACACGGGGCGAAGCTCCCGTCCTCGGCTTTTGCGACGCTCTCCTCGCCGGCCTTGCCCGCGATGGCGGGCTCTATGTGCCGCAGCATTGGCCGGTTCTCTCCCATGCCAGGATCGCCTCCTTCGCGGGCAAACCCTACTGGCAGGTGGCTGAGGCCGTGATCTCGCCTTTCGTCGGCGACGAGATCGAGCCGGCGGCATTGCGCCGGATGATCCAGGATGCCTATGCCGGCTTCGACCATCCTGCCACCGTGCCCCTGGTGCAGATCGGCGACAATCTGTTCGTGCAGGAGCTGTTCCACGGCCCCACCCTGGCCTTCAAGGACGTGGCGATGCAATTGCTCGCCCGCCTGATGGATCACGCCCTGAAGGCCCGCAACAAGCGCGCCACCATCGTCGGCGCCACCTCGGGCGACACCGGCAGTGCCGCCATCGAGGCCTTCCGCGGCCTCGACCAGGTCGACATCGTCATCCTCTATCCGCATGGCCGCGTTTCGGAGGTGCAGCGCCGCCAGATGACCACGATCGACGCGCCCAACGTGCACGCCGTCGCCCTGGAAGGCAATTTCGACGATTGCCAGGCGCAGTTGAAGGCGATGTTCAACCATCTCGAATTCCGCGACGAGATTGGCCTGACCGGCGTCAATTCCATCAACTGGGCCCGCATCGTGGCCCAGATCGTCTATTATTTCACCGCGGCAGTGGCGCTGGGCGCCCCCCATCGCAAGGTTTCCTTCTCGGTGCCGACAGGCAATTTCGGCGACATCTTCGCCGGCTATGTCGCCAAGCGCATGGGCCTGCCGATCGAGCGGCTGCTGATCGCCACCAATGTCAACGACATCCTCGCGCGCACCATCGCCACCGGCGTCTACGAGGCGCGCGGCGTAAAGGAGACCTCCTCCCCCTCGATGGATATCCAGGTTTCCTCCAATTTCGAGCGCCTGCTCTTCGACGCCTATCGGCGCGATGCCAGCCAGGTGCGCCGCCTGATGGGCAATCTTTCTCAATCCGGCGCCTTCGAGATCGACGAGGGTGCCTATGAGGCCATCCGTGCGGAATTCGACGCCGAGCGCGCGGACGAGAGGGAAGTCGCCAAGGCCATCGGCATGATCTGGCGTACCGCCGGCTATCTCCTGGACCCGCACACCGCCGTCGGCGTGATGGCCGCCTGGAAAGCGGAGCCGGATCGCAGCGTGCCCATGGTCGTACTCGGCACCGCCCATCCCGCCAAGTTTCCCGCTGCCGTCAAGGATGCCTCCGGCATCGAGCCCAAGCTGCCCGACGCCCTGGCGGATCTCTATGAGCGGCCCGAGCGCTTCACGGTCCTGCCCAACGATCTTGGGGTGCTGGAAGCCTTCGTTCGCAAGCATTCCCGCGCAGCCCAGGGCGCAGCCGCATGAGCGTGCAGGTTACCCGCCTCCCGTCCGGCCTGACCGTCATCACCGATGCGATGGCCGAGCTCGAGACCGCCTCGCTTGGCGTGTTCGCCGGTGCCGGTGCCCGTTCGGAAGGCGAGAAGGAGCATGGCCTCGCCCATCTGCTCGAGCACATGGCCTTCAAGGGGACTCGCACCCGCGACGCCAAGCGCATCGCCGAGGAGATCGAAAGCGCCGGCGGCGAACTCAATGCCGCTACGTCGGGCGAACAGACCGCCTATTATGCCCGGGTCCTGAAGGAGGACGTCGGCCTCGGTTTCGACATCCTGGCCGACATTCTCACCCAGTCCGTCTTCGATGCCGACGAATTGGCACGAGAGAAGAACGTCATCCTGCAGGAGATCAGCGCCGTCGAGGATACGCCGGACGATCTGGTCTTCGACATGTTCAACCAGGCGGCCTTTCCGGACCAACCCCTCGGCCGTCCGATACTCGGCACGCCCGAGACGGTGATGTCGTTCGACCGCAAGGCGATCCAGAGCTATCTCGACACCCATTACCGGGCCGGCCGCATGGTGGTATCAGCCGCCGGCGCGGTCGACCATGAGCGCATCGTCGAGGAGGCAACCCGCCTTTTCGCAGGCCTGCCCGAGGGCAGTGGTCCGGAACCGGTGCCAGCCGTCTATCGGGGCGGCGAAGATGTCATCGAGACCGATCACGAGCAGGCCAATGTGCTGATCGGCTTTGCCGGCCGGTCCTACCGGGACGCCTTGAGCCCGGCGCTGGGCATCTTCACCAACCTGGTCGGGGGCGGCATGTCCTCTCGCCTGTTCCAGGAGGTCCGTGAAAAACGGGGCCTGTGCTATTCGGTCTATGCCTTCCAGTGGGGCTATGCGGATACCGGGATTTTCGGCATTTCCGCGGGCGCCGGCGCCGGTGAACTCAAGGATCTCGTGCCCGTGATCCTGGATACGGTGGCCGCTGCCGCCTCCGCGCCCACCGAGGCTGAGATCGCCCGCGCCAAGGCGCAGATGAAAGCGGGCCTCTTGATGGCGCTCGAATCATCAGCCATGCGGGCCGAACAGATGGCCCGCCATATGCTGATCTGGGGGCGCCCTCTGCCGCCGGCCGAACTGATTGCCAGGATCGATGCTGTTACGGCCGAGGACGTGCGCAAGGCGGGCGAAGCCGTGCTGGCATCGTCGCCGACCCTGACAGCCCTCGGACCAGTCAGGAAACTGCCCCGTCTCGATAAGATCCGTGCCCATCTGGCCTGACGAGTAAAGAATGTCCTTCCTCCGCCCCTTCTCCTTCGCCGACGTACTGCCGCCGGTTCGGGGCGAGAAGGTGGAGCTGCGGGCCCCGGAAATGCGCGACTTCGAGGCCTGGGCCGCCCTGCGCGGCGCAAGCCGGGAATTCCTGCGCCCCTGGGAACCGACCTGGCCGCCCAATGACCTGACGCGCCCGGCCTTTCGAGCCCGGATCAAGCGCTATGGCCAGGACGCGAGGGCGGATGCCGCCTATCCCTTTTTCATCTTCCGTTCGAGCGACGGCACGTTGGTCGGCGGCCTCACGCTCGGCCAGATTCGCCGCGGCGTGGCGCAAACCGGTTCGCTCGGCTACTGGATGGGTGAGGCCCATGCCGGCCAGGGCCTGATGAGCGACGCCGTGCGCGCTTTGCTACCCTATGCCTTCGGCACGCTGCGCCTGCGCCGTGTCGAAGCCGCCTGCCTGCCGGAGAATGCCCCTTCGATCCGGTTGCTGGAGCGCGTCGGCTTCATCCGCGAGGGCTATGCCCGCTCCTATCTGTGCATCGCCGGCGCCTGGCGCGACCATCTGCTCTACGCCATCCTGTCGGGTGATGAGATTCGGTAACGGGTTTTCCGGAGAGCGGACATCCCAGCGACATGCCTTCATGTCGCGATGTCCGCTTTTCCTTTTGCGAGCGTCGCGTTTTCAAAGAGCGGACAATATGTCCGCGCTCCCAGGAAGATTCGATCCCAAGGCGATCTGGTATAACTTCAGGGCATCACCGCGCGGAGAGCAACATGATCATGGGATCTCGGACTGTCATCACCCGAGCGGAGGAGCGGCCGCGGGAAGCCTGGGACGATCCTGCCAAAGGAAGCGTGGCCTGGCACACTTTGTTCAGTGCGGATATCACGCCGACGGACAGCCTCAGCGCAGGGATCGCCATCCTGCCGGCCGGCGGCAACAATCCGCCGCACCGCCATGCCGAACCAGAACTTTACCTGATCCTGGAAGGCAGCGGCGTGCTCACGGTCGATGGCGTGGAGAGCCTCGTCGGCAAGGGAGCGGCGATCTTCATTCCCGGCAATGCCTGGCATTCGCTGCGCAATGAGCTCGATACCGAACTCCGGCTCTTCTATGTCTTCCCGACCGGGCGCTTTTCGGACGTGGTCTACGAGTTTCCCGATTGAACCCGGATATCGTCGCCATGATGTCCGCGCCCAGGAAAATGGCCCGGTTTCCCGGGCCATTTCATCCAAAACCTTGTCAGCCCAGCAGGGCCTTCAATTCCGCCCTCAGCTCGTCGCCCAGCCCCTCGCGCTCGAGCGCATAGGCGACATTGGCGGTCAGGAAGCCGATCTTCATGCCGGTGTCGTAGATGCGGCCTTTGAACACCGACCCGTAGAACTTCTGCCCCTGTGCCAGCTTCAGCATGGAATCGGTGAGCTGGATTTCGCCGCCCGCGCCACGCTCCTGCTTTTCCAGGAGATCGAAGATCTCCGGCTGCAGGATGTAGCGGCCTGAGACCGCCAGGTTGGACGGCGCCGTGCCCTTCTTCGGCTTTTCCACCATCTGGGTAATCTCGAAGGCGTTGCCGCCCACGCTGTCGCCCCTGCCGACGATGCCGTATTGATGGGTCTGGTCCTCCGGCGCCTCGAACACCGCGATGTGGTTGCCGCCGACCTTGTCATAGGCCTCCACCATCTCCGCCAGGCAGCCCTTGCCCTTGCCGTGATGGAGCATGTCGGGCAGCAACAGAGCGAAAGGCTCGCGCCCGACGATTTCGCGGGCGCACCAGACGGCGTGGCCGAGGCCGAGCGGCGCCTGCTGGCGCGTGAAACTGGTTTGTCCGGCGCCCGGCAGCGAACGCTGCAATTCTTCATAGGCCTCCATCTTGCCGCGCTCCTTGAGCGTGGCGTCGAGTTCGAAGGCAATGTCGAAATGGTCCTCGATCACCCCCTTGTTGCGGCCGGTCACGAAAATGAAGTGCTCGATGCCGGCTTCGCGGGCTTCATCCACCACATGCTGGATGACGGGTTTGTCCACCACGGTGAGCATCTCCTTGGGCACCGACTTCGTGGCAGGCAGAAAGCGCGTGCCGAGGCCGGCGACGGGAAATACAGCTTTGCGAATGCGCGTCATTGGAAACCTTTGATACATGCCCTTGGGGAAGGTTGATTGTTCTTATTGCCCCCTCGGATGAAGGAACAGTTTAAGAGACCCTACTCAGAGTCTGGCCTTGCAGCAATCTCGCCCTTGCCTGCCCCAAGCGTCAAAAATGAGGTGGATTCGAAATCGCCCCCAACTTCCCACTGATTTCTGCCCGTAGGAGCCCGGATGTGACGAGGGGCATGGAGATCGCATTCACCATCCCGATCATTCCGCCAACAGGAATCCGACCGGTGCAGCTTGCCCAATTTCACATTGCTGGCTACTGCTTCTCGACACAATTGAGTGGCAGGTGGGCAGGCCCTTCGAAGAGAGATGAACCAGGACCCGCGCAAGGGGGCGTCGGGAAGCCTGGCTGGAGATCGTATGTTGCAGTTCATTCGCGTCGTCGCAGCCTCTGTGGTCATGATGCTCGTCATGGCAATGGTCGGCGGCGTTGCGCATGCCCTGGAGCCGGTTGACGTCAACGGTGAGGTCGATGCCATCGACCTGTTGCCCGCTGTCGAAAACTATTCCAGCCAGGGTGACCGCATCCAGATCCAGACCGCGCCGGGCGCCGATGGCATCGTGCGCCGTATCGAAGTGCGCTCGAAGCAGCCGGGAACCAATCCGCATTGGATCGTGTTCGCCCTCGCCAACACCACCGACGAGCAGATCGACCGCATCGTGGTGGCGCCGCATTTCCGCCTGGTCGGCTCCGGGCTGGTCTGGCCGGATCTCGGCGCCTCGCGCATCGCGGAAATCACGCCCAGCCAGGGCTTCCAGCCCGAACGGCAGGAGGATGACGACGCCGACGTCTTCCGGGTGACACTGGATCCGGGCTCACGTGTGACCTTCGTGGCCGAGTTGCGTACCACCAAGCTGCCCCAGCTCTTCTTGTGGGATCCCGATGCCTATAAGGACAAGGTCAACTCGCTCACCCTCTACAAGGGCATCGTGCTCGGCATTGCCGGCCTGCTCGCCTTGTTCCTCACCATTGCCTTCGTGGTGAAGGGCACGGCGATGTTCCCCGCCGCCGCCGCGCTGGCCTGGGCGGTGCTGGCCTATCTCGCCATCGATTTCGGCTTTCTGCACAAATTCCTCGCCATCCCGCCGGATGGAGATAGGGTGTGGCGCGCGGGCGCCGAGGCGGTATTCTCGGCAACGCTCCTCGTTTTCCTGTTCGCCTATCTCAATCTGAACCGCTGGCATGTGCGCTATTCCGTAGTCTCGGCGCTCTGGCTGGTCGCGCTCGCCACCCTCGTCGGCCTTGCGGTGATCAACGCGCCCGTCGCCGCCGGCATCGCCCGCATCTCCATCGCCACGCTCGCCGTCGTCGGCCTCTTGATCATCCTGCTGCTGGCCTTCTACGGCTATGACCGGGCCGTGATGCTGATACCCACCTGGACCTTGCTGCTGGGCTGGGTGGCGGCGGCGGGATTGACCATCATGGGCCATCTCACCAACGACCTGGTGCAGCCGGCCCTCACCGGCGGCCTCGTGCTGGTGGTGATGCTGATTGGCTTCACGGTGATGCAGCACGCTTTCGCCGGCAGTGCCTTTGCGCCCGGGCTGATGACCGATACCGAACGCAAGGCCCTCGCCCTCACCGGCTCGGGCGACGTGGTCTGGGACTGGGACGTGCCGGCCGATCGCATCTATGTCAGCCCGGAGGCGGACCAGTTGCTCGGCGTCGCCCCCGGTGCCCTCGACGGACCGGCCAGCGAATGGCTCGAGCTCGTCCACATCTTCGACCGCGATCGCTTCCGCACCGCCCTCGACGCGGTGATCGACCAGCGCCGCGGCCGCGTCAGCCTGGATTTCCGCATCCGCGCCGCCGACGGCCACTATATGTGGCTCAACCTCAAGGCCCGGCCCGTGGTGGGCTCGGACGGCGAAGTGGTGCGCTGCGTCGGCACCGTCTCCGACGTCACCGAGCAGAAGACGGCCGAGGAGCGCCTGTTGCACGACGCCGTGCGCGACAACCTGACCGGCCTGCCCAACCGCGAGCTCTTCACCGACCGGCTGGAAGCAGCATTGGTCCAGGCCAGGCAGGACGGTACCACCAAGCCGACCGTGCTGATCCTCGACCTCGACCGTTACAAGCAGGTCAATGACGCCGTCGGCCATTCGGTCGGCGATTCGATCCTGCTGACGGTGTCGCGTCGGCTTTCACGCCTGATGAAGCCCCGCGACAGCGTCTGCCGCATCTTCGGCGATCAGTTCGGCGTGCTTCTCATGTCGGAGCCCGACCCGGAACGCATCTCGGCCTTCGCCGAGTCGATCCGCCGTTCGCTGCGCGCGCCCATCGCCGTGGCCGACCGCGAAATCTTCCTCACCGCCTCGATCGGCGTAGCGATGTTTGATCCCCAGGCCCCGGTGAAGGCGGACGAGCTGATCAAGGATGCCGAGATCGCCATGTACAACGCCAAGAAGATCGGCGGCGATCGCATCGAGATCTTCCGGGCAGCCATGCGGGTCGAACGGCCGGATCGCTCTTCCCTCGAAGCCGATCTCCGGCGGGCGATCGAACGCGACGAGCTGAAAGTGCTGTTCCAGCCGGTGGTGCGCCTGCAGGATCGCACCATTGCCGGCTTCGAGGCGATCGTGCGCTGGGAGCATCCCAAGCTCGGCCGCCTGCCGCCGGGGGAATTCAACGCCATGGCCGAAGAGACGGGGCTGATCGTCGATGTCGGCCTGTTCGTGCTCGACCGCACCGCTCGCCAGCTGTCGATCTGGCAGCGCCTCGTCGAGGTCGAGCCGCCGCTGTTCGGCATGGTCAACATCTCCAGCCGGCAATTGCTGCGCCAGGACCTCGTCCAGGACATCAAGGCGGTGATGGCGCGGGCAGGCATCGAGCGCGGCTCGCTCAAGCTCGAGGTCTCCGAGAGCCTGGTGATGGAAAATCCCGAATATGGGGCACAGATCCTGGCTCAGCTCAGCGATCTTGGCGTCGGCCTCGCCATGGATGGCTTCGGCACCGGCTATTCCAGCCTGTCCTATCTGCAACGCTTCCCCTTCGACATGCTCAAGATCGATCCGAGCTTCGTGAAGGAAGGCGAGCGCGGTCGCCCGGTGATCCTGCGCTCGATCATCGCCATGGCGGGCGACCTCGGCATGGAGATCATCGCCGATGGTGCCGAGGCCGACAGCGACGCGGAGGAGCTCGGCGAGCTCGGCTGCCAGTTCGCCCAGGGCGAAGCCTTCGGCGATCCCGTCACGGCGGAAGAAGCCCGCAGGCTGATCGCCGGCCCGATACGACTGAGAGCGTAATCCGGAGCGCGGAGGTCACAGCCCCGTGACTTCATGGGGCGATGTCCGCTCTGGAATCTCGCCGGTTCCGCCAAATCCGCAATCGGTGGCCTCCTTGGCGTGTCTCAGAACTCGCCCCTCTTGCTTTATGTTGAGCGGGCCGCACTCGAATGAGGCCAATCCTCGGCCTGGGCCCACAATCCGGCTGTGACTGCGTTGGTCTCAATGTAGTGAAGCGCACGTTCAAAATGGCTCTCGTCCCTGATCCGACGATCAAAATATTCGGGAAACCAGAGCATGCCGTGTCGTCCCAGCGTGCGATTGATCCGAAGTGCCGTGAAGGATTTCCAGGAATGAACGATGGCGGATAGCGCGTGCGGCACGATAGAGCCAATATCCGGACGGGTCAGCAAAGCCTCCCCATGCCCCTTATCCAGCGCCTCCTCGTAGCGCCGGCGCTGCTCGATTGAATCAGGTCCGCACTCGGATGCTTTCAGATCCTGCGCCCAGCGATTCAGCAGTTCGGCAGGCAGGGAATCCGCAAGGCGGAAGCTAATGCTTTGCGGGTGCTCACCAGCCTCCCAATGCGGGAGATACCCTCGGGAATGCCACTCTACTTCGGGCCGCAACGGATGTTTCTTCTCCGCCAGGGAGCTTCCCTGGAGGCATCTTGCACCGGTTGAGGATCAAGCGCGGACATCGCCCCATGAAGTCATGGGGCGATGTCCGCGCTCCAAGATCAGGCGTGGCCGGACCGCATCTACGCGTGGCCGGCATCCCGTGAAAACAGGCCGGGCTCGATGCCGAGCTTGCGCAGTGCCCGCGTATATTTGGTCGCGACCTGATCGTCGAACAGCAGCCCGGGATCGGCATCGCAATGCAGCCAGCCATTGGCCTGGATCTCGCGCTCGAGCTGCCCGGCGCCCCAGCCGGCATAGCCCAGCGCCAGCAAGGCCTGTTCCGGCCCCTCGCCGATGGCGATGCTGCGCAGGATGTCGAGCGTCGCGGTCAGGCAGATATTGTCCTCGATCGGCATGGTCGAATTGTCGATGAAGACGTCGTTGGTGTGGAGCACGAATCCCCGCCCGGACTCGACCGGCCCGCCATTGACGATACGGATCGGCGCGCCCCTCGGCGCCCGCATGTCCGAGACGCCGTCGATGACGCCGAGTTGCTTCAGCAGGTCCGGAAAGCGAATGTTCTTGGCCGGCTGGTTGACCACGATGCCCATGGCACCATCGGACGAATGCGCACAGATGTAAATCACCGTGCGGGCGAAGCGCTCATCCTGCATGGACGGCGTGGCCACGAGCATTTTACCGTCGAGGAAACCGCCGGATGAATCGCTGCCGAATGGAATGTAGCCTGTCATGGACATGATCGTGCCGTATCGTATCGGCTTTGTTAAGGCATAAATTTGGCCAACCTGGGCGAAGCGCCAAAGGCGAGCCTCACAAGAGTGTCACGCCTTCGTGCATGGCGCTATTGACCATTCGTAGTTATCCGTCTGCCGATAATCTCTCCTTGGAGCCGCAAGCTATCCGAATGTTCAGCCGTCTTGCCCTTCCTGCTCTCGCCTGGCTTCTCGCCGGGCTCTGCCAGCCAGCCCTTGCCGGCCAATCGGATCCGAGCCAGTCCGATCCGGAAGCCGTGATCCGGCTGCTGCCGGGACAAGCCCATCCGGAGGGCCTGGCGGGCCTTGAAATCCAGCTCGCGCCCGGTTGGAAGACCTATTGGCGCAATCCGGGCGATGCCGGCATTCCGCCGTCTTTCGACTGGTCCAGATCGGAAAATCTCCGCGAGGTGACGGTGCTCTGGCCGGCGCCGAGCCGCTACGACCAGGAGGGCGCATCGTCGGCCGTCTATCACGATGAGGTCGTGCTGCCTCTCAAGGTCAGCGCGATCGATCCGACCAAGCCCGTCAAGCTGGCACTCGGCCTCGACTATGCCGCCTGCAAGACGATCTGCGTCCCCGCCAAGGGCAATGCCGACATCACTCTTTCGCCCGGCATGCCTGCGGAAGGCGGAGGCAGCGCCGAGATCGCGCAAGCCTTGAAGAAAGTACCGGTATCACAGGATATCGGCGCGGCCGCTCCCCTCGCCGTCAAACAGATCCGCCTCGACACCTCGACCAACCCGGCGCGCCTGACCATCGACGTAACGGCTCCCTCCTCCTCCGCTTTGTTCGTGGAAGGGCCGATGAAGTGGTACCTGCCCATGCCGGAGCCGGCTGATGATGCCGACAAGGCCAATCCCCAGCGCTTCGTGCTGCCGCTCGAGGGCCTGCCGAAAGGCGCGACCATCGCCGGAAACGAACTGCGCTTCACGCTCTCGACTGGCGAGGCAGGCATCGAAAGCCTATATCGGTTGCCGTAGACTCTCGTCATCGCAATGGAGATATCAGTGACGATCAAGCCCGGCGACAAACTCCCCGATGTGACCTTCCGTGCGGTGACGCAGGACATGCCAGAGCCCAAGAGCACCGCCGACATCTTCGGCGGCAAGAAGGTGGTGCTGTTCGCCGTTCCCGGCGCCTTCACCCCCACCTGCCACCGCAATCATCTGCCGGGCTATCTGGAGCATTACGATGCCTTCAAGGCCAAGGGCATCGATACGGTGGCGGTGACCGCGGTCAACGACGCCTTCGTCATGCAGGCCTGGGCCAAGGCCACGGGTGGCCTCGGCAAGATCGAATTCCTCGCCGACGGCAGCGGCGACTTCGCCAAGGCAACCGGCATGGAACTCGACCGGGTCGCGGCAGGCCTGGGCGTGCGCTCGCAGCGCTATGCCATGCTGGTCGATGACGGCGTGGTGAAGGTGCTCAACCTCGACGATGGCGGCAAGCTCGACATTTCCGGCGCCGACACGCCTTCTCAGCTCCATCGAGAGATGGAGCTGAGAAGACCGGCACACCGCCCCTCACGACAAGGCCGCCGCCCTATCCCGCTTTTCCTGCTGATAGGGCGCCATGCCCTCACGCGCGAGCTGGTCGGCCTCTTCGTTGAGAGGGTGGCCGGCATGGCCCTTCACCCAATGGAACTCGACCTCGTGGCGCTCCAGTGCCGCATCGAGGCGGCGCCAGAGATCCTCGTTCTTCACCGGCTTCTTGTCGGCGGTGCGCCAGCCATTTCGCTTCCAGCCATGGATCCAGCCGGTAATGCCGTTCTTGACATATTGGCTGTCCGTATGGAGGTCGACCGCGCAGCCGCGTGTCAAGGCTTCCAGGCCCTCGATCGCCGCCTGCAGCTCCATGCGGTTGTTGGTGGTCTCCAGGGCACCGCCGCACAAGGTCTTGCGGTGCTCACCGAACATCAGGATGGCACCCCAGCCGCCAGGGCCTGGATTGCCCGAGCAGGCGCCATCGGTATAGAGCGTCACCTTCTTGGTCGTCATGGCTCGAACCCGTATTCGGCCGGGCTGGCGATGCGCTGGTGGAAACGCAGCTTCTTCCAATATTCCAGCGGATCCTTCGGCTTCACCAGGGCACCGGGCGGCACGTTGAGCCAATCGACAAGGCGCGTCAGCATGAAGCGCAGAGCCGAGCCGCGGGCCAGCACGGGCATGGCTGCCACCTCGGCATCGGAAAGCGGCCTGATGGCACGATAGCCGGCCAGGAGCGCCCTGCCCTTGGTGGCGTTGTAGGCATGATCCGGCTCGAAGCACCAGGCATTCAGGCAGATCGCAACGTCATAGGCCAGACTATCGGTGCAGGCGAAATAGAAGTCGATCAGGCCCGAAAGCCGCCCGTTCAGGAAGAAGACATTGTCGGGGAAGAGGTCGGCATGGATGACGCCCGTCGGCAAACCCTGCGGCCAATGGACCCGATGAAAGGCGAGTTCCTCGGCAATGGCTGCATCGAGCCCCGGCTGCACGCTGTCGGCCCGGCCGTCCGCCTGCTGGTAGAGGGCCTCCCAGCCGGCAAGAGACAAAGCGTTGGGGCGCTCCATCGGGAAGCCGAGCGTGGCGTTGTGCATGGCGGCGAGCGCACGGCCGACGGCGCCGCAATGCTCTACATTCGGCTTCTTGATCCAGACGCCTTCCAGGAAGCTGATCAGGGCGGCGGGCCGCCCGGCCAGCTCGCCCAGCACCTTGCCGTTCCGTCGCCGGATCGGCGTCGGGCAGGTCACGCCACTTTCGGAAAGGTGCTCCATCAAGGCCATGAAGAAGGGCAGGTCGTCCCGCTTCACCCGCTTTTCATAGAGGGTGAGAATATAGACGCCCTTCTCGGTCCGCAGGATGTAGTTGGTGTTCTCGACGCCCTCGGCGATGCCCTTGCAGGCCAGCACGCCGCCAATGTCGTACTCGGCGACGAAGCAGGCGAGATCCTCGTCATTGACTTCAGTGTAAACGGCCATCAGCGAGCAACATCTTCTGCAATTTTACGCACGTCGTTCTCCCTCAAATCCCTAGGCAGCGGGAAGAACACGCTCTCATCGGCGGTCGAGACGGTCTCGACGGTGATGGCGTAGCGCTCCGCAAAGGCATCGAGGATCTCCTCGACCAGGATTTCCGGCGCAGAGGCGCCGGCCGCGACGCCGAGGGATTTAAGGGTACCGAACCGGCTCCAGTCGATATCCGAGGCGCGCTGCACCAGCTCCGAGATGAGGCAGCCGGAGCGCTCCGCCACTTCGCGCAGGCGCTGCGAATTGGAGGAGTTCGGCGCTCCCACCACGATGAAGCCTTCCACCCGCGGCGCCACCGCCTTGACCGCCTCCTGGCGGTTGGTGGTGGCGTAGCAGATGTCTTCCTTGTGCGGGCCGACGATCGAGGGGAAACGGGTCTTCAACGCCGCGACGATGTCGCGGGTGTCGTCGACCGACAGGGTGGTCTGCGTCACATAGGCGAGAGCGTCCGGATTGGCCGGCGTGAAGGCGGCGACATCGGCGACCGTCTCGACCAGGCTGACGGCCCCCTCCGGCAGCTGCCCCATCGTGCCGATGACTTCGGGATGGCCGCGATGCCCGACCAGCACGATCTCGCGGCCGCGCTTGTGATGGATCTCGGCCTCGCGATGCACCTTGGTCACCAGCGGGCAGGTCGCGTCAATGGCAAACAGATTGCGATCGGCGGCGGCGGCTGGCACCGACTTGGCGACGCCATGGGCCGAGAAGATCACCGGCGCGCGCGTCTCGGGCACCTCATCGAGTTCCTCAACGAAGATGGCGCCTTTCGACTTGAGATTCTCGACCACATATTTGTTGTGCACGATCTCATGTCGCACATAGACCGGCGGGCCATAGATCTTCAAGGCCTGCTCGACGGCGTCGATCGCCCGCACCACCCCGGCGCAGAAACCGCGGGGAGAGCAGAGCAGAATGGTGAGGGCGGGTTTTTCAGCTATCATCTCGGCCCGGATATGGGGCCGCGTCGCAAGGCCCGTCAAGCGCTTTGGCGACATAGCTGCCGCTATCCCCGACCTGCCGGTTTGCCCGGCAGCCCGAGGCGGTCCGCCATGCGGATGAGATCGGCCAGCGTATCGGCCTGCATCTTGCGCATCACCTGGCCGCGATGGATCTTCACGGTAATCTCGCTCAATTCCAGTTCAGCGGCCGTCTGCTTGTTGAGAAGCCCCTGCACCACCAGCGCCATCACCTCCTGCTGGCGCTGCGACAGGGTGGCATAACGCTTGCGCAGGTCTGCCACCAAAGCCGTTTCGAAACTCTCCGCACGGCTTTTCTCCAGGCATGCTGTCACAGCGTCGAGAAGATCCTGCTCGCGGAAAGGCTTGAGCAGGAATTCCATGGCACCGGCCTTGATGGCGCGGACCGACATCGGCACGTCGCCATGGCCGGTCAGGAAGACGATCGGAATCGCATCCCCTGCCGCTGCCAATTCGGTTTGAAAGTCAAGCCCACTTTGTCCGGGCATGCGCACATCGAGCACCAGGCAGGCAGGCCCCTTCGAGCGCGGTTGCTGCATGAACTCGCGGGGCGAGGCAAAGCAGCGGACACGATAGCCGACCGATCTCAGCAGGCTGTCCAGCCCATCCCGGACCATGGGATCGTCATCCACCACATAGACGGTCGCGATTTCTTCCGACATGGGTCTAATCCTTGCGTCCACGTGCCAACGGCAAAGTGAAGCGAAAGACGCTTCCGCGCGGTGCGGCAGGCTTGGCTTCGATACTGCCGCCATGTGCCTCGATGATGGAACGACTGATGGCCAGTCCTATCCCCATACCGTCTTCCTTGGTGGTAAAAAAGGGGTCGAAGACGTGCTCCATCGCCTGCGGCGATAGGCCAGACCCGGTATCGATGACACCAATGGTGACCTCCCTGTCGTCCGAGGAGGTGTTGATCGTTATCTCCCGATCTCCCTGCTTCGTTTCCACCGTCGCCTCGATGGCATTGGTGATGAAATTGAGCAGGACCTGCTGCAACTGGACCCGATCGCCCATGACGGGCAACGGACCCTGCAGCAGCTCGGTCCGCAGCGGGATGGCATTCGCGCGCAGCTTGCCCCGCATCAGCGCCAAGGTCTCGTCGATCACGTCGACCATGTCGACAGGCTCGCGCGAGGGAGGGGCCCGGCGCACCAGGCGACGGACCCGTTCCACTACTTCGCCTGCCCGTTCGGCGGCTTCCACGATCCGCTTGAGGGCATGCTGGGCCTCGGCCTGGTTGGGCGGCGAGGCCGAGAGCCAGCGCAGCGCAGCGTTGCTGCTGGCGCCGATGGCCGCCAGGGGCTGGCTCACCTCATGGGCAATGGAAGCCGTGAGTTCACCGAGCATGGTGATGCGCGAGATGCGGGCAAGATCGGCCTCCGCCCGGCGCACCGCCAGATCGGCGAGTTCGATCCGGATGGCAAGATAGGTGGTTGCGCCGATGGCCAGCAGGCTGAGACCGCTATTGGCGATGCCGGCCTCGGTATCGCCCCTCACCGTCATGAAGAAGCTGAGCACGGTGAGGATGCTGCAGACCAGCCCGACGATCAGCACTGTCCGTGGCCGCCCCGTCCATACCGAGATCAGCACCACGGCGACATGCAGCACGGCAACGGCGATCTCCAGATCGGTGACGGTATCGGCGACGAAAATGAACAGGGCCAACCCTGCCATGGCGAGCCATAGCAGGGGCGTGTCGACCATCGATTCCAGGCGTTCGCGTCTCACCAGCAGCGCTCCTCGGAGAAATCGCACTTTCCTGCCAGATATTGCCGCCGCCATCCGCACGAAGCGCATGACCAGGATGATCAGGCGCGATGGCGGGAATGCCGCCTCAGATGTCGGCGCAACAGCACGATACCCATCTTGTTGAAGCCTCCGGCAATTCGAAGCAAGCCTCGTGTCTCCGATGGCAACAGCTTGCGGCGGAGGAAAAGCCGGCGCGTGAGCCGGGAGAGTCCGTCCGCTCCCGACAGGAGCAGGCCGATGGCCAGCAAGGATGCCCTGTTTTCGACCCGACCGCCTGCCTCCTGCAGCGCGATGAGGGCCCGCGCGAGTTCTTCATTGTCCCGGAGCATGTTTCACCTGCCTTCACCATGAAGGATGGCAAGGCTCCCGCCGGCGCCGGTGGCGGGAGCACGACCACGATATCGACGATGATCAAGCCGTCGAGGCGTTCAACTGGGATTCTCCAGCGTGAAGAGATCAGCCGCCTCATCATAGGCGAAATATTCGGCATAACGGGCAAGGCTGATCACGGCCTGCACGGTGCCGGCCGCATAGTCCTCGGACATGTGATCCTCCAACTCGTCGCGGAAGCGGCGGGCCGGTGCCTGATGGCTCGGCCTTTCGTCGAGGATGCGGCGAATATGGGCCGCCAGCGGCACATAGGTCGCCAATTGCTGTGCAAACTGCCGTTTGCGCTCGTCCACCTCGCTTTCGGCGAAGCGCTTCCCGGCCGCGGTGAGGCGGATGTCGCCGCCCTCCAGCTCGGCGAAACGCAGCAGCTGCAGGGTTTCGGCAACCGGGAAGAGTTCGTCGATCTCCAGATGCAGGCCGGCGGCCAAGGGCGGCAGGTCCGCCTTGCCGTGATAGGGGGCCGCCGCCACCGCCTCGATCAGGCCGGCGAGTTCGTTGGAGGAGACCTTGGGAAGCACCATGGCGATGCCGGTGCCGGGGAAGAGGCCATCCCGCGCCGGAGCCGAGCCCGGGCGAGCCGTCATGCGCGCATAGATATCCTCCACCAAGGCGCGAAAGGCTGGGTCGAGCCGGTTGCGCGGCTGGGGCAGGTCGACCCGGACCTCGCCGATCACCCGGCCCGGATTGGAGCCGAAGATCAGGATGCGATCGCACATCAGCACCGCCTCCTCGATGTTGTGGGTGACCATCAGGATGGCTTCGATCGGCATGCGGCCTTCGCACCACAGGTCGAGCAGATCCGTGCGCAGGGTCTCGGCGGTGAGCACGTCGAGTGCCGAGAAGGGCTCGTCCATCAAGAGCAGCCTGGGATGCACCACGAGGGCGCGGGCAAGGCCGACGCGCTGGCGCATGCCACCCGAAAGCTCCTTCGGATAGGCATTCTCATAACCGTCGAGCCCGATCAGGTCGATCGCGGCCAGGGCTCGCTTGCGGCGCTCGGCCGGCAGGACGCCCTGTGCCTCGAGCCCCAACTCGACATTCTGCTGCACGGTGAGCCAGGGAAACAGGGCAAAGCTCTGGAAAACCAGCGCAATGCCGCTGCGTGTGCCGCGGACGGGCTCGCCCTGGAAAGAGACTTGCCCCTCGCTGGGCCGGAGCAACCCGGCGATGGCGCGCAGCAGCGTCGACTTGCCGGAGCCGGAGCGGCCAAGCAGGCCGACGATTTCGCCGGCCTGCAGCATGAGGTCGACCCTGTCGAGCACGACCAGCGGGCTCGACCCGCCCTTGTCATAGGTCTGGCGCACGCCGAGAACGGAGACCAGCGGGGTATCCTTGATGGTGACGGGAGCATTCATTGAGAGGGGAGCATTCATGGCGATATCTCCGGAAGATCAGTCGAGGCGCAGGCGGCGTTCCGCGAAGACGTAGAGCGGACGCCACAGCAGGCGGTTGAACAAGGTGACGAAGAGCGACATCACGGCGATGCCGAGTACGACGCGCGGAAAGTCTCCCGCCTCGGTCGCCCTGGCGATGTAGGAGCCGAGGCCATAGGCCTCGAGCTTGGTATTTCCCCAGCTCACGAGTTCGGCGACGATGCTGGCGTTCCAGGAGCCACCCGAAGCCGTGAGGGCGCCGGTGACGTAATAGGGAAAGATCCCGGGCAGGATCACCCGGCGCCACCAGGTCCAGGACCGGATCTGGTAGACCGAAGCCGCCTCCCTGAGATCGGTCGGAAAGGCGCTTGCGCCGGCGATGACGTTGAACAGGATGTACCACTGGGTTCCCAGCACCATCAGGGGCGACAGCCAGATGTCGGGACTTGCCCCGGTCGCGACGATGGCGATGACGGCGAAGGGAAACAGCACGTTCGCCGGGAAGGCGGCCAGAAACTGGGCCAGGGGCTGAACCCGCTCGGCCAGAGCCGGGCGCAGGCCGATCAGCACGCCGATCGGCACCCAGATCAGGCTTGCCACCGCGATGAGGACGATGACACGCAGCAGCGTCGCGAGGCCGCCGCCCAGCGCTTCGAGCGCGTCGTTCCAGGACAGCGTCTGGCGCATATAGGCAATCGCCACCCAGATCCCCCAGGCCGTGACGGCCAGCACCGGGCCAAACCAGAGGCGATCGATCAAAGGCGAGGTCGCCCGTCCGGACCGAAAGGATGCCTTGTCCGATCGTCCGACGCGCACCAGCATCAGGCGCTGCCAGATCCAGGCCAGCGGCGCGATCAGGCGCTTCACCAGCCTGGTATGGCGGATGAGATCGTAGACCCAGGACCGCGGCCTTTGCTGGCTGGCCGTCTGCTCGACCCGGAACTTGTCGGCCCAGGCGACCACCGGCCGGAACAGCAATTGATCGTAGAGCATGATCAGGATGCCCATGGTCGCCACGGCCCAGCCGACTGCAACGAAGTTCTTCTGGTCGATGGCGAGCGCCAGGAAAGAGCCGATGCCGGGAAGCTGCACGGTCGTATTGCCCACCGTGATCGCCTCGGAGGCGACCACGAAGAACCAGCCGCCCGACATCGACATCATGGTGTTCCAGATCAGCCCCGGCGCCGCGAACGGCGCCTCCAGGCGCCAGAAACGCTGCCAACCGGACAGCCTGAAGCCACGGCTCACCTCGTCCAGGTCTCCAGGCACCGTGCGCAGGGACTGGTAGAAGGAAAAGGCCATGTTCCAGGCCTGGCTGGTGAAGATCGCGAAGATCGAGGCACACTCCGCCCCGAGCTGGCTGCCGGGAAACAGGCCCATGAAGAAGGTGACCGTGAAGGTCAGGAAACCCAGCACCGGAACCGACTGCAGGATGTCGAGGGCCGGGATGATGATCAGCTCGGCCCGCCGGCTCTTGGCCGCCAGCGTGGCCACCACGAAGGTGAAGACCAGCGAGGCGATGATGGCGGCGAACATGCGCAAGGTGGTGCGCAGCGCATATTCCGGCAGGCGGGCCGGATCGAGCGAGACCGGAGCCCCCGAGAGGGCATCGAGCGGTGTCCGCATCGCGGCAGCGCCGTGCAGCACCAGGGCGATGAGCGCGATCACCAGCCCGCAGGCGATCAGATCGTAGAGATTGGGCAGGAGGCGCCCGCGGGCAAAAGCTGCGACTGAGCGCTGACCGGAACGGTCATGGGGTAGGAAAACCATGGCGAACCTCGTTGGAGGGCAAGGTCGGAAAAGGCGGGATGTCGGGAGGCAGACGGGCTCTGGACGCAGGAGGCTCCTCCCGAGACACGCTCAGTGCGTGCCGGCCATCCCGGCGCATTTCGAACAAAGGGATTGGGAGGCATCCGTCTCTTCACCGGCGCCGGACAGGCTCCAGCGGCATTCGAGCCGCCCCGTATCCGGATTCAGGTGCCAGGATGCCAGGAGACCGCTACGGATCGCGCCAGGGCGCTTTTCCATCCGACCGGATCGGAAAGACGCATCCAATTCCTTGAATGATGCGCCAGGTGCAACCGCACGGGCCTTGGCCTGGAAGGCAAGGATGACGGCGCCGCGAACATGCGGCGTGGCGGCCGAGATACGGCCGCGGAACGGAATGACGTTGTTCATGTTTCACCTCGTCGGGCCGCCTTTGGCCAGACCCGCGAGGCAAGCCGGCGCGGACTAGAGCAAAACGCTTTAGAGCCGGCCGGTCATCGCCCGGCGCGCGAGACCGCCGGCGTTCCAGATCGATGGCGCACCCCTCCGGCGACGGCCTAGGACCGAAGCCGGACGGCTACTGCGATCGTTGTCCATGTGCTTCCACAGCTGATTTTTCGATGGATATCCAAGGTGTCGGGCACCGCGAATACAGAGCCCTTCTGTCATTGCCCCAAAGCAGGGTCAACCGTGCCTTGGTGTGTGAGAACCATACCTTGGTATGGGCTTATGGAGGCGTACGAACGCCGGGCGGCATCGTTCGACGTACAGCGTGTAATAGCCGCATCCACGGTAAATAAGGTGCGACCCGCCTTCTCCACGCAGTGGGGAAGGCGGCCCGGCGAAGCCGGGTCGGATGGGGTGTGGCGTGCCGCGCAGTATCCTTCGAAGGTTGGCACGACGGTCGTGCCAGTCTTTTGAGTTCCGTGCGCTGCCCGCTACACCCCATCCGTCATTTCTGCGAAATGAACAGCCACATCTTCGTTTCGAAGATGTGGCGGACTTCCCCACTTCGTGGAGAAGGCGGGTTGCGCCTTGTTCTGCCCTATCTCAGACCATTGCGAGCTACAAATCCCGGCCACGACGTACGATCCGGAAGCAGCGCTTCGGCGGCATCACCCCTGCCCGCGCTTTTCGAAATCCTCGACCTTGATTGCGCCGGTCATGATGGCCACCACGTCGGCCATCGAGTGGGTCTTGGGGCTTACCACGGCGGCCCGGCGGCCCAGGCGCATGATGTGGATGCGGTCGGCCAACTCGAAGACGTTGGGCATGTTGTGGCTGATCAGCACGACGGGCAGGCCGCGATCGCGGATAGTGCGGATCAGTTCCAGCACCTGGCCGGTCTCGCGCACGCCGAGCGCCGCCGTCGGCTCGTCCATGATCGCCAGCTTCTTGGCGAACAAAGCGGCGCGGGCCACCGCCACGCCCTGGCGCTGGCCCCCCGACAGGGCTTCCACGGCATTATGGATCGAAGGCAACCGGAACTTCAGTTCCGCCATGGCCTTGCGCGCTTCCTCGCGCATGCGTGTCTTGTCGAGGCGACGGAACACGGAGCCGAGCACGCCGGGCATGCGCAGCTCGCGCCCGAGGAAGAGATTTGAGGAAATGTCGAGAGCTGGCGCCACCGCCAGATCCTGGTAGACGGTCTCGATGCCACGATGGCGGGCATCGAGCGGCCCCTTGAAATGCACCGTCTGGCCGTCGAGCAGGATCTCGCCGCTGTCGGGCCGCAGCGCTCCGGTCAGCGCCTTGATCAGGGAACTCTTGCCGGCGCCGTTGTCGCCGACAACGGCAAGGATCTCGCCCCTGCGCAGCTCGAAATCCACCCCGTCAAGCGCCGTGACATGGCCATAGCGCTTGATGATGTTGCGGGCCTCGAGAATGACCTCGGAAGAAGAAGGTGCCGTCATATCAGCGCCTCCCGCGCGAGAGCTGGTCGAAGGCTACCGCCACGATCACCAGCACACCCGTGATCAGGTCCTGCCAGAGCGGATCGATGCCGGCGAGCGTCAGGCCGTTGCGCAGCACGCCGACGATCAGCGCGCCGATCAGCGTGCCGATGATGCCGCCGCGGCCGCCGAACAGCGAAGTACCGCCGATCACCACGGCGGTGATCGAGTCGAGATTGGCCGTCTGCAGCGAATTGGGATCGGCATTGGGAATGCGGCCGAGCGCCAGCCAGGCGGCGATGCCATAGAGCAGGCCGGCGAGCACATAGACCGAAAGCAGGTGCCGGCGGACCGGGATGCCGACCAGCCTTGCCGCTTCGGCATTGTTGCCGATGGCATAGACATGGCGGCCCCATTTGGTCTGGTTCAGGAGATACCAGACCAGGGCATAAAGCAGCAGCATGGCGATGACGCCATAGGTGACCACGAAGCCGCCGATCACCTCGCCATTGCCCGTCCAGCTCAGGAATTCATCGTCGACCGGAAAGGCACCGCCGGCCGAGATCAGGCGAAGCGCAGCCGTGATGATGCCGAGCGTGCCGAGCGTGACGATGAAGGGAGGCAGCTTCAGGCCACTGATCAGGCCGCCAGCGACGGTGCCCGACAGGGTGCAGAGCAGGATTGCCACGCCCATGGACAGGACCGGATCATAGCCGAGCGCCGCCATCTTGCCTGCGATGATGGTGCCGAGCACGCAGATCGCGCCCACGGCGAGGTCGATGCCCGCCGTTAGGATGATCAGGGTCTGGCCGATCGCCAGCGTGCCGACCACCACGGTCTGCTGCAGGATCAGCGATATGTTCTGCAGCGCAAGGAAGCGCTCGTTGATGCTGGCGAAGATGACGCAGAACAGCGCCAGTACCAGGAAGGGTCCAGCCGAAGGCACCGCGAAGATACGCGCCAGGAGGCTGCGCTTCTCTTCGGGCGCGGGAACCGTGGTCGTGCTCATACAATCCTCGACGATACGGATGGCGGTACGCATCCCCTGGCCAAGCCGAATAATGCGCGAGTATCCTTCCCCGGTTTCGGGGATGGTGGACCGGCAGAGCCGGGCCGGAAGGGGGAGAGTAGCGCAACCTGACAGATTATGGCCCTGTCACGCCCCCTCCCCCTTCCGTCATTTCTTTGAAATGCCACCTTCCCCGAAAAGCCGGGGAAGGAAAGCCTGCGCTCTATTCCGAGCACGCAGGGTATGCGGGTATACCGGTTCCAACAAAGTGAGATACCAGTGCGGCTTATTCGCCGCCCCAGCAGTTCTTGAGGCCCCAGGCGGTGTCCTTGGAATCGAGGCCCGACATTGGCTTGTCGGTGATCAGTTCCGAACCGGTGTTGATGAAGCCGCTCGGCTTCTTGCCGGTCTTGGCGTATTCGGCGACGGCATCGACGCCGGCGACCGCCATCTTGTAGGGGAACTGCATCACGGTCGCGGCGACCTTGCCGGACTTGACGTCCTTCACGCCCTGGCAACTGCCGTCGATCGAGGTCAGCATCACGCCCTTGGCCTTGCCGAAGGATTTCAGCGCCGCATAGCCGCCGGCCGCCGCCGGCTCGTTGATGGTGTAGACGACGTTGATGTCGCCATTCTTGGACAGGAGGTTCTCCATACCGGTCTGGCCCTTGTCCTGCGCGCCATTGGTGATAGCGGAGCCGGCGATGACCGGGTCGCCCTCCTTGATGCCGAAGCCCTGCAGATAGCCATTGTGGCGGAAGGTATCGACCGTGCCGCCCGGCGTGCCGTCGAGCATGGCGAGCACCGGCTTCTTGTCGCCCAGGGCCTTCTTGGCATAGGTGCCCTGCTTCACGCCGGCCTCGAAATTGTCGGTGGCGTAGGTGGCGTCGACCGCATCGGCAGGATCGGTCGCCGTGTCGAGCGCGATCACCAGGACGCCGGAGTCGCGGGCCTTCTTGATGATGCCGAGCATGCCGGTCGAGTTGTTGGGCGTCACCAGGATGCCCTTGGCGCCCGCCGAGATGAGATCCTCGATCGCTGCGACCTGGCCTTCGTTGTCGCCGTCGAACTTGCCGAAGCGGGCGATCAGCTTGATGCCCTTCTTCTTGGCTTCGGCCTCGGCGGCCTGGCGCAGCTTGACGAAATAGGGGTTGACCTCGGTCTTGGTGACCAGGCCGACGATCACCTCCCCTGCCGCCTGGGCCTTGTCGGCCACGGCGAGGGACGAAAACACGGCAAAGCCGAGGGCGGCCGTGGTGGCGAGAGCAGTGGATGCGAAGATGCGGCTCAGGCGGAGCGCTGACATGAAATCCTCCCAGATTTATGAATGGAGCTTAGCGCTCTCTTCTCGACGATGGCCTTTCCATCGTAGGCTGCGGATTAATGCATCATCGCTGAATGAATGCAAATATATTTTGCCTGTTTTCAGGCATAACATTCCGTGTGTCTTCCTGGCTATCGCGGATTGCCGATCCGGTTGAGCGCATGCATCGCGCCACGCAAGGATGTATCGCCTGCCAGCGCGGCATAGTTGCGATAGAGATCGGCATAGACGGATGCCGCCCCGGCCCCGGGCCGATAGATCTTGAATTCGCGCGCGCCGAACCGCGCCGCGCCTTCCGGATAGTCGGCGACCACGCCGGCCGCGACCGCGCCATGGATGGCGGCGCCCACCGCTGTGGGATTGTCGATCTCCGGCACCCCGACCTCCTGCGCCAGGACATCGGCCATGATCTGCACCAGCAGGGGGTTGTTGCGGGCCAGGCCACTCGACAGGATGAGACGATCGATGTGAAAGCCTCCGGCAACGAAGAGGTCCCGGATGCTGCGCGCGCCATAGGCCAGGGATTCCAGCAGGGCCCGATAGATGCCGGCAGCCGTCGTGCCCGTGGTCAGACCAACGAGCAAACCGCTCAAGCCTGAATCGGCCAGGGGCACGCGGTTGCCGCTCCACCAGTCGAGCGCCAGGAGGTGATTGGAGCCCGGCACCAGGCCGGCTGCCTCGGCATTGTAGAGCCGGAAATTCTCCGCCGTCTCCGCAGCGCGCGGAAAGGTTTTAACGAACCAGGCGAGCGTATCGCCGAAACCAGCCTGCCCCGATTCGTAGCACCACAGGTCCCGCACCGATCCGTCGAAGGCCACGCCCTCGATCCCCTGTGGCAAGGGCCGGAACTGCCGCCCCAGCATCAGATAGACGGCGGAGGTACCAAGCGCCCCGACGAGGCAGCCATCGCTGACGCCGCCGACGGCCGGCAGGACGACGTGGGAATCGATCACCGCCACGGCGATCGCCGCCTGCCCGAGAATGCCGGTGCGTTCGCGCCAGGCCGGCGATAAGCCCCCCGCCGAGGTACCGACCCGCCGGGGCTGCGTCAGGCGATCGGCGAGATCGGGAACGATGCCGTCGGGATAGCCCGCTCCTTCGGCATATTGCGCCTTGTAGGCGGCAAAGCCGAGGCTGCGTGTTTCCGCGCCCGTCAATTGCCAGACGAGCCAGTCACCCGCCTCGATGAAGCGTTCCGTCTCGTGCCATAGCTGCGGCGCCTCCTGCGCCAATTGCGCCGCTTTTGCCAGCAGCCATTCGGCCGAGAGTTTCCCGCCGAAATTGTCAAGGAAGGCCCCTCCCCGAGCATTGATGGCCTCGGCCTGCGCCTGGGCTGCCCCATGCTTCCACAGCTTCACATAGGCATGCGGCTCTCGCGGGTGGAGGCGGGAGAGCGGCACGCCCTCGGCCGTAACGGGCAACGGCGAACTGGCGGTGAAGCCGAGGCCGATGCCTTCGATCTGCCTGTCTCGGCCGAGAGCCGAGAGGATCGCCTGGGCCGTCTCGACATAGTCGTCCGCGTTCTGGAGCGCCCAGAGCGGCGGCAGGGCCGGACCATCCGGCAGGCGGGTCATCACGCCATGCCGATAGGGCAGCGCATGGCTGGCGACCTGCTCGCCGCTATCGGCATCGACAAGCACGCCACGTGCCGATTCCGTGCCATAGTCGAGGCCGATCAGATAGCGACGTGTCATGGCTGGGCCTTTCCTGCAAGAGCGGTTTGCGGTCTGGCGGGACCGCCAAGAATCGCAAAGACGCGTCGAACCGAAGAGTCCAGAGCAAAACGCGTTCACACTTGAACGCGTTTTGCTCTGGTACAGGCCCAGCTTAGGCGCCAGCCCCAGCAAAGCAACACTTTTGTATACTTTCAAGCAAAAGTGTTGCTTTGAGATCCCTATGCCGGGACGGGAGCCAGCGCCTTGCGGACGGCGGGGGCGACCACGGTACCGAACAGCTCGATCGATTTCATCATCTTGGCATGGGGAATGCTGCCCATCGAGAACTTGATCAGGAAGCGCTGGTGGCGGAACAATTCGTGTTCGGCCAGGATCTTGTCGATGACCTGCTGGGGATCGCCGACGAAATCCGAACCGCGCGGCGCGCGCGACGCCTCGAATTGCGCCCGGCTCAGCGGCGGCCAGCCGCGTTCACGGCCAATGCGGCCCATGACGTCGGCATAGTAAGGAAAGATCTCGTACGCTGCCTTGTCGCCGTCCTCGCCGATATAGCCATGCGAATTGATGCTGACCGGAAGCTTGGCCGGATCGTGCCCGGCCCGGCGCGCCGCCTCGCGATAAAGCTCGACCAGCGGCTTGAAGCGAGCCGGCTCCCCGCCGATGATGGCGAGTGCCATCGGCAGGCCGAGCGTGCCGGCGCGGATCACCGATTGAGGATTGCCGCCGACACCGACCCAGATCGGCAGAGGCTGCTGGACCGGCCGCGGATAGACGCTCTGGCGGTCGAGCGGCGCGCGATGCTCGCCCTGCCAGCTCACCGTGGTCTGTTCGCGCAATTTCAGCAGCAGTTCCAGCTTTTCCGTGAACAGGCTGTCATAATCCTTGAGGTCGTAGCCAAAGAGCGGGAAGGACTCGATGAAGGAGCCCCGCCCCGCCAGGATTTCGGCCCGCCCGCCCGACAGAAGGTCCACGGTCGAGAATTCCTGGAACACCCGCACCGGATCGTCCGAACTCAGCACGGTAACGGCGCTGGTGAGGCGGATGCGCTTGGTGCGCATAGCCGCCGCCGCCAGTAGTACCGCGGGGGTGGAAGCGGCAAAATCCGGACGGTGATGCTCGCCAATGCCGAAGACATCGAGACCGAGCTCGTCGGCAAGCTCGACCTCCTCCATCAGATTGGCAATGCGCTCCTCGGCGCCGATGACGGTGCCGGTGGCGGGATCCGCGGTGGTTTCCGCGAAGGTGTACAGGCCGAGTTCCATATGTATCGCGCCTCACCGGGAACGAAGCGTCCCGGGTTTTCCAGGTTGAAATTTTCTGGTTACAAAACGTAACTGAGGCTAAATATGGTACAGGCATGTAAGGCACAAGGAGGCACATTCATGGCCGTAGGTGACATGGGTGTAACCGGCATGAACGAGGACAAGGGCAGCCTCACCGAGAGCTGCCGGCCGGTCACCGAGATCCTGTCGCGCATCGGTGACAAATGGAGCATCCTGATCGTGATGGCGCTGAGCCAGGGGCCTTTGCGTTTCAGCGAGATCAAGCGCCGGATCGACGGCATCTCCCAGCGCATGCTGACGCTCACACTGCGGGGCCTGGAGCGCGACGGCCTCATCAGCCGCAGAGTGACGCCCAGCATTCCGCCGCGCGTCGACTATGAGCTCACCGAACTCGGCCATTCCCTGCGCATGCCGGTGAATGCGCTCGGCCAATGGGCCTTCGCCAACCGCGCCGCCATTTTGGAGGCGCGTGCGATGTTCGACCGGACCTGTCCAGTCCAGCGGGCAACCACACTGGATGAGCAGCGCGCGCCGGCGGCTATTCGGCCGGCGCCACAGCGAGCTTGACGGTCTGCGCCTTCACGCCGCTGATCTGCAGGGAGACCGGCCCCGGCTGCAGGTTGAAGCGCACGCTCTTGCGCAGGCCTGTGCAGGCCTTCTGGCCCGTCGCGGCCGAATATTTCACCGTTGCCCCAGCCTGCACGACGTCGATCCAGCCCTCTTCCGAGAGCGTGACCTGATAGAGGCCGGCTTTTTCGATCGGCGGCAGGGTCAGCAAGGCCCCATAGGTATCGGTTGCCGGCTTGCGGCCGGACGTCACGGGAAATTTCAGATCCGACACCGGGCTGAGCTGGAGGTCGGCGGCCCCGTCGACCTTGGCCAGCGTTGCGCCCGAAGCCAAGGTTGGCGGTGAGGCCTGGAACCAGCCCTGTTCCCGCGTAAGCGACCATTTGAACGGCTTGCAGGCCGTCGTCTCGGCCAGGACAGGCCCGGTTTGCAGGGCAATCAGCGCCATGAGGGCCAGGCCGGCGCGGCTGAAGGTGGGCATTGCGCAATCTCTCCGAAAGGAAGGAATGCGCAATCATACCTTGGCGCGTGCCAGAAACAAGAACAATTCACGAACAAATTACGGCCATGCCTCGAGGGCCGTTTCTTTTCAGAAGCGACTTATCAGGCCCTGCCGGGCACGAAAACCAAAGCCAGCCCATTGATACAATAGCGCAGCCCCGTCGGCTTCGGACCATCGTCGAAGATATGGCCAAGATGCCCCTCGCAACGGGTGCAGGCGACCGCGGTCCTGACCATGCCGAGACTGGTGTCCCGGCTGGTGCGTACCGACCGGCCGATCGGAGCCCAGAAGCTCGGCCAGCCGGTACCGCTGTCATATTTGGTCCGGGACGAGAACAGGGCCGCGCCGCAGCCCGCGCAGACGAAGCGCCCTGCCCGCTGTTCATGCAGCAACGAACTGGTGAAGGCCGGTTCGGTACCAGCCTCTCGCAGAATGGCGAAACGGGATGGCGTCAGCCGCCGGCGCCATTCATCATCGCTGAGCGCAAGGCGAGCGGGACCCGCCGCAGCCGCTTGCGTGAAGGCGAAGCTCGTGCCTCCCAGCAGCACGAGGCCCAGAAAATCGCGGCGTGTCGGCATGGGCAAGTCTCCTCGCAGGATGGTCGTCAGACCCCTCCCCTATCCTACGACAACCGCCCCCGCCTTGTTACCACTCCTGGCTCCGCTCCGACGTGGCCACCCTCATCACTGGCGGTTACAGGCAATTCGCTTCGAAATTGCCGGCGTTGAGTTCGCTGCCATTGAGCGTGAGCCTGGAACCCGCGGGCTGGGTGAGCGAGCCATTGACATAGGAACCGAAACTCGAGACCAGGCAATTGCGGGGCGTGCCGGAAACCGCCACGTCACCACGGATGTCGATCGCCGGGCCCATGAAATAGAGCCCCGCCGTGCCGGCCTTGTCGACGCGCATATTCTCGAAGCTGACATTCTTTACCGGACCGCCCAGGAAATCCCAGTCACTGCCATAGATGAAGGCACCGTAGGTGCCGGCATTCGAGATCGAGACGTTCTTGAAATGGATGTCGGAGACCGGGTTGAGGAAGATGCCGGCATTGCGGGTGCCGTCGACCGTCAGGCCATCCACGCGCACATTGGTGGTCCTGGCCGCCTCTGGCAGGGTCGAGGCCGTAACCAGCATCAGTCCATTGATGCCGCCCTTCAGGTTCATGTCCCTGATGGTGACATCCGAGGTGCCCTGCAGCACCACCAGATCCATGTCCAGGCCCTGCTGGGAATTGTCGACACCGACCTTGTTCATCGTCACCCCCTTGGCGGCGACCAGCAGCACGCCTTCGCGCCGCGAGCGGCTGATGGCGACATTGTCGATGCTGATGTTCTCTGCCACATGGGTGATGACAACAGGCCAGTCGCTGTCGTCGATACGGCTGCCGATGAAGATGCCGTAGGTCACGCTGTCGATCGCCGTGTCGCGGATGGTGAGATCCCGGCTGCCGAGAGCACTGATGGCCGCATGGGGCGCGCGGTTGGGATTGCCAACAGCGAATTCGCATTCGCTGTTGTTGTCGCAGATATAGAGGTCATGAATCCTGGCCCCATCGATAAGAGCGCCGGTGACGTTGTCGAGCCGAATGCCGTCGCCCGCCGTGCGGCTGATATCGACGTCACGGATCGTCAGATTGCTGGCGCCACTGCCGGCAATGCCGGCCAGCCCGCCCGAGATCGCCAGGCTGGCGACTTCGCTGCCGCTGGCCATGGTGACGACATTGGCCAGTGGGCTGCTACCCGTCAGCCGGGCCGTCGGCCCCTGGTTGCGGAACACGGTTTCTTGCCGGCTGGAGGCGCCGCGCACGGCGATCCCACCGCCCCCGCCGAGCAGATGCTGTCCCTGACCCAGTTGCAGCGACTGGTCGAGGGCAATCTCGCCATTGGCGAGCACCAGTGCGTTGTCGCCGCCCGCGGCAAGCCTGTCGTTGATCACCGCGGCACGACCGCTGCCGGAGGTAATCTTGACGACCTTGCCGACGGCCTGGCCGCTGGCGACATATTCGGCCCGCTCGATCGGGCCGGAAGCGCCGGCATAGGTGCGCACCAGGCTGGCGCGCTCGACGCGCTGGAACATGGCGTCGAAGGCGCCGTCTCCACCACGCGCGCTGCCGCCCAGCGGCACGCGCAGCCGGGCCGTCAGGCCGAACTTGGTGCGGTCCTCCCTGTCGTAGGAGACGGAGGCGCCGAGCGCGAAGGTCGCCCCGGGAAGGCCCGGCACCTTGGCGAAGGTGATTTCCGTCCGGGCCTTGACCCCGGGGATATCGTCGACGCGACTGCGGCCGTCATACCAATAGGCGCCGCCGAACACCTTCACCTGCGCTGCCATCTCCTCCAGGAAATCGGGCACACGGAAACCGACTTCCGCATCGCCGCCTGCCCGGGCAAACTCGCGGCCGGCCTGGAAACGCAGCTCGTCCCCGGAGACAAAGGCGCGGCTCAGGCCGGGCAGATAGGCCTCCCGGCTCCCGGGCAGGTAGACATTGGCGCGACCCTCATAGGCCGGGCCGATCGCCTCGACGCCGAAGGACCACTGATTGAAGCGATTGCCATAGTCGCTCTTGAAGAGATCGAAATAACCATAGGTGCCGATCACCCAGTCCTGCCCGAAGCGACGGCGATAGCCCAGGCCGAGGGAGGCCTGCCGGGCCGAGCCCTTGGCGAGCCTGCCGCTGGCATCGAAAAAGATGCCATTCCGATCATCGATGAGAAATGGCAGGAAGACGCCGATGCCTCCATAGCCCTTGTTCTGGATGAGGCCGCCCTCGATCTCGACCAGTGGTTGCTGCATCTGCGCGAAGGCATGGCTGGAGAGAGCGGTGCTGGCGAAGAGAACCGCGGCGAACAAGCTCGAAGATTTCATGATGAAAGACAAGATTCCAATTAACGAGCCGCTGATAGGCCTGAAAATTGCTAAAATCCAGTACTATCTAGAAATAATTATCTAGAACACTCAATTCCAATAAAATATATACTTAAGATCAAAGAAAATATGTGCAGAATTTAAATATTACAAACAGAACGAAGCCTTCGAACGGAAAGTTTCCCTCAGTGGTTACAACTTCTCCTGGATGACGCCTGGAGGCCTAAGGCTGAAATCCGGTATCGTCACTCCGCCTGAGAAAGATGAGCACGATGCCCCCCGAGCTTGGTGCATCCCGGGCTAAAGCGCACCTGGGTACAGGCCTTGATTGACCATGTAGCCCCGGAAATGTCAGCTTGCCGGGAACCAGCTGGCACATGGAGGATTTCCCATGGTGAGAAAATTCCTGCTTTCAGCCCTTTGCCTGACCGGCTTATGCGTGCCCGCGGCGGCCCAGACCCTGCCGAACAGCGGCGACTATTATCGCGCCGCATGCCGCAGTCTGGCGGCCAATACCGCGCCGACGCCAAATGAACTCGTACTTCCCTCCTTGGACTGCGCCATCGAGATCGAGGATCTCGCCTCGATGGGGCGCCTGCTGACCTCGGATAAGCGTATCTGCAAGCCGGTCGACGTCTCTGTTGCACAGACGGCAGCCGTCGTCTCCGCCTTCCTCGATGCCCATCCAGACCGGCTCAAGGAACCCTTCGTGGTCCTTGCCACCACGGCCCTGCAGGAGAAGTGGCCCTGCTCCTGACGCTTGCGGCGTCGGGATAGCGCGCCGCTGGATGACATCTGCAATGGCATCGGTGGCATTCTGCTCCACCCGATCCAGCGCCTCGTTTTGAGGCGTCTCCTTTGCGAAAGGCAGAACTGCCTTTCCAGAGGGTGCCCTGGGCTGCCAGTTTCGAGCCATATCATGGATCGACGGCGATCTCCCTCTTTGCTGCAGACTTGACGAATTCATAACTCCTCAGCTATGAATTAAATCCATAGCTGAGGAGTTATTGATTTTGACGCCGCTCTCCCCCGACCTCCTGTTCAGAACGCTCGCCGATCCGACCCGGCGGGCGATCTTCGAGCGCTTGTGCCGCAAGGGAGAGCAGACGGTCGGAGCCCTCACGGCCCATGCCCGGGTCTCGCAGCCGGCCGTCTCGAAGCATCTTGCGATGCTGAAACAAGCCGGGCTGGTCCGCGACCGCCACGAAGGCCGGCAGACCCATTATTGCGCGCAACTCGGCGCCCTCAGCCCCCTCATCGACTGGGCAAGCCAGATGACGCAATTCTGGGAAGCCCGGTTCGACGATCTCGAAGATTTGCTGAACAGGATGGACCAATGACCAACAGCGCGAGCGAAACCCGTACCGTCGTCGTCGAGCGCGAGATTCCGCATCCGCCCGAAAAGCTTTGGCGCGCCCTCACCCAACCCCACCTGATCGAGGAGTGGTTGATGAAGAACGACTTCGACGCGGTTGTCGGTCATCGCTTCAATCTGCGCGGCGAATGGGGCGGCGTACTCGACTGCGAAGTCCTCACCGTCGAGCCGCATCGGAGCCTGTCCTATAGCTGGAATTTCAGCCATGACGATGCCGCCTACGATCTGAAAAGCGTGGTGACCTTCACGCTCACGCCTACCGGCGCGGGCACGCATCTGCGCATGGAGCAGGCGGGCTTCCGGCCCTCCCAGCGCCAGGCCTATGGCGGCGCCAAGACCGGTTGGCAGCAGTTCCTCGCCAATCTGGAGCAGGTCCTGGCGCGGTCGGAATAAGCCTTGGCCCCTATACCATCGCGGGTTACCCGCTCGATATCGACAAAGGGAGGCTTCCTTGAACATCAATGCCTGGATTCGACGGACCCATCGCTGGCTGTCCATTGTCTTCACATTAAGCGTGATCGCCAATTTCGTTGCCATGGCGTTAGGCGAACCGCCTGCCTTCGTGGTCTATGCGCCCCTGCTGCCGCTCTTCCTGCTGCTGTTCAGCGGCCTCTATATGTTCGTGCTGCCCTATGTCGCTGGAGCAAAGCGCGTTCATGACTGAGCGGCTTTTGCGCGGCGGGTGATGGGGCGACGTCAGCCCCCAGCCTGCCGCTGTGCGGCCTCCAGGATGGCGACGGCACGCTCGGCCATCCCGGCAGGAAYGAAGACGTGATCGTGATGATAGGCGGCCACCATGTTGCAGGGGATTCCGGCGTCAGCCAGGGCGGAGGCGACCGCGGCCGTCAATCCGACACCATCGAGCGCCGAGAAAACCTCCAGCTCGATGCGTTTCATCGCCATGGCGGTGTCGAAGCCCAGGGTGGCGGCTTCTTCCACCAGCAAGATCAAAGTGACGCCTTCCTCTTCCCGGAAGAATGACAGAGCCTGCCTGGCAGCCGCCTCGATCACGGCCGGCGAGGTCGTGGTGCAGAAGACAAAGTCCCCTTCCTTGAGGCGTGGGGTCATTCCGGCAATCATGGCCCCGGTATCACGAACACTGTGTGGCATGCGGCCTCCCTGAATTGCCGGTCCGCCTCGGCGAAATCGCGACGCGGGTCTCCCGTCCCCGATACTACAGCGAAAGATTTGATTTCCGGGTTTTTTGCGAGCCTTGCCGATCGAATGAATGGCCAGGCTCGCAGGAACGGTTGAGAAAGCGCCGAAATCAGCAAGAGAGCTGAAGGCTAGGCCGTGCCGGCGCGGGTCGGCCGATCCATCACGCGGCGCCCCATCAGGCTGGCGACGAGATCGACCATCAGCAGAGCCGTGCGGCCACGATCGTCGAGGAAAGGATTGAGCTCGACGAGATCGAGGCTGGCGACCAGGCCGCTGTCATGCAGCATCTCCATGATCAGATGTGCCTCACGGAAGGTCGCACCACCCGGCACCGTGGTGCCGACGCCCGGCGCGATGCCGGGATCGAGGAAATCGACGTCGAGGCTGACATGCAGCACCCCGTTCGCCTCGGCCACGCGGCTCAGGAAGGCCTGCAGCAGCGGGCCGACGCCATGCTCGTCGATGGCTCGCATGTCATGCACGGTGACGCCGGCAGCGGCGAGCGCCGTCCGTTCGGCCGGATCGACGCTGCGGATGCCCATCATGCAGATGTGGTCGGGCTTCACCGGTGCAGCAAGCGGGGGAAAATAGCCTTCGAAGCCCGGCTGGCCGGTGGCATAGGCAACCGGGCAGCCGTGGAGATTGCCGCTCACCGTCGAGTCCAGCGTGTGAAAATCGGGATGGGCGTCGAGCCACAGCACGAAGAAGGGCCGTCCCGTCTCGGCTGCCCGGCGGCTGAAGCCCGCCAGCGTGCCGGCGGCCATGCCGTGATCGCCACCGATGACGATCGGCAGGCCTTCGGCCCCGAGGCGATAGGCCGCTTCGGTGAGAGCCTCGGTCCACGCCACCACTTCGGGCAGGTGCTTGATGGCGGGATTGGCGTGGCGGATCGCACGCTGGGGAGTGGGAGTGAGATTGCCGCGATCCTCGACGCTGTGGCCGAGTTCCTGCAGGGCACCGGCCAGGCCGGCGGCCCGAAAGGCGCTCGGGCCCATGTCGCAGCCGAGCCGCCCCGTGCCTTCCTGCAGTGGCGCACCCAGCAAGATACAATGTTTCGAAGTCATGAGAGCCTCTTGAAAATCGGCGGCAGTCTATCGCCCAGGCTTGGCGGTATGAACGATGCAAATTGGCAAAAAGCTCAATATACCTTATCGAATTGGCATAAACTCATGATCATTTCGGCAGGCTCATGGACGACATCGACCGCCAGCTCCTCACCTTGCTGCGCCATAACGGCCGGCGCAGCATTTCCGACCTCGCCGGCGAACTCGGCCTGTCGCGCGCCACGGTGCGGGCGCGGATCGAGCGCATGGAAGCCCAGGGCGACATCATCGGCTATACGGTGATCCTCAAGGCCGACGCGATCGCCATGCCGGTGCGCGGCATCGTGATGATCGAAGTTGAAGGGCGGGCAGCCGACCGGGTCATCGACATCCTCGGCGGCTTTCCGGAAATCAGTGCCGTGCATACCACCAATGGCCGCTGGGACATCGTGGTGGAGTTCGCCACCCTCAATCTCAGCGACCTTGACGCCGTGCTGCGTCGCGTGCGCCTGATCCAAGGCGTCACCGCCTCCGAGACCCACCTGCTGCTCGCCACGCCGCGCACTACGCAAGCTCGATTGTAGAACGTCTCCGGCAGGGCGGCTGCTTCCGCCCCCTCACGCCAACGATACTTTCATCCCGCCCGCTGCTGTGCTTGACTGGGGTGCCAGAGGCCTTGCCGGTGGATATCCCGGCGATATCTACCGCGGATCGCAGTCCCATGGAGACCCAGCACAAGCTTTCGGAGTGATGGAATGAGCGCAGTCAGCATCCGACCTGCCCATCTCGACGATGCCAGAGCCATGGCCGACCTGCATGTCGCGGTCTGGCGCCACACCTATCATGCCCTCGCGCCCTCCAAGGCCTTCGTCGTGCTCGACGAAGAGCATCGCTTCGCCAGTTGGCACAAGCGGCTGACCTCGGCCGCTACAGACCAGATCGTGCTGCTGGCCGAGAGCGGAGCCGGACTGGTCGGCTTTGCCGCGGCGGGCCCCCCCTCGCAGGCGATCTTCGACGGACGCAGCGAGATCAAGCACCTCTATGTCGATCCGCTGCACAAGCGCCAAGGCATCGGGCGAACCCTGCTCGAGGCCATCGCGGCACGGCTGGTCGAACAGGGACGCCGAAGCGCCGCCATCGGCGTCGTCGCCGGCAATCAGCCGGCGATCGCCTTCTACGAGGCGCAGGGCGGCAGGAAAGCTGGATCCTATACCGATCCCGGCCCGCTCTGGCGCTCGCATAACCTCGTCTATGCCTGGGACGATCTAGAGGCGCTCGTCAGGCGGCAGCCGGTGTCTTCGGCTCCTTGATCCGGTACCAGGCCACGTAGAGGGCCGGCAGGAACAGGAGCGTCAGCACGGTCGCCACCAGGATGCCGCCGATCATGGCATAGGCCATCGGTCCCCAGAACACTTCGCGGGCGATCGGAATCATGCCCAGACTCGCAGCCGCGGCCGTCAGCATGATCGGGCGCATGCGGTGGACGGTTGCGTCCACCACCGCCGTCCAGCGATCCATGCCCTCTTCCTCGTGATCCTCGATCTGTTTCACCAGGATCACCGAATTGCGGATGATGATGCCGATCAGCGAGAGAATGCCGAGGATGGCAACGAAGCCCATCGGCTGGTTGAAGGGCAGCAGGCCGAGCACCACGCCGATCAGGCCGAGTGGCGCCACGCTGACCACCAGGAACAGTTTCTGGAAGCTCTGGAGCTGGATCATCAGGATGGTCATCATGGTCAGAAGCATGATCGGCACGATGGCGATGATCGGTCCCTGGCCCTTGGCGGATTCCTCCACCGCGCCGCCGACCTCGAGCTTGTAGTGGTCGGGAAGCTGGGCCTTGAACTGCGCCAGTTTCGGCGCCAGGCGCTCGACCACGGTCGCCGGCTGGACATTGCCTTCCAGCGCCGCCCGCACCGTGATGGTGGGCAGGCGTGAACGGCGCCAGACGATCGGCTGCTCCATGCCGTAGCCGATATTTGCCACCGCCCGCAGCGGCACCACCGTGCCGCCGGAAAGCGGGATCTGCAGGTTCTCCAGCGTCTCCACCGAATTGCGCTGGTCCGCCGTCGCCCGGCCGACCACGTTGATCAGATAGATGTGGTCGCGCACCTGGGTGAAGGCGGCCCCCGCCAGCGTGCCGTTGAGGATGGAGGCGATGTCCTGCGAGGTGACGCCGAGCAGCCGGGCCTTGTTCTGGTCGACCTCGACCTTGAGCACGCGCGCCGGCTCGTTCCAATCGAAGGTGATGGTGCCGAGATTGGGATCGGTCGCGATCAGGCCGGCCAGCTTGATCGCCTGCTCGCGCACCTTCTGGATATCGGCGCCGCTGACGCGATATTGCACCGGGCGCCCGACCGGCGGGCCGAGCTCGAGCGGATGCACGAGAATGTCGATGCCGACGAACTTGTCGCGCGCCAGCACCTCCAGCTTCTTCTGCACCCGATCTCGCGCCTCGATATCCTTGGTGACCACGACGGCCTGGCCGAAGAAGGGATTGGAGAGCTGCTGGTCGAGCGGCAGATAGAAGCGCACGGCGCCCTGGCCGATATAGGAACTCCAGCGCACCACGTCGCCATCGCCGGCCAGAGCCTTCTCGAAGCGGTCCATCTGCGCCTTGGTTTCGCCGATGGCACTGTTCTGAGGCAGTGTCATGTCGACCAGGAGTTCAGGCCGGTCGGATGAGGGGAAGAACTGCTGCTGCACATGGCCCATGGCCACGACAGAGGCGCCAAGCAGGCCGAGGCAGATTGCAATGGTGACCCAGCGCCATCGCATGGCCGCGAGCAACGCGCTCTTGAAAGCGGCGGCGAAGCGGCCCGGCTTCTCGTCGTGCTTCTTCATGGTGGCCGGCAGCACCGTCACGCCCACCAGCGGCGCAAACAGCACGGCGACGATCCAGGACACCAGCAACGCAACCGCGATCACCACGAACAAAGTGAAGGTATATTGACCGGCCGAGCTCGAATTGAGCCCGATCGGGATGAAGCCGGCCACCGTCACTAGCGTGCCGGTCAGCATCGGAAAGGCGGTCGAGGTATAGGCGAAGGTCGCAGCCTTGAGGAGGTTGTCACCCGCCTCCAGCCGGCTGATCATCATCTCGACCGTGATCATGGCGTCGTCGACCAGAAGGCCGAGGGCGATGATCAGCGCGCCCAGCGAAATGCGCTGCAGGGAGATGCCGGTATATTCCATCACCAGGAAGACGATGGCCAGGACCAGGGGAATTGAAATCGCAACCACCAACCCGGCACGCAGGCCGAGGCTGACGAAGCTGACCGCCATCACGATGATCACGGCTTCGAGCAACGCCCGGGTAAAGCCGGAGATCGCCTCCTCGACCACCGCCGGCTGGTTGGAGACCAGATGCACGCCGACGCCGACCGGCAGGGTCGCGGTAACCTCGGCCATGGCTTCCTTCAGGTCCTCGCCGAACTGGAGGAGGTTGCCGTTGGGCGCCATGGCGATGGCCAGGCCAATGGCGGGCTTGCCATCGAAGCGAAACAGAGAGCTCGGCGGATCGACATAGCCGCGTGTGATGGTGGCGACGTCGCTCAGGCGGAAGAAGCGGTCATTGACGCGCAAATTGATGGCACTGAGGTCCTGTTCCGACTTGAAGCCGCCATCGACGCGCACACTGACGCGGTCCTGGCCCGCCTGGATCACACCGGCGGCCGATACGGAGTTCTGCGCCTGCAGGGAGGCGATCACCGCCTGGCGGTCGAGCCCGAGACTGGCAAGACGCGCGGTGTCGAAGTCGAGATATACAACCTCGTCCTGCGCGCCGAGAATCTGGGTCTTGCCGGCATTGGGCACCGCGAGCGCACGGTCGCGGACCTGCTCCACATAGTCGCGCAGTTGCCGGAAATCGATGCCGTCGGCGGTGAAGGCATAGACATTGCCGTAGACGTCACCGAACTCATCGTTGAAATACGGTCCCTGCACACCGCTCGGCAGGGTGTACCAGATATCGTTCACATGCTTGCGTATCTGGTAGAAGGCATCGCTCAGCGCCCGGCCATTGGTGGTGTCCTTCAGGTTGACCATGATGGTGGCCGTACCGGGCCGGGTATAGCTCTTGGTGTAATCGAGCGCGCCGATCTGCTGGAGTTCCTTCTCGACCCGGTCGGTGACCTGGTTGAGGGTCTCCTCCAGCGTCGCCCCCGGCCAGTTCACCTGGACGACCATGGTCTTGATGTCGAAGGAAGGATCCTCCTCGCGGCCGAGCCGGACATAGGAGAGGGCGCCGGCGATCACCGAGGCGATCATCAGATACCAAATGAAGGAGCGATGCTTGAGCGCCCAGTCGGACAGGTTGAATCCGCTCATTTCTGCCCCTCTGGGTTCTGGCTGCGCTTGAGATCGATGGCCTGGCCGGCCTGCAGAGTGCCGACGCCGGCCTCCACCACGATGTCGCCGTTCTCTATGCCATCCACAACGGCATAGCCCGCCTTGCGGGAGACCAGCTTCACCGGCCGGGCCGTGACCACGGCCTTGACCGGATCGACGATCCAGACCGATGGCTTGTCGGCAGGGCCAGCCAGAGCCGAAACCGGAACGGCGATGTAGGGAGCGACCTTTCGCGTGGCCGAGACCGAGATGGTGGAGCCGAGGCGGAAGGCATTGGGTGGATCCTGCAGCGCCAGGCGAGCCCGGCGGGTGCGTGTCACCGCGTCCGAAGCGGGGGCGAGCTGGCGCAGCGTGGCGGTCGTACGGATGCTTGGCTCGCCCGCAAGGACGACGTCGAAGCTGGCATAGGCCTTGAGTTCGTCCGACAGATAATCCGGCACATCGACCACGGCCTCGCGCACATCGGGCCGGGCCAGGGTGACGATGATGTCGCCGGCCGACACCACCTTGCCGACATCCGAATTCACGGCGGTGATCACCCCCTCATAAGGAGCCACCAGTTCGGCATAGCCGAGGACATTCTGGGCCTGCCGCAGCGAAGCCTCGGCCTGGGACACCTTGGCTGCGGCGGTCTCGCGGGCTGCCACCGCCGTGTCGACCTGGGCCCGGGAAGCCGTTTCGGTGACCACGAGGGCACGGCTGCGGTTCTCTGTCAGCACGGCATTGGCGAGCTGTGCCTTGGCGTTGGCAAGGTCGGCCTGGGCCGATTGCACGGCGAGCCGCAGCAAGGTGGCGTCGACGGCCGCCAGCCTGGCGCCCTGCTTGACCCTGTCGCCGACATTCACTTCGCGCGCGATGATGCGCCCGCCGACCTGAAAGCCGAGATTGGTCTGGAAACGGGCATCGACACTGCCGACGAAAGGCCCGAAACTCGCCGTATCGACGCTGCGGGCCGTCAATGTCAGCACCGGCCTGGCAGGCTCCTGGGCGAAAGCCACGGCCACGGGAAATGCGCCGATGAGCAGCGCGGATATCGCAGCGCCGAGTGTGGTTGGCCTCATTGCCCTTGCTCCAAGACTGTTTCCACGCTCTGGACGGGTTTCTCGATCTGGACAGTCTCGACAATCTGGCCGGGGCGCAGCAACTGGCCGCCCTGCACGACGACGGCCTCGCCATCCTCGAGCCCGCCCGACAGCACGACGTCATGCGTGGTGTAGCGGTCGAGCGTGACCGCGCGCGGCTGCGCCTGATGTTGATCGGCTGTCACGGTCCACACCGCCGGCTTGCCCTGCCATTCGAACAGCGCCGAAGCCGGCAGCACGAAACGCCGCTGCGGGGCAAGGCTCGCCTCACCACGCACTGCCGTGCCCAGCGACATGCCGGGTGGCGTCTCCTTGAGGCCGATCTTCACCCGGATCGTGCCCTTGCGGGCATCGACGATGGGCGAGACCTCCCGGACATGGCCGGTGGTTTTCACACGAGGGTCCGCTACCAGCGTGATGCCGACTTCGGGCGAACCCGGCGGCTTGTCGATCAAGGCTTCATAGACGTCGAAAACCGCGTCTCGTGGCCCGTCCTGCGCAATGCTGACCACGGTCTGGCCGGCCTGCACCACCTGCCCCGTCTCGGCGTTGCGTGCCGTCACCGTGCCGGCAACACCCGCGCGAAGATCAGCGTAGCCGAGCTGCTCCTTGGCCTGTTCGACCTGGGCCGTCGCGGCCGAAACCGACGCCTGTGCCACACTCAGATTCTCCTGCGCCGCATCGAGGGAACTTTGCGAGGTGGCATTGCTGGTGATCAGTGTCTTCTGGCGCTGATAGGCTGCCTGGCTCTGCTGCAGTTGCGCTTGCGCTGAGGCAAGGGCAGCGTTGGCGGTGTCGAGGGTGATGCGTTGTTCCTGCCCGTCGACGCGAGCCAGTACCTGGTCCGGCGTGACATGATCGCCGACATCCACCAGCCGCTCGATGATGCGCCCGCTCACGCGGAAAGAGATATCGCTCTGCACCTGGGCCTCGACATCGCCGGTCAGGCTGACGCTCGGCCGGTAATCTGTGGCCCGGGCCGTGACGATGCCGACGCGCGCCGGCGGCCCTCCGCCCCAGGCGATAGCAGGCGAGAGCACCGCGACCAGGCCTCCGAAAAGAAGGGCACGGCGCAATTGCATGGGATTGCCGAGGTTTGAGATCATCGTCGCCCTCGCTGTTTCATGCGAATGTCGTTCGATTGGGTCGTTTCGACGGGAAGGCCCGAGCCCTTGCAGTCCACGCATCGCCCTTGCCGCTCCGCAGCGTCCGGAGCAAACCGTGTTCAAACGGAAACACCGTCCTGCTCCAACTTCTTGTTTCGACGCGACTCTGCGATTCAAGGCGATTCCGCCAAATCGCAAAACGCTTTAGGAAGATCACTCAGCCAGCAGCGGGACTCTCCGCTTGCACAGCGTTCCCATATCAATTAAAAACAAAACCGTCCAGACGGTTTTTATTATATCGAGATCGTTTCAGGAATTATGCCCCAGACTCCTCCCCCGCCCCAAACTCTTCGCGCGCGCAAGTTGCAACGGCGCAGCATGGAAACCATCGGGCAGATTCTGACCGCTACCGTCGGCGTGATCGAGCGCGTCGGCGTTCACAACCTCACCATCGATCTGGTGGCGGCGGAAGCCGGCGTCAGCAAGGGCGGTGTGCTGCACCACTTCCCGACCAAGACGGCCCTGATCGTCGCCGCTATCAGCCAGGACATGGAAACGCTGATGATGGAAATCGACGAAACCGCGGGCTCGACCGTGAATTTCGCCTCGGCCTTGGCTCAGTTCGCCCGCCGCATCGCTCTGGAGGAAGGCGGCGTGTCGCCGGCGTTCCTGGTGACCGCCGCCGAAATCCCGGAAGCGGCCTCCGTGCTTGCCACCATGTTCAGCACATTGGTCGAGAGGGCAAACAAGGACGGCAAGGCCGGGAGCATCGACTCAACCCTGGTGCTGTTCGCGTCCTACGGCATTCTCATCAGCCTGGGCATGAAGTCCTTCCAGCCGAGCGCGGAGCAATTGGCCACCCTGTTCGAGAAGCTGGACAGCTTCGCCGCCAAGGCCTGATGTCGCGCCCAGGCCCTTTTTACTCGGGACCTTGCTCACTTTCGTCCGGAAAAAGGCGCGGCGCGGAGTTCTTGATGAAATCGATGAACGCCCGCAGCGGCGCAGGTACCAGACGGCGCCCGGGATAGTACAGGAAGGGGCCGGAGAAGCGCTCCCACCAGGGTTCGAGGACGGGTTCGAGGGCTCCGCTGTGGAAATGGGGGCGCAACCAATCCTCAAACAGATAGATGATACCGGTGCCCGCGACTGCGGCATCGACGGCCAGATCCGTCGCCGTGCCGACGCTCACCAGCAGCGGCCCCGTCGTATCGACGGTCACGACCTCGCCATCGCGCTCGAATTCCCAGGCCGGCATCGCCCCGGATGAAAATCGGCCATGCAGGCAGGCGTGATGAAGCAGATCGCGCGGGTGCTCTGGCCGCCCTCGTCGATCGAGATAAACAGGCGCAGCCGCGGCGGCAAAGCGCTGCACACGCGGCCCGATGGGCACGGCTATCATGTCCTGCTCAAGCCGCTCGTCGTAGCGGATGCCGGCATCGCAGCCGGCCGCCAGCACGTCGACGAAGCTGTCCTCGGCCATCACCTCCAGGCGGATATCGGGAAAAGCGGCCAGGAAATCAGGCACGATCGCCGGCAGCACCAGCCGAACCGCGCTGACGGGCACATTGAGCCTGAGCGTCCCGGCCGGCTTGTCGCGAAAACCGTTGACGACGTCCAGCGCCGCCTCCATCTCGCTCATGACCGGGCCGAGCCGTTCGAGCAGACGCTCGCCGGCCTCGGTAGCCGCGACACTGCGCGTCGTGCGGTTCAGCAGCCTGACACCGAGCCTCGTCTCCAGCCGGCTCACCGCCTCGCTCAAACCAGACGGACTGGCACCGCTCGCACGGGCTCCGTCGCGGAATCCCCCAGCACGCGCGACGGTCATGAAAGCATGGAGATCGTTGAGGTCGACTTTCACTGTTCGCAACTCCGAACAACCTGTCCCAATTATGACTGATTGTCGCGCAAGTTGACAGCCCCTAGCTACGCAGGACGAACAGGAGATCGGCTATGACCACAATCGAGCAGTCCGGTAGTTTCACCCTCGGCGACCGTCATGTGAGGCGGCTCGGCTATGGCGCCATGCAGCTTGCAGGGCCGGGCGTGTTCGGCCCGCCCCGGGATCACGATGCAGCGCTGGCCGTGTTGCGCGAAGCCGTTGCGTCCGGCGTCAACCATATCGATACCAGCGACTTCTACGGCCCGCATGTCACCAACAGGCTGATCCGCGAGGCCTTGCATCCCTATGCGGACGATCTCGTCATCGTCACCAAGGTGGGCGCGCGGCGTGGCGAGGACGCCTCATGGATTCCTGCCTTCTCACGGGAGGCCCTCACCCAGGCGGTGCACGACAATCTGCGCAATCTCGGGCTTGATGTCCTCGATGTCGTCAATCTTCGCGCCATGTTCGACGTTCACGGGCCGGCCGAGGGTTCGATCGAGGCACCGCTCAGCGTCCTGGCCGAGCTTCGGCAACAGGGCCTGATCCGGCATGTCGGACTGAGCAACGTCACCGCAACGCAGATCGCGGAAGGACGCCGCATCTGCCCGATCGTCTGCGTGCAGAACCACTATAACCTCGCCCACCGGGCCGATGATATCCTGATCGACGATCTCGCCCAAGAAGGTACCGCCTATGTGCCCTATTTCCCGCTCGGCGGGTTCACGCCGCTGCAATCCTCGACCCTGTCGGAGGTTGCGCAGCGCCTCGATGCCTCGCCTATGCAGGTCGCGCTGGCCTGGCTCCATCGCCGCGCGCCCAACATTCTGCTGATCCCGGGCACCTCCTCCGTGGCGCATCTGCAAGCCAACCTCGCCGCGGCAAAGCTCGATCTGCCGGAAGACGAGGTCGCCGCGCTCGATCGCATTGCGGCCGGGCATTCCTGAGGGAAGCAAGTGAACCGCCTGGAATGATCCGTTCCCCATCTCGCTCTTTCGCGAGACGGGTGAGCGCCTCGCCCTAGTGGAACAGCTTCAGCGCATTGGAGAAGGTGATCCACACCCCCCACAGGATGGGAATGCCGACGGCGAGCCAGGCCAGGACGGCCGGCCCGTTCAGCCCGCCCCGCCCGATGCCCGAGGATTTCCCCTCCTGCGTCTGTCCGCGCTTTTGCAGGGCCGCCACCTCGGCGTCCGTCATGAACCAGCGGGAAGCCACCGGCTTGATCATGAGGTTGACGACGAAGCCGACGGCCAGCATGCCGGCGAGAACATACATGGTGCGATCATAGACTTGCGCTCGCGGCACGCCCGCGGCGATCTGGGCATCGCGGATGTAGTTGATCACCACCGGTCCGACGATCCCCGCCGTCGACCAGGCCGTCAGCAGCCGGCCGTGGATGGCACCGACGAACTGGGTGCCGAACATGTCGGCGAGATAGGCCGGCACCGTCGCAAAGCCGCCGCCATACATCGAGACGATCACGCAGAAGAAGGCGACGAACACCGCCAGCAGCCCGGTATGGGCGGCCCAGGGCGCCGAGGCATAGAGCACGATGCCGAGGCCGAAGAAGGTGGCATAAGTGAGCTTGCGCCCGAGCTTGTCGGAAAGCGAGGCCCAGAAGAAACGTCCGAAGATGTTGAACAGCGACAGCAGGCCGACGAAGCTCGCGGCGATGGTGGCGACCAGCTTGGCCTGCCCGGCATCGAGTGTCGCGAAACCGATCTCCGGCTTGCCGATCAGGGAACCGGCGAAGATCTCCTGCAGCATGGGCGAGGCCATGCCGAGCACGCCGATGCCGGCCGAGACGTTGAGGCAGAGCGCGGCCCAGATCAGCCAGAATTGCGGGGTCTTGTGGGCATTGGACAAATGGACATGGCCCGAGGTGATCATGGCCTTGGTGCTTTCGGGCGGCGTCCATCCTTCCGGCTGCCAACCCGCCGGCGGCACGCGATAGCCGAAGGCCCCCGCCATCATGAAGACGAAATAAACAACCGCCAGCGTCACGAAAGTCTGCCAGACGCCGACACTATCGGCGCTCTTGAAATGGTTCATCAGGATGTCGGCCAAGGGCGAGCCGATCATCGCACCACCGCCGAAGCCCATGATGGCCATGCCGGTCGCCATGCCACGCCGGTCGGGGAACCATTTGACCAGCGTGGAGACGGGCGAGATGTAGCCCAGCCCCAAGCCGATGCCGCCGATCACGCCCGAACCCAGCCAGATCAGCCAGAGTTGGTGGATGTAGACGCCTATGGCCGAGATAAGCAGCCCGCCGCACCAGCACAGCGCCGCCACGACGCCGGCCTTGCGCGGCCCGGCTCGCTCCAGCCAGCCGCCCCAGATCGCCGCAGCCGAGCCGAGCAGCACGAAGAAGAGCGTATAGGTCAGGGTCAGGTCGGAGACGCGCCAGTCACAACTCGTGGTGAACAGGGCCCGCCCAAGACCGACGAGAGCGCCCCAGAAGCCCGGATCGACCGCGCAGGCTACCGGCTTGGTTATGCCAAGCGCCTGTCCTAGAGGCAACCAGAACACGCTGAAGCCATAGGCCATGCCGATGCACAAATGGATGGCCAGTGCCGCAGGTGGCACGAGCCAGCGATTGAACCCCGGCCGTGCAACGATGCGCTCTCGATCCAAAAGCCCAGGAGACAGACCGCCGCTCCCGGCGGAAACACTGCTGTTCATTGGTGCTTCCTCATTATTTTATTCTTAAATTCGTGGACGACGAGCCATTTCAGGACGCAAACTTCCACGAAACTGAGGAACACGCAATGACAGGACTGGTGAATTACTGAGCGAGAAACCCTCCATCCACCGGAAGCGTGTGGCCGGTCACCATGGCGGCACCGGGACTGGCGAGGAAGAGGATCGCCGGGGAGACCTCATGCGGTTCGGCGATGCGGCGCAGCGGCGTCATCGCTTCGATGCGCTGCATCAGTTCTGGCTGGGCCAGCAGGGGGGCGATGAAAGGCGTGCGCACATAGGTGGGAGCAACCGCGTTCACCCGGATGCGGTGCGGAGCCCATTCCACCGCCAGGGCACGGGTGAGATTGACGATGGCGCCCTTGGTGGTCTGGTAGGAGATGTTCGGGTAGATGCCGCCCCCCGACAAGGCCATGATCGAAGCCGTGTTGATGACGGCCCCGCCCCGCCCGGCCGCGATCATGTGGCGGGCCGCGGTGCGCGCGCACAGGAAGACGCCCGTCATGTTGACGGCCACCACCTTGTCCCATGCCTCCAGGCTGAGATCCACCGCGGCATCGCGGATGGCGAGGCCGGCATTGTTGACGAGAATGTCGATGCGGCCGTGGCGGGCGACGATCTCGGCGAAACGCGCCGCCACCTCGGCTTCGTCGGTCACATCCATGACGAGGGCCTCGGCAGGCCGGCTTCCCTCGACGCTGGCAAGCACGTCGTCTCCCACCGGCGCCCGATCGAGAATGACGACCTCAGCGCCCGCCGCGGCCAGGGCCTGCGCCGCCGCCAGGCCGATGCCGCTGCCGCCACCGGTCACCGCGGCAACCTTGCCCTCCAGGCCGAAGAAGCCGGAAAGGCTGACCGCGCCAGTTCCCCGCTGCTCTTGTTGTTCGTGCACGCCCATGATCGGTTTCCTCACTTGGCGCCTTCCTGGGAAGGGCGCCTGCGCAGTGCTGCGACAGCGGCATGGACCGCCCCGGAGCCTGCTTGTTCTTGAAGCTGTGGCCGTCCTCGAGGCGGAACCGGGGTTCCGACTCAAAAGTCCGACATAATTATCTCTGGCATCAAACCGGATCGCGCGGAAGGCCGGAAATGCGAGAGCACCGTGCCACGGCCCAGCGCCCGCGTTCTGGCTGAAAACGATGCGACAACAAAATCTTACAGCACCGAACCTGATGCATGAATCGAGGCTGACGTTGCCTGTTGGCGCAGATGCTCCGTACACGCCTCCACGAAGGCCCTCAGCTTGGGTTGGCTGCGGCTCGTCCTGGGAAAATAGATGAACAGGCTGTCGCCCGCCGGCGAAAACTCTTCCAGGACCGGTTCGAGCAGCCCCTGTTCCAATTCCCGGGCCGATTGCAGGGTCGAGCCGTAGAGCAGCCCCATGCCCTGCACCGCCAGCGCGCGCAGCAGGCCGGGATCATTGGAGACGATGGTGCCGGGCGGATCGATGCTGAGCGCCTGGCCGTCGCGCTCGAATTCCCAGCGATAGATATCGCCGACATCCGGACGTCGATATCGCAGGCATTCATGTCCGGCGATGTCCTCCAGCATCTGCGGCCGCCCCCGCTGGGCAAGATAGCCCGGAGCCGCCATCACCACCCAGCGGAAGATCGGCGTGACACGCACGGCGATCATGTCCCTGTCGATGAATTCACCGACACGAATGCCGGCGTCGAAACCGCCCTCCACCAATTCGGCATGGGTCGAATCCACAGTCACATCGACCCGCATCTCCGGCCAGCGCCGATGGAACTGCGGCAGGACGGGTTCGAGCACATGCACGAGCGCCATGCGATGCACGAGCAGGCGCAGCGTGCCCGAGGGCTTCAGCCGCGACTGCACGAGTTCGTCGAGCGTCCCGACGATGGTTTCGGCTGCCGGGCCGAGTTGGGAAAGCAGCCGCTCGCCATCCTCGGTCAGGGCGATGCTGCGCGTGGTCCGATGCAAAAGCGGCAGGCCGAGCCGTCGCTCCAGCGCCTGCAGAGCCTGGCTCACCGCACCTGGGGTAACCCCCAACTCGATCGCCGCGGCCCGAAAGCTGCCCCGGCGCACGATGGCGAGGAATTCGGAGAGGCCGTCGAACGGGTCACTGCGCGCCATATCCGAACCGTACAATCAAAACCGTCATGTCAAATCATGCACTCTCGCCTTGAGGCGTTCGCATGGCTCGACAAGGGCTGAAGAGAATTCCGCCTCATGGCAAATCGCATCACGATGAGCCCTCCTGCATGTCGGCCCGCAATTGCGCCAGGGCACGGCGCAGGCCATGGAGCTGATCCGTAAGATGCAAGATGACGTCGATGCCCTCGTCATTGGCTCCGATATCTTCCTTCAAATCCCGGATCAGGCGGGCGCGTGCGACATCGATCTCGGTGAATTGCACGCCGGCATCGGTCTGCCGAGGGATGAGCCAGCGCTGCTCAAGCCACAATTCCAGCGTCTGCACCTGGAGGCCGGAACTTGTCAGAAATTCGTGCTTGTTCATGCTCATGATGCTCCATCCTCACGCGGATCGAAGTCCTTCCCCCTGGCCCAGTTCGAAACGAAGGCTTCGAGTTCCGGGTCCGGTGGCTTCGGCAGAACCACCTTCAGCTTGACGAACTGGTCGCCCTGACCGCCGCCGCGGCGGGGAGCGCCCTTTCCTTTCAGGCGCAGGGTCGTGCCGGTATTCGAGCCTTTCGGCACCGACATCGTCACGTCCCCCGTGGGGGTGGGAACCCGCACCCGTCCTCCCAGCACAGCTTCCGACAGCGAGATCGACAGTTCGAGCGTGATGTCGTCGCCCTCGCGCGTGAAGCGTCGATCCGGCAGGACTTCCACTTCGATCAAGGCATCGCCAAAACTGCCCGTTCCCGCGCCCGGCATGCCCTTGCCCTTCAGGCGAAGGGTCTGTCCATCCACCAGGCCCGCTGGAATCTTGACGTCGAGTGTGCCGCCATCGGGCAGTGTCAGGCGCTTGTTCGCGCCCGTCACCGAATCGGCGAACTCGATCGACATCCGATAATGCATATCCTGGCCACGCCGGTTTGCACGGGCCCGCTGCCCCCGCCTCAGGAGCTCGGCAAAGGCATCCTCTTCGTCCATGAAGTCAGCAAAACCGGAGGCGTCCGCATAGGGGTGATCCTGGTCCGATCCTGCGTATTCCCGGTAGAAATGCTGCGGCGGCCGTTCCGCCCCGCTCGCATCGATCTCGCCATTGTCGAAACGCTTGCGCTTGTCTGCATCGCTGAGCAGATCGTACGCACCCGTGACTTCCTTGAATTTGTCTTCCGCGCTCTTGTCTCCGGGGTTGAGATCGGGATGCAGCTTTTTTGCAAGCTGGCGAAAGGCGCTCTGGATCTCGGCGGGAGACGCCGTCGAGGCAACACCGAGAACCTCGTAAGGATTTCTCACAATCGGCTCCGACACGATTCAAATGGCGAGGAAACAGCGTTCGCGGATGCTAATGCCTTTTGCGATGAGACGGAATGAAGAACCGCCTCAGAATTGACGGCACGGCTTCGCAAAGCGCTCCGCGTATCCCTCCATCATTGTATAGCACGGCTATATAGCGTGTGGAGCAGTCGCCGGCTTTTGATACCGGCCGCCATGGCCTAACCTCCTTGAGGACGCGAGACGAGATCCCGCGCCTTTCCATGCCGCATGGACGGCAGGATCCCTTCATTTCACGGACATCATCTCATGCGCTACAAGACACTTGGCGGCACTGGCCTGCACGTCTCGGAACTTTGCCTGGGCACCATGACTTTCGGTGGCGGCAATGAATTCTGGAACGCGATCGGCCAGCTCGACCAGACGGTCGCCGACGGCATCGTCGCCCGCGCCCTCGACGCCGGCATCAATTTCATCGACACCGCTGATGTTTATTCCGGCGGCCTGTCGGAGGAGATCACCGGACGGGCCATCGTCAATTCCGGCCACAAGCGTTCGGACGTCGTGCTGGCGACCAAGGCCTTCGGCGTGGTCGGCACCGGCCCGAACGACCGCGGCGCCTCGCGCGGCCACATCATGGATGCGGTCAAGGCGAGCCTGAAGCGGCTCGGCACCGACTATATCGACCTCTACCAGATCCACGGCCTCGACCGCATAACCCCGATCGAGGAAACCATGCGTGCCCTCGATGATCTCGTGCGCCAGGGCTGCATACGCTATGTCGGCGTCTCCAACTGGTCGGCCTGGACGATCATGAAGGCCCTCGGCCTCGCGGACCGGCATGGCTGGACCAGGCCCTCGACCTTGCAGGCCTATTACACCATTGCCGGCCGCGACCTCGAACGCGAGATCGTCCCGCTGCTGGAAGCCGAAAAGCTCGGCCTGATGGTGTGGAGCCCGCTTGCCGGCGGCCTGCTCTCCGGCAAATATGACCGCGACGGCAATGGTCCCGAAGGCTCGCGCCGCGCCAGTTTCGACTTCCCGCCCGTCGACAAGGAGCGCGCCTTCGCCTCCATCGACGTGATGCGGGAGATCGCCGCGACACATGGCGTCTCCGTCGCCCGCATCGCCCTGGCCTTCGTGCTGCATCAGCGCTTCGTGATGTCGGTGATCATCGGCGCCAAGACCATCGAGCAGCTCGACGACAATCTGGCTGCCACCGACGTGGTGCTGAGCGAGGAGGAACTCGCTCGCCTCGACAAGGTGAGTGCCCTGCCGCGTGAGTATCCCGGCTGGATGATCGAACGCCAGAGCGCCACCCGCCTGCCGACGCCCCAGGGTTGAGCATCGGGCCGAAGGGGATGGCCATCGCCTTCCTCTTCGGCCAGGATGGCGCGGCATTTCATCGGAGACAGCCGCTTGGGTACCGTCAGGACCGCCTATTTCATCACCCATGCGGAAGTCGAGATCGATCCCTCCATTCCCGTGCCGCAATGGCGTCTCTCAACAAAGGGACGAGCCCGGCACGAGGCCTTCAACCGGCACGGCTTCGTGGCTGGAATCAGCGCCGTCTATGCCAGCGACGAGCGTAAGGCTCGCGATGGCGGCGAGATCCTGGCGAGCCCTCTCGGCCTGGAGCTGCAGATCGAGCCGGCCCTGCACGAAAACGACCGATCGGCCACCGGCTTCCTGCCGCCCCACGAATTCGAGGCAACCGCCGACGCCTTCTTTGCCAATCCCGAGCAGAGCATTCGCGGCTGGGAGCGGGCCATCGACGCCCAGGCCCGCATCATCGCAGCCGTCGAGGCCATCCTGGACAAGGATGGCGGCAGCGGCGACATCGCGGTCGTCGCCCATGGCGGTGTCGGCGCCCTCCTGCTTTGCCATCTTCTGTGCGTGCCGATCGACCGCCGATACGACCAGGCGCCGGGCGGCGGCAATTACTTCGCCCTGGACGTGACGAGCCGCCGCCTGCTGCATGGCTGGCAACGCATCGAGCCGTAGAGTTATCAGCTTCCACGCACAATCGTTCAAGATCGCCGTCCAGCGCGAAGATACCATTCCACGATTGGAAATTTCGGAACGAGAAACGCGTCGTCATGCCAGTCGGCTTCATCGGTCTCGGTGTCATGGGGGAGCCCATGGCGCTCAATCTTGCACGGTCGGGAACACCGCTGGTGGTCTGGAACCGCTCCCCGGACAAATGTGCCAGCCTGCAGGCGGCGGGGGCCGAGGTTGCCGGCAACCCCGGTGAGCTCTTCGCCAAGGCCGGCATCGTGATCCTGATGCTGGCGAACACGGGCGCGATCGATGCGGTGCTCGGCCGGGACACCAGCGATTTCGAAGACCGGGTCGCCGGTCACATCATCGTGCAGATGGGCACGATCTCACCGGAGGATTCGCGCCGGCTCGACCAGGATATCCGCGCCGCCGGCGGCCACTATGTTGAAGCCGCGGTTTCCGGCTCCCGCAAGCCTGCCGAAGCCGGGCAGCTCGTGGCCATGCTGGCGGGCGACGCCGAGGCACTCGCCCAGATCCGCCCCCTGATCGACAGGATGTGCCATCAGGCCTTCGATTGCGGGGCCGTTCCCGGCGCATTGACGATGAAGCTCGCCGTCAACCTGTTCCTGATCACCATGGTGACCGGCCTGGCCGAGGCCGCCCATTTCGCGGAGCGGCGCGGCCTCGACATGCAGCAATTCCAGGCCATCCTCGATGCCGGCCCGATGGCGAGCCCGGTCTCCCGTATCAAGCTGGCGAAACTGGTCGAAGGCGATTTTGCGGTGCAGGCCTCGATCGCCGATGTCTTGAAGAATAACCGCCTGGTCTCGGAGGCCGCCCGCCGCGCCGGGCTCGCCTCGCCCCTCCTCGATGTCTGCCACGCCCTCTATGGCGAAACACAGGATCTCGGCCACGGCTCGCTCGACATGGCGGCGGTGATCCGTGCCATCGAGGCGCGGACAGCGCATTGAACAAGGCGAAAACCCTGCCGCCGCGCTGCCATTGACACAGGAGTGCTATTTCGGCGCGGGGTGACTGCCGCCTGATGTGTGATCCGACGGCTTACCAGCACCACCCGGCGACGGCATGTCGCCACCACCCGAGGGCGACACGTCACCGCCACCAAACGTATTGCGCGGCCCGACCACGGCGCCCCAGGCCTCGCCGACGCGCAGGCGGCTCCAGGGTGCAGGCTTGGCCGGCGCAGCCTGCATACCGGTGAGCTCGGTGCCGAAACCAGGGGTAAGCCGCACCGTTCCCCCCTTGGTGGCGACGTCGACGACACCATTCTCGACATAGACGCCGAACTTGCCCCAGCTCGGCCCGGCGAAGAACCGGGTGCCGCGAGCGGCGATCAGCCCGAAAGGCGTGGTAACGCTGAGTTCGCCCGAGGGCCGGTCATGCGGGCGGTCGAACAGAATGGCACCCCGCTCGAGCACCAGCCTGCCGCCACGGTCGACCAGGAACTTGTCGATACGCACTCTCGTGCGGGCGCCGAGCAGCAAGCGGGTGGCCTCACCCAGTTGCGCCGACAGTCGCGCGCTCTCGCCGGTCGCCAGGAGATCGTTGAGATAGACGGGATCGCCGACGGCAAGCAGACGTGTCTGGCCGCGGGCCTGCGCTGTGCTTTCGCCGCTGGCGCCCAGAATCGAGCCAGCCTCCACGGCCGCCCGAGCCAGGACTCTCTCCGGCCGCAGCCCGGCAAGCAGCAGGCCAGCCAGGAGGGAACGGCGATGGATCGGCATGATGAGCTTTCCAAACGAGGGGTGGCGGATCACGGGAAAACCGGACCCGACACCGCCAAGCCGACGGTATCCCTCCTGTCGGGACGATCCGTTTCAAGGAATGTCCGCAGATGGCGGTACCGCTCTATTCTTGATGTGTACGCTTCTTCCGGCACCGGCCGCAAAGTAAGATCCTCGAACTCCTTGCTCGCGGCCAGTCATTCATCCTAGCTGAAACCCTTTCGTCTACAAGCCCCTCGCACTCATACAGAAGCCTTAGGCTTCTACAGCAAGGAAGGACGATAAGATCAGGCCCGCACCTCGGCGACCCCCATCATTCCCAGTTGCTCATGTTCCAGGATATGGCAGTGATACATGCGCAGGCCCGGCTGGTCCTGTCGCACCAGCAGACGCACTGTTTGGCCCCTCGCGACATTGATCGTATCCTTCCAGGCGCGATAGGGCGCCTTGCTCACCCGGCCGTCCCGCTCGGTCTCCACCAGTTGGAACTGCGTGCCGTGAAGATGGAAGGGGTGATCCATGTCGGCAAGATTGGCGATCTCCCACAATTCGGTCTGCCCCGCTTTGGTGACGACATCGACACGGCCCATGTCGAAGGCGGCGCCGTTGATGAGAAAGCCCATTTTCATGCCACCCTCTCCCATCGACATGGTTTCGGTGAACTCAAGGCGGCGCGTGGCGACGGGCAGGCCGAGATCGGCAATGCGGCGAAGCCTGGCGGGCAGAGGCGGGGCCGGCTCGGCCTGTTCCTGCGTGACTTCGATGGTCATCAGCTCAGCGGCGGTATCGGGACGTCCGGGGCCCATCCAGCCGCGATCGACATCCTCGGTCCGCAGCACCACCCGTCCCGGCTGCTCGAAGGCGACGATGACCTCCGCCCTCTCGGCGGGAACCAGGTCGATGGCGCGAAGGCCGGTCACCGGCGCTTCCAGCAGGCCGCCATCGCTGCCGATCAGCGTTATCGCCGCCGTGCCGAAGGTGAGGCGCAGGAAGCGCGCATTGGTGGCATTGAACAGGCGGAAACGGCGCCGGCTGCCGGCCGGCAGCGTCAGGACGGGCTTCTTCTGGCCGTTGACCAGGACATGGTCGCCGACCCGCCCATTCATCAAATCCGCCATGGTGCTGGCCGGGATCGAACCGTCCGCCGCCAGCCTCAGATCGGTGAAGAACAGCGGCGTGTCGCCATAGGCGGCCGGGATCGGATCCTGGCGGGGCTTGACGATGAAGGCCCCGGCGAGACCAAGATAGACCTGCTCGGCCGTACGGCCGTGGGGGTGGGGATGATACCAATAGCTGCCGGCGCTGCCTTCCGGCAGTTCGAAGGCGTAGAGCCGATCGGCGCCTGAGGCCACCGGGTCCATGGGATTGCCGTCCTGTTCCGCCGGCACCGGCATGCCGTGCCAGTGGATGGTGGTCTCCTCGCCCGGCAGGCGATTGGCGAAGCGGATGGCGACCTTGTCGCCCTCGGTCACTTCGATCAGGGGACCGGGAGTCTCGCCCTCATAGGCGAGGATAGGTGTGTCGATCCCTTCGGCAAAACGCACGATGGCGGGCTTGGCCGTGAGTTCGGCCTCGAAATGCCCGGGTTCGCGGGCCCGGTTGGCGAGGCGGGGCAGGTCGCGCAACGGGGCTCCCTCAGGCAGCGCCAGAGAACTCCGGGGAGCCGCCATCTTGCCGGCCTCTCCGGACATGCCCTCCATGCCCGGCATGCCATGCTCGGAATGGTCCTGCATCTGCGCCGCGGCCGGGCCTGAAATCACCAGGGCCGCAACGCCCGAGAGCAGAAATTCACGTCTGTTCATAGTTCCAATCCTTATTCAGAGCTGGCGTGCGCGCAGGCGGAGCGCATTGGTGATGACGCTGACGGAGGAGAGCGCCATGGCGGCCGCGGCGATGATGGGCGACAGCAGGATGCCGAAGAAGGGGTAGAGCACCCCGGCGGCAACCGGTACGCCGGCTGCGTTGTAGACGAAGGCGAGGAAAAGATTCTGGCGGATATTGGCCATGGTGGCCTGCGACAGCCGCCTTGCCCGCACGATGCCCATGAGATCGCCCTTGACCAGGGTGACGCCGGCACTCTCGATCGCGACATCCGTGCCCGCACCCATGGCGATGCCGACATCGGCCGCCGCCAGGGCCGGCGCATCGTTGACGCCGTCGCCAGCCATGGCCACCACCTTGCCCTCGCGCTTGAAGGCCTCGACCAGCACACTCTTGCGTTCGGGCAGGACCTCGGCCTCGACGGCATCGATGCCGAGCCGGCGGGCGATGGCTTCGGCGGTAACGCGGTTGTCCCCGGTCACCATCACGACATGAATGCCCTCCTCACGCAGGGCGGCCAGGGCAGCCGGCGTGGTTTCCTTGACCGGATCGGCAATGGCGAGCAGGCCGGCCAGGCGCCCGTCGACAGCGGCGAAGATTACCGTCGCCCCGTCGTGGCGCAGCCGGTCGGCTTCCGCCGCCAGGGCGACCGCAACGCCCTCCTGCGCCATGAAGGCCGCATTGCCGAGGAGCACCGGCCGGCCTTCGACGGTACCTCGCGCACCCTTGCCCGTGGGTGAATCGAAATCCACAACCGCGGACAAGGCGAGACCCTTCGCCTCCGCCGCCGCGACCACGGCCCGGGCGAGGGGATGTTCGGAGGCGCGCTCCACGCTGGCCGCCAGCCGCAGCAGCTCGTCCTCGCCAAAGCCTTCGGCGGGCCAGATGGCGGTAACGGTTGGGTGCCCTTCGGTGAGCGTACCCGTCTTGTCGACCACCAGGGTGTCGACCTTTTCCAACCGCTCCAGCGCTTCGGCGTTCCGGATTAGCACACCGAGACCGGCTCCCTTGCCGACGCCGACCATGATCGACATCGGCGTCGCCAATCCCAGGGCACAGGGACAGGCGATGATTAGCACCGTGACCGCCGCGACCAGGCCATAGGCGAAGCGAGGCTCGGGGCCGAACACGGCCCAGGCGGCAAAGGCCGCCGCCGCGACCAGGATGACCAGGGGTACGAACCAGCCGGCCACCTGGTCGGCCAGGCGCTGGATCGGAGCACGCGAACGCTGCGCCTGCGACACCATCTGCACGATCTGGGCCAGCATGGTGTCGCCCTCGACCTTGTCGGCGCGGATGACCAAAGCACCGGTCTGGTTGAGCGTACCGCCGATGACGCTGTCGCCGACGGCCTTGCTCACCGGCATGGATTCGCCGGTCACCAAGGCCTCGTCGAGCGAGGAGCGACCCTCCAGCACACTGCCGTCCACCGGCACTTTCTCGCCGGGACGGATACGCAGATTGTCGCCGACCGCCACCTTGTCGAGCGTGATCTCCTCTTCCGAGCCATCCGGCCGGATGAGCGTCGCCGTCTTCGGCGCGAGGTTGAGCAAAGCCCGGATCGCCCCCGAGGTATGTTCGCGGGCCCTGAGTTCGAGCACCTGGCCGAGCAGCACGAGCACGGTGATCACCGCGGCCGCCTCGAAATAGACGGCCACGCTGCCATCGTCGCCACGGAAGGCTTCGGGGAACAGGCCGGGCGCCAGCACCGCCACCAGGCTGTAGACCCAGGCAATGCCGGTGCCCATGGCGATCAGGGTGAACATGTTGAGGTTGCGGCGCAGGACGGACTGCCAGCCGCGCACGAAGAAGGGCCAGCCGCCCCACAGCACCACGATACTGGCCAAGACGAGCTGGATCCAGGCCGATTGGGCCGGCGGCACCAGATGATGCAGCGCGGGGACGAGATGAGAGCCCATCTCCAGGACGAAGACGGGCAAGGCCAGCACCAGGCTCACCCAGAAGCGCCGCGTCATATCCGTGAGTTCGGGATTGGGGCCGGCTTCGGCCGTGACTTGGAGAGGCTCGAGCGCCATGCCGCAGATCGGGCAGGATCCCGGCCCTTCCTGCCGAATCTCGGGGTGCATCGGGCAGGTGTAGATCGTGCCTTCAGGCGCAGGCGCCGCGGGCTTGCGCTCGCCGAGATAACGCCCCGGCTCCGCCTCGAATTTCGACTTGCAGCCGGCCGAGCAGAAATAGTAGGGGTGCCCCTCGTGCCGAAGCGAATGCTTGGCGGTCGCCGGATCGACCTCCATGCCGCAGACCGGGTCCTTCACGCCGGCATGCGCCCCGGCATGATCGTGGTGGTGATCGTGATGATGGTGATGGTCGTTCATCAGCCCGTCCCATGCCTCTCAGTCGATTCCCGCTGGTTTCCCAGCCTTCCTGGACAGGGCGTAAGGCTTGACATCATGGGAAGGTCAAGCCTCTTGTGAGGCAAGGCGGGCAATTTATTTGGCTTGGGAAAGAAACCCCTGCGATCAGCCTACCGCACGTACATGCACAGGCTGCAATTCGTCGAGGTCGCTCACGCCCAGCATGGCCATGTTGCGCGCAATTTCCGCCTGGAGGAGGCCGAGGGCGTGACGAATGCCGCCCTCGCCCCCCACGGCGGCGGCGAACAGGAAAGGACGCCCGACGAAGACGAAGTCGGCCCCGAGTGCCAAGGCCTTCAGGACATCCGTGCCACGGCGGAAGCCGCCATCGATCAACACGGCCATCTCGCCAGCTGCCGAAACGGCCTCGGCCAGGACCGTCATGGGGGCGATGGCCGTATCGAGCTGGCGCCCGCCATGATTGGAGATCCAGACGCCATCAACCCCTCTGTCACGCGCGATGGCAACGTCTTCGGGTGCGAGGATGCCCTTCACCACCAGCTTGCCACGCCACAATTGCCGGATGAGATCGAGATGGCTCCAGTCGAGGCCGTCGCGTGCGCCGATGTCGCGCACCGCGTTGCGGGACAGCAGGGTCGGGCCGCGAAAGGCGTCCATGTTCTCGAAGCGCGGCATGCCGCCGGCCAGGGTGCGGGCGAAGGTTCCCAGCGACCAGGACGGATGGGTAATGCCATCCCAGAACAATCTCAGGCTCGGCTTCAGGGGCGTCGAGAAGCCCGTGCGGGCGTTGTTCTCGCGATTGGCGGCGACCGGCACGTCGGCTGTGAGCACGAGCGTCTCAAAGCCCGCGGCCGCCACGCGCGCCACCATGCGGCTGATGCGTTCGGGCTCGCCCGGCAGATAGGTCTGGAACCAGCGCGCCCCACCCTCCTCGGCCAACCGCTCCAACTGGATCAGCGAGGTGGCGCTGGCCACCATCAGGGCGTTCTCGGCAGCCGCCGCCTTGGCGAGGGCCAAGTCGCCCTCGAAAGTCGCAAGGCCCGACAGTCCCATGGGCGCTATGCCGACCGGCAGGGCATAGGCCTGGCCGAACAGGGTATGGTGCGTCGAACGCGCCCTGGTATCGACGAGCACGCGTGGCACCAGCCCGAGGGCGGCCAGCGCCCGGGTGTTGCCGGCATGCGCCGCATTCGTCTCGGCAGCACCGGCATAATAGCCATAGATCTGGCGCGGCAGATGCCGGCGGGCTGCCGGTTCGAAATCCGCAAGCGCGAGGAAGCGCCGTAGTGACGGCGGTACGTTGGTTTCGATGCGTCGGGCGGTGACCACCGTTCGGGAATTCGAATTGTCCGGCACTCTTCCTGCTCTTCTCCAGCCTACCCCATTTCCGCATCGTTAGCCCCTTATCCCTTGGCGCAAGCAGGGGCGTCTCGTCAATCAAGGTCGAGGATCAGATCGTCCAATGAATCAAGTATACCGTACAGTGAGTGTACAGGCCGGTCATTCGGGTGAATCGTCCCCGCCATCTATTGAGCTCCCCCGAGAAACGGGATGAAGCGGCGGCGTCGGGAACGCGATCGCCCTCTCCCGAGGAGATGGAAATGGCCCTGTCCGATCCGATCAAAGCCAGGCCCGTATTCAGTCGCCAGACACTGCTGATCCTGTCCGCTGCCGTCATCCTGAGCGCGGCCATGGGCATCCGGCAGACCTTCGGGCTTTTCGTCGAGCCTTTCTCGATGGACCGGGGCCTTCCCGTCACCCTGATCGCCTTTGCCATCGCCATCCACAACCTGGTCTGGGGCGCGGCGCAGCCTTTTGCCGGCGCTGCGGCCGACCGCTACGGCTCGGCACCGGTCGTGGCATTCGGCGCCGCCATGTTCGCCTTGGGCCTCGGCATTGCCGCCATGGCACCCTCAGGGATCATGCTCATCCTCGGTCTCGGCGTCCTGGTCGGCATCGGCATCAGTTGCACGGCCTTCGGTGTCGTTCTGACCGCGGTCGGCCGCGGGACCTCGCCCGAAAAGCGCAGCATGGCCATGGGCATCGCCAGTGCCGGCGGCTCGTTCGGCCAGGTCGCCATGGTTCCCCTGGCACAGATCGTCTCGGAGCATTCGGGCCTGTCCACCGCCCTCGTCGTGTTGGCGCTCGTCATGCTGGCCGCGGCGCCTTTCGGCCTGTTTCTGGATGGCCGGCCAAGGCTGGCCGCGGTCAAAAAGGAAGAGGCAGGCCTGCCGCTGAAAGCCGCGCTGGAACAGGCTCTCGGCCATCGCGGCTATTGCCTTCTCACCCTCGGCTTCTTCACCTGTGGCTTCCAGCTCGCCTTCATCGCCACCCATCTGCCGGGCTATCTTTCGCTCTGCCACATGCCCGCCGGTACCGGCGCAAAGGCCCTCGCCTTGATCGGCCTGTTCAACATGGCGGGAAGCTGGGCCTGTGGCTGGCTCGGTGGGCGCTATCGGCAGCAACATGTGCTCGGCTGGCTCTACCTGATCCGGGGTGTCACCATCGCCGCCTTCTTCCTGGCACCGAAGTCGGACATATCAGTCGCCCTGTTCGCGGCCGTGATGGGCCTGACCTGGCTCGGCACGGTTCCCCTCACCAGCGGTCTCGTCGCCAAGGTCTTCGGCGTGCGCCATCTCGGCACCTTGTTCGGCATCTGCTTTCTCAGCCACCAGATCGGCTCGTTTCTCGGCGCCTGGCTCGGTGGCCTGACTTTCGACCTCACCGGTTCCTACACGCTGGTGTGGTGGGCGACCGCCCTTGCCAGTCTGATGGCGGCGGCGCTGCATTTCCCGATCAACGACACGCCGCAGACGGCAATGGCCTCGGGACGGGCGTGAGGCGGCCCGGGAGGTTTCCTCAATCCCGCGCGAAATTGGCCCGCTCGGCCCGCACGCGGGCCGTGATGTGGTCGGCGACGGCGGCGACGCGGCGGGTGTTGTGCGTGTCGGGGTGGGAGACCAGCCAATAGCTGCGGGTGAAGCGCGTGCCCGGCAGCAGGCGCTTCAACTCGGGATATTGCCGGGCGGCATAATCGTGCAGGATGCCGATGCCGTGGCCGGCCCTGACGGCCTCCATCTGGGCGACCACGCTGCCGCATTCGAAACGCCGGCGCATCAGCCTGCCCAGCGTCTCGGCATAGTCCAGCGCCCGGCTGTAGACGAGGTCGTCGACATGGGTGACGAAGAGGTGGCCGGCCAGATCCTCTTCGCAGGTGATGGGGGCGGTCTCTTCGAGATAGCGCCTGGAAGCATAGACGCTGAGCGTATAGTCGGTCAGCTTCTTGACCATCAGCCGCCCCTGTACCGGGCGGTCCAGCGTCACCACGATATCGGCCTCCCGCCGTGACAGCGAAAAGGTTCGCGGCAGCGGCACCAGTTGCACCACCAGTTCCGGGTGGCGGGCGGCCAAGGCGCCCAGTTCATGCGACAGGAAGTAGTTGCCGAGTCCGTCCGGCGCGCCGACACGCACTGTGCCGCTGATCTCCGCCGTGGTGCCGGAAACCAGGGCACCGACACGCAGGAATTCGGATTCGGCCTTCTCCGCTGCGACCAGTAGGGCCTCGCCGGCTGGTGTCAGCGTACAGCCCTGGGTCTGGCGCTCGACCAGCCGCGCCCCGAACGTCTCCTCGAGCGCCGTAAGTTGGCGGCCGACAGTGGCATGGTTGAGCCCGAGTTGCCGCGCTGCGCCGAGCAATTGGCCGCTGCGCGCTACCGCCAGGAAGATGCGGACGTGATCCCAGTTCATGACGGGCTCCTGTTCCGGATGCACGGGCATCCTGCCCGTTCTTCCGATCCTGCGAGCTCGACGTTTCCAAGAACGGGCAGGATGTCCGTGCACCCGGGAAGATCATTCGCCAATGACCTTAATTTTTGCACATCGGAAGTGCAATCCTTCTCATTGCTGTGCGAACGGATCAACTGCATAGATCGCGCCGAAAGCCGCCCGATCGACGGACGGAGCGACAGGAGGTAGAGGATGACGCGCGAGATCTCCCATTTCATCGGCGGCAAGCTGGTCGCCGGCCGCAGCGGCCGCAAGGCCGCGGTCTACAATCCCGCCACCGGCGAGGCTGCAGCCGAAGTCGCCCTCGCTTCGGTTGCCGAAGTGCGCGAGGCCTCCGCCGCCGCCAAGGCCGCCGCCCCCGGCTGGGCCGCTACCACGCCGCTGCGCCGCGCCCGCATCCTCAACAAGTTCCTGCACATCCTGGAAGAACGCACCGACGAGCTCGCCGCCGCGATCACGGCCGAGCATGGCAAGGTGCTCTCCGATGCCAAGGGCGAGATCCAGCGCGGCATGGAAGTGGTGGAGTTTGCCACCTCCGCGCCCCAGCTCCTCAAGGGCGAGGTGACGGAAAATGTCGGCACGCGCGTCGACAGCCATTCCCTGCGCCAGCCGCTCGGCGTCGTTGCCGGCATCACGCCGTTCAACTTCCCCGCCATGGTGCCGATGTGGATGTTCCCGGTGGCGCTGGCCTGCGGCAACTGCTTCATCCTCAAGCCTTCCGAGCGCGACCCGTCCGCTTCGCTCCTCCTGGCGCAATGGCTCAAGGAGGCCGGCCTGCCGGATGGCGTCTTCAATGTGGTCCAGGGCGACAAGGAAGCCGTCGACGCCATCCTCACCGATCCCGACATCTCGGCCGTCAGCTTCGTCGGCTCTACACCGATCGCCCGCTACATCTACGAAACCGCCTCGCACAACGGCAAGCGCTGCCAGGCGCTGGGCGGTGCCAAGAACCACATGATCGTCATGCCCGACGCCGATATGGACCAGGCCGTCGACGCCCTGATGGGTGCGGCCTATGGCTCGGCCGGCGAGCGCTGCATGGCGATCTCGGTTGCGGTGCCGATCGGCGAAGCCACCGCCGAGGCGCTGCTCGCCAAGCTCGAACCCCGCGTGCGCGCCCTCAAGATCGGTCCCGGCACCGATCCGGAAGCCGAAATGGGTCCGCTCGTCACCAAGCAGCATCTCGACAAGGTGCGCGGCTATATCGACACCGGCGTCGCCGAAGGCGCCAAGCTGGTGGTGGACGGGCGTGGCTTCGCCATGCAGGGCTACGAGAACGGCTATTATCTCGGCGGTACCCTGTTCGATGGCGTCACCACCGACATGACGATCTACAAGGAAGAGATCTTCGGCCCGGTGCTCGCAGTGGCCCGCGCACCCGACTATGCCACCGCTGCCCGCATGATCAACGAGCATGAATTCGGCAACGGCACCGCGATCTTCACCCGCGACGGTGATGCCGCCCGCGAATTCGCCCACCAGATCCAGGTCGGCATGGTCGGCATCAACGTGCCGATCCCGGTGCCGATGGCGTTCCACTCCTTCGGCGGCTGGAAGTCTTCGCTGTTCGGTGACCATCACATGCACGGCGCCGAGGGCGTGCGCTTCTACACCAAGCTCAAGACCATCACGAGCCGCTGGCCCACCGGTATCCGCGCCGGCGCCGATTTCGTGATGCCGACGATGAAGTAGGACACCGATAGGGTTTTAGTGTCCCGCTGCTTCTCATGAGGCGGCGGGACACTCTTTATCAGGCAGCCTGCGCCACGGCGTAGCTATCCTCCAGCATACGGTAGCGCACGATCCTGCCCTGCCTCACCGTGAGGTCGAAGGCGAACCCGGTCTCGATCAGCCTGCCGGTGGCGCGTACCAGCGAGGCAAGCTCTCCGAGGATGACGGCCCGTTCGCCATCCGCCAGGACGGAGCGCACCTCGAAATACCTGGGTTCGATGCTGGAGATCAGCTCGCGGAAGAAGGTGGCGATCTCCGCCTTGCCCCGACGAGGCCCGATCCACGGCACGCGCGCCCGGTCACCCGCGATGTCCCAATCGGCATCCTCGGAGAAGAGTTCGGTGATCGCAACCAGGCGCTGCGGATCACCCGGCTCGGCACGATAAAGTCCGACCGCCTCCAGATAACGCAGCGCCACCTCGCGCGGCGATGCAATCTCGCCGCCGTCCCGATAGCGTTGCAGCCGCGGCTGATCGGCACTGGTGAAATCCGGATCGACATAGATATAGGTGCGGCTGATCAGGGAGCCGTCGAATTCGAACACGTTGCAGAAACGGCCTTGCGAGATCTCGCCGTCAGGCCAGCTTTCGCCGGCCATAGTGACGCCGGCCTCCTGCCCCTCCACCACGATACGGTCCCCGTCGACCGTGAAGATGAGACCATCGATGTCGTGGATCAGGCTGCGCAACTCACGCCCGATCCGCTCGCCGAAGCCGGCCACGGCGGCCTTGCCCGCAGCCATCCCGAATTTGGGAAAGTAGAATCGCACATCATCCGTAAACAGATCCAGCAAGGCCGGCTCCCTGGCGTCCACCAGCCGGAAATAGCTGCGGATCGTCTCGATGCGCTCGGCGCGCATAGCATTGTCCATGGCTTGCTCCATTCTGTAATTCGGATTACATAAAAAGCCTCATGCCAGCATGTCAAGAATTCTATAATTGAAACTACAGAAAGGATTTCCATGGCAGCCCGCGGACGCCCTCGCGCCTTCGACCGCAGTGCTGCGCTCGAACGCGCCATGCAGGTCTTCTGGGCCAAGGGTTACGAGGCGGCACAGCTTGCCGATCTGACCGCAGCCATGGGCATCAACCCGCCCAGCTTCTACGCCGCCTTCGACAGCAAGGAAGCGATCTTCCGCGAGGCCGTCGATCTCTACCTCGCCACCGCTGGCAGCGGCAGCATGCGCATCCTCGCCGACACCGCCTCGACCCGGGAGGCCATCGCCGCCATGCTGCTCGCCAGCATCGATATAGCGCTGGCCAGCCCCTCCCAGGGCGGCTGCATGGTCAGTCTCGGCCTGATCAACTGCCAGGAGCAGAATGCGGCTGTGCGTATGCATATGCGCGGCCTCAGAAAAACTACCGAGGACCTCATCCATCAAAGGCTGGAGCGTGGCCGCGCCGAGGGCGACCTCTCGTCCGCAGCCGATATCGGCCGGTTGTCACGCTTCTTCGCGGCCATCCTGCAGGCCCTGTCGCTGCAGGCACAGGACGGGGCTTCGCGCCAGGATCTGGCCGACATCGCAGAAGCGTCCCTGGCAGCTCTCGATTTAGCCTCCGCCCGGCCGGATCGGCCGATATCCCGACCATGAATGACAGCGGCGCCGGGAGGATCCCGGCGCCGGTTTGTGATGGGTGCCTAGCCCGTCAGGGACGATGCACGGTCTTCACCTCGAGGAAGTCCTCCAGGCCGAAGATGCCGCCTTCGCGGCCATTGCCGGACTGCTTGTAGCCGCCGAACGGGCTGCCATAGCGATGCGGCCCGCCATTGATGTGCACCATGCCGGCGCGCAGCCTGGCCGCCACCCGCTCGGCCCGCTTGTCGTCACCCGTCTGCAGATAGGCGGCAAGGCCGTAATTGGTATCGTTGGCCAGCTCGATCGCCTGCTCCTCGGTGTCGAAGGGGATGATCGACAGTACCGGGCCGAAGATCTCCTCGCGGGCGATGCGCATGTTCGGATCGACATTGGCGAAGATGGTCGGCTTGACGAAATAGCCCTTTTCATAGCCTTCCGGCTTGCCGGGACCGCCGATCAGCACCCGCGCGCCTTCGGCGACGCCGGCTTCGATCAGAGCCTGTACGCGGCCGAACTGGATATCGCTGACCAGCGGGCCGATATGCTCGCCTTCCTGCTTGGGATCACCGACGGCCTGCGTCTTGCCGGTGCGCTCGGCGATCTCGACGACCTTATCGTAGACCGAACGCTGCACCAGCATGCGCGTCGGTGCATCGCAGGACTGGCCGGAGTTGTTGAAGCATTCCAGCACACTGCCGGCAACGCGATCCTCGAGGTCGGCATCCTCGAAGATGATGTTGGGCGACTTGCCGCCGAGCTCGAGCGTGACGCGCTTGACGGTCTCGGCCGCATCCTTGCTGACGGCGATGCCGGCGCGGGTCGAGCCGGTGAAGGACATCATGTCGATATCCTTGTGCTTGGAGAGGGCAGCGCCGACCGAGGGGCCGTCGCCGTTCACCAGGTTGAACACGCCGGCGGGGAAGCCGGCTTCCTCGACCATTTCGGCATAGAGCAGCGCATTGAGGGGGGTGAACTCGCTCGGCTTGAGCACGCAGGTGCTGCCGGTGGCGAGCGCGGGCACCACCTTGAGCGCGATCTGGTTGATCGGCCAGTTCCAGGGGGTGATCAGGCCACAGACGCCAATCGGCTCGCGCAGCACCACGTCGCCATTGGGCAGGGTGTCACGGGCCTTGAGATGACGCAGCGCGTCGATGAAGCCCTGCAAATGGCCCACGCCCACATCGGCCTGCTGGGCCCGGCTCATCGAAATCGGCGCGCCGAGTTCGAGTGTGATGGTCTGCGCCATCTCCTCATAGCGGCGCTTGTAGACTTCGAGCAGCTTTTCCAGGAGCGCCAGGCGTTCCTCGACACTGGTGCGCGAATAGGTGGCGAAGGCTTTCTTGGCGGCGGCGACAGCCTTGTCGACATCGGCGGGCGTGCCCATGGAGATCACGGCGACCGGCTGCTCGGTGGCCGGATCCAGCACCTGCAGATCGTTGGGAACGACGGGATCGACCCATTTGCCGTCGATGTAGAATTTGCGCTTGTCGAGCATCTCTCACTCCCTCATTGCGGAGGCTGTCGCCGGCCTCTCGTGATTTCGTCAGACTTACACTGCTCTGCGCCGCCAATCCACGGGGACGGCCATCTTGTCGCAGGCGTGGGCCGACCCTCCCCTTCCAGGGGAGGGTAGAAAATCGCCCCCAGGTCACAGGCCGAATTTGTCCCTCAAGCCGTACCACCAGGCGCCGAGCACGGTTAGCGGCACCCGAAAGGTCTTGCCACCCGGGAAGGGGTAGTAGGGCAGGCTGCTCCAGACATCGAAACGCTCGGCCTGGCCGGCCACCGCCTCGCCCAGGATCTTGCCGAGCAGATGGGTGGTGGTCACGCCATGGCCACTGTCGCCATGCGAGAAATAGATCGACGGCGACAGGCGCCCGACATGCGGGATGCGCGTCAGGGTCAGCGCGAAATTGCCGCTCCAGGCATAGTCGAAGCGGATATTGGCAAGCTGCGGGAAGGTCCTGGCAAGGCTCGGCCGGATCTTGGCTTCGATACTGGCCGGATCGCCGCCGCCATAGACGATGCCGCCGCCGAAAAGCAGGCGGTTGTCGGCGGTGCGGCGGTAATAGTCGAGGATGTAGTTCATGTCCTCAACGCAATAATTGGCCGGCAGCAAATCACGGATCACCGCCTCGTCCAACGGCTCGGTGGCGACGACCTGGCTGGAGACCGGCATCATCTTGCCGCCGATCTCGGGCAGGAGATTGCCGATATAGGCATTGCCGCAGACGAGGAGATAGGTGCAGGTCACCGCTCCGTGCCTGGTGCGCACCACCGGCCTGGCCCCCTGCTCGACCGAGACGACCGGCGAGTGCTCGAAAATGCGTCCGCCATGCCGCTCGACCGCCGCCGCCTCGCCCAGCACCAGGCTGAGCGGGTGGATGTGACCACCCTTGTGATCGACCAGGCCGCCGACATAGCGATCCGATTTTACGATGGCCGGCAGGCCAGCCCGGTCGACCCGCTCAAGGCCGCCATGGCCATGGCTCTCCCAGATGCGCTGCTGATCGTCGAGTTCGCGCAACTGCTTGTCGGTGAAGGCGGCGAAGAAGCCGCCCGGCACCAGGTCGCAATCGATGTCGTAGGAAGCGATGCGGCCACGGATGATATCGGCGCCCTCCCCGGCCATGGCGCCGAGCGCCTTGGCCGCCTGGTCGCCATATCGCTTTTCGATCACGTCGAGGTCACGGCTATAGCCGTTGACGATCTGGCCGCCATTGCGCCCAGACGCGCCGAAGCCGATGCGGACGGCTTCCAGCACCACCACGTTGTAGCCTCGCTCGGCCAGTTCCAGCGCCGCGGAAATGCCGGTGAAGCCGGCGCCGATGACGCAGATATCGGCGCTCAGATGCTCATTCAGCCTGGGGCGCTCGAAGGCGCCCTTGGCCGTCGCAGCATAGTAGGATGGCGCATGGCCAGCGTTGGACGATGGGGGCTGCGCAGCGGTGAACTCGACGGTGGACATGGCAGGCATACCTCAACAGACCGGTCGTCGCGCAGTCAGGCCAAACCAGGGGTTTGGCCTGGGGCCGCAGCCGGGATCTCGGTGGAATGGATGGCGGTCAGACGATTTCGAGATAGGCGGCGAATTCGTAGTCGGTGACCTGTTCGGTGAAGCCGGCGATCTCCTGGCGCTTGCAGGCGATCAGCATGGAGCGCAGCACGGGGTCGAAAATCTCGGCGGCGATCTCGCCTGCCTCGAAGGCATCGACCGCCTGTCCCCATTCCGAGGGGATCTTGGCCGAGGCACTCGGCAGATGGGCGCGGCCGACGATGGGCTCGGGCGGGGTCCATTGCTTGCGGATGCCGATCAGGGCAGCGCCAAGTATGGCGGCGACCACCAGATAGGGATTGGCATCAGCCCCGGCGACCCGGTGTTCGATGCGCCGCGCCGCCGGGCTGCCGCCGGGGATGCGGACCGCGGCGGTGCGGTTCTCATAGCCCCAGGCGATCGTGGTCGGGGCGTGGGTATCGGGCCGCAGGCGGCGATAGGAATTGAAATGCGGCGCGAACAATAGCGTAGTCTCGGCCATGCCGCGCAGCAAGCCGGCGACTGCATGCCGCAGGATCGGCGAGCCTTCCTTGCTGCCGTCGTCGAAGACGTTGCGCCCCTCGGCGTCGAGGAGGCTGAAATGCACATGCATGCCGTTGCCCGAGCGCATGCCATAGGGCTTGGCCATGAAGGTCGCAGCCAGACCATGCTTGCGGGCAACGCCCTTGACGATGCGCTTGAAGAACACGGCGTCGTCGGCCGCCTTCAAGGGATCGTCGCTGTGCAAGAGGTTGATCTCGAACTGGCCGATGCCGTTCTCGGCAACAGCGGCGTCCGCCGCCACGTTCTGGCGCGCACATTCGGCATAGACGTCGGAAATGAACTCGCCGAAATCGTTGAGCTCGTCGATGGAGAGAATGGCGTCCGAATCGAGCCGCTTGCCGGTGTAGGGCGAGATCGGCGGCACGGCGCTGTCCGGCTCCGGATCGATCAGATAGAATTCCATCTCTGTCGCCACCACGGGGCGCAGGCCGAGCTTCTGGTATTCGCGCACCACGGCAGCGAGGGCCTGGCGCGGATCGGCGAGAAAAGGCTCGCCATTCTCCAGGAAGAGCCAGAGCGGCACCATGGCGCTCGGCCGCGACGTCCAGTTCACCGGCAGGATGCCGCGTCCGGTCGCCCCGCAGATGCCATCCATGTCGCCGCTAGCGAATACCTGCTCGCTGCCGATGATATCCTCGCCCCAGACGTCGACGCCCACGATTGACAGGGGCATGCGGATACCCCCGCCCAGCACCTTCTCGGCCTGCCTGACCGGCACGCGCTTGCCACGCATGATGCCGTTGAGATCGCAGACCACGGCCTGAATGCTCTCGATCGGACTGTCCTCCTTGAGCAGGTCTGCCAAGGTGTCCCGATCGATGCTTTCGGACGTCATCATGCGCGCTCCATTTTGTGATCACATTATTAGGTATGTGACATCATATCCGACTGGAAGCAAGCCCGACTTCGCGATAAGCAGATGCTGGTTTGATGAGGAGGCGAGGTTATTGAAGAAGCTGGCACTGCCGCCATTGGTCCGGGCTGATGGCATGACGACGCATGATTATGTCTTCCTGCGCCTCAGGCAGGCCATCATGGTGGGGGCTTTCCGGCCTGGAACCTCGCTGACCATACGCGGTCTCGCCGCCGCGCTCGAAAGCAGCTCCACGCCCGTGCGGGAGGCGCTCAGGCAACTCACCTCGATCGGCGCCCTGAAACTGCTCGAGAACCGCCGGATCCAGGTGCCCGCCGTCACGCCGGACCTCTTCGAGGAGCTGATCTCCCTGCGCGTCGTGCTGGAACAGCATGCAGCACGGCGGGCCGTTGTGCATATCACCGAACGGCAGATCGGCCAGCTGGTCGAGATGGATCTCGCCATCGACCAGGCCATCCACAGGCAAGACAAGGTCGGCGCCCTGCTCGCCAACCAGCAATTTCACCGCACCATCTACGCGATCAGCCCGGACCGCATCATCCTGCCGATGATCGAGAGCGTCTGGCTGCAGCTCGGCCCAGTCCAGGGCGTCGCCATGGAGCATGTCGCCGAACTCTATGTGGTCGACCGGCACCAGGAAATCATCCAGGCCTTGCGTCAGCGCAACGAGGAGGAGCTGGCTGCAGCCATCGGCGCCGACATTCGCGAAGGCATCGGCGGCTTCACCTCCTCGGCGATCGCCTCCCTGCTCGATGTCGCGGCGGCCTGAGGCATTCAACCCTCAGGCCGCCGCCCTGCTCATTCCGCCCCTTGGACGCTGGCATCGGCCGCTGCCGCCTGCGGCTTGCGTCGGCCGAAAAGCTTCATCACCAGCCCATAGAACACCGGCACGAAGAACACCGCCAGCAGCGTGGCCGAGACCATGCCGCCGAACACACCGGTACCGATAGCGTGCTGGGTTTCGGCGCTGGCGCCGCGCGCCAGCATCAGCGGCACCACGCCGAGCGCGAAGGCGAGCGAAGTCATCAGGATCGGCCGCAGCCTGAGGCGCGCGGCTTCGGTGACGGCTTCGTGCAGGGGCCTGCCTGCCGCGCGCAGCGACTGAGCGAATTCGACGATCAGGATGGCATTCTTGGCCGCGAGGCCGATGATGGTGACGAGGCCGACCTTGAAGAACACGTCGTTCTCCAGGCCGCGCAGCAGCACCGCGGCGACGGCACCGAGAATGCCGAGCGGCACCACCAGCATGACCGAGAACGGCACGGACCAGCTTTCGTAGAGCGCGGCCAGGACCAGGAACACCACCAGCATCGACACCCCGAGCAGGACCGGCGCTTGCGCACCCGAGAGCTGTTCCTGCAGGGACTCTCCGGTCCATGCGATGGCGAAGCCGGCGGGCAATTTCGCCGCAAGCCGTTCCATCTCGGCCATGGCATCGCCGGAAGAAACACCGGGAGCCGCCGAGCCGGCGATGCGCGCGGCCTGGAAGCTGTTATAGCGCACCAATTGCAGCGGGCTCGTCTGCCAGACTGGCGTGACTACCTCCGACAGGGCAACCATGCCGCCGGCATTGTTGCGCAGGCGCAGCTTGAGCACATCGTCGATGCGCATGCGCGCCGGCGCATCGGCCTGCACGATCACCTGCTGCAGCCGGCCGAGATTGGGGAAGTCGTTGACGTAGGACGAGCCGATGGCGACAGACAGCGCATCGTTGATCGCGGTGAAGGGCACGCCCAGCGCCTCCGCCTTCTGGCGGTCGATCTTAAGCCGCATGCTCGGGCCGTTGGGCAGGCCTTCGGCATACACGCCGGTCACCAGGCTGCTCCTGGAAGCAAGCTCGATCAGCTGGCCCTGCGCCGCCATCAACGCGGCATAGCCCCGGTTCGCCCTGTCCTGCAGGCGCAGCGTGAAACCGGATGTCGTGCCCAATTCGTCGATGGCCGGCGGCTTGAGGCTCATCACGGTGCCCTCGCGGATATCGGCCATGGCTTGCGTGGCGCCGGCAATGGCGTCGTCGACGCTGGTGCTGCGCTCGCTCCAATCCTTCAGCGTGGTGAAGGCGATCGCCGTATTCGGCCCGGCACCGGCAAAGCCGTAGCCCATGACGGCAATGGAGCTGGAGACATCGGGGCGCGCGACGACATGCCGGTCGAACTGCTTGACGATGGCAAGCGTGCGCTCGGCGGTGGCATCGGAGGGCAGCGAGAAGGAAGTGATGAAATTGCCCTGGTCCTCCTGGGGCAGGAAGGAGGACGGCAATTGCCCATAGGCATAGATCAGCCCGCCGATCAGGACGAGATAAACAACCATCACCCGGCCCGTCCGCCGGATCAGCCCGCCGACCCAGCCCGCATAGCCCGCCGTCAGGCTGTCGAAGCTGCGATTGAACCAGCCGAAGAACCCTCCCTTGGCATGATGCCCGGAGGCGACCGGCTTGAGCAGCGTGGCGCACAGGGCCGGTGTCAGCGTCAACGCCAGCAAGGCCGAGAACAGGATGGACACCGCCATCGACATGGTGAACTGGCGGTAGATTGCACCGACCGATCCGCCGGCCAGGCCCATCGGGATGAACACCGCCGCCAGCACCAGCGTGATGCCGACGATGGCGCCGGTGATCTCCTTCATCGCCTTTTCGGTCGCCTGCTTCGGGGGCAGTCCTTCGCTCGCCATGATGCGCTCGACATTCTCGACTACGACGATGGCGTCGTCGACGATGATGCCGATGGCCAGCACCATGCCGAACATGGTGAGCACGTTGATCGAATAACCCGCGCCCCACATCACGGCGAAGGTGCCGAGCAGCGCGATGGGCGCCACGATGGCGGGGATCAGCGTATAGCGGACCTTCTGCAGGAAGAGGAACATCACCGCGAAGACCAGGACCATCGCTTCCAGCAGCGTAGCCACCACCTTCTCGATCGACACCTTCACGAAGGGAGCGGTGTCGTAGGGGATGGAATAGCTCATGCCCTTCGGCATGGTAGTGGCGAGTTCGGCGAGGCGCGCGCGCACGCCGTCGGCGGTCGCGACGGCATTGGCGCCGGGCGAAAGCTGGATGGCGACCGCCGTCGACGGCTTGCCATTTTCGCGAATGGAATAGCTCAGGCTTTGCGCGCCGATCTCCACGCGCGCGACATCGCCCAGCACCAGCTTGGAGCCGTCGGCGCGGGCCCGCAACACGATGGCGGCGAACTCCTGCGGGGTCTGCAACTGGCCCTGCACCGTCAGGGGAATGGAGACCATCTGGCCCGGTACCGTCGGCTCCGCGCCCACCCGCCCCGGCGCGATCTGCGCATTCTGGGCCTGGATGGCGCTGGTGACGTCCGAGAGCGACAGTGAATAGGAGATCAGCAGAGCCGGATCGACCCAGATCCGCATCGCCTTCTCCGAGCTGAAGGACTGCACCCGGCCGACGCCGGGCACGCGCTTGAGCTCTTCGGCGATGTTGCGTGTCATGTAGTCGCCGAGCGTCAGTTCGTCATAGCGCCCATCCTTGGCATTCAGGCCGACGATCATCAGGAAGCCCGAGGAAGCGGCCTCCACCGACAATCCCGTCTGGCGCACGGCCTGGGGCAGGCGCGCTTCGATCGCCTTGAGCCGGTTCTGGATGTCGACCTGCGCCATCTGCGGGTCGGTGCCGGGCTTGAAGGTGACCGTGATATCCGCCGATCCCGAGGTGTCGGTCGAGGATTCGAAATAAAGGATGTCCTTCACCCCCGACAATTCACGCTCGATCAGGCTGACGACACCGTCTTCGATCGTCTGCGGCGAAGCCCCGACATAGCTGGCGGCAATGCTGACGCTGGGCGGCGCGATCGGCGGAAAACGCGAAATCGGCAGCTGCGGGAGGGCAATCAAGCCCAACAGGGTGATGAAGATGGCGATCACCCAGGCAAATACCGGGCGATTGATGAAAAACTGGGCCATGTCGGGTCTCGCCGGTTCTCAGCGTAGCAGGGGTTGCGATGGTTTGGCGGCCAGCGCCTCGTCCTCGAAAGGCACCGTTCTCACCGCTTCGCCGTCCTGGGCGCGCTCCTGGCCCTGCACGACATAGATCTCGCCCGCCCTCAGCCCGGAGGCGACGATAACGCGGCCTCCGACGGCGTCGCCGAGCCGGATGGCGCGGCGCTCCGGCTTGCCCTCGGTGAGCACCACGAGCTGGGGCTGCCCGGCGGCGTCTCGGGCCACGGCCTGCTCGGGCACCAGCAGGACGTCCTTGCGAATGCCGCGCGGCAAGCGGGCCCGCACATACATGCCCGGCAGCAGCGCGCGGGCGGGATTGTCGACCTCGACGCGCACCATGAGATTGCCGGTACCCGGATCGACGCTGATGTCGGAGAACAGTGCTCGTCCGGAAACCGGGTAGCGCCGGCCGTCGGTGGCGAAAAGGTCGACGGGCAATTTCGAGGCATCGTCGAGCAGTCCATCGCGCGCCGCCTGCCTGACCGCCTCGATGCTGGCCGCCGGCTGGAGGATGTCGACAAAGACCCTGTCGATCTGCTGGATCGTGGTCAGGGCATTGGCATCGTTTGCACTGACCAGAGCTCCCTCGCTGACCAGGCTCCGCCCCGTCTGCCCGCCGATCGGCGCCCGTACCGTGGTGAAGGCGAGATCGAGCTTGCGCCGCTGTAGCGTCGCCTTGGCTTCGGCTACGCCGGCCTGTGTCTGTGCCAGACTGGAGACGGCCTGGTCGAAGCTGTCAGCACTGATCGCCTTGACCTTGACCAGCCTCTCGGCCCGCTCATGCGCCTTGCGGGCCCGTTCCAGCATGGCTTCGGCGCGCAGCAGCGCGGCAGCCGCCATGTCGACATCGGCCTGGAACGGCGCAGCGGCGATCTGATAGAGCGCCTGGCCTTGAACGACTTCGGATCCCTGCTCGAACAAGCGGCGTTCGACGATGCCGCCGACCTGCGGCCGGATATCGGCCGTGCGAAAAGCGGAAACCCGCCCCGGCAATTCGTCGAAGAGCGTCACTGTCTCGGATGTCGCCTGCGACACCGAAACGAGCGCAGCCTTGGTTTCCGCCGCATCGGTTCCTTCAGCCATGGATGTTCCACCGGCCGTCCAGACGAACAGCAAGGCAAGGGCGAGGAGAAGCAGGCACAGACGTGAGATCTTGATCATGGCTTTCGGCTTGCTGGCGATCCGAGGATGGATCACGAGGCGCCGCCTATCGCGCGCCTTGGTTGGGGAACTGTCGAGACTTGATGGAGATCGTATGGAGGCGGCGTCGCATGCATCGACTGCCGGGCCGCCTCGTGGCACAAACCGCACGACATTGCCGAGAAGCATGTCCCATGACTCTCGGTTCCCGTCTGCGATTTTCGCCAATCCCTGACTTGGTATCGAGAACCATCAGGCGATCGAAACGCGAATACGCCGGCATTTTCGAGTTTTACAATGTTACGTGCCGACGGAGACCCGACATGAGCGCCCTCATCCTGATCGCCGAGGACGAGGCCGAAATTGCCACTATCCTGGAGGCCTATCTGGAGCGGGAAGGCTTCCGCACGGTCCGGGCCGCAGACGGGCGCATCGCGCTCGACCTGCACCAGGCACTCAAGCCGGATCTGGTGCTGCTCGACGTGATGATGCCGCGCGTCGACGGCTGGGAAGCATTGTCGGAACTGCGCCATCGCGGCGACACGCCGGTGATCATGATCACGGCGCTCGAACAGGATATCGACCGCCTGCAGGCGCTACGCATCGGGGCCGACGATTATGTGGTCAAGCCTTTCAATCCGGCCGAAGTCGTCGCGCGCGCCAAGGCTGTGCTGCGCCGTTCGAGTTCGGCCAAGACCAGCGGCATCCTAAGGATCGACACTCTGGAACTCGATCTCGACGCCTATCTCGCCCGCGTCAACGGACGTGAGGACAGCGAGGTGCTCAACCTGACTCTCACCGAATTCCGGCTGTTGGCCCATATGGCACGCTCGCCGCTGCGTGTCTTCACCCGCAGCGAACTGGTCGATGCCTGCCTGCCCGGCAGCGATGCGCTGGACCGCACCGTCGACAGCCATGTCAGCAATCTCAGGCGCAAGCTCGAATGCGCCGGCGTCGCCGGGATGCTCGTCAATGTCCGCGGCGTCGGCTACAGGCTGGGCAGCACGCGATGATCCGCTTCCGGGGCCTCAGCCGGCAGATCACCCTGTCGATGATCTATGTGTCGCTGATCGCGGCGCTGGTGCTGATCGTCGGCTCTTACATCTTCTATGCCCTGCTCGTCGCCTTCTTCCCGGACCTGGCCGAAAATGACAGCCTGATTCCGACCGGGCCGGACCTGCTGGCCATCGCGATCATGGTGTTCTTTGCCCTGGTCGCGGCGATCATCGCGGCCTTTCGGCTGGCCGGACGCATCCTGGCGCCCCTTAATTCGGTGGCGGCGAGTGCCCGGCGCATCGCCGACGGCGATCTTTCGGCCCGCGCCGTGGCGGGCGACCGCTCGCTCGGCGAGACCGCGCATCTGGCGGATGATTTCAACGAGATGGCCAGCCGCCTGCAGAAAATGGCCGCCGACGTCACCGCCTGGAACGCCGCGATCGCGCATGAGCTGCGCACGCCGCTCACCATCCTGCGCGGTCGTATCCAAGGCTTGGCGGATGGGGTGTTCCAGCCCTCGCCAGCGCTGTATCGAACTCTGCTGACACAGGTTGAGGGCTTGTCGCGTCTGGTGGATGATCTGCGCGTCGCCACGCTGGTCGACAGCGGCAGGTTCGACCTGCGTTTCGAGCTCGTCCGCCTGGCAGGCGAGGTCGAACGCGCCGTGGACGTGATGCGGCCGGCCATTGAAGCCGGCGGCTTTCATGCCGAGGTGACACTGGAAGACGTGCGGGTCTGGTGCGACGGTACGCGCGTGCGCCAGGCCCTCCTCGCGTTGATCGACAATGCGCTGCGTTATGCCAAGCCGGGGCGCATCCTCATCAGCATGGCAAAGGCGACGGCCACGATCACCATCCGGGTGGAGGATGAGGGCCAGGGCCTGCCGCCCGATTTCGTCGCACAGGCCTTCGAGCCCTTCTCCCGCGCTGAATTCTCACGATCGCGCGCCAAGGGCGGCTCGGGGCTGGGGCTGACCGTGGTGCGCGCCATCGCCATCGCCCATGGCGGCACTGCAACCTATCAGCCTGCTGCGTCCGGAGGAGCTGCCTTCGAGATCACCCTGCCGATTGGCCCGCGCGATCGTGCCAGCACCGCCACCGAGCCTCCTCGATAACACCGGGCGGGACGACGGAGAGTCTCGTATTCAGAGCTTGTGAGCGCCTGATCTATTAAAAAACACAGACCTTGTCATGCCCGGGCCTGCCCCAGGCATCCAGCGCCTCCGGATCCGCCCGCTGAAAGAGCGCTGGATTGCCGGGTCGAGCCCGGCAATGACAAAAGTCGAGACCGCGCGGGGCGTAACGCCCGACAAATACCGCGAAAGCGCCTTGCCTCTCACGTCCAGAAGCCCTGGTGGGGCACCGCGGCCTCCTCCTCCAGTGCGGGGCCGACCACTTCGATCCGCCGTTGTCCCCGCGCGAAAATCTCGCGGCAGGGCAGCGAGAAGGTCGGATTTTCGGGATGGGCGCCGGTGAGTTCGAGCAGGCGGCGCTCGGAGAGGGCATAGACCACCCGCCCGATGCCCGTCCAATAGACGGCTCCCGCGCACATGCAGCAGGGTTCGGCGCTGGTGTAGAGCGTCGAGGCGGCAAGGTCTTCCGGCGTCCTTGCCTTGGCTGCCGCCGCGGCGGCCACCAATTCGGCGTGCTGGGTCGGATCGCCCTCGGGCGGCATCGAATTGTTGCCGGCCGAGGAGACGACATTACCGTCCCGGTCGACCACCAGCGCGGCAAAGGGATGGCGGCCGCGTCGCCTGGACTCGTCCGACAGCGCGATCGACTGCCGCAGGAAGGCCAGATCCAGTGCGGACAGGCCGTTCGCTTGTGTGTCGTCGCTGGCGCTCACGTCGCCCTCCCCCATCATGCTCCGGTCGGCGTCACGATATCGCGCTTCGCCGGCCGGAGGGAAGAGGGCGGCAAAGGCTCAGATTGCGGTGAAGCCGTTGTCCACGAACAGGTGGGCACCGTTGACGAAGCTCGACTCGTCGCTGGCCAGATAGAGCGCGGCCCGCGCGACATCCTCGGGCTCACCGATCCGCCCCTGCTGAGCCGCGATGGCAGCGTCGGAGACGTCGACCCCATGCGCCTGCAATTCGGCAACCTCGCGCAGGCCGTGCGGCGTGCGGATGAAGCCCGGGCAGACGGCGTTGCAGCGGATGTTGCGGTCCCGGAACTCCACCGCAATGGCCCGGGCGAACATGTGGCAGGCGCCCTTGGTGGTGTCGTAGAGCACTTCCATCGGCGTTGCCGCCACCGCCGAGATCGAGGAGGTGCAGACGATCGCTCCCCCGCCATTGCCGATCATCTGCGGCAGCACCGCCCGTGTCATCAGGAACATCGAGCGGACATTGACCGCATGCAGCCAGTCCCACTCGGTGAGCGAGATCTCGAGGAAGGGTTTGATCAGGATGGTGCCGGCATGGTTGAACAAAGTGGTCACGGGTCCGAAGCGCTCCTGCACTGCCTTGACCGCTGCCTCGACCTCGGCCTCCTCCGAGACATCGGCGATGAAGGCGGCCGCCTCTCCTCCGGCCGCATGGATGGCGGCCGCCGTCTCCTCAGCCGCGACGGCATTGCGGTCGATGATGGCGACCTTGGCGCCCTCGGCCGCGAACAGCTTGGAAGCCGCCCCGCCCATGCCCGTCGCCCCGCCCGAAATGATGGCGGTCTTGCCTGCTAGCCTTCCGGCCATGATGTCCTCGCTTGTATTTAGACTATTCGATCCATAATCGGCCGGCTATCCGGCCGATATCCGTTCGCCCACGCTGGCGCCTCAAGGCTCGCCGAGCGGGCGGCCGCGCGTGCCGCCGGACACCGCGAACTCCTCTTCCGGCGACAGCACCAGGCGATGGCGGCGGTAGAAACCAAAATAGCCGAGGCCGATAAGGTACCAGGCCGCCGCCGCGATCGCCGCCCAGCGATAGAGCGGATCGAAGAACTGGTAGCCGAGCGTGAGAATGCAGATGCCGATGGTGGCATAGGCCCCGAAGGCACCGAAGGGGCTGCGGAACGGCCTGGCGATGTCGGGATAGAGCCTGCGCAGGCGCAGGAAAGCGATGCTCTGCAGGATGTAGGACACCATGCCGGCAAACACGATCATGCTGACCAGGAAGCCGGCCATGAAGGCGACATTGTCCTTGCCGCCCAGGAACCAGATCGCCAGCAGCACGATGAGGGCAAAGCCCGCGCCGGTGGCCAGCGCGATGTTCGGCGTCTTGGTGCGGGGATTGGTCACCGACAGGACGGTCGGCAAATAGCCGGCGCGCGACAGCGAATAGATGTTGCGGCCCGAGGCAAAGCTGCCGGCAAAGAAGCTCGCGGCAAGCCCCAGCACCGCCACGCCCGCCAGCAGCTTGGCCCAGCCGTCGCCGAAGATGGTGCGGAAGCCATCGAGCAGCGGCTCGCCCGACGAGCCCATGGCATGGGCGCCCGGCGGAATGGAGGCGCTGAAGAACAGCACGCCGAGGGCGAGCGCGATCAGCGTCAGGATCGACAGGATCAGGGCGCGCGGCATGTCGCGCGTGGGGTTCTTGGCTTCCTCGGCGGTGAGCGGCAATTGCTCGACCGCCAGGAACATGTAGACGCCGAAGGGCAGCGACAACATGATGCCAGTGAGGCCGAAGGGCAGCCAGGGGCCGTTACCGTCAGCGACAAGCTTGCCCTCGGCGCCGATGTTGAGCGCATGCCTGACGAAGTCGACATGCGGGATGGCCACGGCGAAGAAGAACAGCAGGACCAGCACCGCCGCGACGGTGATCCAGACCACCACACGCATGGACAGCTCCAGGCCGCGGACGGACAGGCCGAGCATCACCATATAGCCGGCGACCCACCACAGCGGCAGCCAGCTGTCGGGCGTACCGAAAATGGCGGCGAGATAGGAGGCCATGAAGAACATGTTGGCGCCGGGCGCCAGCACGAATTCGATGTTCTCGGCCAGGCCCGTGGTGAAGCCGCCCCAGGGCCCGAGCGCGGTGCGCGCGAAGGAATAGGCGCCGCCCGTATGCGGCAGGGCCGCGCTCATCTCGCTGATCGAGGAGCACAGACAGACATACATGAAGCCGATGATCAGGGCACCGAACAGCATGCCGCCGAAGCCGCCCTGGGACAGGCCGATGTTCCAGCCCGAATACTCACCGGCGACGACGGCGCCGACCCCCATCATCCACAAGGTGAACAGCCCGGCATGGCGCTTGAGCTGGCGTTGTTCGAAATAGGCCTCGTCGACACTCTGATAGGTCACGCCGCCGGTCGGGCGGCTGGTCGTCTCGATCGTCATGGAAGTCCCCTCTTGCCGAGGAGCTTGTAAAATTCTCCTCTTTGCGACATCCCGATGATCCGCGAAGCAGCGTTGCGATAAATATCCCTAAAGAGATAGAGGCCATCGCCGGCTGGAACAGGCATATGGGCAAGGCAGGAAACGAGGGATGAAGGAACGGCCATGAACAGCCGCGAACAATCGGCCGCCGATGGCTGGCATCGGGCCACGCCGGACCTGGTCGCCCTGCTGGGTTCACCGCAATTCGCGCCCGCCCTCGATGCGGCCCTTCGGCACCTGGCCCCCTTCGATTTGAGCTGCATCTTCGCATACCCGCTCGAAGACAGGCCGACACTGCTCCATGACGGTCTGAAGGCGGTGTCGTCGTCCCAGATCATGGCCAATTATCTCGCCGGCACCTATCTGCTCGACGCCGTCTACACCGCCTGCGTGCACACCATGCCATCAGGCCTCTATCGCCTGCATGATCTCGCCCCGGACGATTTCTTCGAGGGCGAATATTTCAATTCGCCCGATGTCCATCCCTGCATCTCGATGGAAAGCGGCTCCCTCACCGAGGAGATCGTCTTCCTGCACGCCCTTAGGCCGGATCTCTATCTCGCTTATTCGCTCTTGCGCCAGAACGGTTCATCCCCGTTCGCAGCCGCCGAAATGGCGGATTTCGCCCGGGCAGCGCCGATGGTGCTCGCTCTCCTGGGCCGCCAGTGGCAGGCCCTTGCGGAGGGAAGGGGCCCTGGGGTCGCACCCGCCCCACGCGAACATGCCATCGAACAGGCCTTTCTTAGTTTCGCGCCGACCCTGCTGACACCACGCGAGCAGACCATCGTCAGCCTGGTGCTGCGCGGCCATTCCAGCCTCTCGATCGGCAGCCTGCTCGATATCGCGGAGGGTACCGTCAAGATCCATCGCAAGAACATCTATGCCAAGCTCGGCATCTCCAGCCAGACGGAGCTGTTCAATCAGTTCATCCGCCACCTCCTGGTGGAGAAATAGGGCGCTACGTTATTGAGCGCGAAGATGCGGTGCGCCGATCGAGCGATAGCGTTGTGTCATTCGCTTTTTGAATGATCGCCATGGGGACATTTAATTTCCAAATAGCCGGATGGGAAGCTATCGGTCTGCACTGGTAGGAGGCCGGCCATGTGCAGACCCTTGTCGAGACGCAATGTCCTGATCATCCTGGCGGGAGGTAGTTTCATGTCCATCGCATCGCAAGGCGCCTCGGCGAATGCCGCGCCATCCCCGCTCATTTCTTCAGCCGAGCAGGGTGACCTGCCCGCAGTGAAGGCCGCCATGGCCGCCGGCGCTTCGCTGGAGAAGCAGGACGGCAACCGCCGCACGGCCCTGCTGGCTGCCGTCCAGGGCAATCACATCGCCGTTGCCCGCCATCTCATTGAGGCCGGCGCCGACGTCAATGCCAAGGACGCCATCGAGGATAGTCCCTATCTGTTGGCGGGCGCACGCGGCTATCTCGACATTCTGCGGCTGACACTCGCGCATGGCGCCGATCTCAAAAGCACCAATCGCTATGGCGGCACGGCTCTGATCCCGGCCTCCGAACGGGGGCATGTCGAGACGGTGCGCACCCTGATCACCGCGGGCGTCGACGTCGATCACGTCAACAGGCTCGGCTGGACCGCTTTGCTGGAAGCCATCATCCTGAGCGACGGCGGGCCGCGCCATGTCGAGATCGTCAAGCTTCTGATCGAAGCGGGCGCGAAAACCGATCTGGCCGACAAGGACGGCGTCACGCCGCTGCAACATGCACGCCAGCGCCGCTATCGCGAAATCACCGGCCTGCTCGAAGCCGCCGGCGCGCATTGATCGGGACAGCGACTGACTGATCATGCCCGAAACAAATCCGCAATCTTCCACCCAATCCTCGCCCCAAACCTCTCCCCTGGTGTTGCTGTCCCTGGTGGTGCTGATCGGGCTCAATCTGCGTCCCTTCCTGACCGGCCCCGGTCCCCTGATCGCCCAAATCGAGGCCGATACGGGCCTGGGCTATGGCGGCATCGCCATGCTCACGCTGCTGCCTATGCTGCTGATGGGTCTCGGCGCTTTCCTGGTGCCCGGGCTGCAGGCCAGGATCGGCACCAGGCGGGGCATGCTGTGGGCGCTTGTCCTTCTCCTGCTGGGATCGTTGCTCCGGCTCTGGTCTCCGGGTGGGCTCTCCCTGATCTTGACGGCAGCCTTGTGCGGCGCCGGCGTGGCCTTCATCCAGGCGGCCTTCCCGGGCATCATCAAGCAGGGCTTCCCGCACAAGGTCGCCGCCGTGACCGGCCTTTACTCGGCCATGATCATGGGGGGCGGCGCGGTAGGCGCCCAATTGACGCCGATCCTCGCCCATGGCGGTCAGGATTGGCGGCTTGCACTGGCCTGGCTGGCGCTGCCGACGGCAGCAGCCCTGCTCTTGGCCTGGCGGGTGCTGGCGGATGGCAAGACAGCCCGGCCCGACAAGGCCTTGGTCTCGCGCCTGCTGGGTCGTCCGCGCAGCTGGCAGTTGATGGCCTGCTTCGGCCTGGTCAATGGCGGCTATTCCTCCATGGTCGCCTGGCTCGCCCCCTATATGCAGGGGCGAGGCTGGGGCGTGGCGCAAAGCGGCAGCCTGGTCGCCATCATGGCCGTGGCGCAGGCCGTGGCCGCCCTGATCCTGCCGATCCTGGCCTCGCGCAGCCACGATCGCCGACCCTGGCTGTATCTCACGCTCGCCATGCAGGCGGCCGGTTTCTGCGGCCTTGCCTTCCTGTCCGATACCGCGCCGGTGCTATGGATCGTGCTGGGCGGCGCCGGCCTCGGCGGTTGTTTCTCCCTGTCGCTGGTAACGGCGCTCGACCATCTGCCGCGCCCCGAGGAGGCCGGCGCCCTTGCGGCGCTCATGCAGGGCGGAGGCTTCCTTATCGCCGGGCTCGCCCCCCTCGCCATGGCCCTGCTGCAGGCCTGGACCGGCAGCTTCGTCCAAGGCTGGGAGATGCATCTCATCTGGGTAGCGATCGCAGCGCTCATCGCCATGCGTTTCGACCCCGCGCATTACGATGCCGCCATTGGCGTGGTTACAACGCACGCGGTCGCCACCGATCGCGCGTTGACGCCGGCGGGCGACTGACGCCGTCCTTCGCTCTGCTCACCCGACGGGCAAGCCTAGACGCACGGCATAGGCGGCCAGTTCGGCCACATTGTGCAGGTCGAGCTTGCGCATCAGATTTTCCCGATGCTTGCGAGCGGTGAGATATTGAATGCCGAGCCGCCCGGCAACTTCGCGTGCGGTAAGGCCTTGTGCCGCCAGAAGCAGGATCTGGCGTTCGCGCTGGGTGAGCGGAATCGGCGATACGATGCCGCCGGCCGCCGGCGGCTTCACCCGTCCCGCGCCATCGCCCAAGGCAAAGCGCAGGGAAGCAGCCAGATAGGTACCGCCCTCCGCGACGGCCTGCAGAGCATCGGCAAGCTCCATGGGATCGCCATCCTTGGTGAGATAGCCGCAAGCCCCGGCATCGAAGGCCGCCCTCACCGTTCGCGGCTCGACATTGGCCGTCAGCACCAGCACCTTCAGGCGTGCAGCCAGGCGCTGCACCTCTGTGATGACCTGGATGCCGGAAACGCCGGGCATGCCCAGATCGAGGAGGAGGAGATCCGCCGGCGTCTCGCGGACCAGCGCCAGCAAGGCTTCCGCCGAGGCCGCTTCGCCGACCACCGCCACCTTGTCGAGCGTGGCGAGCAGTCCCTTCACGCCCTCCCGGACGATGGCATGGTCATCGGCCAACAGAACCCTGAGCGCCCGCTCCATCACGCCATCCTTGCTTTGGCGCAAGCCCATATTGCCATCGAACCGTTCCAGTACAGAAAGTCATCGGCGGCACCGAATTATTAACTCAAAACCTCGAAGTCCAAAAACTCTTGGCTTCAAATCATCGATCCCAGGCCGCATCCGGGATTTGTTCAAGAATCATGAAAGTAATATGGCAGACCATAACATAAGCAAAGCCAGCGCCAAGATTGCCGGATCGGGCTATACCGCCTCGGTTTCCGAAATGGCCCGGCAGATCGCGCTCTGCAGGAGATCGGGCGCCAGGGGCTTATGCAGGACCTCGTGCCCGCTCCCGGCAAGTTCGCGCAATCGTTGCGGCGTGGTGTCGCCAGTGACGATCAGCGCCGGGACCGTATAGCCCAGATGCGCGATCAACTGCTCGATCGCCTGGCTGCCGGTCACGCCGCCGGCCAGGCGATAATCGGCGATGATCAGGCCGACCCGGCCCGGCCGGATAGCGTCGGCATGGTGGCGGCAAAGCTCCGCCACATTGGCGCCGCCGTGAACGCGATACCCCCAGGCCGCCAGCAGCGTGGTGATGCCGTCGAGCACGCCGGCATCGTCGTCCAGCACCATGATCGCCTGTCCGCCACCTGGCTCGTCCCCCTGCGCCGTGATGCGGCTCGTTTCGGCTGCAGGCGATGAAACACGAGGCACCGTGATCGAGAAGGCGGAGCCTCTGCCGGGTGCGGAGCGCAAGCCCAATGGATGCTGAAGCAGTTCCGCCAGGCGCCTGACGATGGCAAGGCCGAGACCCAGTCCCTGATGCCGGCTGCGCTCGGGATTGTCGATCTGGGTGAATTCCTCGAAGACCAGTCCCTGTTGATCGGCGGGAATGCCCGGGCCGTCATCGGCGACCACGATATCCAGGGTCTTTCCGCGCCGCCGAGCCCCGACAACCACCCGGCCTGCCGGCGCATAGCGCAGCGCATTGGACAGGAAATTGTCGAGGATGCGCTTAAGCTGTACCGGATCGCTGTGCACCCAGGCGCTGCAGGTGACGATGCGCAGGTCGATGCCCCGCTCTCGTGCCTGGCCGGCATATTCCTCACGCAGGCTGGAAAGGAGCTGGGAAAGTGACAGGGACTGGGGCTCGACGGGCACGAGGCCGGCATCGAGGCGGGAAACGTCGATGAGCCCATGCAGCAATCCGCCAAGCGCTGAGATCCCCGAGCGCAGCTTGTCGGCGAGAAGCCTCGCATCTTCCGCGCGCACATCCCCCTTCCCGGCCATGGACGCCAGCGTCGCAGTGAACAGGCCGAGTGCATGGATGGGCTGGCGCAGATCATGGCTGGCCGCGGCCAGGAAGCGGGTCTTGGCCCGGTCGGCTGCGGTGGCGCGGTCACGCTCGCGCTCCAGCCCGGCGACCAGGGCGACATTCTCGAAGCGCAGCGCCACCGTCTCGCGCAGCGATAGATAGGTGATGCGGCTGTAATAGAGATAGACGACGACCAGGCAGGTCAGGAAAGTGAGATAGACCGAATAGATCGTACCTTCCATGCCGAGGCAGCGCAGAGCGAAAGGCAAGGTCATCGCAATCAGCAAGCCGGCATAGGCCGGCGGATAGGCCGACAGCGAAGGCACTGCCCCGCCCGCCATGCCGACGATCACGATGCAGACGAAGGCGATGAGATGCGGTTCGGCCGGCACGAAGCCGATCCAGCCGACCACGCCCCACAACAGGCTCGACACCACCGACAAGAGGGTGAAAGAACGGGCCCAAGCCAACGGCACCCTGCCCTTGCCCTGGCTGCGAAAATAGAGGTGCGACAAGTAAAGTCGCGCGCCGGTCAGCACGTAGATCGAGGCGACCCAGGCCAGGAGCTGGCCGCCCGGCACCACGTGGCGAAGGACATAGGCGACCGGCCAGGGAATGATCAGATTGGCGAACATCACCGCGCGGGACTGGCGGTAGAGCAGATCGATCAGGGCGGCTTGCAGGCGCTCGTCCTTGCGCCTGTCGCCTTGCGAGTGGGTCACGGTCCCGGCTCCGGGGGATAGGATGGCGGGCGTCTCGCCCATGGGCCCATCAATGCGGCCAGGAAAGCGTCGTCGCAAGATGAAAGCTCCGCCGCGAGATGGATGCCGAGTATTTGATCACGCGACAAGCAATCGGTCATTCCTTGCCCTCCCGCGACACCGTCAATTGTAATGCGCCACCAAGGCGACGCTGAGGGCTATCAGGATCGAGCCGGACACTTTGGGCACCAGCCGTCCCACCGAACTGGCCGCCAGCGTGGCGAGGCTGAGCGAGGCAAGGCCGACTGCCGCGAGATCGGCAATCGAAAAGGCGCAATTGACGACGAGCCCCAATACGAGAAACTGCAGCCAGACCGGGGTCGCGGCAGCCGGGTCGACGAATTGCGGCAGGAAGGTCAGGAAGAACAGGGCGGTCTTGGGATTGAGGACTTCGACGACGATGCTGTCGCGCAGGACATTGGGCTGGGGCCGCGCCGTCGCTTCGCAGACGGCGGTCCGGCTCAAAAATATGGTGAGGCCGAGCCAGGCAAGATAGGCCGCTCCGGCGAGGCGGATCGCGACGAAGAGCGCCGGCGCGTGTTCGAGCAGCGCCGCCAGCCCGATGGCCGCCGCCGCGATATGGGCATAGCAGCCGAGATGGACGCCGAGGGCGGCCATCAGGCCGGCGCGCCGGCCATGGGCGAGCGTCTGCGCGGTCATATAGAGGATCGCCGGTCCCGGCATGCAGGCAAAGGCCAGGGTGGCGAGGGCAAAGGGGATCCAAGGCTCCAGAATGGGCATGGCGGTTCCTCAACGATGGGTATGACCGGGCGCGGAGACGCAAGCGGGTCCGAACGGCCTGCGAGGCAGGGGCGCAGCTTCGCGCCGTTCGCCTGAGAGAACTATGCCTGACCGGCACCGAAACACATACGACAGCTGTCGTATTTCGTTGGGACGAGCCTCGGCACGTCACGGCAGTATCACGCCGTACGGCACCCGGCGAAGACGCGTGGGCATCAGTCCCCGATCATCGCTCCGACCAGTGCCTCGCCTTGGTCTTCGGCCGAAGTCGGCCGTCGCCCTGCGGCCGGTAGCCGCCGTGTCACGATTCCAATATCTATATTGTCTATAAATTTAATATAATTCCATTGACGGCAAAGCATCCGCCCGTCTATGCCTAGTGCCGTGGCCGATGGGGCCACGGCATCTGGCCCAAGCCCCCGCTGCACTCCCCTCCAGCAACCGTCCTGCGACGGCTTGCTTCCTATGCAGGCCGGCATGATCAGACTGACGGGCATATCGAAACATTATGGCGTGGCCGGCCGCGCCGTGCCCGCCCTGGACGGCATCGACCTCGAAGTTCACGCAGGCGAAATCCTGGGCATCATCGGCTCCTCGGGCGCCGGCAAGTCCACTCTGGTACGTCTGATCAACCTGCTGGAGCGTCCGACCAGCGGCGAGATCTTCATCGGCGAACGGCGGACGACCGCCCTGGCGGGCCGGGATCTGCGCGATCTGCGCCGCCGGATCGGCATGGTCTTCCAGCATTTCAACCTGCTCAATGCCCGCACCGTCGCCGCCAATGTCGCCTTCCCGCTGCAGCTCGCCGGCGGTTTCGACCGCAAGGCAATCAAGGCGCGCGTGGATGCGTTGCTCGAACGCGTGGGCCTTGCCGCCCATGCCGACAAATATCCGCGCCAGCTCTCGGGCGGGCAGAAGCAGCGCGTCGGCATCGCCCGCGCCCTTGCCTGCTCGCCGCAGATCCTGCTTTGCGACGAAGCCACCAGCGCACTCGACCCGCAGACCACCCGTTCGGTGCTCGACCTCCTGCAGGAGATCAACCGCGAACTTGGCCTCACCATCGTGCTGATCACCCACGAGATGGACGTGATCCGCCAGAGCTGCGACCGCGTCGCCGTGATCGACGCGGGCCGGATCGTCGAGGAAGGCCCCGTCTCCCGTGTCTTCCTGCATCCGAGCCACCCGGCCACGCTACGCCTTGTCCGTGAGGCCGAGCATGATGGCGGCGATACCGATCCCGGCCTGACCGGCGGCAGCACAGGCCCGCTTTTCCGGCTCACCTTCCTCGGCGAGACCGCGCATCGGCCGATCCTCGGCCGCATCGCGGCCGAGACGGGCGTCGACTACGCCATCCTCGGTGGGCGTGTCGGCCGCATCCGCCAGACGCCCTATGCCCAGCTCACGGTCGCCCTCGTCGGCGGCAACAGCGCCGCTGCCATCGGCCGCCTGACGGCAGCGGGCGTCGACGTCGAGCGGTTGAACGGTGAAGGCGTCGAGGCCTCTGCCGGGGAGGCGCTCCATGCTGTCGCTTGAAGCGATCGACTGGGCCGACATCTGGGCCGCACTGCTCGATACCCTGTCGATGCTGGGAGGCGCGCTTGGCTTCACCATCCTGGTCGGCCTGCCGCTCGGCGTGCTGCTCTTCCTCACCGGGCGACGCCAATTGCTGCAGCAGCCGTTTGCCTATGGCGTGCTCTCCTTCGTGCTCAACATCGTGCGTTCGGTGCCCTTCATCATCCTGCTGGTGGTGCTGATGCCGGTCACCGTGCTGATCTCGGGCACCTCGTTGGGTGTGCGCGGCGTCATCCCGCCTTTGGTAATCGGCACCATCCCCTTCTTCGCGCGATTGGTGGAGACCGCCCTGCGCGAAGTCGACCGAGGCGTCATCGAAGCCTCGCAGGCGATGGGCGCTTCCCATAGCCAGATCGTGTTGCGCGCCTTGCTGCCCGAAGCACTTCCCGGCCTGATCGCCGCCATGACCGTCACCGCCATCGTCCTGATCGACTACACGGCGATGTCGGGCGCCATCGGCGGCGGCGGCATCGGCGATCTCGCCATCCGCTACGGCTATCAGCGCTTCCAGACCGAGATCATGGTCGTCACCGTCCTGATCCTGGTGCTGCTCGTCCAGGCCATCCAGGCCAGCGGCAACCGGCTGGTCGCCCATTTCTCCCGCAAATGACCCCTTCGGAAGGACCTCTCATGCGCATCTTCAAAGCGCTGCCCGTCATCGCCTCCCTGCTCGCTCTCGGCTTCACCTCGGCGCGGGCGCAGGAAACACTCACCGTCGGCGCCACCGCCGTGCCGCACGCCGAGATCCTGGAATTCGTCAAGCCGATCGTGGCGAAGGAAGGTCTCGACCTCAAGATCAAGGTCTTCTCCGACTATATCCAGCCCAATGCCCAGTTGGTCTCGGGCCAGCTCGACGCCAATTACTACCAGTACCGGCCCTTCCTGAACGACTACAACAAGCAGCGCGGCACCGACCTGGTGCCGATCGTGCCGGTTCATGTCGAGCCCTTCGTGGCTTACTCCAGCAAGATCACCGCCATCGACCAACTCAAGGACGGCGCGACGGTGGCCATCCCCAACGATCCCGTCAATGGCGGCCGGGGCCTGTTGTTGCTGCAGAAGGTCGGCCTCCTGAAGCTGAAGGGCAAGCCGGAGCTGGAGACGCCTGAGGATCCGCTACCCACCCTCAAGGACATCACGGACAACCCCAAGCATCTCAAGATCGTCGAGCTTGAGTCGGCCATGCTGCCGAGGGCGCTGTCGCAGGTCGATCTCGGCGCGCTGAACGGCAATTACGTGCTGGAGGCCAAGCTCGACGTCAACAAGTCGCTCTATATCGACCGTGGCCAGGACGGCCGCAACATCTGGGGCGAATATCTGGTGACCCGCCCGGCCGACAAGGACAAGCCGGCCATCAAGATCCTGGCCAAGGCCCTCAACAGCGATGCCACGCGCGACTTCATCAAGACCCGCTATCAGGGCCAGATCTTCCCGGCCTTCTGAACGCGCACGCAGGAATCCCTCCCCGAAACCGGGGAGGGTGGCCTCGCGCAGCGAGGCCGGGTGGGGGAGAGTGGCGCAACTAGCATGACTTATGCCGCTCGCCCCCTTCCGTCGCTGCTAGGCAGCGACACCTTCCCCGAAGCCGGGGAAGGATTGATCGCGCCTCAATCCAACAAACTCGCGCCAATCGGATTGTCGTCCCCTTCCCCTGCCGGAGCCCCCCGTGACCGCATCCTCCACCTCCCCTGCCCGTCCCGCCACGCCGGCTCACGTCATCGCCGACGATGCCGAGGCCATTGCGGTTGCCGAAAGCCTCGCGCCCGGTTTTGCCGCGGGAGCGGCAGAGCGCGATCGCGAGCGTCGCCATCCGGTGGCCGAGCTCGACCGGCTGTCCCAAAGCGGGCTCGGTGGCATCACCATTCCCAGGATCCATGGCGGCGCCGGGGTTTCGCAGGTCACCGTGGCCCGGGTCTTCGCCATCCTGGCGGCGGCCGATCCCTCGCTCGCGCAGATCCCACAGAACCAGTTCGAGATCCTCGACGTCATCGAAGGATCCGGCAGCGAGGCGCAGAAGCGAGACCTCTTCGCCCTGGTGCTATCAGGCCATCGCCTCGGCAATGCCTTCTCCGAATTCCAGGGCAAGAATGTCGAGAGCTTCGAGACGCGCCTCAGCCGTGACGGCGACGATTTCCGGGTCAACGGCCGCAAATTCTATTCGACCGGTGCCCTCTTCGCCCATCTCGTGCCCATCGTCGCTCTCGACGAGGACGGGCGGATCGTGGTGGCCGTTGCCGACCGCGACGCCGAAGGTCTTTCGGTGATCGACGACTGGTCTGCCTTCGGCCAGCGTACCACCGCCAGCGGCACTGTGGTGCTCGACAATGTCGCCATTCCCGCGGAGCGCGTCCTGCAGGCCCATCTGGTCTATGAGCGTCCGAGCGCGGCCGGTCCGCGCAGCCAGCTGATCCATGCGGCTATTGATGCCGGCATCGCGCGCGGGGCTCTCACCACCACCATCGACTTCGTGCGCGAGCAGGCCCGTCCCTGGATCGACAGCGGTCGCGACACCGCCCGCGAGGATCCCTATGTCATCGGCGAAATCGGCAATCTGCGTATTCGCCTGCACGCGGCCGAGGAATTGCTCTGGCGGGCCGGGCGGCAGCTCGATGCAACCCTGGCCGATACCAGCGAGCACTCGATCGCCCTTGCCAAGGTGGCCGTGGCGGAAGCCAAGGTGCTCACCACGGAGATCGCCATCCTCGCCGCCAACAAGCTGTTCGAACTCGCCGGCACGCGCTCGACCCTGGCCCGGCACGGGCTTGACCGCTATTGGCGCGACGCCCGCACCCATACGCTGCACGATCCGGTGCGCTGGAAATACAACGCCATCGGCCAGTTCTACCTCAACGGCGTGCAGCCGCCGCTACATTCCTGGATCTGAACGTCCCGTCAGGCCACCCAGCCGAGCGCCCGGATCAGCAACGCCGACACATAAAGACCGGCGCCGAAGGCGAGATGGGCAGCCAGACTGCGCAGACGGGCAATGCCGGGGTTCGGCGTCTTGCGGGCCGCGATACCTGCCCCCAGCCCAGGTTGCAGGATGAAGAAGGGCGCCACCAGGCTGACGACGCCGAACACCAGCGCCGGCAGCGGCGTGGGATGCCGGAGCCAATCCGGCCCGACCACGGTCAGAAGCAGGCCGGCAAACACGACTCCGATGGCATAATGGGCAAGCCAGCCGATGGCTTTTTCGCCAGGAATCGCATCCGTCCGGCCGATGCCGGCATGGACGAGGCGACCCCGCGGCAGATGCCCGATCCAGCGCCCGACCATGGCATAATCGAGAGAGGCTATTGCGAATCCATGCTTGAGCAGCAGTGCCCACAGATCCATCACAATGGTGGCGCCGATGCCCACCAGCAGCATCGACACCAGCAATTCCCCTACCCCGCTCACCATCGCAGCATTCCTTTCCGGCCCCACTCGTCTTCGCGGCGGGCAGAAGATAATAAATCATTCAATAAATTGATTGATTATTAGAGATCATCTAGTCTTCCGTCAATGAGCGACTCAGATCCCCAGATGCAGATCCTCGGCGAATTCGCCGAGCTTGCCCGCACCCTCGGCAATGCCCATCGCCTCATCCTGCTCGAGCACATCGCCCAGGGTGAACGGCCGGTGGAACGCCTGGCCGAGCTGGCCAATCTCTCCATCGCCAATGCCTCCCAGCATTTGCAGCAGCTGCGCCGTTCGGGCTTCGTGCAGACGCGGCGGGAGGGCAAGCATGTGCTCTACCGGCTCGGCAATGGTCCGATCCAGCCCTTGCTCGCCGCCCTCAGGGCCTATGCCGAGTACAACCGCGCCGAGATCCGCGCCCTGATCGCCGACAGCTTCGAGCGGCGCGACAAGCTGCAGGCGATCTCGCGGGAGGAACTGGCTACGTGCCTGCGCGAAGGCGTCGTCGTGCTTCTCGATGTCCGCCCCGAGGATGAATACGCGCTCGGCCATCTGCCGGGCGCCATCAACATCCCGGCCGAGCAGCTTGAGCAGCGCCTGGGCGAGCTCCCGGCGGACCAGGAGATCGTCGCTTATTGCCGGGGCCCCTATTGCGTGTTGTCCTTCGACGCCACCGCGATGCTGCGCGCGCACGGCATGCGCGCGCGCCGTCTCGACGGCGGCTATCCGGCCTGGAGCGCGGTGGGCCTGGAGACGAAGGCAGTCACCACAGCCGCTTGACCGGATTCAGGCCGCCAATTGGCGCTCGATCAGGCTGACATAATTGCTCTTCGGCCCGAGCCCGACCATCTGGTCGACCGGGCGGCCGTCCTTGAAGACGACCACGGTCGGGATGCTGCGGATCCCCAGGGCGCCGGCGATCTCGGGTTCGGCATCGATCTCGACCTCACCGAAGGCGGCCTTGGTGGCGAGCGTCTGCGCCAGATCCTGATAGAGCGGCTCCATCATCCGACACGGGCCGCACCAGGGCGCCCAGAAGCGGACGACGCTCACACCGGGCTTCTTGATGACTTCCGCCTCGAAATTGCTTTTGGTCAAGGTGGTGATCGACATTGCATACTCCATGATGAAAAGGATTGGCGGACTGGCCATGGCGGGCCGATCCCGAAATCGCGGACGGCCTTCAGCAGCTTTCGAACTGGAAGCCTTCGCCATAAAGGGCGGCCTGGCGTGCCCGTTCTTCAGTCGCCTTGCGCCGGCATGCGGCCATGTCCTCGAAGCTGGCCGCATCGTCTTGCCACGCGCTGGCCGGGGCTTGGCCACGCGTGGCGCGCCGCCCGAGCAGCCGGCCTTGCCGGAAAACCGCCAGCGTGTTGGGCCGCAGGCAGGCCCAGGCCCGCGCGTCCTCTGATGGATAGCTGGCGATCAGCCGCATCGGCCGCTCGCCTTCGATCTCCAGCACGTGCAGGCTGGTATGGGCATGCACGAATAGATGCTCGCCATCGGCGAGCAGGAAATTGAAGGCGCCATGCACGTTGATGACGGAGACGGTATCGGCGAAGCGATCCAGCATTGTGTCGAGCTCATCGCCACCCCCGCTCCAGCCGCTCAGCGTCTCGAGCAGCAGGACGAACGCGCGTTCGGAATCGCTGTCGCCGAGCGCACGGAACCTCGACGTCACAGGCTCGCCGATGCCCGGCAGCGAGCCGGCATGGGCGAAGACCCAGGAGCGTCCGGCCAATTCCCGGTCAAAGGGGCGAAGCTGGCTGAAGCCGGGCTGGCTCTCGTCGACCCCCTTCTCGCCAAATTGCCCTACCATGCTGGTGGCGGTGAAGGTTCTCTCCCTGAGTATTCGCAGCATGGCGTTGTGATTGACCGGCCCGGCTTCCTTGTAGATGCGCGCGGCCCGCCCGTCATGGAAGGCGATGCCCCAGCCCTGCCGGTCCGGACAGAGCCCTTCCTCGGCTGCTCCGAGCAGTGACAAGGCCACGGCAAGGTCCTCGGCATGACTCGCATTCACGCCAATCAATTGTGGCATCGGCACCTCCAATCCGAAAATGGATAGATGAAACTATCATTCAATATAACTATTGAATGATAGTTTCAGGAAGGCACCACGTCAACTCTCTATCGGGAGAGTCCCGCAGCCCGCAAAGCGCGGATGCGCACGCCGCCGCGCGCAGGACGGATTTCAGTTTGGACAGACCAGGCCGGCCATCGACACCGACCCGCGAGGAGACGCCCGAGCAGCATGCCGGGCGCCACCTTTCCTCACCGGCTCAGGCGTTCGGCATGCCAGGCGAGATGGTCGTCCATGAAGGTGGAGATAAAATTGTAGGAGTGGTCGTAGCCCTCCTGCATGCGCAGGGTCAGCGTAATACCAGCCTTGGCGCAGGCCTCTTCCAGGAGCCAGGGCCGCAGTCCTTCCTTGAGGAAGCCGTCCGCCGTGCCCTGGTCGACCAGGAAGGCGTCGAAGCGATGGCCGTCGGTGATCAGGGCCGTGGCGTCATAGGAACGCCAGGCAGATTCATCGGTGCCGAGATATTTCTCCAGGGCTGGCCTGGACCAGCCTGCGGTGCTTGGCTGCACGATCGGCGCGAAGGCCGAACAGCTCTTGTAGTGCTGCGGGTTCTTGAGCGCGATGGTCAGCGCGCCATGGCCACCCATCGAATGGCCGAAGATCGACTGGCGCGCCATGTCGGCCGGGAAATGCTCGCCGATCAGGGCCGGCAGTTCCTGGGTAAGATAGGAATACATCCGGTAGTTGCGGACATAAGGCTCTTGCGTGGCGTCGAGATAGAAGCCGGCACCAAAGCCGAACTGCCAATTGTCCTTCTCGTCCGGCACGCCTTCGCCGCGCGGGCTGGTGTCGGGGCAGACCACGATCAGGCCGAGTTCGGCGGCGAGGCGGCGATATTCGCCCTTGTCCATCACGTTCTGATGCGTGCAGGTCAGGCCTGACAGATACCAAAGCACGGGGCAAGCACGCTCCGCGGCCTGGGGCGGCACGAAGACCGCGAAGGTCATCTCGCAATCGCAGCTCGACGAGGCATGGGAATAGACGCCCTGGGTCCCGCCATGCGATCGCGAGGTTGAGATGGTTTTCATCGGCTAGGCCTTTCGCTCAGAATCGAGCCGACCATAGCCACCTCAGCCCTCCCCCGTCGAGTTTCGAGCCGGTTGCAGCCCCGCGCTAAATGCCGCGGCATCTTTCGGTAACCTTTCCAAGGCTCTCTCATCAGCAATAAAAACGTTTTTATTTTTATTGAAAACGTTTTTATTCGCTGTTATCAGAATCCTGCAATCGTCAGACCCAGAGGGGAGGATGGCCGGAAAAACCTCGCAACCGTCGCGCCCCGCACCGCCCACCATCAAGACGCTGGCGGACAGGACAGGCTATTCCATCGCCACCATCTCCAAGGCCCTGCGTGGCCATGCCGTGGTTGCCCCGGAGACGCGGGAGGCAATCTTCAAGGCTGCCCAGGAGATCGGTTACCAGGCCAATACGCGCGGCATGGCGCTGCGCACCGGCAAGACCTACCAGGCCGCCGTGTTGATGCCGGTGACGGCCGCCCCCGACTATGAGTGGGACGGCGTCGAATATACCCAGATCCTCAGTGGCATCAGCCAGGCCCTCGACGGCAGCGACTACAACATCTCAGTGCATGTCATCCGCGACGCGGCCGATGGCTGCGAGGTTGCTCGCCGCATCGTCGAGCAGGGCCTCGCCGACGGCCTGATCTTCTCGGGGATTCTCGCCGACGACCCGCGCGTCGATTTCCTGGTGGCCCGGGACTTCCCCTTCGTCTCGCTCGGGCGCTGCCGCGGGGAGCTCGACTATGCCTACGTCGATATCGACAATGAGTGGGCCGCCCATGCCGCTACCGCCAGGCTGATCGCCGGCGGCCATCGGCGCATCGCCCTGGTCAATCCGCGGCGGCGCCTGTCTTACGCCATGGACAGGATCGATGGCTTCACCCGCGCCTTCGCCGAGGCGGGCCTCTGCGCATCCACAGATCTGATCGTCGAAGGCGACCTTTCGACGGCATTCGGCCGCAAGGCCGCGATCGAGCTGCTCGGCCGCGCCGACCCGCCGACCGCCTTCGTCTGCGTCAACGAATCCACCACGCTCGGCGTGCTCTCGGGCCTGTCCGGCCTCGGGCGCGAGATCGGCACCGATGTCGACGTCATCGCCTATGACGACATCAATGTCAGTGCCTATTTCAACCCGCCGGTCACCACCTTCTACCAGCCCATCGAGATCTGCGGGCGGTTCCTCGGTCAATATCTGCTGCAGCGCATGGCCGGCACCGCACCCGAGTCGCTGAAGCAGGTGTTCAGGCCCGAACTGGTGGTCCGGCAGCCCGACGATCTCGGCAGCCGCAAGAGCTGACGCATAGAACCAACAAAACCAATGGAGGAGGAAACCATGAAAAAACTGAACGCGATCACGGCCGCCTTGCTGTTGTCGGTCTTCGCCGGCGGCGCGCAGGCTGCCGATCTCGGCGGCAAACTCCTGAAGGTCGGCTCCGACACCACCTCGCCGCCGATGGAGAGCGTCGACCCCGCCACCAACCAGATCGTCGGCTTCGACGTGGACGTGGTCAACGCGATCTGCGTCAAGATCAACTGCAAGGCCGAATTCGTGACCACCGGCTGGGATGGCATCTTCGCCGCCCTCGACCAGGGCAGCTTCGACCTCGTCGCCTCGGGCGTGTCCATCACCGACGAACGCAAAAAGGCGATGGATTTCTCCGATCCCTATATCGTCAACAGCCAAGCGATCCTGGTGCGCGTGGCAGACCAGGACACCTCGCTCGATGGCTTCAAGGGCAAGGCCAAGAAGCTCTCAGCCCAGGCCAACACCACCGACGCCCAGGTCGCCGAGAAGATCGTCGGCAAGGACAATGTCGTGGCCTATGACAGCTTCAGCGCTTCCGTCATCGCCCTGAAAAACAAGGATGTCGACGGCGTCGTCATCAACGGCGCCAATGGCCCGGCCTACGACCGCGAATTCGCCGGAGACCTCGTGGTCGGCATCAAGGGCCTGGAATCCGACCCTCTCGGCCTCGTTTTCCGCAAGGGCGACGACAATGTCGCGGCCTTCAACGAAGGCATCAAGCAGATCAAGGCCGACGGTACGCTCGACAAACTGATCGCCAAATATTGGGGCGCCAAATAAAGCGCCCGCCCCTCCCCTGGAGGGGTCGGCCATTCCCCTTGGAATGGCCTGGGGTCGACGCGCAGCGTCGGGTTGGGCTGAGCTCTCCGCAAGACTGAGCCGCTTTTACCATTACACCCCAAGCATCTTCACCCCACCCCGGCCCTTCAGGCCGACCCTCCCCCTCCAGGGGAGGGTAGTGTCGGCTCACATCGAAACCGCGATCGCCCCGTTGGGGGAGGACCGAATGAACACTCTCAGACGCATCCGCCCCAGCAATCTGATCATTCTGACGGCCCTGCCCTTCATCATCTATCTTTTCTCGACATCGCGCGACTATCAGCGCTCGCTGCGGGCGATCCTCGGCGTCGAGAACGGCTCTTCCGCCTTCGTGCCCGGCTTCGCCGCCCTGGCCGTCGCCTTTTCGGCCGGGCTCGCCGTGCTGTTCTTCTCACGCGCCCATGCCTACAGGCCGCGCCTCGCCCTCATCGCCGCCGGCCTCACCCTCGCGGCCGCGCTGGCGATCGCGCTGGGCGGCTTCACGCATCCCTATCTCGCCTCGGCCCTGGCCAATGCCGTCGACCCCTTCACCTCGGCTCTGGTGGTGAAGGGCGTCACGCCGCGGCAGCTCACCCCGGACGCCGATATGATGCTGGGCCATGCCGAAGCCTGGCTGCTGCCTGCCTATCTCGGCCTGACCCTGCTGGGCCTCGGCCTCTTCTTCGCCGGCGGGCGCCCGAACGCGGAGCGTGAAACGCAAGTGCGGCGTGCCGGGCGCTGGATCCTCGGCCTTGTCAATGGCGTCGGCGCCGTCGGCCTGTTCTTCTTTGCGCATGTCGCCTTCGCGGCCGGCGTCGCCACCACCATCCGCGCCGCCGTCGCCGCCTATCTCCTGGCTGCCCTGCTCGGCCTCGTCTGGGTCGGCCTCCTGCAATTGCGCTACAGCGAGCGCGCCAGCCTGATCTTCGTCGCCCTCACCCTGGCGCTTGCCGTGGCTGCGGGCTGGTTCCTGATGCAGCCTCGCGACAGCTACGTCCTGGCCGGTACGCTCGAAGGCAAGGTGGCGGTCGTCGGCAATACGCCATCCAGCCTGATCGCCTCGGTACGCGAGGGTGACTTTCCCGGTGGGCCTAACGCGCCGGTGCCAGTGCGCAGCTTCGCCGGCTCGCCCGAGGCTCTTGCCGCTATCGCCAGGAAACAGGACGTCTCGGCTGCCCTCATCCCGGCCTCCGCCCGGCCCGGCGACCTGCCGGTGCTCTGGCAGACCGAACTCCTGAACGATCGCGACCGCTCAGCCGGCATCACTTTCGCGGTGCTCGCCATCATTCTCGGCCTGCTCACCTTCGGCGGGCATCTCAATTTCCGCCACCCGCTCGCCATCGGCTCGGAGTTCATCGTCGACACCATCCGCGGCATCCCGATGCTGGTGATCGTGCTCTATATCGGCCTGCCACTCAGCGGCGCGCTCAAGGACGCCACCCAGGGCGCCGTCGATCCGCCCAACCTGCTGCGCGGCATCGTCGCCATGGCCTTCGCCTATTCGGCCTATCTCGCCGAAATCTTCCGCTCCGGCATCAATGCCATCCCGATGGGGCAGATCGAGGCGGCCCGCAGCATCGGCCTGTCACGCTGGAAGACAGCGCGGCTAGTGGTGCTGCCGCAGGCCTTCCGCATCATCATTCCCCCGCTCGGCAACGAGTTGATCGCCATCCTCAAGGACACCTCGCTGCTCTCCATCCTGTCGATCCGCGACATCACCCAGCGCATGCGCGAGTTCCAGTCGGCGAGCTTCCTGCCCTTCGCGCCCTACAACTCCGCCGCCATCTTCTACATCGTCCTGACCCTCGCCGCGGCGAGCCTGGTCAACACCATCGAGAGAAAATATGACGTCAAGCATCGCTAACGACCGGCAAGCCCTGGAAACGCGCGCCCGCAGCCTGGTCTTCCCCAAGGGCTTCGTCTTCGGCGCCGCCACGGCCGCCTACCAGATCGAGGGCGCCCACGACCTCGACGGCAAGAGCGAGAGCATCTGGGACCGCTTCTGCCGCAAGCCCGGCGTGATCGTCGATGCCAGCAGCGGCGAGGTCGCCTGCGACCACTATCATCTGTGGCGCAAGGACATTGCGGTGATGAAGCAACTCGGCCTCGACGCCTATCGCTTTTCCGTGGCCTGGACGCGCATCCTGCCCGAGGGGACGGGCACGCCGAACACCGAGGGGATCGCCTTCTACGACCGGCTGATCGACGGCTTGCTGGAAGCCGGTATCGAGCCCTATCTCACCCTCTATCACTGGGACCTGCCTCAGCTCCTGCAGGACCGCGGCGGCTGGTACAATCGCGAGACCTCCGAACATTTCGCCGCCTATGCCTCGGTGGTGGCGCGCGCCTTCGGCGACCGCGTCAAGCATTGGACCACCTTGAACGAACCCTGGACCTTCTGCTGGTCTGGCCATGCCACTGGCGAGGACGCGCCGGGCCTTCATGACGGCGCCAAGGGCGGCGTCGCCGCCAGCCATCACGCTTTGCTCGGCCATGGCCTGGCCGTGCCGGCCGTGCGCGCAGAAGCGCCCGAAGCCTCCGTCGGCATCGTCTTCGACCTCAACGTGGTCGAGCCGGCCAGCGCCGATCCGCGCGATGCCGCCGCCGCCCGGCGTTTCGACGGCGCCCAGAACCGCTGGTTCCTCGACGCCGTCTTCAAGGGCAGCTATCCCGAGGACATGCTGGCGCTCTACGGCCCGATGCTGCCGGAAATCCGGCCCGGCGACAACGCCGTCATCGCCGCCCCGGTCGACTATCTCGGCGTCAACATCTACCGCCGCTCGGTGATCGCCGAGGGCAGCGAGCTGACGCCGCTCAACTACAGGCGCATCCAGCCCGAAGGCGTCTATTCCGCCGTCGACTACGAGATCTGGCCGCGTTGCATCTACGACGTCCTCCACCACGTCCATGCCAACTACCGGCCCAGGCGTATCTTCATTTCCGAGAACGGCGTGGCCACGGCCCCCGAGACCGTGACCGCCGACGGCCGCATCTGGGACGACCAGCGCGCGCTCTATTATGTCGACCATCTCGCCGAGGTCGCCAGGGCCGCGGCAGAGGGCGTGCCGGTGCAGGGCTATTTCGCCTGGACACTGATGGACAATTTCGAGTGGGCCTATGGCTACACCACGCCCTTCGGCATCACCCATGTCGATCTTGCAACGCAGGAGCGGCGGATCAAATATTCGGGTGAGGTCTATGCCCAGATCGCGGATCAGGCCCGGAGCGTCGTCCAGCCGGCGCGGAGCGCCCAACTTGGCTGACGGCGACCTGATTCATATGCGGCAAGATGTCGGGATAGAGCGCGGGTATCCTTCCCCGACTTCGGGGAAGTCCGGAATATCTTCGAAGACGAAGATGTTCCTGTCATCAATGCGGTGCAGCGACGGAAGGGGGCGCGCGATGCGGGCGGGCCGGAAAAAGTATGGTCGCGCCACCCTACCCCACCCGGCCCGGCTTGGCCGGTCCACCCTCCCCGAAACCGGGGAGGGACTCCCGCGCTCCACTCGGCATGATCAAGATGCGTGAATTCGACAGCACACCAGAACGAACCCCTACGCCCGGCACGGTGCTGATTACCGGCGCGTCGCGTGGCCTTGGGTTGGCCTTGGCCCGGCACTATGCCGGCGCGGGCTGGCGGGTGATTGCCTGCACCCGCGCCGACACGCCGCCCCCTGACGAAAATGGCCTCGAATGGCGCCGGCTCGATGTCGCCAGCCCGGCCTCGATAGCCGAGCTTGCCGCCGGCCTCGCCGGCACCCCGCTCGACCTCATGATCAACAATGCCGGCATCCGCGGCGACGTCGATGGCCTCGCCACGCTCGACGCCGACGATTTCATCGAGGTGATGCGTGTCAATGCCCTCGCGCCCCTGTTGGTGGCGCGGGCGCTCCTGCCGAACCTGCGGGCGGGAGGCGGCCGGATCATCGCCAATATTTCGAGCCGCGCCGGATCCATCGCCGAAGGCATGATCGGCGATGATGACGGCGACTATGCCTATCGCTGCTCCAAGGCAGCGCTCAACATGGCGACGGCCAAGCTGGCCCACGACCTCAAGCCCGATTGCATCACCGTACTTGCCCTCCATCCCGGCTGGGTACGAACCGATATGGGCGGCATCGAAGCCGAAATTCCGGTATCGGACAGCGCGGCGGCCCTGCAGGGTCTGATTGAGCGGGCCACATTGGCCGACAGTGGCAGTTTCCAGGCCTTCGATGGACGGCCGATCGCCTGGTGAGACACGCAGTGCGACAACGCATCGGATGAACGATATGGCCGCGGCGTCGCTGAACGTGTAATCACAGGTATGGCGACGAAGAACGGGCCGGGAAGCGACGCCCGATCGCTGCCGTCGCGAGGCAGCCGCCTGGCCGGCCGGACGATCACGCCGCTGGGAAGCCGATGGAAGTCTTCAACTATCCTGCCTGGAACCTGATTTCCTTCGAGCGCGGCTCCGCCATCCCCCTCTACCAGCAGCTTTTCGCCCAGTTGCGTGGATTGATCGCCGACGGACGGATCCCCCGCGGCGCACGCCTGCCGCCGAGCCGCATGCTGTCGGACGAACTCGCCATCTCCCGCAGCACGGTGGTGTTGGCCTATGAGAAACTGGCGACGGAAGGTTATCTGCAGAAGCGCGTCGGTTCCGGCACCTTCGTGGAACAGGTCTTTCCGGAAGATCACCTGCCGCGCCCACCGATCATGGAACCTGTCGGCAAGCGACGCCCTGCCCGCCCCTCCGCCCATGCCGAAGCCCTGCTCGCCCTCGACGTGCCACCCGAACGCCGAGAGCGGTTCGGCCTCAGTCCTGGTATTCCCGCCCTCAACGAATTTCCCTACGAGGTTTTCGCACGCCTTGCCGGGCAGCACTGGCGCGCTCATGCCGCCTCGCATACGGGCTACGACTATGCCCGGGCGACGCTGCCGCTCGGCCGGCAGATCGCCGCCTATCTGGAGGAAACACGCGGCATCGTCTGCCGCCCCGAGCAGGTCGTCATCTTCTCCAGCACGGTACAGGCGGCCGCCATGGCCGCCCATGTGCTGCTGAACCAGGGTGACCGCGTGCTGCTGGAAGACCCCGGCCACGTCACCCAGCTCGCGACGCTGACGGCCTGCGGCCTGAAGGTCGAGCCCATCCCCGTCGATGACGAAGGCTTCGACATCGCCGCCGTCACCAGTTCCAGCCTGCCGGCGCGGCTTGCCATCGTCTCGCCGGTCGAGCAGTTCCCCTTCGGCTGCACCATGTCCGCGCCGCGCCGACAGGCTCTCCTCGACTGGGCCGTGGCTGAAGACGGCTGGATCCTGGAGGATGATTTCAATAGCGAGATCCGCTGGTCGGGTGCTCCCGTCCCACCGCTCTATGCCGGCCATTCCGGCCGTGTGATCTATACCAGTTCCTTCAACCGGGTGCTGGCACCAGGGCTGAGGCTTGCCTATCTGATTGCCCCGCCGGAGTTGATCGAGGCCTTCAAGCTGGCCCAGCGCATTTTCTCCTTCTATGCCCCGCTGCCCGACCAGGCCCTGGTCGCCGAATTCATGAGCTCGGGCCACCTGGCGTCGCATCTGCGGCGCATGCGGGCGATCTATCGCGAAAGAGCGGGGGCGCTGGCGGAGGGCCTGCGCGACCGGCTCGGTGGCGATTTCATCGTTCCCGACGTCAGGGCTGGACTCCACCTCACCATCCGCTCCCATCGGCCCTTCGACGACCGCGCCGTCTCGAAGCGACTGCTCGATCACGAGATGGATTGCCCGCCCCTCTCGCGCTATTGCCGCAGCGCGCTGAAGCGGCAGGGTTTCGTGCTCGGCTTCGGCAACAATCCGGTCAAGCGCATCCGTCGCTACGCCGAAATCCTCGCCCATGCCATCGAAGAGCTTGGCTGATGCTTCGCTCCCGCGGTTGAATTGGACTGTATCACCACTGGAAATTGGCTCTTGGGCACGACCGCTTAGTCGCCCAATCTCGTGCAAACACCACCGCGCCACAGCACGGGAAATTCCATGGGGAATCAAGAACAAGTCGTGCTTCGCGCGACGGGTATTCGCAAGAGTTTCGGCACTCTTGAGGTGCTGAGCGGCGTCGACCTGACGGCTCGTACGCATGACGTCATCAGCATGATAGGCGCTTCCGGTTCGGGCAAGAGCACCTTCCTGCGCTGCATGAACCTCCTGGAGATTCCAAGCGCCGGCTCCATCGCCGTGGAGGGCGAGGAGATCACGCTCGACCGGCGCGGGGACCGCACCAAGCTGAATGCCAGGCAGATCAACCGCCTGCGCAGCCGTATGGGCATGGTGTTCCAGAACTTCAATCTCTGGAGCCAGCTCACGGTGCTGGAGAACGTCACCATCGCGCCGATCAAGGTGCTCGGCCTGTCCCGGCGCGAGGCCCAGGAGCGCGGCGAAGCCTATCTCGCCAAGGTGGGTCTATGGGAGAAGCGCTCGCACTACCCAGCCCATATTTCGGGCGGCCAGCAGCAGCGCGTCGCCATCGCGCGGGCCCTCGCCATGGAGCCGAGGCTGATGCTGTTTGACGAACCGACCTCGGCCCTCGATCCCGAACTGGTCGGCGAGGTGCTGGGCGTCATGCGTACCCTGGCCGAGGAAGGCCGCACCATGATCGTGGTCACCCACGAAATGGCCTTCGCCCGCGAGATCTCGGCCGAGGTGGTCTTCCTGCACAAGGGCGTGATCGAGGAACGCGGCCCGCCGGCCCAGGTGTTCGGCGCTTCGAAATCCGAGCGCTGCCGCGCCTTTCTGCAGCGCGTGCTGTGAATCCAGAGCTTCAAGAACAATGGAGGGGAATTCCATGAAGAAAATCGCCATCCTTCTGGCTGCCAGTGCAGTGACCTCACTGGCTTGCCTGGCCTCGTTGACTTCCATGGCCCAGGCCCGGGAGTTGCGGGTGGGCAGCGAGTGCACCTATCCGCCCTTCAACTTCAAGGACGCCAGCGGCACCCTGCAGGGCTTTGATGTCGACGTCGCCAAAGAAGTGGGCAAGCGCGTCGGTGCGGATATCAGTTTCGTCTGCCAGCCTTTCGACTCGCTGATCCCCGCGCTGATGGCCGGCAAGTTCGACATGCTGGCTGCCAGCATGTCGATCACCGACGAGCGCAAGAAGAGCATCGAGTTCAGCCTGCCCTACCGTTCCTCCACCGCCCGCTTCATCGCGGCCAAGGGGTCCAGCCTTGCGCCGCTGACGGCTGACGGCAAGGCCAATCCGGACGGGATCAAGGGCAAGGCGATCGCCATCCAGCGCTCCTCGACCTATGAGAAATACATGCGCGACAAGTTTCCCGATGCGGACATCGTGCTCTACGACACCGTCGACAACATGCTGCTGGATCTCACCTCCAAGCGCGTCGACCTGGTGTTTGCCGGGCCGATCAAGCTCGCCCAGGACTTCCTCGATAAGCCGCGCGGCAAGGACTACGCCTTTGTCGGGCCCGAGATCAACGACGTGGAATTCTTCGGGCCCGGTGTCGGCATCGGCCTGAGGAAGGACGATACCAAGCTGCGAGACGAGGTGGACGGCGCCCTGAAGGCCATGTTCGCCGACGGCGCCTTCAAGGCCATCAACGACAAATACTGGTCGTTCAGCGTGCTGCCGGCCGCAACCCAGTAGGGCAGCGCTGGCAGGCACATGTTCTGTCATTCCCGGCACGGCCATAGGCCGTGGGAAGGGGCCACCTCCGGTGGCGCCGGGGATGACGGGGCACGAACCGCGAGCAACCCCAAACGCCTCGCCGTCAGCTGCGCTGGCTTCTCTTCCAACCCCGCTGTCGGAGCGTGTTGGCCATGGACTTCTTCTTGGGCTGGGGGACGCAGATCGCCTTCGGCTTGCTGGTGACCATCGAGGTCGCCGTGCTCTCGCTGCTGCTCGGCTTCGTCTGGGCCATGCTGGGCGCGCTGGCGCAACTGTCCTCGAACGCCTTCCTGCGCGGCCTCGGCCGGGGCTTTGCCGTGGTCGTGCGCGGCACACCCGAACTCCTGATCATCCTGATCGTCTATTTCGGCGGCACCGTCGCGCTGACGGCCCTGATGAAGACCATTCGGCCCGATGCCGCCTATGTCGAGATCCCGGCTTTGCCGGCGGGCGTCTTCGCGCTCAGCCTCGTCTTCGGCGGCTATGCCTCGGAGGTGCTGCGCGGTGCCTTCCTGGCCCTCCCGAAAGGCGAGGTCGAGGCCGCCCAGGCCTTCGGCATGTCGTCCCTGACCAGTTTCATCCATATCCGCCTGCCCCTGATGTGGCGCTACGCCCTGCCGGGTCTCGGCAACAACTGGATCTCGCTGATCAAGGACACCTCGCTGATCTCGATCGTCGGCCTGGAGGAGATCATGCGCGTCAGTTCGATGGCGACCTCCGTGGCGGGCGACCCCTTCCGCTTCTACGTGATCGCCGCCATCGCCTATCTCATCCTGACCATTGTCAACACCTCGGCGGTGGACGCCCTCGAGCGCTGGGCCGCGCGCGGCGAAAGGAAGCTCGCGCAATGAACCTCGATCTCATGCTCGAAAGCTTGCCGGCCCTGCTCAAGGGCACGGCAATCACGCTGCAGCTCCTGGCCGCTTCCCTCGCCTGCGGCATGCTCATCGCCATTCCGGTGGCGATCCTGCGCATCAACGGCAACGGCGTGGTGCGCCTGATCCTGCATTGTTACATTTATTTCTTCCGGGGCACGCCGCTGCTGGTCCAGATTTTCCTGGTCTATTACGGCCTCGCCCAGTTCGATGTGGTGCGCGACAGCGCCCTCTGGCCCTATCTGCGCCAGGCTTCGGTCTGCGCCATTCTGACCTTCAGCCTGAACACCGCGGCCTATACCGCCTATATCTTGCGCGGCGCCATCCAGGCCGTGCCGGCCGGCGAGATCGAGGCGGCACGGGCCTGCGGCATGTCGACCGCCCTTGCCTATCGCACCATCATCCTGCCGCATGCCTTCCGCCTTGCCTTGCCGGCCTATGGCAACGAGGTCGTCAGCATGCTGAAGTCTACCTCCCTCGCCAGCACCATCACCGTGATGGAGCTCACCGGCGTCGCCAACACCATCGTGGCGCGCACCTTCGCCCCTTATGAGCTCTTCATCACCGCCGCATTGATCTACCTCGTCATCACCTATGTCCTCACCTCGGCCCTGCGTGCTCTCGAGCACCGGCTGAGCCGGCATAGGCGCCCCCTCGTCCAATCGCGTACCAACCTTGCCGAAAGCTCCCATGCAACGACCTGACCTCGAAGCCTTCGCCGCTTTTGCCGATTCTCTTGCCGATGCCAGCGGCGCCATCATCCGCGAGGCCCTCGCCAATCAGCGCGAATTCCTCACCAAGGACGATGCCAGCCCGGTCACCGAGATCGATCGCCGGGTGGAGGCCCGGCTGCGCGAGCAGATCGCGCGGCACTATCCTGGACACGGCATTCTCGGCGAGGAATTCGAATCGGCCGACCTCGACGCCGAATGGGTCTGGGTGATCGATCCCATCGACGGCACCAAGGCCTTCATCACCGGCATCCCGACTTTCGGCACCCTGGTCGCCCTCGCTTATCGCGGCGTGCCGGTGCTCGGCGTGATCGACAATCCCGTCACCCATGAACGCTGGATCGGCGCCGACGGTGTTCCCAGCACGCTGAACGGCAGGCCCATTCGCACGCGCGCCTGCACCGAGTTGAACAACGCGATCCTGGCCAATGGCAATCCCGAGCCCTTCGACACGGCAGAACAGGCCGCGTTCCAGGACCTGCGCGGCCAGACCCGCTGGTGCGTCTATGGCGGCGGCTGCCATGCCTATGGCCGCGTGGCCGATGGCGCGCTCGACATCAGCACCGATGGCGGGCTCGACGCTTTCGACTATTGCGCGCTTGCCCCGATCATCCGCAATGCCGGCGGCGCCATCAGCACCTGGCAGGGCGAGGAACTGACCATCCGCTCCGGCCGCCAGGCCATCGCCGCCAGCGCCACGCCCGCTCTGCATGTGCAGGTGCTCGCCTGCCTGTCCACGCAGACGCCCAGCCTACGCGCCAGCCGCTGACGTTGGCCGGAAAGGATTTGACCATGACCACAAGCATTTGGGACATCGAAGCCGTTCGCTCCGCCTTCCCGGCGCTTTCCCTCCGCGACGACGGCAAGCCGCGCATCTATCTCGACGCGCCCGGCGGCTCGCAGGTCCCCCACCGGGTCGTTGACGCAATGACGCGCGTGCTGGTCGACAGCTGCGCCAACGAAGGCGGTCCCTTCCGCACCTCGCAGGACAGCGATCGCATCCTCGCAGGGGCCTACCAAGCGGCCGCGGCCCTGCTCGGCGCGGCGGCCGACGAGATCGTGTACGGGCTGAACAGCACCTCATTGCTCTTCCATTTCTCACGCATGATCGCACGCGACTGGCGAGCCGGCGACGAAATCGTCCTCACCCGCATGGACCATGACGGCAATGTCGGCCCCTGGCTGATCGCCGCCGAGGAGCGCGGCGTCACCGTGCGCTGGCTCGATTTCGATCCCGAGACCTTCGAATATCGCTACGAGGCGCTCGACCGGCTGATCGGGCCGCGCACCCGGCTGGTGGCTTGCAACCACGCCAGCAACATGTTCGGCACCATCAACGACGTCGCCCGCATCGTCGCCGCCGGCAAGGCGGTCGGCGCCGTGACCATGGTCGACGCAGTGCAATCCGCCCCGCACATTCCGGTCGACGTGCAGGCGATCGGCTGCGACCTGCTCGCCTGCTCGGCCTACAAATTCTTCGGTCCGCATGCCGGGGTGCTCTATGTGCGCGCCGAGCTGCGCGACAGGCTGGTCCCGCTCAAGGTCCGACCCGCCGCCATGGACATGCCCTGGCGCCTCGCCCCGGGCACGCCCTCCTTCGAGGCCCTCGCCGGCACGCAGGCTGCCATCGAGCATATGGCCTGGCTCGGCGAGGCTTTCGGCGGGACGCAGGCAAGTGAGCCGCTCCGGACCCGGATCGTCGCCGGCCTGGAGGCCGCCACCGCCTATGAGGCGGAGCTGATGGACCGTTTCCTGGCTGGCCTTGCCGATATCGAAGGACTCAAGCTCTTCGGCGTTGCCAGCCGCAACCGGCTCGATGCCCGCGTGCCGACCTTCAGCTTTCGCCTGGAAGGCCGGACACCGCAGGCAACCATGGCGCATCTCGCCGCCGGCAACATCTTCGGCTGGGCCGGTGATTTCTATGCCCATGAGGCGTCGGGCGCCCTCGGCCTGCGCGAGAGCGGCGGCGTCGCCCGTCTCGGCCTGTCGCACTACACCAGCATGGCCGAAGTCGACGCCACCCTCGATGCGCTCGCCCGCTTCGCGTCGAAATCCTGAGTGGGAAAAAACAGCAATGAAATATGCCCGCATGGTGATCGAGAAGGAGGCGCCGGAGGAATATGGCTATGACCGTATCCGCTACAACCTCTCCGAGAGCTCGGTCCGTGACAGAAAACTCTCCGATTTCGGCCTCGATATTCCCGATCTCACGCTGTTCTACGGCGAACATCGTGGCGAGGAGCGTCTGCGCCGGCTGATCGCCTCGCAGGATGAAGGCCTCTCGCCCGACGACGTGCTTGTGACGGCGGGCGCGGCCGGCGCCCTCTTCATCATCGCCACCACGCTACTGTCGCCGAGCGACCATCTCGTGGTGGTCAGGCCCAATTACGCCACCAATATCGAGACGCCCCGCGCCATCGGCTGCGCGATCACCTGTGTCGATCTCGATTTCGAGACCGGCTTCGCGCTCGATCTCGTCAAGGTTGCGGAGGCCATGAGGCCAGAAACCCGCTATGTCAGCGTGACCTGCCCGCATAATCCAACCGGAACCATGCTCAGCCGGGCCGATCTCGACGGGCTGGTCGCCCTGGTCGAGCAGGCCGGCTGCAAGCTGCTGGTCGACGAAACCTATCGCGACCTCAGTCATGGTGGGGTCCTGCCGGTGGCGGCCTCGCTCAGCCCGAGCGCCATCAGCGTCTCCTCGCTTTCCAAAGCCTACGGCGTGCCCGGCATTCGCGTGGGCTGGATCATCACGCGCGACGCCGAACTGCAGGAGCGTTTCCTTGCCGCCAAGGAGCAGATCGGCATCTGCGGAAGCGTGGTGGACGAATGGATCGCCGGCAGCGTGCTCGAACGGCGCGGCCCCTTCCTCAGGGAGCAGGCGGGCTTGATCGCCGATCGCCTTGCCATCATGCGCGAGTGGATCGCGGGCGATCCCAAGCTCGAATGGGTCGAACCCAAGGGAGGCGTGGTCTGCTTTCCGCGCTTCCGCCATCCGCCCGGTTTCGACTTCGATGCCTTCTACAAGGACCTGCTGGAAAGCTTCGGAACCTATGGCGGGCCCGGGCACTGGTTCGAGATGCCGCGCAACCATCTGCGCATCGGCTTTGCCTATCCGCTCGAGGAAGAACTGAAGCAAGGCCTGGCGCAGATCTCGGCCGCCATCCGCAAGCACGGCGCCTGAGCGGGAACGGCGGGCAATGGCGAAGATCAAGGCCAGGGACCAGAAGTCACTGACGAGCGGCGCTGCGCTCCGTCAGGTCGCGGCCCTGCCTTTTCGCCGGCGCAAGGGCGGCGGCATCGAGGTGCTGGTGCTCACTTCGCGCCAGACCCGTCGTTTCATCATCCCGAAGGGCTGGGCCGAAGGCCCCAAGACCTGGAAATGGGCGGAGCGCGAAGCGCTGGAGGAAGCCGGGATCCTCGGCAAGATCAAGCGCAAGCCTATCGGCCAATACCGCTATTGGAAGCGCTTCAAGAGCCATTTTGGCATGGTCGAGGTCGACGTCTATCCATTGAAGGTCGAGAACGAACTTGAAAGCTGGCCCGAAGAAGCCCAACGCCTGCGCAAATGGCTCTCGCCCGAAGACGCCGCCTTGCTGATCGACGAGCCGCAGCTCGTCTCGCTCATCCGCAAATTCGCCGGTTGAGAGGTTGAATGGCGACCGTCCTTGCGGAAGCAACGAAGCAATCCAGCTTTGCGTTCATGCAAGGTTGAATTGCCACGCTGTGCAACCTGATCGCGATCTTTGGTGGTCGGGTCCCGGGACCCGGCCACCAAAACCTCACGCCGCCGCCTTTGTGATGGCGTCGATCACCTCGTCCACGGCCGTTTCGACGTTGGCGCGGTCGTCGGCCTCGGCCATGACGCGAATCACCGGTTCGGTGCCGGAGGGGCGGATGACCAGGCGGCCGCCATCCCCGAGCTGCTTGCGCGCGCCCTCGATCACACTGGCCACCTTGGGATCATCCAGCACCTTGCGGCGGCGGATCCGTACATTCTTGAGGATCTGGGGCAGCGGATCGAAGCGATGGCAGACTTCGCTGACCGGGCGATCGGTCTTCTTGAGCACCGCCAGCACTTGCAGGGCGGCGACCAGACCATCGCCGGTGGTAGCGAAATCCGACAGGATGATGTGGCCCGACTGCTCGCCTCCGACATTGTAGCCCTGCGCCCGCATGCGTTCGAGCACGTAGCGATCGCCCACCGCGGTGCGTTCGAGTTGCAGGCCGAGCCCGCCGAGATAGCGTTCCAGGCCGAGATTGGACATCACCGTGGCGACGATGCCGGGCTGTGTCAGCTTGCCTTCTTCCTTCCAGTCGGAGGCAACCACCGCCATCAATTGGTCGCCGTCGATGACCCGCCCCTTCTCGTCGACCATGAGGACGCGGTCGGCATCGCCATCGAGGGCGATGCCGATATCGGCACGCAGATCCCGCACTTTCTGGGCGAGTGCCCTCGGAGCGGTCGAGCCGACATCGCGGTTGATGTTGAAACCATCCGGCTCGACACCGATGGTAATCACATCTGCGCCGAGTTCCCAAAGTGCCTCGGGCGCGACCTTGTAGGCGGCGCCGTTGGCGCAGTCGAGCACGACCCTGAGGCCGTCGAGACGCAGCCCGCGCGGCAAGGTGCGCTTGGCGAATTCAATGTAGCGGGCATGCACGTCGTCGATGCGCCGCGCGCGGCCGAGATCGCGCGAACCGGCCAGCCGCGACGACAGATTGGTATCGATCAGGGCCTCGATGGCGCGCTCGGTCTCGTCCGACAGCTTGAAGCCGTCGGGGCCGAACAGCTTGATGCCATTATCTTCATAGGGATTGTGCGAGGCCGAGATCATCACGCCGATGTCGCACCGCAGTGAATTGGTGAGCATCGCCACGGCGGGCGTCGGCATCGGGCCCAGCAGCATCACGTCGACGCCCACGGCGGTGAAGCCTGTTACCAGGGCGTTCTCGATCATATAGCCCGACAGTCGGGTATCCTTGCCGATCACCACCCGGTGGCGATGTTCGCCGCGCTGGAAGGCAAGGCCGGCCGCCATGCCGACCTTCATCGCCAGTTCTGGCGTAATGACACTATTGGCCAGGCCACGGATCCCGTCCGTGCCGAAATATTTGCGACTCATGTGATAACCCCGAGCTTTCGAGGCATGGCTGCAGCATCCTGACTGCAGAGCCTCAATTATTGTTTCCGCGTTACTTGCGCCGCTTGCACCAGCATCGGGCCGGCCCAGTTGCCGTCTTGAGGCTCGGTTCCGGCCCGATGCTGCAATCTCACAGAGCAAGGCGCGTTCATGGCTGAACGCCCGTCTGCTCCAACGCTTTGTTTCCTAGCCAATCCAACGGATTGGCTAAAGCGCCCTTGCGATTCCAGGTAATGCCGTCAAATCGCAGGGCGCTTCGGCGATCCGGTGCCTATTCCACCGTCACGCTCTTGGCGAGATTGCGCGGCTGATCGACATCCGCCCCGACGAGCGCCGCTGTGTGATAGGCGAGCAGCTGGATCGGCACCGAATAGACCAGGGGCGAAACCACTTCCGGCATTGCCGGCATCACGATCGTCCTTGCACCGGAAAGCGAAGCGGCCTCGGCGCCTTTCTCATCGGTGATCAGGATGATGCGACCACCACGGGCGGCAACCTCCTGCATGTTCGAGACGGTCTTCTCGAAGATCGCATCGAAGGGAGCGATGACCACCACGGGCATGCTCTCGTCGATGAGGGCGATCGGGCCGTGCTTGAGCTCACCAGCGGCATAGCCTTCCGCATGGATGTAGCTGATTTCCTTGAGTTTCAGCGCACCCTCCAGGGCGAGCGGGTAACTGGTGCCACGGCCGAGATAAAGCACATCCTTGACCTTGGTGAGGTCGCGCGCGCAGGCCTCGATCTCATGATCAAGCCGGAGCGCCTCCGTCATCAGGCGCGGCGCTTCGATCAACGCCCGCACCAGCTCCTTTTCTGCCTCGACGGTCAGCGTGCCGCGGGCCTTGCCCGCACCGATCGCCAGGCAGGCAAGCACCGCCAACTGGCAGGTGAAGGCCTTGGTGGAGGCAACGCCGATCTCAGGGCCGGCAAGCGTGCGCACCATGGCGTCCGCCTCGCGCGACATCGTGGAGGTCGGCACGTTGACGACGGCAAGCGTGTGCTGGCCATGCTCCTGGCAATAGCGCAGCGCTGCCATTGTATCGGCCGTCTCGCCCGACTGCGAGACGAAGAGCGACAATCCGCCCTTTTCGAGCGGCGCTTCGCGGTAGCGGAACTCGGAAGCGATGTCGACCTCGACCGGCAGGCGCGCATAGCGCTCGAACCAGTATTTCGCCACCTGTCCGGCGAAGGATGCCGTGCCGCAAGCCGAGATGGTAAGGCGGCTAAGGTTCTTCCAATCGAAAGGCAGGTCCGGCAGACGAACGGTTTCGCTGGTCATGTCGATCAGCGAAGCCAGGGTGTGGGAAATCACCTCCGGCTGCTCATGGATCTCCTTGGCCATGAAGTGGCGATAATTGCCCTTTTCGACGATGGCCGCCGAAATCTCTGCCTTCTGGATGGGGCGATCGACTTGATTGAACCCCGCATCGTAGATAGTCGCGGTAGAGCGGGTGATCACGACGCTATCGCCGTCTTCAAGATAAGCGAAAGTATTGGTCAGTGGACCGAGAGCAATAGCGTCCGATCCCAGGAACATCGCCCCATTGCCATAGCCGACCGCCAGTGGCGGCCCAAGCCGGGCACCGATGATGAGATCATCCTCCCCCGCGAACAGGAATCCGAGCGAGAAGGCACCGCGAATACGCTTGAGGCATGCCTGCACGGCCTCGATCGGCGTAAGGCCCTTTTCCAGCTCTCGCGTGACGAAATGCGCGATGACCTCGGAATCGGTTTCCGACTGGAAGCTGGCGCCATCGGCCCTTAATTCGTCGCGCAATTCGCGGAAATTCTCGATGATGCCGTTGTGAACGACGGCCACCCGCTCGGTTGCATGCGGATGGGCATTGTCTTCAGTAGGCCTGCCGTGAGTCGCCCAACGGGTATGGCCGATACCGCTGGTACCGCTAAGCGGTGCCCGACCGAGCTTGGCTTCCAGATTGACCAGCTTGCCCTCGGCGCGCCGGCGGACGATGGCTCCGCCCTCCAGGGTTGCAATACCGGCGGAATCATACCCCCGATATTCCAGTCTTCGCAGCGCATCCACCAGCGGCATGGCCACTGATTCGCTGCCAAGAACACAAACAATACCACACATGTGCTCTACCTTATCTTGGTCCGAATCAAAACAATGATGTTTTCGATTAAGGAACTCTGGATAGTAGGCATATTCAAAATGCCCTATGTTTTGTAACGGCAGGCGGCCGCCACCCATCTCGGCGCAAAGCCGCATGACGGGGTTGGCCAGACATTCGAGCAAGCTTCCGGCACCTTACAAGGCGCCCGCCACCCCCTGCCGATTTGTTGTGATGAGATTGACGGTCAACCGTCGAAATCCCTTGCCGCGACAGGCTGGTGTTGGATTGCCCACCCTGCGGCGACCGGTCCGGACACAGCGCCAAAACGCACGGAATGGCGGCCCGAAATCGAACCGCCCCATACTTCCCTGCCTCGCAACTGATCGCACCCCGGTCATAAAAGATTCATCTACAGTCAGCCCCGTGAACTCAACATACACAATATGTTCAGAATATGGTCAGTGTAAATACAGCACATTTCTTCTGTTATACCCATCACGTTCATATTGATGAACAAAATGGGGTTTGATCAGCCTATTTATGGTTATTCAAAATTGGCTTCACCAAGCAGAAAACATTATAAGCTTGCAATCCATTTTCGATGAGTCTAAAAAGCCGACTCGCTGAGGTTGGCAATGCCATAGGTACTGATGAATCGTGCCGTATGGGGCATTGGTTGAATCGGAGGACGGATGGCGAAAGAGGCCTGTGCGCTATCGATGTTTCTGGGCGCAGCAGTTCCACTCGCTCACGCTGCCCATCCATTCGCCAGAGCTCCGGCGCTCCGTTCGGCTGCGCGGACATTGCTGCATTGCAATATCCGCAGGTCTCGTGTGGGGCGAACGTTCGGCGTGATTGCGCATGTCGGTCCACCGCCACCCGCTGCAACCGACTGCTTGAAACGGACATGACGCCGCCCGAGGGGAAAACAAAAGAAATTGGAATCGTTCAAAGAAGCGACCCACATTTCTTGCTGTAGACGCCTAGAAAATCATCAGTTGAAAACCAAATAGTTGCCTTACTTGCGTCATTCTTTTGTAAAGATTATCTGATCTTTATGGAATTAATGATTGAGTATGGAATCTATACATGGGCAACCACGGGATAGGCACTATTGAAACCTAACAGATTTCCATCGTCGGAGACCGCCGACGCGCCTTTACTCTCGGTCCATGAGGGTGGACACGCTTGGTTTTCTACCGTCGACGTCTATTCGCAAGCCGTGCGCGCCGAATGCGCCGATCTGGTCAAGCGTGCCGACAATGTCGAAACCGCCCAGGTTGCGCTTCCGCGCCTGAAATATCTGCTTTCCCGCTTCCCGGGGGAGCTGGACGTCAATCTCTCCCACGCACTCGTCGCCGAGATGACCCGTGTCCGCGAGGGCATGCTGGAGCTATGGACTGACGTCCACGAAAAATTCCCCGACAATTACCGAGCCCTGCAATATCGGTTGCGCTGGCTGTCACGGCATCAGCGCACCACCGAAGGCCTCGAAATCCTGGAGCGCCATTATCCCGGCGTGCCCTCCGACGCGGATCGGCGCCTCAACAAGGCCGAACTCCTCGTCGAACTGCGAGAAATCGCACCTGCCAAGGCACTGTTCGTCTCAACCCTGGCCGATTTCCCGGACTCCAAGAACGCGTCGCTCATCTACGCCAAGCGGCTGCGCGAATGGGGGGAATTGACCGAAGCCCTGGCGATCCTGGATCGGCTTCTGGCAACCGAACAGGCGCCCAAGAATGCCTCGGTGATGGCCGAGGAACTGCGCAAGGGCATGGAAGTCCTCGACCGGCACGCACCGGACTGGCGGACATGCGGCATACCTGCACGCATCGTGGTGCTGAGGACGGCCATCGACATCTTCCGCAACCGATCCGTGCGTCCGGTGGCGCCGGGCCGGCTCGGCTCCGTCTCGCTGATCACGGGCAGCCTCGGCACCGGCGGCGCGGAACGGCAGCTTGCCCGCACGGCGGCGCGGCTGGAGCGCACCCGGCGCGAAAGCGGCAGCATCTCCGGCCGGCAGATCCGCGGTCCGATTCAGGTCGTGGTCAAGTCGCTCAGCCGCGAGAACAATCACGATTTCTTTCTGCCCATGATCGCCTGCGAGCAGGTCGAGGCCTATCAGATCGACAACATGACGCCGGCCCGCCCGGTGGACCTCGTGGCGGAAGACAGCGATCTTCGGCATTTGCTGCCCCTGGTGCCGGCCCATGCCGCCTTCGGCGCCCAGCGCCTGGTCGAGCACTTCCGCCGCCATGACACCGACGTGGCCTATATCTGGCAGGACGGTGCCGTGCTGTTCGCCGCACTGGCAGCGCTCGTGGCCGGTGTTCCACGTATCGTCCTCAATGCGCGCGGCCTGCCGCCGGTTTTGCGCCCCCATCTGTTCCGGGGTGAATATGAGCCGATGTACCGGGCCCTGGCTCAAATTCCAGGCGTGGAGTTCATGAGCAACAGCCATGCAGCCGCCAAGGCCTATTGCGATTGGCTCGGCCTGCCGCAGGAGCGCTTCAACATCGTTCATAACGGTGTCGAGCATCTGCCGCCCGACCCGAACGAGACCGATGAAGAACGCTGGCAGAAATTCGAGCGCCGTACGGCGGATGCCACCGAAACGATCGGCGGCGTGTTCCGCATCGATGTCGACAAGCGCCCGGAACTCTGGATCGATTTCGCCCGCGCCTATCACGAGGCCCGGCCCAACGCCCGCTTCGTCCTGGTCGGCAGCGGGCCGCTGCTGCCCCGGGTGCGCCAACGTGCCGCCGAACTCGGCATAGCAGACCGAATCCTGTTCGTGGGCCGTTCGGCCAGCGTCGGCTATTGGCTGGCGAAGATGGATGCCTTCGTGCTGCTGTCGCGCTTCGAGGGCCTGCCCAACGTGCTCATCGAGGCCCAGCTCGCCGGCATTCCGGTGGTGAGCACCCCGGCCGGCGGCGCCTGCGAAACCTTCACGCCGGGCGTGACGGGATTGGCCACCGACACGGTCGAGGCGGTCGATCTCGAAGCCTTATGCGCCAAGGTGGCCCACGTCGTCGACTGGCGGCGCTCCGATCCAAGCCTTGCGGATCGCATCCGGCAGATCGCTTCCGAACGCTTCTCCACCACCCTGATGGTGCAGCGAACCGTGGATTTATTGGCAAGTCCGCCGGCGGCAGATCCTCCAGCCGAGCAACCACGGAAATACAAGAGGGCCCGCGCCCGCTGAACGCCACAGCCGGAGGCGAGCTGTCGACGATACCGACGACATGGGACCTGATAGCACCAGAGATCGAGCCATAAAAAATTAAATCTGCAGTAAAATGCGTTCGTTGTAATAATTAGGATCAACATCCCTAAGTATATGAAATATAATATAGTTTACTAAAATTTAATTATTGCCATCGTAACGCCAAATTCAGATGCTGTACTGGCTTCAAGATCAAAAATACACATTTATTCCTACAGAACGCTTCTGATCATCTCCGAGTGATCAGATCAATTGATCACATGTGGTGATCGCCGAGTGCCTGCCCAGGCAAATATGACGAGTGAGATAGAAGATGGATATTGCGAACGACGCCCTCTCGAACGCCTCCTTCGGCCATAGCGTCATTCCCGGCCCCGCAAGCTGGACCCAGCCAAAGCGGCGTATGTCGCCTTCGGCACCGGAATTGCGCAGCCATCTCGAAACCATGCGCGATGCCTGGCAGGCCTCGAACTGGGACGCGGTGATCGCGGAAGCCGACAAACTACTGGCGATTTCGCCCAGCCACGCCAATGCGCTGAAGATGCGTCTGAGAGCGGCCATGAATACCGGCGTGCTCGACAAGGTCGCGCAATCAGCCGTCGCTGCAGCCGAAGCGCATCCCTCGACCGCATTCCTGGCCGCCAAGAAGCTCCTGAGCGGCCAGCAGATTGAAGACGCAGCCAAGGTCCTGATCGCCATTCGCCATGCCGACGCCGGCACGATCGAAGGTTTCGAGGAGATCATCGCGCGGGTCGGCAGCAATCTCGCCAAGGCCGCCGTCGAGCTCGATCGGGCTGGCGACCAGGACGGCTATCGTCGCGTGCTTCGCCTCGGCAACGCGGTGGCGCCCGCCGATCCGATCCTGCGCAAGCGCATCATCGCCCTGCGCAACGACGTGGTGGACCAGGCCAAGCAGGCCGATCTCGAGCAGGATCCCGCCGGTTTCGCGGCCGCTTGGGAACAGGTCCTGAAGGTTGATCCCCGCCATCCTACGGCGACCAAGCGCCTGGCGACCGCCGCCGAGCGCACCGGCACCCCGGAACGAGCGCTGGAATTGTGGTCGCGCCTGCTCGATATCGATCCCACCGATCAGGTTGCCGCCAAGCGCCTCGCCCGGGCCGCCGGACAAGCAGAACTGGAATATACGGGTCTGGTGACCCTGTATCAGGCCGGCTTGGCTTCACCCGAGGTCGACTATGTCGGCCGCCTGATCCAGCGTGTCCGCCGTGCCAGCAAGCTTGCCCTGCGCGGTGGCGAGGCCCGCCAGGCAGCGCTTCACCTGGCGCTGCTGGCCAAGGTTGGCCAGGATGACGACGAACTGCAACTGCTCCGCCGCAAGGTCGCCGCCATCCTCTCCAAGGAGTTGAGCGCCCATCGCCGCGAGAAGCGGCCTGCCGAGGCTGCCGAGATTGCTTATCTCCTGCTCCAGATCGATCCGGAGAACGTGCCGGCTCTGACAGCGGTGGCTCATCATCTCTACCAGACGCACGCTTTCACCGACTCGGCCGACTACTACCAGCGCGTCCTCGAGCTCAAGCCTGACTCAGCCACCCATTGGCTGCATCTGGCTCGCGCGAGCCATCGGGCCGGTGATCTTGCCACGGCCTCATCCGCGGTCGCCCGCAGCCGCGAACTCGCCCCGGACAACAGCGCCAGCAAGAACCTGGAAGGCTTGCTGAACCTGAAGCTGGCGAGCTGAGCCCAAAACGTCTTGCGATCCGGTGTCCGCACCAGGCTTCGCATGACGCATCCGCACGAAAAGTTGGAGCAAAGGCGCGTTCTGCCTGAACGCGCCTTGTTCCGAGGAGCCGGAGATCAAGGTGAGCAGAGTGACCGAAGCGCCCAGGCTGCATCGTAATGGTGATGGAACGGCGGAGCATGTGAGTCCCAGGACGACGCCCTTCGACGACCGTCAGCTCGAAGGGGCGGCGATTACCATGGACGGCGGCTTGCACGATTCCAACTCCCCCGACCGCCGTAAAACCAGGCTTGCTGCCGTTTCCGCGCCGCCTGCTTCCTCCGGTACCGAGCTTCAGGCTGCGCTCGACCGCGAAGCGGCTGCGACACGGCGCATCAGGGAGCTCGAAGCCGAACTGGCCGAGCGCTCACTGGCCGAGGACAAGGTGGCGCTCACCACCCGCCTGCAGCAGCTGGAACGTGACCTCGACGTCTATCGCGAGGCCAAACGCAGTGCGGAACTCGCCGTGCTCGACACGCGCAGTGTCTGGAAGCATGCCGAGCAACGCATCACCAAGCTGCGCGAAGGCCATACCTACCGGCTTGGCCAGGTGATGATGACCGGATTTTCGAGCTGGCGTGACAGCATGCGCCTGCCGGCCCGCATCGCCGAATGGTATCGTGATTATCGCCATTCGCTCTCGCTGCCGGCCGATCTCATCCCGACCGGCGCGGCCCCCGAATATCTGCAACTGTCCGAGATCGCCCTCGCCAAGGCGCAGAAGGATGGCCTGGCAGCGGCCGAACGCTGGATCCAGGACCAGCGCCCGCGTGGCAGCGTGCTGTCGCGCGTGCTGCTCGATCTCGCCAAGCAAGCCCGCGCCGCCGATCCGGCCACCGCCGTCGCGCTCGCCAAGGCCGCTGCCGAAGCCGATCCGAACGAGGGACGGGTCAAGCTCCTGGCCTTCACGCTCATGGACACCGGCTCGATCGATGAGGCCAGCGCCATTCTCCAGGAAGCCCTGCGCGCCGGTGCGGCCCTCAATGCGACGGAAATCCGACGCTATGAGGAACTGATGGCGCTGGAGCGCTTCAAGGACCAAGGCATCCGTCTGCCCAAACAGGTCTCGCGCAAGGCACCAGGAGCACGCCTCAACGTGCTGCTCTATGTGCCGCAATCCCTGCCCTATCACTGGTCCTCCATCAGCATGCGTACGCATGCCCTGGCCCAGGAGTTGGCCAAGCATGACTGCTCGGTGCGGGTGGTGACCCAGCCCGGATATCCCGTGCGCAACACCGGGGCTTCCCGTAAATCCGGGCCTGACATGGTCGATGGCATCGCCTATCACCGTATGGCCCCGATCGAGACCGCACCGGCCATCATCGATCAATACGGCCGCGACGCCGGCGTCGCACTGGGGCGCACTGCCAGGACGCTCGAAGCCGATATCATTGTGGTGGCCACCGATCTGGAGGCGGCTTATCCGGCCGCCATCGCGGCGCGGATGTCGGGCGCCACTCTGGTGCTTGATTGCCAGCGTGTCGCGGCGGGTACCGACACCACGTCGGCGAACGACAAGGAAACGCTGCTTCGCCAGGCTGACGATGCTCTCATCGCGGAGGCGGGCCTCGTCCTCACCCGCTGGCCCGGCGCATCGGATGCCGTGGCCGCCCGAAAGGTGCCGCCGGTCAAGCTGCTGATGCTCGGAGAGAGCGTGCCCGCCTTCAAGGCGGATGAGAAGACCCCCGCCTGGCGCAGCGACCCCGCCCTCAGAAACCGGCTGGTCCTGGGCTATGTCGGAGATCCCTATGAGGACCTCGATCTGGAAGGTATCGGGGATGCTTTCGACAAGCTCGTCGCCAATGGCATTGATGTTGGACTGGCGGTTTTCGGTGTCGGTTCCCGCTTCCTCAAGCTGCATGAGCGCCTGAGCCATATGGGCCATGGCGAGCGCGTGCTCTTCCCCGGCCGTCCCAAGGTCGGCTCGATCGCCGAAGCCTACAAGACCATCGACATCTTCGTCACCCCGACGCTCGCAGGTTCGAGCCGAACCGAGCGGACCCGGTTCGAACTCGTCGACGCGCTCCTGCATGGCAAGACCATCGTTGCATCCGATGGGCCGGTGGCGCGCGCCATCCTGGGCAACGCAGCGGTCTGGATCGGTGAAGGCGAGAATGGTCTCGTCGAAACGCTCAACCAGCTCGCCGGCGACGCCTCGCAGCGTAGCGCGCAGCAGGAAAAGAGTGCCGGCCGCGCCGAGGAATGGCGCTCGCTGTCCTCCGCAGGGGCCCTGGTCGAACGGCTTCGCAAGGCGCGGGCGGTCTCATCGTCATGATGGCTTTCCGCACCCAGTCTGCTGTACAGCCGGTGGATGACGCCGGGGCGAGCGACGCCACGCCGGCGCCTCCCCTCGAGACCTCGGCCCGTGACATCGTCTCGGCCGCGGTAGCCAGCGGCCTGCGCGCAGGCAATGGCGCGCAACGCGTGACCACCGCCGAGGTCAACCAGGCCCGCGACATCTCCGGCGCGATGCGCCGGCTGCCCGAACTGTCCGAAGCTCTCGACAAGCTGCTTCCCTATGTGATCAAGCACCCACGCGAGGAGCGCTTTCAGGCACTGGTCGCCCGGGCCCTGGAACGCGTGCAGGATCCACGGGCCCTCCTGGTCTGGCGCGGCATCGACGAGCGTTTTCCGACCTCGCGCGAGGCCTTCTTTCGCGTGCTGCGCTGGACCATCCGCATCGACGGCGTCGATGCCGGCAGGACGCTCCATTCCGATCGCTTCGCCGAAGAACCGGAAGATCCCTCGCAGCTGCTGATCTACGGGCGCGGCCTGATCGAGCTGAAGGATTTCGATGGCGCCGAGGCGGCCTTCGGCCAGCTCGTCGAGATGGACTCGACGCCCGAATCGGTGCTGGTTGCGCTCGGACGTCTCTATGTCTCGTTGGGACAGCCAATGCGGGCCCGCGAGATCATCGAATTTGCGCGCGACAAGTTCGGTGAGACCAAGCACATCGCCCAGACGCAGGCACGGATCGAACAGGATCTGCGCAGTCTCAGCGAACTCGTGCCCGATCACGCCAACAGCGACGACCATCTGCCCAATCTGGTGATCGAACGCGTGTTCGAGATGGCTATCGCCCAGCGCGAGGCGAACACGACCTTCGAGCCGCGCCGCTTCGTCGGACCGGTCGTGCTGATCAATGGCAGCCTGGGATCGGGCGGTGCCGAACGCCAGTTCACCAACACGGCGCTCGGCCTGAATCGCGCCATCCATGCGGCGAGCCCTATTGCCGATGCCGACATCATGGGCCCCATCCATGTGGTCTGCAGCTCGCTGCATTCGCGTGCCGGCGCCGATTTCTTCGTGCCGCAATTTGTGGAAGCGGGCTTGCCGATCCACGAATATTCGCTGTTTGCCGAATATGGCGGACGTCCGCGCTATTCCCGCGTCAAGGACCTGATCGGCTTCCTCGATCACCTGCCGACGCAGATGCGGACAGGCGTGATCCGGCTCACCGACGCACTGAAATATATCAGCCCCGACATCGTGCATATCTGGCAGGACGGCTCGGTCCTCGCCACTGGGCTGGCCGCCCTGCTGGCGGGCGTGCCTCGCATCCTGCTCGGCGTGCGCACGCTGCCGCCCGAAGATCGCTTCGAACGCAACAAGCCGGAATATGAAGCGGTCTATCGCTCGCTGCTCTCGGCTCGGGGCGTTGCCATCGTGGCGAACTCGCAGGCCGCCGGCGAGCGCTACGAGGCCTGGCTCAAGCTACCGCGCGGATCGGTGCGCATCATCCCCAACGGGCTCGATCCCCTGAGCACGGCGACGGACGAGAAGACCTTGGCCCTGACCCAGAAGCTCGAGAGCTTCGACGTCAAGGCCGGCTTCACCATCGGTTCGGTCATGCGCTTCGACGACAACAAGCGCCCGCTGCTCTGGCTGGAAACCGCGGCGAGCCTGGCCGCACGCGTGCCCGATGCCCGCTTCATCCTGGTGGGTGATGGGCCCCTGCTCGGCAAGGCCACCTCCTATGCCGAGGAGCTGGGCATTGCCGATCGCGTGCTGTTCACCGGGCGCTCGCCTCGGGTCGGCCATTGGCTATCGCATATGGACGTGTTTCTGCTGCTGTCCCGGCACGAGGGCCTACCCAACGTGCTGATCGAAGCGCAGTTCAGCGGGGTTCCGGTCGTCACCACGCCGGCCGGAGGCGCCGCCGAGACGCTGGTGCCCAAGGTGAGCGGCACCGTCCTGCCCTCGATCGACAATCTGGAACCGGATGCCATCGCCAGCCAGGTGCTGGCCTGGCGCCGCGACCCGCAGGAGCGCGCGGAACTCGCCACCAATGTGGCGCAATGGTCCCGCGAGCGCTTTTCCATGCGCCGCATGCTGGAGCTGACCGTCGATGCTTATCTCGACCGCTAATTCGCGAGGCGACAGCGCATGAAGCGAATGACCGAACAAGACACCAAGGCCACGGATTCGAGGCAGGCGATCGACGAGGTCCTCGCTCTGGCCGGGGGCGGTCGGATGCAGGACGCCCTCGCCCTGCTGACATTGCCCGTGGCCGCCGTGCCGCGCAATCGCAACCAGGTCCGGCGCCTCGTCGTCGCGCCGGCCATGCGCGCCGGCGAACTCGACACGGCCCGCAACTTCCTGGAACGTCTGGTCGAGGCCAATCCCTCTTCCAGCGACGACCTCCTCACGCTCGGCAGCGTGATGATGCGCTCAGGCCAGCGCGATGCCGGCCAGGCGCATATCGAACGGGCCGGAGAACTCGACTCCGACAATCTTGCTATCGCGGCGGTAAGGCTGCAGGCCCTGGTCCAGGCGAACGATTTCGATGCCGCCCGCGACTTCGCACGCCGTTATGCCGAGCGCAGTCCGGAGCATGCGCGGCTGGCCCAGCTCTGCCTGATCGCCCTGACGCGGGCGGGTGAGCTCGATGCCAGTCTCGTCATCGTCGAGCGCTTGCAGGACCGGACCGACCTTACGGCGGATCTCGCCCTCGAAGTCGCCCAGGTCCTGCAACTGGCGGGGCGCCACCAACAGGCGCTGGCCATCGGCCGCAAGGCCCTTGAACAGGGCGGGGAATCCCCGAGGCTGCATCTTGTCGTCGCCAATGCGATGCTGTCGCTCGGCAGGAACGACGCTGAGATCCTCGAGCATCTGCGCCAGGCGCGCGACAAGGCCGCCAAGGACGTGCTGCTGCTGCGCACACTCGGCGAGACTTTGCTCAGGCTGCGGCAGAACGAGGAGGCGGTCGACGTCCTCCGGCAGGCCAGCGAGCTCGCACCGGATCTGCGCAATCTCAAGATGCTGCTGGCGCGTGCCCTGCGACTGGCCCGCCACTATGACGAGGCGGCCACGCTGCTGCGCAAGCTGGCTCAGGAAGACCCTCATTCGCCGGCCCTGCAGCGCTACACCATCTCGACGCTGCTGCAAGCGGGCCTGAAGGAAGAAGCCCAGGGGCAATATGCCGACCTTGTCGGCCGCAAGCGGGCCTATCTCAAGGACTCCTTCGCCGATACCCTGGCCCGTCTCGACGAGAACTTGGCCAGCGCGCCCATCCCCAAGGGCAGGCTCGATTTTGCCTGGTCGCTCGCAACCCGTCTTACCGGCGGCGAGCCCAATCATTGCAAGGCCTGGGATCGCAAGGCCTGGGACGATCGGGCGCGGTGGGGCTGCCTCGCCGACCTGCTGCTGCTCGACTGGCTCGAATGCGCGCCCGAGCGGACCGGCGAAGTGGCTGAAATCCTCGATGGCATCGACGCGGCCGTGGCCAGCATCCGCGAGGGGTTGGACAAGGGCAAGGGCGCCTTGCTGATCAGCCCGCATATGGGACCGATGTATGCCGGGCCCCTGGCGCTGCACATGGCGGACATTCCGATGAAATGGCTCGCCTCTGCCCCCAAGATCGCCTCCTTCCCGCATGTCGGCTCCCTGATTTCCACCAGTGAGCACTCCGAACTCGAGGTGACGCGCGAGGTGATGACCTCCCTGCGCCAGGGCAGTGCGGTTGTTATCGCCATCGACGGTGCCATGAGCCCTTCGGCTCCTCGGGTCGGCTGGGAAGGCCGGCAGGTGACCTATTCCCAGTTCGCCGCCGGGCTCGTCCACCGCCTCGGCGTTCCAAGCTTCATCACCATTCCCTATTGGCAGGAGCGCCGGGTGAAGTTCCACGTCGAGGCCATGCCCGCCAAGCAGGAGGGCCAGGAATTCCCGGCCTTCGCCGAAGCCTATCAGGGCGCGTTCTTCAGGGAAGTCGAGCGGCAGATCCTGCGCGGCCCCGAAAACCTTCGGCTCAGCGGCGGCATCTGGCGAGGCATCCGCTGATGGTCCCGATCCATACATTTTCGCCTTTTTCGAAAACCTGTCCGCCTCCCGCAGGAGGACGGTGACGTACGGACGATCCGCCGGCTTCGGCGATCGACCCACTCAACCGCCCTTAGGGCGTCGCAATGACAAACCGCAAGGAGTTATGTCTTGAGTCAGAAACGCAAGATCGCAGTCATCGGGCTGGGTTATGTCGGCCTGCCGGTCGCGGTAGCCTTTGCCAAGCATGGCTATGAGACGATCGGCTTCGACATCGATCAGGCCCGCGTCAAGGAACTGCAGTCCGGCGAGGATCGGACGCGTGAGATCTCCAGCGAAGAGCTGAAGGCAACGCCGCCGATCTTCTCCTGGAACCCGGCCGACCTCAACAAGGCCGATTTCTTCATCGTTACCGTGCCGACCCCGGTCGACAGCGCCAACCAGCCCGATCTGGGCGCTCTGCGCGCAGCATCGCGCACCGTCGGCGGCGCCCTCAAGCGCGGCGACATCGTTGTCTATGAATCCACCGTCTATCCCGGCGCGACCGAGGAAGAATGCGTACCCGTGCTGGAAAAGGCCTCCGGCCTCACCAGCGGTGTCGACTTCACCGTCGGCTATTCCCCCGAGCGCATCAATCCGGGCGACAAGGAGCACACCTTCACCAAGATCAAGAAGGTGGTGTCCGGCCAGGACGAGGAGACCCGCGGCATCGTCGCCGACGTCTATGGCTCCGTCATCACCGCCGGCGTGCATGTCGCTCCCACCATCAAGGTTGCCGAAGCCGCCAAAGTGATCGAGAACGCCCAGCGCGACATCAACATCGCCTTCATGAACGAGCTCTCGCACATCTTCCAGCTCCTCGATGTCGATACCAGCGACGTGCTCGAAGCGGCCTCCACCAAATGGAACTTCCTGCCCTTCAAGCCGGGTCTGGTCGGCGGCCATTGCATCGGCGTCGACCCCTACTACCTGACCTATCGTTCGGAGAAGGCCGGCTACCATCCCCAGGTCATCCTGTCGGGCCGGCGCATCAACGACTCCGTCGGCGAGCGCATCGCCCGCGAATGCGTGCGCCTGCTGCTGCAGGAGGGCCGCAAGGTCGAGAACGTGTTGCAGCTCGGTCTGACCTTCAAGGAAGACGTGCCGGATCTGCGCAACTCCAAGGCGGCAAGCATCCTCAAGGAGCTCAACCGTTTCGGCATCCAGACCGCGGTGCACGATCCCTGGGCCTCCAACGAGGAGGCGCTGCACGAATATGGCGTCGAGCTTTCCGAGCTGGACGACGTCGAACCAGCGGATGCCATCATCCTGGCCGTTCCCCACAAGGAATATGCCACCAAGGGCTGGCCACTGATCAAGTCGCGCCTGCGCAACGGCACGGGCGTGGTCATGGACGTCAAGGGTGTGCTCGATCGCGCGACCGCGCCGGAGGGTGTCACAGTCTGGCGGCTGTGACCTCGCGCCCTTGAACGCCCAACAGACCATAGGCGCTTCGGCGCTTCGCCTGTCCCCCGCTTGGGGGACGGGCACAGGCCTTTGCCTCTCCCTGCGCCGATCCGGCGCGGGGTCGAGGCGTTGTGCCCCTGTCGATGCCGTGACGAGGAGTGCGCAGCTCCTTCGCGGTTCCTGCCGTCACCGGCCCATGGCAGACAGAAGGATCATGGCCGATGACCTCCGCTAACGTTCTTCAACAGGATTGGGACGGATATCTCACCCTCCTGCGCCATGCGCTACGCGATCTGCCTGACAACAACATCAAGACGCGGCGGGCCGTCTACAATCATGCCGAAAAGACCCAAAAGCAGATCTTTGACGAAGACGACGGCGGGACCGATGCCGAAGATCACGACTATCACCATCGTCTGCTGAGGACGACGATCCGGATTCTCGAAAACGACATCCGGGCCGATATCGACGTCTTCGACGATGGCTATGCACCGTCGGATCTGCGCGAAGCCGCCATCAAGCTGGCCGAAGCGCGCGATCTCAGGCGCTCCCGTAAGCGCGACGCCGCCGCCCGGGAGGCACGCCTGGTCGAGGGCGGCGTCCAGGAGGATTATCTCAGCCGCGCCAGCCGCCAGGATCTGGAGCTGATCGCCCATCTCAGCAACGGGTTGTTTCTCGCCGATCCTGCCCGCGGGAAGAACGGCCGTGGCACGCGGGTCGCCGGCGCGATCGGCGTGATCCGCGCCATTCTGATCGTCCAGTTCCAGCTCATCGCCTCCGAAAGCCGCTTCGGCATCCTCTGGATGCTGATTCAGCCCGCCGTATTGCTGACGCTGATCTCGCTGGTCTACTTCATTCTTCAGACGCAGTTCATCATGAACATGGACGTCCCGACCTTCGCTTTGGTCGGAAGCACGACCTGGATCATGGTCCGCCAGGTGATCTTCCGGGTGAGCACCGCCGTCGCGCACAACCGCGTCTTCATCAATCTGCCGCCTGTCCGGCCGATCCATCAGGCGCTCGCCTATGCGGTCCAATATCTGATCATTTATGCCGTCGTCTTCATGATCCTGCTGTCCTGCGGAAGACTAGTCAACATGATCACCCTGCCGGCCAACGTGCCCCTGGTGATCAGCTATGTCGTGAATATGTGGCTCTACGGGCTGGCGATCGGTCTCATCTTCGGCGCCATTGCCGTGCATTGGCCATTCTTCCTGCGCCTGGCTTCGGTGCTCGAACGCGCCTTGCAGCTGTTCTCGTCGGTCTTCTTCGTGACCGAGCAACTGCCCGAGGAATATCGCGGCTATGTGCTGTGGTCACCGACCTCTCATGGCATGCAGCTTCTGCGGGCGGCCTATTTTCCAGGCTATGCCTCCTCGGACGCCAACCCGACCTATTTCTTTCTGTGTCTGATTGCCGTGTTGGGCATCGGCCTCCTGGCCGAAAAGCACGCGCGGCCTCGTATCCAACCCGTGTGAGGACCATGATTGCGCTCGAACATGTTGTGGATACACCGCTGGTGGGGGGCTCGCCCTACCCGGTGGCACTCGACATCACCATGACGCTGCCGACAGCACGCTATGCCGTCGTCTCGCCGGATCCGATCGCGCGCAAGCCCGCCATCGACCTGCTCGCCGGCCTGCGCCCTCCCAGCAGCGGCCATGTTGTCCGCGGTGGCAGTTGCTCCTGGCCCATCGGCCGCGCGGGTTTTGTTCGCGGTAAATTGAGCGGGAGACAAATTGTAGCCTTAATCTCCCGTTTGTATCATCTTGACTATAGATTCTGTATATACCTCGTCGAGTCGATGTTGACTCTGCCGGAATATCTCGACGAGTTCGTAGAGCATTGGCCGGCCACAGCGCGTCAGGAATTCGGGTATATTTTGCCGCTCCTGCCGACATTTGAAATTTACGTCGTCGACGGCACATTCCCCTATCGGAAAGATCGCTTCACCTTGTTGTGGAGAGCCCTTTTCGAGCAGCGCATTGCCGGTCGGATGCTCCTCCTGTCGACCGTCCGAAAAACCGAAGTCGACGAGTTCTGTGACACCGCCCTCATCCTCAATCAGGGTCTGATCGAAATAGAGAGCCAACTTGACGAAGTCATCCGCAAATTCCCTCTCCGTCCCGACATCAACGACACTGGACGAGGTCAACCCGAGCCCCTTGTCGACGATCAATTCGCTTAAAAGCGAGATCGCTCCGGAGGAGAGTGCGGCATTTCTGCGCTACCAGCACAAGGTGCGGCGGCGGCGGCGGCGTTTTTCCTTGATCGCACTGACGCTGGCTTTGCTACCGTTGGCGCTGACGGCGCTCTATGTCTTCGTTCTCGCCACGCCTCTTTATACTGCGGAGTCGCGGTTTGCGATCCGGGGCGGCGATGTCCAGCCACAGGCCGGCGTCGGCGGCCTGCTCACCCCCGGCTCGTCCGGCATGGGTGTCACCGGCTTCGTCGATGGCTACGCGGTTCGCGATTTCCTGCAGTCTCGCGAAGCAATGGACGGGCTCGCCAAGAAGATCGACCTGACCAAGATGCTCACCGAGCATCCGGCCGACCCACTGGTGCGCCTGCCAGACGATCCGACGCCCGACGATCTCTACCGAGCCTATAAATCGCTGATCACCGTGCGCTACAACATGATCGAGCAGATCGTCGTCCTGCAGGTCGAGGCCTTCACCCCGGAAGATTCCGTCAAGATCTCCAATGCGCTAATCGATCTTTCCGACACCTTCGCCAACAACATGAACCAGCGCGCCCTCAACGATGCCCTCAAGGTCGCCCAGGAGGAGGTCTCGCGCAGCGAACAGCGCGCAGCCGATGCCCGCCTGGGGGTGGCAAACTGGCGCAACCGCAACGCCAATGTCGATCCGACAGGCGATCTGACCGTGCTGACCAATTTGATCGGGCAGCTCGAAGCCCAGCTGGCCGCAGCCCAGACCGATCTCGGTCAGCTCAAGGTAACGCAGGGCGACAATCCGCGACGCAAGAGCGTGGAGACGCGGATCGTCACCCTCCGCAAGGAGATCGACGATACCCGCCAGCGGCTGGGTGGCGGCAGCGAGACGGTGGCCAAGCAGCTTTCCACCTATGAAAGCCTGAAGATCGCGCAGGACTTCGCCGACACCAATCTGGCCTCGGCCCGCCAGTCCCTCGACCAGGCGCGCGTGGCAATCCTGCGCCAGCAGCGCTATGTCTCGCCGATCGCCCAGCCCAAGGCCGATTATACGCCGACCTACCCGCAGAAGCTGACCGCTCTCGGCTCCTCCCTGCTGGTGGGCCTGGCGCTGGTCTTTCTCACTTCGGTGGCCGGCGGCCTGATCCGAAACGCGATCTCAGGCCGATGAGGTTTGGCGATGAAATTTGGCTTTGGCCGTTCAACTCTCCAACTCTCCCGCTATCCCATTCATGCAAGGAGTGACGCGCGATGAAGGTATTCGTTCTGGGGTCCTGCCGTCTGCACAGGCCGATGGAAGAGATCGCGGCCACGGGCCGTTGCAGCCACTATGACGGCGGTTCACGCGCCTATCTGCATTCGGTCGGCGAAGCCGTCCAGCGCCTGCGCTGGATGCGCGGCGAATGCGTCATCCCCGACGGTATGGCGCCCTATGTCTTCTCGACGGAGCGGGTGCCCAGGCTTTCTGCCAATGCCCAGAAGGAACAGGCCAAGGCCGATTTCCTCCTCGTGGAGGTCGCTTCCGAGAAGGAGCTGATCTGCGACGGCATCTATCTCCAGCTCAACTATCTTCACCGCCATTTGCTCAGTCCCCTGGGCGAAGGGGGCAAAGTGTGGTGGAAGGAAATGCTGCAGAAACGCAGCATCTCGGCCGAGACTGCCAAGAAAGTCATCGCTTCCGAGCAGTTCGCCGAGGCCGGCTTCGGCGAGGCAGACGCCCGGATCCTGCGCGATGCCCATTGCGAACTTGCCGACGAAGATGCGTTGCGCCAGGGCTTGATCGAGCTCAAGCAGCTCTGGGGCAAGCCGATGGCCGCGGTGTCGCATGTCGGCCTGCCGCTCCAGGACGGACGCGTCCTGCAGAGCCGCGAGGCCTTCATCACCCGGGTGAGGAAGGTCGGCACCGAACTCGGCATTCCCGTCTTCGAGCCGCGCGGCGTGATCGAGGCCGTCGGCCGCACGCGTGCCCTCGAACGCCAGGGCGCCGATCTCGACCATTACGATCCGGGCTTCGAACAAATGTATGGCTGGTATCTGCTCAACCGCGTGATCAAGCCGAATGTTTCTGCCATTCCCGACCTGGCGGCCTGACGGTCCGCCGCGTCGGCTTTATCCACCTCGGAGCAAAGCGCGTTTTGGTGCGACCGCCGCTCTGCTCCAGCTCTTTATTGTGACGCGTCTTTGCGATTCTCGGCGATACCGCCAAATCGCAAAACGCTATGAAAGGACTGACCCTTTATGCGCTTTCTGATTACCGGCACGGCTGGCTTCATCGGCTTCCACCTTGCCCGCCGCCTGTTGGCCGACGGCCACTTCGTGGCGGGCGTGGACGGCATGACGCCCTATTACGACGTCACGCTCAAGCAGGCCCGGCACGCCATGCTGGCCAAGACCAATGCGTTCCGCGAACACATCCTCATGCTGGAGGATTTCAGCGCGCTCGAAAAGGTCGTCGCCGACGAGAAGCCCGATGTCATCGTCCATCTCGCCGCCCAGGCCGGCGTACGCTACAGCCTCGAAAATCCACGCGCCTATGTCGACGCCAATCTGATCGGCACCTTTAACGTGATGGAACTGGCTCGGGCTCATTCCGTCGGCCATTTCCTGTTCGCCTCGACGAGTTCGGTCTACGGCGCCAACAAGGACATGCCCTTCAACGAGCGCGAGCGTACCGACCATCCGCTCACGCTCTATGCGGCGACCAAGAAGGCCACCGAGGACATGGCGCATTCCTATGCGCATCTGTGGAAGATCCCGACCACGGCCTTCCGCTTCTTCACGGTCTACGGCCCCTGGGGCCGGCCTGACATGGCCCTGTTCAAATTCGTCAAGGCGACGCTGGCCGGCGAGCCGATCGACGTCTACGGCCATGGCAAGATGCAGCGCGACTTCACCTATGTCGACGACCTGGTCGAATCCATCGCGCGCCTCACCCAGGTGCCACCCATCGAGGGCCAGCCCGTCAGCGACATCGATTCCCTGTCACCGGCCGGCCCCTATCGTGTCGTCAATATCGGCGGCGGCCAGCCCGTCGGCCTGCTCGACTATGTCGACGCCGTCGAAAAATGCCTGGGAATGCCGGTGAAGCGGAATTTCCTCGACATGCAGAAGGGTGACGTTCCCGCGACCTTCGCGGCTGCGGATCTCTTGGAGAAGCTGATCGACTACAAGCCCACGACGACGATCGATGTCGGCGTCAGGAACTTCGTCGAATGGTACCGCTCCTACTACCGGGTCTGAGCTGAGCTCCGACCTCGATTGCACGCCACCGGCCCGGCTCGCCGCAAAGGAATTCCGCGACGAGCCGGATGCCAGATCCACCTCCCCCGACCCGGGGCAAACGCCGAGTTGTCAAGATGACCCTAGCCTCTCCAGCGGAGTCACATACACGCGCCAGCGTGGCACTCTTCAAGCTTGAACGCTTCGCCGAAGCTGCCGAGGAAGCACGGACCGCTCTGGCGATCACGCCCGATGACAATATTGCCCTGCGCACCCTGGCGCGCAGCACTCTGAGCCTGGGCGATATCGAAGGCACCATCGCCGCCCTCACCAATCTCCTGCCGTCTTCGATCAACGAGGTCGTAGCCGGCATCCGCGGCCTGCTGCGCCATGGCGAGGTACAGGCGGCCGCGCGTGTCGCGACGGTGTCACCGGTCAGGATCCAGTCCTGCGATTCCGAGGTGCTGCCGCGCATCGTCACGCTGCTGCGCCAGCAGGCGTTGCGAAAGCAGAACCCGACTCAGGAGCGGGTGACGGCCTTCGAAATGGCGCTCTCCCTCGCCCCGGACAGCGTCGCCCTTCGCATCGATTTCCTGCGCCTGCTCGCCGCCGCTGGAGAAGCCGGCGAGTTCGCCCGCAATGCCGGGCTGGTTGCCGATGCCGCCGCCTTGGCCGATGCCTCGGCAACCCTCTCTCGCGATGTCGGCAACCGCGCCAGGCAAGCCTTCCGGGACCAGGCCTGGCAGGAAGCCCATGCATGGCTGCAGGCGGGCAGCCGGCTCGGCCTGGATGCAGCGGCCGGCGACCTCGCCGAGCGCATCAAGGCGCGCAGGCTGGCCGAAGCGCGCAAGGCGCTGGTCGCCAAGGAGCCGGACAGCCATAAGCACACGGCCGCCCTGCTCGAGGACTATCCGGAGGACGGTGCCGCCCGTAGCCTGCATGCGCGCGCCCTGATCGCCAACCGGCAATATGCGCAGGCCAAGACACTGCTTCAGGCTGTTTCCGCCCAAGGCGCTGCCACGGCCGACGACTATGTCCAGCTGGCGCGTGCCTGCCGAGCCAGCCAGGATATCGAAAACGCCATCGGCGCCTGCTTCGATGCCCTCGCTTTGCGCCACGAGGATCCCACCGCCCTGGTTCTCTTGGATCACCTCCTGCCGGGCCGGGAATAGGCGTCAGCCTCCAGCTCCGCTGGGGGCTGTCAACTTCTCGGCGAGGTCGGGACGCGGCGCATACGCACACAGATCAACGGAAGAGCCATGCTGCAAAAACATCTGAGTTTCGGCATTGCCGTCACCGTCTCCCTCGTTGCTGCGACCGCGGCCCTGGGGCAGCAAAGCGTGGCGCATCCGGAGACCGTGGACCGGATTCCGCGCGCCCAGATCTTCAACAATCACATGCAGTCACCCGGCAATCTGCCGAATGTCGGCTTCGTCTGGGGCTCCAAGACACCCCTGCGTTCGAACAAGGTTATCGACAGCTTTTACTATCCCAATCAGCGCGATCTCAACCGCGCCCACACGGCGGAATGGTACAAGGCCAATCATCCCAGCTGGATCACCTATCAGTGCGACCAGCAGACGCCCTCCTTCGGCTACACCTATTCCTGGGGTGCCTATGCGCCGCTGGACACCAGCAATCCCGAGGTGCGCCAATATCTCCTGAAGACCTATATCGAGCCGGCTTTGGCCAAGGGTTATCATTCCATCGCGTTCGACAATGTCGCCCTGCCCAACACGGACAAGCGTTGCGGTGTCTGGCGCGACGGCAAATGGGTGCAACTTTTCAGCGGGCAGTCGCGTGATCCGGCTCATACCGCCCAGAAGCTCGATTATATCGGCTGGCTCGCCAAGGAGATCCATCAACGCGGCGGCCTGATCGCATTGAATGCCAAGATCGACCCCAAGCAACCCGATGAGACCAAGGCCCTGATCAACCTTGCCGATATCTGGGTCGATGAAGGCGGCTTCAGCGACAGTTGCCGGCGCCGCATCACCGACGATGCCTGGCGCCTCAAGCGTGAGCTGATCCAGCAGCGCAAGGATCGGGCCTATGTCTCGATCAACTACACCTGCACGAACGCCCCCGCGCCCCCCGACAACGCCGAACTGTCCTGGATCGTCGCCAGCTTCCTGGTAAACCGCAACAATCGCAGTTATCTCGCCGTGCTGCCGCAGAAGGACACCGGGCGCTGGGTCGAATATCCCAATCTCGATCCGCCCGTCGGCCCTCCGGTCGGCGCCTCACAGCTTCAGGGCACGCTCGCCTGGCGCAACTACCAGCGCGGTTACGCCGCCGTGAACTTCTCGGACCGGGAATCGGCCACGATCCAGCCACCTGCGGGCAGCTGGCGCGACCTGTCCGGCCAGGCGGTCAGCGGCCCGATCGAACTCAAACCGCGATCTGGTGTCGTGCTGCTCCGGGCGGAGGGATGATTGCCATCTGAGATGGTTTCAAGGATGCATTGATGAAAATAGCCGGCTTTTAGCCGGCTATTTTCATTGTTTACCGAGGACGTTCTCGGACCGCGGACATCCTGTCCGCATTTTTGCATGCCAAGCCCGGCGTTCACGGCCGAAGCAGCGGACACCGCAACATGCTAGCATGTCGCGAGATGTCCGCGCTCCCGGCGTATCTTCATCCCTTGGACTTGGCTTCCTTCTCCGCCTTCTTCTTGGCACGATAGGCCTTGGCCCAGCCATCGATTCCAACCTGCCGGCCGCGGGCCACCGCCAGGGCATCGGCTGGCACGTCCCTGGTAATCACCGAGCCGGCGCCGATATTGGCGTTGTCTCCGATCGTCACCGGGGCCACGAGGGCGGAATTGGAACCGACGAACACGCCCGCGCCGATATCGGTGCGATGCTTGAGATAGCCGTCATAATTGCAGGTGATGGTGCCCGCGCCGATATTGGCTTCCGCACCCACCCGGGCATCGCCGATATAGCTGAGATGGCTGATCTTGGCGCCCTTTTCGACGCTGGCCGCCTTGACCTCGACGAAATTGCCGACCTTGACGTCCTCGGCGAGCTTGGCTCCGGGCCGCAGCCGCGCGAAGGGGCCGACTGAGGCGTCGCTGCCGACATGCGCACCTTCCAGATGGGAAAAGGCATGGATCACGGCGCCGCTTTCGATGGTCACGCCCGGGCCGAACCAGCAATTGGGTTCGATCACCACGTCGTTGCCGATGCGGGTGTCATGGGACAGGAAGACGGTCTCGGGCGCGATCATGGTCACGCCTTCGCGCATGGCGACGGTGCGCAGACGCGACTGCATGACGGCCTCCGCCGCTGCCAGCTGCAGGCGATCGTTTACCCCCTGCACTTCTTCCTCGGCAATCGGGCGGGCAACGGCCCGGAGTCCCTGCCGATGCGCGATCTCGGCTGCGTCGGTGAGGTAGTATTCGCCCTTGGCATTGTCATTGCCGATGGCTTCGAGCAAGGCAAGGCCGTGCTCGCCGCTGAGGGCCATCAGGCCGCCATTGCAGAAACCGACGGTCTTCTGTTCGGGCGTGGCGTCCTTTTCCTCGACGATGGCAGTGAGCACATCGCCCTCGATGATCAGGCGGCCATAGCCGGCGGGATCGGCGGCATGGAAACCGAGCACGGCCACGCTGGCGCCATCCGCCAAGGCCGCCTTCAGCGTCTCGATCGACTGCGGGCGCACCAGCGGCGTGTCAGCATAGAGGACGATGATATCCTTGCCGTCGGCCAGGGCCTCCTTCGCCGCCAGCACGGCGTGGCCGGTGCCCCTGCGCTCGACCTGGGTGAACACGGCACAGCCCGGCAGTTCCTTCTGCGCGAGCCTGGCGACGTCCTCCCGGCCGGGTCCGACGACGACGGCCGCGTCGGTGATACCGGCCTGCTTCACGCTCGCTAGGACATGGGCCAGCATGGAACGGCCGGCGATGGCGTGCAGCACCTTCGGCAGCGATGATTTCATGCGGGTGCCTTCACCTGCAGCGAGGATGACGGCTAGGGTCGGTCGGGACATGGCATGATCCGTATACGTTGCGATAAGTTTCCTGCGCTCCATAAGACGTTCGGCATCAGTTGATCGAACGACAGTTTCAGTGTCAGAGCGACAGCGTTACGTCATTGATGTCGACACTCCTGTCTCCTCATCATGACGTTTGTGTGATTCTTCGGTCGAATCCTGGGGCTTTATAAAGTTCCAGCCGCCAGTGATCAACGCAGGCCGCGCACATCCTCGGGGAGAGGATGAGACAATACGAACCTGCTCCGAGAGAGCGGCTGCAGGAAACCTATCGACGTGGATCATGTCAGAAATACAGGCGAAGGGATGGAGCGCGCGCTCAATTCGCCGCCGGCACCGAACAGCTCAAATCACCTTCCGAGCAGTTGAGATAGGTCTTGAAGGTCTTGATGCGATCCTTCGTCAAGCCGTCTCGGCACTGCGTCACCGCCAACGGATAGAGGGTGCCGCCGGTGACCCCGGCGCTCGAGAAATTGCATTCGGCGTCGCGAAAAGCGACCCAGGCTCTTTGCGCCGCCACCAGCAATTTCGTCTTGTCCGCATCGTCGTTCAGGCGTTTCTGGATCTGCTTGTAGAGCGTGTTGAGCTCGCCGTCGGACGCCTTCAACGATTTGCCGGCGCATTGGTTGAGTGCAGCCTCGTCTGGTGCATTGGCGCAGTCCCCGGCCGCAAGGGCCGGTCCTGCCGCGGAGAGGACTGCCAGTCCCATCAAAATGGTTCGTATCAGGCTGGGCAGCCGCATGTCATTCTCCTCGATAGGCATGGCGATCACGAAGGACGGGCAGCCTCTCACAATTTTCAGCTGCGGGCATCGGACTAATACGACGCCCCCATCAACCATCAACAGAAAGGGACTCTTCGCTCCGTCAGCCCAGCGGATTCGAGGGCGATTTGCGCCAATCGGCCGCGGCCAACGCAAAGGTCAGGTTGCATAAAGCGGTTGACACGCTCTCATTTGCTGGCATCTTGTATACCAGAAGACCACAAAGAGGGCGGAACATCCATGGCCAGAATGCGCGCAATCGACGCTGCCGTCAGGGTGCTGGAACGCGAGGGTGTGGTGTGCGCCTTTGGGGTGCCGGGCGCTGCGATCAACCCACTCTACTCGGCCATGAAGGCGCGCGGTTCGATCAACCATTACCTTGCCCGCCATGTCGAGGGCGCCTCCCACATGGCTGAGGGCTATACGCGCGCCAAGGCCGGCAATATCGGCGTGTGCATCGGCACCTCCGGCCCGGCCGGCACCGACATGATCACCGGCCTCTATTCAGCGGCGGCCGACTCCATTCCGATCCTGTGCATCACCGGCCAGGCCCCTCGCGCCCGCCTCTATAAGGAAGACTTCCAGGCCGTCGATATCGAGGCGATTGCCAAGCCCGTCACCAAATGGGCGGTCACCGTGCGCGAGCCGGCTCTGGTGCCGCGCGTGTTCCAGCAGGCCTTCCATCTGATGCGCTCGGGCCGCCCCGGCCCGGTGCTGATCGACCTGCCGCTCGACGTGCAGTTGGGCGAGATCGAGTTCGACGACGAGGTCTACGCTCCGCTGCCCGTCTACAAGCCGGAGGCGACGCGGCTTCAGGCCGAGAAGGCCATCGCGCTGCTGCAAGAAGCCGAGCGCCCGCTGATCGTGGCCGGCGGCGGCATCATCAATGCCGATGCCTGTGACAAGCTCGTCGCCTTTGCCGAGTTGACGGGCGTGCCTGTCATCCCGACCCTGATGGGGTGGGGTGCGATCCCCGACGACCATCCCTTGATGGCCGGCATGGTCGGTCTGCAGACCAGCCACCGCTATGGCAACGCCACGCTGCTCGCCTCCGACTTCGTCTTCGGCATCGGCAATCGCTGGGCCAACCGCCACACCGGCTCGGTGGAGATTTACACCAAGGGCCGTAAATTCGTGCATGTCGACATCGAGCCGACCCAGATCGGCCGGGTCTTCAATCCCGATCTCGGCATCGTCTCCGATGCCGGCGCCGCCCTCGACCTCTTCCTCGAGGTTGCCCGCGACCTCAAGGCGCAGGACCGGCTCAGGGACCGCTCCGAATGGGCCGCCGAATGTCGCGGGCGTAAAAGCAGCCTGCTCCGGCGCAGCCATTTCGACAATGTGCCGCTCAAGCCCCAGCGCGTCTATGAGGAGATGAACACCGCCTTCGGCCGAGACGTCTGCTACGTCTCCACCATCGGCCTGTCACAGATCGCCGGCGCCCAGTTCCTGCGTGTGCACCATCCGCGCCACTGGATCAATTGCGGCCAGGCTGGCCCGCTGGGCTGGACCATTCCCGCCGCCCTCGGCGTGCGCGCGGCCGATCCCAACCGGGAAATCGTGGCCTTGTCCGGCGACTATGACTTCCAGTTCCTGATCGAGGAACTGGCGGTCGGGGCCCAGTTCAAGCTGCCCTATATCCATGTCGTGGTGAACAACGCCTATCTCGGCCTGATCCGCCAGGCCCAGCGCGGCTTCGACATGGATTTTCAGGTCCAGCTTTCCTTCGAGAACATCAACGCGCCGGACCTCGAAAGCTATGGCGTCGATCATGTCGCCGTCGCCGAGGGGCTCGGTTGCAAGGCGATCCGGGTCCGCAGTCCCAACGAGTTCGGGCAGGCTTTTGAAAAGGCCCGCGAATGGATGCGCGACTATCAGGTGCCCGTCGTCGTCGAGTTCATCCTGGAGCGTGTCACCAACATCGCCATGGGCCCGGAGATCGACGCGGTGACCGAGTTCGAGGACATCCTCGACCTGCCCATCCGGTCGGAAGCCGTCGCGGCCGAATGAGGCTCTTTACCCTCCCCTGGAGGGGTCGACCATTCCTCTTGGAATGATCTGGGGTCGACGCGAAGCGTCGGGGTGGGGTGGGAAGTGCTGCCCTAACCAAAACCATTCCAGGGGGAGTTCGGCTCATTCATCAACGGCCGGGCTGCCACCCCACCCCGGCCCTACGGGCCGACCCTCCCCCTCCAGGGGAGGGTAGAAAGGACCCTCATGCCTAAATTTGCCGCCAATCTGACCATGCTGTTCAATGAAGTGCCGTTCATGGAGCGCTTCGCGGCAGCCGCCCGCAACGGCTTTGCGGGCGTGGAATATCTGTTCCCCTATCCCTTCCCGGCGTCCGATCTGGCTGCCGCCCTGA